>DATFBM010000034.1:0-107756 GCA_035253825.1 Acidimicrobiia bacterium | reverse complement strand
GATCAGCCGCGAGCTCTCCAAGCTTCAGCAAACCCTGGGTGGCGTGCGGGAGATGACGAAGACCCCCGACGCCATCTTCATCGTCGACGTCAACACCGAGCACACGGCTGTCAAGGAGGCAGCCCGGCTCGGCATCACCACTCTCGCCTTGGTTGACTCGAATTGTGACCCCGATCACATCGACTTCGTCATCGCCGGGAACGACGACGCCATTCGAGCCGCCTCGGTAGTAGCCGGCGCCCTCGCCGAAGCTTGTCGGGAGGGAAAGGGAATGGATACCAAGCAAACCGAGGTCGAGTTCACCCCCGAAGAGGCCATCAATGGCTGAAGTAGCGGCCAAAGAAGTGCAAAAGCTCCGGCAAATGGCCGGGGTGGGGATGATGGATGCCAAGCGCGCCCTGGTCGAGACCGAAGGTGACGTCGAAAGGGCGATGGAGCTCTTGCGGGTCAGAGGGATGGCAAAGGTGGCCAAAAGGGCAGGGGAGCGAGAAGCCAAGCAGGGATCGATTGGCTACTACCTCCATTTCCAGGCGGATCGGCCCGTAATCGGCGTCCTCGTCGACCTCGCCTGCGAGACCGACTTCGTCGCCAAGAATCCCGAGTTCCGCAAGGTGGCCGACGACATCGCCATGCACATCGCCTGGGGCAAGCCACGTTGGATTCGCCGGGAGGATGTTGATCCGGTTGAGCTGGGGAGTGAGAAGGACTTCTTCGCTGCCCAGGCCCGAGAAGGAGGAAAGCCGGAGAACGTCATCGATCGCATCGTCGAGGGCAAGGTCAAGTCCTATTACGAGGACCACGTGCTCTATGACCAAAAGTTCGCTCGCACCGAGTCATTCGATGGGACGGTGGAAGCTCTGGTCAACGATCTCGCCGCCCGAATGGGGGAAAACATCTCGGTCCGGCGGATGGCGATGCTGAGGATCGGCGAAGACGGCCAGGAGAGCTGATGGGTCGCAGGGTTCTACTCAAACTCTCGGGTGAGGCCTTCGCCGATCCCGTCACCGGTTATGGCATCCATCCGGCGACTGTGAAGCGGGTGGCGAGCGAGATCGCCGAGGCGGTCAATGCCGGGGCCGAGGTTGCCACTGTGGTCGGAGGCGGAAACATCTGGCGGGGAGTTTCAGAGCACGCTCAGGGTATGGATCCGGCCAACGCCGATTACATGGGAATGCTGGCGACGGTCATCAACGCCCTCGCCCTTCGTGACGCTCTCGAGCACGCCGGTCTCGAGACCCGGGTTCAAAGCGCCATCTCGATGCAGCAGCTGGCGGAGCCCTACATCAGGTTGCGCGCCCGTCGGCACCTTGAGAAAGGACGGGTCGTGGTGTTTGCCGCCGGCACCGGCAACCCCTTCTTCACCACCGACACAGCCGCCGCCCTGCGAGCTGTCGAGGTCGGGGCGGCAGCCCTGCTCAAGGCAAGCAAGGTCGACGGTATCTACTCGGCCGACCCGATGATCGATCCGAATGCCAAGAAGCTCGATGAGCTCAGCTACATGGATTTCCTCTCTCAGGAGCTGGGGGTGATGGATGCCACCGCAATTACGATGTGCCGCGAGCACGAGGTTCCGATCGTTGTCTTCGACATGACCGTTGCCGGCAACATTGTGAGGGCTATTGCCGGTGAGCCAATCGGCACCATCGTCCACTAGACAGGAGGCGGGATGATCACCGAGGTCCTGGCCGAGGCGCAACGAAAGATGGAGCAGGCGTCAGAGCACGTCGGCTCCGAGTTTGCCACCGTCAGGACCGGGCGGGCCAATCCCCAGATCCTTCATCGGATCCAGGTCGACTATTACGGCTCCCCGACACCACTACAGCAAATTGCCTCGTTCTCGGTCCCCGAGCCCCGGCTCCTTGTCGTCCAGCCTTATGATCGCAACTCGATCAACGCCATCGAGAAAGCGATCAAGGCCTCCGACCTCGGACTCAACCCCAGCAATGACGGCGCCCTGATCCGGCTCAGCTTCCCCACCCCCACCGAGGAGCGGCGCAAGGAGTTGATCCGCATGGTGCGGCACATGGCTGAAGAAGGGCGGGTGGCGGTCCGGAACGTTCGCCGGCATAGCAAGGAAGACATCGAGGCGTTGCGGGGCGAGGTTTCCGACGATGAGATTCGTCGCGGGGAAAAGGAGCTCCAAGATCTCACCGACAAGTTTGTCCATCGGATCGATGGCCTGCTGAGCGACAAAGAACACGAACTCGGAGAAGTGTGAGGATGAGCGGGCGCGAGGAGACCGCGGCCGAGACACCGGCCGGACGCCGATTCGGCCGACCCTGGGAGAAGCCGATCGAGGGCGGGAATCACGAGGGACTGGAGGGGCTTTTGCCGGAGGACGAGGACATTCCGCTTTCGGAGGAGGTCTATTTGTCGGCCACCACCGCGGAGTATCGAGACTTGGCAGAGGAAATCGCCCGAGGCGGCGAGGCCACTCCGGGGCCGATGGCGGCATCGATGGCCGGGGTGGGAACTGGTTTGGTCGACTTCGCCGACGTCACCGGCCAGCGGGGGCCCACCGAAGAGGAATTGGAGCATATCGAGCAGGCGGCGACGAGCGACCTGGCCATGCGGATCATCTCGGCGGTGGTGTTGATCGGGCTGTTCGGGGTCAGTCTGTTCTTCGGGGGTTGGCTCTTCACCGCTTTCATCGCCTTCCTGATGGTGGTGGCCCTCGGAGAGTTCTTTACCACTTTGCGGCGGCAGGGCTACGTCCCCATCGCCCTCTTCGGATTGCTGGGCATGCTCGGTACCGCCTTGGCTGCCCACCTGGGGGGCCCGGCGCCGATGCTGGTGGTGGTGCTGCTGACGGCACTGGCGGTGGTGCTCTTTTACTCTCTGGTTCCCCGGCGCCGCCCCCTCGACAACCTCGCTCTTACGGTCTTCGGCACTGCCTGGGTGTCCTTGCTCGGCTTCGCCATCATCATCGGCCGCTCGCCCCAAGCGATCCCACTCATCCTTCTGTTGGTGATCGTGGTTGCCATCTTCGACATCGGCCAATATTTCGCGGGAAGAGCGATGGGTCGTCATCCGATGGCTCCCGCCCTCTCACCCAAGAAGACCTGGGAAGGCTTCGTCGGCGGCACGGTGCTGGCCGTAGCCACCGGGGCCTTTCTTTCCACAGTCGACTATTTCCCAGTCAGCCTCAACCAATCGCTGGCCCTGGTCGCAATCATCGTCGTTCTCTCACCGATCGGCGATGCTGCCGAATCCCTGATCAAGCGGAGCCTGGGGACAAAGGACATGGGGGCGGTGATGCCCGGTCACGGCGGGCTTCTCGACCGGCTCGACGGCCTGCTTTTCGTGGTCCCGGCCGCCTATCTCTTCCTGCTCGCCACCGGTCTCCTCTAGGACATGAAACCCCTGGTGGTGCTGGGGGTCACCGGCTCGATCGGACGCCAGAGCCTTGAGGTCGCCGATCACCTGGGCTGGCCGGTGGTCGGAATCGGGGCCCGGCGACCCAGCGCGGGATTGGCCGAAATCGCCCGCTCCCGGCCCGAGGCGCAAATTGCAGTGGCAGGTGGGTCGCTAGAAGAACGCGAGGGGTTCTCCCAAGAGTTCGGAGCACGGGCCCGGTTTGGACCCGAGGCGCTCGAGGAGCTAGCTGCCGCGCCGAAGGCGGTGGTAGTCAACGGCGTCGTCGGCCTAGTCGGTTTGCCGTTGACGCTGGCCGCGGCCAGAGCAGGAAATCGGATCGCTTTGGCCAACAAGGAGTCGATGGTGGCGGCGGGACCGCTGATCCGGCGCGAGCTCCGGCGGAGCGGCGGTGAACTGATTCCGGTCGATTCCGAGCACTCCGCGATCTTCCAGTGTTTGACCGGAGAGGATCCGGAATCCGTGGAGCGAGTGATCCTCACCGCCAGCGGGGGACCGTTTCGAACCTGGGAGCTCGACAAGCTCGAGTCGGTGACCCCGGCGGAAGCCCTGGCCCACCCGAATTGGTCGATGGGGGATCGGATCACGATCGATTCGGCCACGATGGCCAACAAGGCGCTCGAGGTGATGGAAGCCCAGCAGCTATTTGAGCTCGAAGTCGACCAGGTCGAGGTGGTGATCCACCCCGAGAGCGTGGTGCACTCGATGGTTAGCTTTCGCGACGGTTCGATCAAGGCGCAGCTGGGCGCTCCCGACATGAGACTGCCGATCGCCTATGCCCTCTCTTTTCCGGAACGAACGGCGGATGTTCTCAAACCATTCGACTTCGCCGGGGTCTCGCTCAACTTCGAAGCACCCGATCTCGCTCGGTTTCCGGCGCTTGCCCTCGGCTACGCAGCCGCCCGGTCCGGCCAGAGCGCACCGGCGGTCTACAACGCCTCAGACGAAGTGGCGGTGGCTGCGTTCCTCGCCGGGCGGCTCGGCTTTCGGTCGATCACGTCGATCATCGAGCGAACCATGGAAGCTGTCGGCGTGCAGCCGGTTGAGAGCATCGATGATGTCCTTTCCGCCGACCGAGAGGCTCGTTCCGTGGCGGCCGCCGCCATCGCCGGGGCTTGTTAGAGAGCCCGGTCAAGTAGCCTCGGGCACACTTTGCTTGGAGCAATTGGCGGCGTTCTCGCCATCGTCTTCTTCGTCACCGCCCATGAGCTAGGTCATTTCCTCGCGGCCAAGGCGGTTGGGGTCAAAGCCACAGAATTTTTCTTTGGCTTCGGCCCGCGCATCTGGTCATTCCGACGAGGCGAGACCGAATATGGGATCAAGGCCATCCCCCTCGGTGGATACGTCCGGGTGGTGGGCATGAATCCGGTGGAAGAAGTGGCCGAGGCAGACCTCGGTCGAACCTACCGCGAGCAAGCGTTCTGGAAGAAGTCGGTGGTGGTTCTGGCGGGCGTGACCATGAACTTCCTCATCGCCTATCTGATGTTCGCCGGATTGCTACTGGCCAACGGGGTGTCCCAGCTCTCGACCACCCTCTCAGAGGTGGTGGCGACGTTCCCCGAGACCGGTGAACCCACTCCGGCTTCCACCGCCGGCTTCGAAGTCGGCGACACGGTGGTGGCTGTCAACGGCATTCCCACCCCCGACTGGACCGCGGTGGGTGAAGAGCTCTCTACTCGCCCCGGCGAGGAGGTGGTGGTCACCGTCGATCGTGGGGGTCGCCAGCTCGATATCCCCGCCACCCTCGCTACTCGCGAACACCCCGAGACCGGCGAGCCGAGCGGGTTTCTGGGGGTGGCCCCGAGCGTAGTTCGCCGTGACCTCGGCCTCTGGGAGTCGCTCGGCACGGCCGGGCGACAGCTGGGGTCGAGCATCAACATCACCTTCCAGGTTCTGGGCCGCATCGTCCAGCCCGGCACTCTTTCGGAGCTGGCACGGGTGCTGGTGGGCGACACCGATGTCCCCGACGAGATTCGGCCGGTGAGCCCGATTGGAGTCGGAACTATCGGAAGTCAGGTGGATGAATTCGGCTGGGGGCCATTCCTCTTCCTACTCGCCTCGGTCAACGTCATGCTCGCCACGCTCAACGTTCTCCCGCTCTACCCGCTCGACGGGGGCCACTTCGCCGTGGCCCTATACGAAAAGATCTCCCGTCGCCAGGTCAACGTCCGGGTGCTGATCCCGGTCGCGGCCGTGGTCGTCACCCTGGTGAGCTTCCTCGGTCTGGTGGCGATCATTCTCGACTTGGTCAACCCCATCGACCTCTAGCCCCGTGACTCCTCGCCGAAAGTCCCGTCAGTTGCGCGTCGGCTCGGTCGCGGTAGGGGGCGATGCCCCGATTTCGGTCCAGTCGATGTGCACAACCAAGACTGCCGACGTCGATGGCACTCTGGCTCAGGTCTATGCGTTGAAGGGGGCGGGCGCAGACATTGTTCGCATCACCTGCAACGACGTCGAGGCTGCCCAGGGTTTGGCAGAGATGATGCCGCGGATGCCGGTGCCGATCATTGCCGACATCCATTTCCAGTACCGACTGGCTCTTGCCGCTCTCGAGGCCGGGGTGCAGGGACTCCGCCTCAACCCGGGCAACATCCGCGATCCCGAGCACATCAAGACCGTCGCCCGCGAGGCCAAGGACCGGGGAGTGCCGATCCGAGTCGGCGTCAATGCCGGCTCCCTCGACAAAGACCTGCTCAGGAAGCATGGCACGGCGGTGCCCGAGGCGCTCGTGGAATCCGCCGAGAAGGAAATCCGGTATCTGGAGGAGGTCGATTTCTTCGACATCAAGATCTCGGTCAAGCACTCGAGCGTTCCCTCGATGGTCGATTCCTACCGACTCCTGGCGGAGAAGGTTCCATATCCCCTCCACCTCGGGGTCACCGAGGCCGGCCCCCCACCCGGGGGTCTGATCAAGTCGGTGGCCGGGATTTCCACACTCTTGTTGGAAGGCATCGGGGACACGATCCGTTTCTCGCTCACCGCCGATCCGATCGAAGAAGCCAAAGCCGGAAGGCAATTGCTCGAATATCTGGGGCTGCGGGAGCGAAAGGGCCTCGACCTAATCGCCTGCCCGTCCTGTGGCAGAGCCGAAGTAGATGTCATTCGGGTCGCCAACGAGGCGCAAAAGGCCCTCGAGGCCGAGTCGATTCCGATCCAGGTGGCGGTAATGGGTTGCGTCGTCAATGGCCCGGGCGAGGCTCGAGAAGCGGATCTGGGCATCGCCGCCGGCCGGGGTCGCGGCCATCTCTTTGTGAAGGGGAAAGTGGTCCGGGTGGTGCCGGAGGCGCAGATGGTCGAGGCTCTGGTGGAGGAAGCAAAGCGCTTGGTGGAGGAGGGAATCGATGCCCGTCTGGCGGCGGCCGATCACGATGCCGAGGCCATCGCCGAGGCAGCTCGGGAAGAACTGCTCGAGATCCAGGGTGACGCCAACCGGGTGGAGATCAAACGTCGTGCAGTGGCGGAGGTAGCGGCCCAACCTGACTAGATGTAATGGCCGAATAGAAGTAGTGGCGGACTGACTCGGTAGCCTCCCGCTGCCATGCGTTGGTCACAAGCATTTATTCCGACCCTGCGTGAGGACCCGGCTGAGGCGGAGGCCGCCTCCCACCGCCTCTTGGTGAGAGGGGGCTTCATTCGTCAGCTTTCAGCCGGTCACTACTCGATGTTGCCTCTCGGACAGCGAGTGCGAGCACGGATCGGGCGGATCATTCGCCGCGAGATGGACGCCATCGGCGGCCAGCAGTTCCACCTTCCTGCCCTCTTGCCCGGCGAGCTCTGGAAACGGTCCGGCCGCTGGGATCTGGTGGGAGAAGAGCTCTTCCGGCTGGTCGATCGCAAAGGAGCCGACTTCGTGCTGGGCTTCACCCACGAAGAAGTGTTCGCCCATCTTGCGACCGAAGTCCCTTCGTATCGGGACCTGCCGCAGATCTGGTATCAGATTCAGACCAAGTTTCGCGACGAGCCGCGTCCTAAGGGCGGAGTCCTGAGGGTGCGGGAGTTCACGATGAAAGACTCCTACTCACTCGACATTGATGCGGCCGGACTCGATGCCGCCTTCGACCTCCATCACGGCGCTTACCGCCGCATATTCGGAGCGCTGGGTCTTGAGGCGGTTGATGTAGAGGCTTCCTCGGGCGCGATGGGGGGGGCCAAGTCCATCGAGTTCGTGATCCGCAGCCCGGCGGGGGAGGACTGGATCGTCACTTGTCCCAAATGCGATTACCGGGCAAACCTAGAGCGGGCGGTTTCCGCTCCTACACCAATTCGCGATTCCGCCAGCGAAGCGAAACTGGAACGGTTCCCGACCCCGGGGATCAAGACCATCGCCGCCCTGGCGGAGGCGTTTCCGGACGACGCCCCGCCCGAGCGGCAAATCAAGACGCTGGTTTATTGGCTGGACGGCGCCCTCACCCTGGTGCTGCTCCGCGGGGATCACGAGCTTTTGGAGCAAAAATTGGTTGATGCCACCGGTGCGGCCAAGCTGCGCCCGGCCACGGCTGAGGAGATTCGTGCCGCCCTCGGGGCTGACCCCGGAAGCCTGGGAGCGGTCAACCTCAGCGGGTATTCGATCATCGCCGACAATGAGCTCGGCGGTCGCAGCCATCTGGTGACCGGGGCCAATCAGGACGACTTCCACTATCGGGGAGTCGACGTCGGGAGGGACATCACCGTCGGCAAGTGGGCAAGTCTCCGCACCACCAGGGCGGGCGAGCCCTGTATCCGTTGCAGCTCTCCGCTCGAAATCTGGAAGGGAATCGAGGTCGGTCATATCTTCAAGTTGGGAACCAGGTATTCGGAGGTGATGGGTGCCCTGGTCCAGGACGAGGACGGTCGGTCCCACCCGATTGTCATGGGTTCATATGGCATCGGCCTCGAGCGGGCGATGGCGGCGGTGGTGGAAGCTAACCACGATGAGCGTGGAATCTTGTGGCCCCCATCCGTTGCTCCGTATCAAGTAGTGCTGACGGTGCTGAGAGTCGACGACCCCGACACCATGACAGCCGGCGAACGCCTATATGCAAACCTCCTCGACCGAGGCGTAGATGTGATCCTCGATGACCGCGACGAACGGCCTGGGGTGAAGTTCGCCGATGCCGAGTTGATCGGGATTCCCTATCGGGTGACGGTCGGCCCGAAAGGCCTTCGGGCTGGAAAGGCCGAGCTCACCAATCGCCGCGGCCTAACCACCGAAGAGGTCGACCTGGCGGCGCTAGGCGGTCGGCTGACCGATCTCCTGTCCTAGGCGTTCCCACCCGGCGTAGACAACTAATCCGCGGTCGCGCACGAATCCGGCCACTGTCATCCCCATCTCGGTTGCCAGCTCCACGGCCAGCGACGAAGCCGCAGAGACACCGGCGACTACCGGGATTCCGGCCACCGCCGCTTTCTGGGCGATCTCGAAGGAGATCCGGCCCGACACCATCAGGATCACCTCTCCCAACGGCCACCTTTGGCGGGCCAAAGCTCCAATGGATTTGTCGGTGGCGTTATGGCGGCCGACATCTTCGGCCGCCGCCAGCAACTTCCCCGCGGGAGAGAAGAGGGCGGCGGCATGGAGGCCACCGGTTGCGTCGAAGGTCGGCTGCGCCTTGGCCAGGCGGGAAGGGAGAGCTAAGAGATCCTCGACCGTGATCTCCGGCCCCGCCGGAAGGGGTCTCGCCGCGATCCGGACCGCATCGATCGAGGCCTTGCCGCAAACCCCACAACTCGAGGTGGTGTAGGCGTTGCGGCGGAACTGCTCGGGATCGACCTTGACCCCATCGGCCAGCACCAACTGGTACCGGTCACCATCGCCGAGGTCGGAGACCGTGGCCACCTCGTCTGGCCCGAGGACGATCCCTTCAGTTATGGCGAAGCCCAGGATCAGGTCCGCCTCCTGACCCGGGGTCCTCATCAATACAGCCAGTGGAGTCCCGTCGAGGCGAATCTCGATCGGCTCCTCGACCGCCAACCGATCGAGGGCTTGGGTGGCGCCGCGGCCGTCTTCGACTCGAATCACCTCGACCGAGGTGGCGGGCTCAGACACGCTTCCATTCTTGCGTAACTTGGCGCCCCTCAATCGCGGGGCTTTACGCAAGAATGGAAAGATGAGAGCCCATAACTTCGGGGCCGGTCCGTGCACCCTGCCCCTCGATGTTCTCGAGGAAGCCCGGGAGGAGTTTCTCGACTTCGCCGGCACCGGAATGTCGATTCTCGAGATGTCGCATCGGTCGCCCGAATACGAAGCGGTCCACAATGAGGCTCTATCGCTGGCTCGCCAGGTGGGGGAGGCGCCCGACGACTTCGAAGTGCTTTTAGTTCAAGGGGGAGCCACGTTGCAGTTCTCCATGGTGGCGATGAACCTTCTTCGGCCCCAAGAGAAGGGGGCCTATGTGGTCTCCGGTTCCTGGGGCAAGCGGGCGCTCGAAGACGCCAAGCCCCACGGCGAGGTCTATGCGGCCTGGGATGGAGAGCAGGCGGGTTACACGACGATGCCCGAAAGCACGCCCGAGATCAGCCCCGCTACCCGCTATTTGCACGTGACGTCGAATGAGACCATCGGCGGGATCAGGATGGTCGACTTTCCTCGCCCCGGGGTGCCGATGGTGGCCGACATGTCGAGCGACTATTTGTCCCGGCCCCTCCCCTGGGACCTCTTCGACCTGGTCTATGGAGGTGTGCAAAAGAACCTGGCTCCCGCCGGCATGGCCGTGGTCTACATCCGCAAGCGGCTGTTGGAGGATCCGCCCCCCGCCCTCGGGTCCTATCTTCGCTACGACTGGCACGCCAAATCGAATTCACTGGGCAACACCCCGCCGATGTTTCCGATCTATCTGATGGGAAAGGTGCTGCGCCGCATGGAGGCCGCCGGAGGAGTGCGGGCGATGGAGAAGCTGGCAGCGGAAAAGGCTGGGCGCCTCTATCAGACCATCGACCGAAGCGAGGGCTTCTACCGCAATCCCGTGGACAGCAAGTTCCGTTCCCACCACAACGTGGTGTTCCGGCTTCCCGAGCCTTCGCTCGAGGGCCTGTTCGTGAAAGAGGCAGAAGCGCGCAACATGATCGGGCTCAAGGGTCATCGCAGCGTCGGCGGCTGTCGGGCGAGCCTCTATGCAGCGCTGCCGATGGACTCGGTCGAGGCGCTCAGCGAGTTCATGACCGACTTCGCTAGACGTCATCGGGCGTTATAATTCCCCGGCCAAGTTAAGGACGCTTTCAGGAGAGGTGGGCGCCCTGCCCACCTTTTTTCGTGTGTGAAAGGAACCCCGTGCGGGTGATGGAAAGCCAGCAACTACGGGCGGTTTGGGAGGCAGTGGAGCCATACCTCGCCGCCGAGCGGATCGAGCTCGACGACCTCGAGCTGGTCGGTCGCGGGCGCTCCCGAACCCTGCGTGTGGTGATCGATTCGGAGACGGAGAAGGTCGACTTGGACCGCATCGCCGACGTTTCTCGGAGCCTTTCCCGCCTGCTCGACAACCTCGAGGATTCCCCCGAACTCGACGGGCCCTATCAACTCGAGGTGACCTCTCCGGGGCTCGAGCGCAAACTCACCCGGCCCCGTCACTTCCAGAAGTCCCTAGGCCGCGAGGTGGTGGTCAAAACCGAGGCAGGGACGAGGCGCGGCGTGCTCACTCGATCGGGGGAGGACGAACTCACTGTCACTACCGAACAGGGTCCCGAGTCGATCGCCCTTTCTGACATCGTGTCCGCCCGGACGGTTTTCAACTTGGAGAAGCCGCCCAAACCAGGGCAGAAGCCGAGGAGCTCATGAAGATCGACGCCCAAGTCTTGGAGGCGCTCGATCTGCTGGCTCGCGAGCGCGGCGTGTCGGTCGACACAATTCTCGACGCCATTGCCAACGCCCTCGTCTCCGCGTACAAGCGGAGCCCGGGCGCCGCCGAGGAAGCCCGGGTCACGATTGACGCCGACGATGGCGACATCACCGTCTATGCCCAGGAGCTCGACGACGATGGCAACGTCACCCGGGAATGGGAGGACACTCCTGCCGACTTCGGACGGATTGCCGCCCAGACTGCCAAACAGGTGATCCAGCAGAAGCTTCGAGATGCGAAGCGGGAGCAAGTCTTCGACGTGTACGCCGGTCGCGAAGGTGACCTCGTCACCGCCATCGTCCAGCAAGTCGATGGCCGCTTCACAATCCTCGATCTGGGCGATGCCGAGGCAATCCTTCCCGGATCGGAGCGGATTCCCTACGAGCGGCTCGACCGCGGAAACCGAGTGAAGGCATTGATTCTCGAGGTTCGCAACGAGACCAAGGGGCCTCAGATCGTTGTTAGTCGCAGCCACCCCGACCTGGTCCGCCGGTTACTCGAGCTCGAAGTGCCCGAGCTGGCTGATGGAACCGTCGAAATCGTGGCCATCGCCCGCGAGCCGGGTCACCGCACGAAGATCGCAGTGATCTCCCATGATCCCAATGTCGACCCCAAGGGTGCCTGCGTGGGCGCGCGCGGCTCCCGTGTCCGCCAGGTTGTCAACGAGCTACGGGGAGAGAAGGTCGACGTTGTCCAGTGGCGAGAGAACACCAGCCAGTTCATCGCCGAGGCACTCGGTCCGGCGAAGGTGAAAGAGGTCAAGGTCGACGAAGAGAACAAGGTGGCCGAAGTCATCGTCAGCGATCACCAGCTTTCTCTGGCTATCGGCAAGGAGGGTCAGAACGCGCGCCTTGCCGCCCGGCTCTCGGGGTTCAAAGTCGACATCCGTTCCGACCGCCCTCCGATGGAGGAGCCGATCGAAGACACCCCTGCCGAGATGACCACGGAACCGGCCGAGGAACCCGCTCCCGAGGCCGCCGAGGAACCCACCCCGGTCGAAGCGGTGGCCGATGCGATGGACGAAGAGCCGGACGCAGCGGGGGTGGACGAAGAGCCGGACGCAGCGGGGGTGGACGAAGCAACGCCGGCAGACGATTCAGAGACCACCGAAAGGGTCCAGTAGGTGGCGAAGCTTCGTATCTACGAGCTGGCCCGCGAGCTCGGCCTCGAATCCAAAGAGGTCCTCGACCAGGCGCATGAATTAGGGATCGAAGCCAAGACAGCCTCCTCGAGCATCGAGGAGACCGATGCCGATCTGGTTCGGCTGGCTGTCGGCGAAGCCAATGCCCCGGCAGCCGAGCCCGAACCGGAGCCGCAGCCAGAGCCTGAGCCCTCAGAACCCCCCCGCGAGATTCGGTTGGTCTCCGTCCCCGCCAACCCCAGCGTGGCACAGGTGGCGGAGGCGCTGGGCGAGTCACCGGCCGAATTGGTGAAGGCCCTTATGGGTCGGGGGGTCCTGGTCGGGGCCGGGGCACCGATGCCCGCCGAGCATCTCGAGTCGGTCGCCGAGCAGTTTGCCGCCATCGTCGAGGTGGAAGCTCCTCCACCTCCCGCACCCAAGGTCACACCCCGGCCTGCCTTTGACGATGCGGAGTCTGAGCTGTCACCGCGGCCGCCCGTGGTCACCATCATGGGACACGTCGACCACGGCAAGACCACGCTGCTCGACACCATTCGCAAGAGCAACGTCGTCGCCGGGGAACAGGGAGGCATCACCCAGCACATCGGGGCATATCAGGTCCAGGTCGGCGACCGGCTGATCACTTTCATCGATACGCCGGGCCACGAAGCCTTCACCGCCCTGCGTGCCCGCGGGGCCGAGATCACCGACATCGTGGTCCTAGTGGTAGCCGCCAACGACGGAGTGATGCCCCAGACCATCGAGGCGATCAGCCACACCCGCGCCGCCGGCGTCAAGATGATCGTCGCCGTCAACAAGGTTGACCTCCCCGAAGCGGATCCGCTTCGGGTCCGGACCATGCTGACCGAACACGAGGTGATCACCGAAGACCTCGGCGGCGACGTTCCAGTTGTTGAGGTGTCGGCTGTAACCGGCCAGGGAGTCGACCACCTCCTCGAATTGATCGATCTCATCGCCCAGTTGGAGAACTTCCGCGCCAATCCCAAGCCGGCTGCATCTGGGGTCGTGATCGAGTCACAACTCGACCCAGGCATGGGGCCGACGGCGACGGTGATCGTCCAGCGGGGAACTCTCCATACCGGGGACTCATTCGTGGCTGGCCCCACCGCGGGCCGGGTGCGGGCGATGCTGGATTGGAGTGGCAATCGTCAGAAAGAGGCGGGTCCCTCAACACCGGTCCTGATCATGGGCTGGGACGAGATACCCACCGCCGGCGATGCGTTCGAAGTATTGGGCAATGAGAAAGAAGCGCGCTCAAGGGCCCAGCAGCGGGCCGACGCGGACCGCGACGCAACGTTGAATACCCCGGCGACGGCCCGCGAAAGGCTCGCCAACCTTCTTGAACAACTCCGAGCCGACGAAGCCGAACTCCGTGTCATTCTCAAAGTAGACGCCCATGGCTCCCTGGAGGCCCTACGGGAATCGCTCGGGAAGATCACCCGCGAAGGCGGCCGGATCGAGATCATGCATGGGGCTATCGGTGGCATCAACGAGAACGACGTCAAGCTCGCTGAGGTGACGGAGGCCGTGATCATCGGGTTCAACGTCCGCCCCGACGGCAAGACCCGCCGATTGGCCGAAGAAAAGGCGATCGAGATCCGAACGTACGGCATCATCTACGAGCTCCTCGAAGACATCGAAGCGATGCTGGTGGGCCGGCTGGCTCCGGATGAGGTCGAGGTAATTCTGGGAACCGCGGAGGTCCGGGCCCTGTTCAAGGTGCCGCGCATGGGAACAGTGGCCGGTTGTTACGTCACCGAGGGCGAGATCGTTCGCAATTCCAAGGCCCGGCTCTTGCGCGACGGCGTTGTTGTCTTCGACGGCGTGATTGGCTCCCTGCGGCGATTCAAAGACGATGTCAGGTCGGTAGCGGCCGGATTCGAATGCGGAATCGGCCTCGCCGGATTCAACGACGTCAAAGAGGGCGACACGATCGAGGCCTACCAGATTGAGGAAGTCGCCCGCACCTGATGCGGGCTGCTGCCCTTCGTTTCGAGCTATTTCTCCCCAATTGCGGATCGCTCAAGGAAAAGCGCGCTGTTCTCCGTCCTATCACGGAGGGTCTGCGACGTCGCCTCTCGGTGAGCGTGGCCGAGGTTGGATATCAGAACGCTTGGCAGCGTTCGGTCGTCGGAGTAGCTCTCGTGGCGGCCGACGGCGCCCGGCTCGAGTCTCAAATTGAGAGGGTGCGGCGCTACGTTGAGGACAACCTCGAGGTCGAGGTGTGCGAGGTGGCCGTCTACTACTCGGAGGACTAGCCATGAGCAAGCCGTCGTTTCCCCGCACCCGCCGGATCAACGCGATCATTCGGGAGGTGCTGGCCGAGGAAGTGGAAGAGCTGGCCGACCCGCGTCTCGGAATGGTGACGATTACTGGAGTGGAGGTCGCCCCGGATATGCGTAGAGCAATCGTGTATGTCTCCGCCCTCGATCAGGATCACCTCGACGAGACCATCAGGGGCTTGACCGCGGCCGCCCCGAGGCTGCGGGCGGCGATGGGACGTCAGATCCACACCAAGTACACCCCCACCCTCGAGTTTCGCCAGGATCAGGGTGTGCTTCAAGGCGAGCGGATCGATGCCCTTCTACGCGAGTTGGAACAGCATGACAGTTGACCCAAAAGCCCTTGCCGCGGCGGCACGTGTTCTGGGAGAGGCTCCCGAGATCGCCATGACCTGTCACCTCGGGCCCGATGGCGACGCACTCGGCAGCATGCTGGGGGTGGCCCTGGCCGCCAAGCAGGCGGGAAAGGTCGTCCTTCCCACGTTCGGGCCCCCTTTCGAACTGGGGCCTTCTTATCGCTTCCTGCCTACCGAGCTCCTCATTCCCCCCACCGCGATCCCGGAATCTCCAGAGGTGATGGTCACCTTCGATAGCGGCAACCTCGAGCGCTTGGGCGATCTCGCCCCCCATGCCAGTGCCGCCCGGAACCTGATCGTCTTGGACCATCACGCTGCCGGCTCCGGCGGCTTCGGTCACATCAACCTGATCGATCCCACCGCCGCCGCCACCGCCGAAATCGCCTTCGACCTGGTGGAGGAAGTCGGTTGGAAGATCGATGCCCGGGTGGCCACGTGTTTCCTCACCGGTCTCGTCACCGACACCGGTCGTTTCCAGTACTCCAACACCAGCCCGGCCACTCTGCGATTGGCGGCCCGGCTGGTCGAATTGGGAGCGCGTCCAGAGGAAATCGGACAGCACGTCTACGAAGAGACCGCCTTCGGATACCTGCCGGTGGCGGCTGTGGTCCTGTCCCGGGCGCAATTGATAGAGGAGGTGGGATTGGTCTGGTCGGCGCTCTATCAATCCGATCTGAAGGCAGCAGGTATTGGGCTGGCCGACACGGACTCGTTGATCGACCTGGTCCGTCTCCCGATCGAGGCAAATGCGGCGATGATGCTCAAAGAGCATGCACCCGGGGTCTTCAAGGGCAGTCTTCGCAGCCGGGGGCAGGTCGACGTCGGAGCGGTGGCGGCTGCTCTCGGAGGAGGCGGTCACCACAACGCCGCCGGGTTTACTTTCGATGGCGCCCCCGAAGATGTCGTACGCGTGGTGGTGGGGTTGCTCAAAGGCCGTCCATGAGCGAACCAGCCGTCGGCTTGTTAGTGGTCGACAAGCCTCCAGGCATCACCTCCCACGATGTGGTGGCGAAGGCCCGGAGGGTCACGGGGATCCGCAAGATCGGACATGCCGGCACTCTCGACCCCATGGCGACCGGAGTAGTAGTTCTGGCGTTGGGACGGGCTACGCGACTGATTCGATATGTGCAGGAGCAAGAGAAGGAGTACTTGGCGTTGGTTCAGTTCGGCGTCGCCACCGAGACGCTCGATGCCGACGGTACGGAGACCGCCCGCGCACCTATGCGATTTGATCGGCAAGGGCTCGAGGATGCCCTCGTGGCTTTTCGGGGGGAGATCGAGCAGGTTCCTCCGATGGTCTCAGCACTCAAGTACAAGGGAAAACGCCTCTATGAAATCGCTCGCAGTGGCGCCGAAGTAGATCGCCAGCCCCGTCGGGTCACGATTCGGCAGCTCGAACTGAACGAGTTCTTCCCGGGCGAATTCCCGAGAGCCGAGTTGCACGTCGTCTGCTCGAAAGGAACGTACGTCCGAACTCTGGCCGATGACATCGCTCGCTCGCTCGGCGGCCGCGCCCACTTGCTGGCGCTGCGTCGAACCCGGGTCGGGGTCTTTGACCTCCGTCGCGCCATCACTATCGAGAATCTCCCTTCATGGGCCAGCCATCTGCGCGATCCGGTCGAGGCTGTTTCCGGGCTCGAAGAGTGGCGAGCTTCCGAAGAGGAGGCGATCGCGGTTCGTCACGGCCGTCGGCTTCCTTCGCCCTCATCCCGCGACGGCCATTGGGCGGTGGTCGACGATGAGGACCGTCTGCTGGCGGTCTATCGCCAACGGGGGCGTGAGGCGGTGGCCGAGGTTGTGCTGGCGTGATCGTCCTCCGCGGCCATCCCTATGAATGGGAGGTGTCGGGACCCAGTGCCGTCACCATTGGGGTCTTCGACGGCGTCCATCGTGGCCATCGCCAGGTCATCGCCAATCTGATAGCCCATTCGGGCGAGCTTGACTCCGCCGTGCTGACCTTCGATCCCCATCCGCTTGCCATCCTCGCTCCGAATCGTGCCCCCAAGATGCTGACCGATCTCGATCAACGGCTCGAGCAGTTTCGGGGATTGGGAGTGCAGCTTGTCGGCGTCCTCAATTTCCCCGACATCCGCGAGCTCACCGCCGAAGAGTTCTGTCAGCGTGTTCTGGCAGACGCCCTGATGGCGAAGCGAGTGGTGATCGGAGCCGATTTTCGGTTCGGTCGCGATCGGGGTGGGGATGCCGATTTGCTGGTCAAGGCGGGACCAGAGCTGGGTTTCGAAGTCGAAGTCCTGGACATGGTTGGAGCCGGCGACGGCGTGATTTCGTCAACCAGGATTCGCACCGCACTCGGGTCCGGTCGGGTGGAGGAGGCCGCCGAAATGCTTGCCCGACCTTACGAGCTCAGGGGCAGAGTGGTCGTTGGGGATCGTCGCGGAAGTCAAATTGGCTTCCCCACCGCCAACTTGGCTGTCGCCTCCGAACTTCAGCTACCCGCCGATGGCGTGTATGCCGCCTGGGCGTTGATTGGTGAGGAAATTCATCGGTCCGTGGTCAATATCGGAGTTCGCCCGACATTTGCTGGCAAGGAGCGAAAAGTCGAGGCTCACCTCCTCGACTGGACGGGAGACGCCTACGGCCATTCAATGGCCTTGAGATTCCTCAGCCGAATTCGCGCCGAGATCCACTTCGAAGGGGTTCCGGCGCTCATACGCCAGATCTCAGCCGACGTCGAGGCGGCCCGCCAAATTTTCGAGGCTGCTAATGTGGGTCCCGTTCCCCACGACACGCAGGTTTAGCGCGTTCATGAAGACCACTCAACAGATAGTCACCGAATTCGGCCACCACGACGGCGACACCGGTTCGCCCGAAGTGCAGGTTGCCCTGCTGACCGAACGAATCAACCACCTGACCGAGCATCTTCGCCTTCATAAGGGCGATCATCACGGTCGAAGGGGGCTATTGATGATGGTCGGGAGACGGCGTCGCTTGCTCGACTACCTGAGGAATCGGGATGTCGAGAGGTACCGCAAGATCGTCGCCCAACTCGGTCTCCGTCGCTAGCTGTCCAACAGCGGGATCGGGGGGATCGAACAGGCCGAGCCAGGCCGGTTGCTAGTTGCGAACGCTTGCCCGATTGCGAGCGCTCACCACTGGTAACGGGCCGGCTCCTAACAGACAAAGGAGCACTTGGTGCCCGAAATCACCGTAAACGGTCCCGTCGGGGGTAAGACCCTGTCCTTTTCCACCGGCAAGCTGGCCGGCCAAGCCGACGGCGCCGTCGTCGCCCGCCTGGGCGAAACCGAGATACTGGTCACGGCAACTGCCAACAAGACGCTGCGGGAGGGAATCGATTTCTTTCCCCTCACCGTCGACATCGAAGAGCGGATGTATGCCGTAGGCCGGATTCCCGGTTCGTTCTTTCGCCGCGAGGGTCGGCCCACCGAAGACGCCACCCTTGCCGCCCGCCTCATCGACCGCCCTCTGCGGCCGTCCTTCCGTGACGACTTTCGATGTGAGACGCATGTCGTCGCAACCACTTTGGCCGTAGATGGAGAGAACCTTTTCGACGTGGTCGCCCTCAACGGCGCATCCGCCGCTCTCACTATCAGCGGCATCCCCTTCGAAGGACCGCTCGGGGGAGTCAGGCTGGCTCTAAAGAGGGGCGAATGGATCGCCTTCCCGACTTATGACGACCTTGACGAGTCGGTATTCGAGATGGTTGTGGCCGGAGGGCGCAACCGCCCGGGGGAAATCGACATCATCATGGTCGAGGCTTCGGCAACGCCAATCGGTTTGCGCCTGGTGGCGGCAGGAGATACTGCATCCGACGAGGCCACCGTCGCCGCCGGGCTCGAGATCGCCAAGGCCGCCATCTCGGAGGTCATCGACCTGCAAAACCAATTGCTCGAGCGAGCCGGGCGAAAGGAAACCGAATGGCCCGTGGCCCTCGACTACCCGAGCGAGTTTTATCAGCGGGTCGAGGCTTCTGCCCGTCCTCGGCTGGAACAGGTCATCCGCATTGCCGGGAAGGCCGAACGCAACCAGGCCGAAACCGATGCGGCAACCGCCACCGCGACCGACTTGGCGGTAGGCGAAGAGGATCTCGAATCATTCAAACGAGCGTTCAAATCGGTCCTGAAGGACATGATGCGGGCCCGGGTGGTCGACGAAGGAATCCGACTCGATGGCCGCGGCCCCACCGACCTCCGTCCATTGAGCGTCGAAGTCGGCGTGGTCTCCCGCGCCCATGGCTCTGGTCTCTTCCAGCGAGGGGAGACGCAGGTGCTCAATCTCACCACCCTGGGGATGTTGAAGATGGAGCAAATGCTCGACACCCTTTCTCCGGAAGAGGGAAAGCGCTACATGCACCACTACAACATGCCGCCCTACGCCACGGGCGAGGCTGGTCCGATGAGAGGACCCCGCCGGCGGGAGA
Source organism: Acidimicrobiia bacterium (assembly GCA_035253825.1). GTDB lineage: Bacteria > Actinomycetota > Acidimicrobiia > Spongiisociales > ZC4RG35 > JACCTH01. Next base: position 88,392 of record DATFBM010000034.1, on the reverse strand, counting down.
TCGGTCATGGCGCCCTGGCGGAGAGAGCTTTGCTTCCCGTCATCCCCAACGAAGAGGAGTTCCCCTACGCGCTCCGTCTGGTCTCCGAAGTGCTGTCGTCCAACGGCTCGACCTCGATGGCCTCGGTTTGCGCGTCGTCGCTTTCGCTGATGGATGCCGGAGTTCCCATCTCCGATGCGGTGGCCGGGATCGCCATGGGCCTCATCGAGCGAGGTGGCAAATACATCACCCTGACCGACATCCTCGGAGCCGAGGATGCTCTGGGCGATATGGACTTCAAGGTGGCCGGGACGGCGAATGTGATTACCGCGTTGCAACTCGACACCAAGCTCCAGGGACTTCCCTCCGAGGTACTGGCGCAGGCTTTGGAACAGGCGAAAACCGCTCGTCTCACCATTCTCGAGGCGATGAACAGTGTGATCTCCGAACCGCGCACGGAACTCAACAAGAACGCGCCTCGAATCGAGACGATTCAGATCCCCAAGGACAAGATCGGCGAGGTCATCGGCCCCAAGGGCAAAGTCATTCGCGAGCTCGAGGAAAAAACCGGCGCCACGATCGAGATCGAGGAGGACGGCGGCTACGGCCTGGTTCGAATCGCATCCACGGACGGCGAGGCACTGGCTGCGGCCAAGGAAAGAGTCAACGCCATCGTCTTTCCGCCCGAAGCTGAGCTCGGCAAGGAGTATGACGGCGAGGTTGTCAACATCACCAAGTTCGGTGCTTTCGTCAACATCCTGCCCGGGCGCGATGGCCTGCTCCACATCTCCAAGCTCGACGACACCCGTCGGGTGGATCGGGTCGAGGACTATCTCGAGTTGGGCCAGCGAGTCCCGGTGGTGCTCGAGGAGATCGATCGGCAGGGCAAACTGGCTTTGCGTCTGGTCAATCCGCTCGAGCGCAAGGAAGGCGCGGGTTCGTCTGAGCCCGCGAGCGAACGCCGCGACGACCGACCCCGGCGTGACGATCGCGATCGGGGTGGAGATCGACCCCGGCGCGACGATCGCCCACGCCGCGATGACCGTCCCCGGCGCGACGACCGCAGCGGAGACCGTGACCGGAATCGCGGCAGCCAGGACCAGGCCGCCGAAGGTCGCCGCAAGGCCGTGTCCTTCGAGGACGTCTTCGAGGACCTGACCAAGAAGTAGGTTTCCCCTCCCCGGCTGCGCCCCAACGCTCGCTGGGGGGAGAAACACAAACACCTAGCGGCTGATCGGCTTGTACTTCACCCGGTGGGGCTGGAGGGCTTCTTCGCCGAGGTTGGCCTTGACCCATTCCTCGTATTCGGTGACAGGGTCGAAGGTCCTCATTCGCGTCTCGTCCTTGGCAAGTGCCGTCCGTGACGGCGGGACTTTCTGCCCTGTGAAGTTGATAGCTCGGCGCCGTAGCGTCGCGCGATATGGGAGGTTTTGATGTCGAATGTTCAGACTGAGGATGGCATAGGTTGGAGAGCGCGGAGGAACCGAATCCGTGGGTTGTGGTTCGCCTTTACGGTTGGGGCCTTGTTGTTGCTTTTCATCGACAATCTCACCCTTTGGGCATTGGTGGTCGCCGCTTCCGCCTTGCTGCTATCTCTCGTTCCTCGGTTCGTACCGTCGGTGACCCGCAAGGTGGACGGCCGCGATCTGGTTGCCGTAGCTGTCATCTACTTAGGAGTGGTGGCCGCCTTTCGGCTGGCCTTCACGGTCTTTACCACGGACAACGTCCTCGGGCTTTTCCTCGCCTTCGCCTTCGGTTTGGTGCTGGGCGTGGTCGGCCCGATCGTGTATCAGGTCTGGATTCGGAGCAGTGACCTTCGCTCGCTTGGGTTCGGGTTGCACCAGCTGCCGCAAACGCTCGCCATCGGCGTTGGCTTAGGAGCCATTCAATTCGGCATCACTTTCTGGGGCTATCGGCTACCCGCTCCGGTGGACTGGGTCCCCCTCCTGGCCATGTCCTTGGTAGTCGGACTGTTCGAAGCCGTGTTCTTCAGGGGATTCATCCAAAACCGGCTCGAGGCCAGCTTCGGGTTAAGACCCGCAATCGCTATCGCCGCCAGCCTCTACTCGTTGTACCACGTCGGCTACGGGATGGGTATCGAGGAAATGTGGTTCCTGTTTGGGCTCGGAGTGGTTTATGCGATCGCATTCCGATTGACTCGAAACAATCTGGTTCTCTGGCCCATCCTCACTCCGATGGGGGCATTCTTCAACAACCTTGAGTCAGGCGATATCGACCTGCCATGGGCATCAATCCTCGGATTCGCCGATGTGGCCGGAATCATGGCTGGGGCCGTTTGGCTGGCCCACCGCCACATTCGTAAGCGCGCTGCAGGCTCGGCCGAATCAAAGAAACCCCCTCGAGTCCCCAGCCGCCATCCTCGAACGATCCCGCGGCCGGTCACAAACGATCATTGATTGGTTAGCCCGGCCTAGGTGCGGGCTGAGGGCATCTCAAAGGATGCAATTCAGCCTAAAGGGCAACATTCCCGTGCTCCATCTCCTCGGGTGTTGCACCTCCAATGGACCCAGCCGGGGGGCGCCTCAGGGGCGACGAATCGGTCGATAACTCCGACGGTGAGGTTGGATCGCCTCCTGCCCATAGCGATCAATCATGAAAGCTTCGTACTCGCTCCAATTTCCTTCAAAGAACCGAACTTTCCCTGGCGCATACTCGTGGACCTGGGAGTCACCTTCAAAGGAGAGCAGGTGAGTGCAGATCCGGTCGAGGAACCAGCGGTCGTGGGAGATGACGACCGCACATCCGGGGAAGGCGAGGAGGGCTTCCTCCAGAGCCCTGAGGGTGTCGACGTCGAGGTCATTGGTGGGCTCGTCCAACAGGATCACGTTCCCACCGGTACGCAGCATCTTTCCCAGGTGGACCCGATTCCGTTCGCCTCCCGAGAGGGTGCTCACCCTCTTCTGCTGGTCGGATCCCTTGAAGTTGAGGGATGCCACGTAAGCCCGGCTGTTGATTTCTCGGTTTCCAACCTTGATGAAGTCGGTGCCCCCGGACACTTCCTGGAAGACAGTTTTGCCTGGATCGAGCGCATCGCGGCTCTGGTCGACATAAGCGAGTTCCACCGAGGGCCCTATGTCAAATGAACCTGTGTCGGGTTGTTCGACGCCGATGATCATCCGGAAGAGGGTCGTTTTCCCGGCTCCGTTAGGACCCACGACTCCGACGATCCCCGCCGGCGGGAGCGAGAACGACAGGTTGTCGATGAGGAGGCGATCGCCGTAACCTTTATCGACTCCATTGGCGTTGATCACCTTGTCACCAAGCCGTTTGGTGAATGGAATCTCGATTTCCAACCGCTCGCCGCGCTTTTCTGAGGCTTGCGCTTCCGCCACCAATTCTTCGTAGCGATTGAGACGGGCCCGACCCTTCGCCTGGCGGGCCCGCGGCGACATCCGGACCCACTCGAGCTCCCGCTGCAAAGTGCGCTGCCGAGCGGATGCTTCCTTCTCCTCGTGGGCGAGGCGGGCCTGCTTCTGCTCGAGCCATCCCGAATAGTTGCCTTCGAAGGGATAACCGCGCCCCTGGTCGAGTTCGAGGATCCAGCCGGCCACGTTGTCGAGGAAGTATCGATCGTGGGTGATGGCGACGACCGTGCCGGTGTAATCGGCGAGGAAATGCTCCAACCAGGCAACCGACTCGGCATCGAGATGGTTGGTGGGCTCATCCAACAGCAGCAGATCCGGATGGGACAGCAACAATCGGCACAACGCCACCCGACGTCGCTCTCCACCGGAAAGGGTTGACACCGGAGCCTCCCCCGGTGGAAGACGGAGGGCGTCCATCGCAATCTCAACCTGACGGTCCAAGTCCCAGGCCGAAGCTGCCTCGATCTTCTTCTCCAAAACCTCTTGGCGGGCTCCGAGCTTCTCGTAGTCGGCCTCGGGGTCGGCCCAACCCGCCAGCACTTCCTGGTACTCGTCGAGGAGAGCCTTGGTCGGCTCCACTCCCGCCATGACGTTGTCGAGGACCGACTTCGAGTCCTCGAGTCGGGGCTCCTGTTCGAGGAGGCCGACGGAGAATCCCTCGCCAAGTCGCGCCTCGCCGACATAACCGTCGTCCCTCCCGGCCATGATGCGGAGCAGCGACGACTTGCCCGCCCCGTTCGGTCCGATGACCCCGATCTTGGCTCCGTAGAAGAAGCTCAGGCTGATGTCTCGAAGGACATCGCGATCGGGTGGGTAGTGCCGGCTCACCCGGTACATGGAATAGATGAATTCGGCCACGGAAGCGGAGGCTACAGCAGGCGGTTTTGACCTTGGGATCGGGAAAACCGCGTTTAGCATTGTGAAACAGGGTGTGGGTGGCGGAAAGTAGGCGCGGTTGTGAACACAGACCTCACCGGCACCGTCCGGATGGCCGGCGAGACGCAGACGGGCATCCGCGTCGAGATCCACCTCGATCGCGAGACGATGAGCCTGGTCTCACCCTATGGCGAACTCGGATCCTGGCCCCTTTCCGGAATGGGCATCGCCTCCCGAGTCGACGGGTTCCATCTCAAAGTCGAAGGCGAAGAACTCGTTCTTTCCACAAGTGACGATGTCGCCTTCGCACTGGCCGTGGGAATCCGCTCCACGACTTCACCCCGTCTCAATCGCCAGCTAGCCCATGCCCGCGACGGCGGGATCGATGTCGAAGAGCGCCTGGCTCCAGCTGCCCCCGAGGTCAGAACCTTCGCTCCCGAGGCGCACCATCCTGCCCCCAACGTGGCGCCGCTGGCGATCACGATGGTGGCCGCAGCCGGTGGTCTGATCTTGGCGGCCATCCAGGCCCTGACGGCGGACTCCAGCCTGCGCGTATTCGGGGCCGTTCCGATCTGGCCCTTCTGGCTTCTGGCCGCTATCGGGCTGGGGATGGGTGGCATCGCCCTCCTCAATCGCATGCCCCACGGTCGCAAGCTGGTCGCCGCCGGCGCTTTGATCGGCTTGGTGGGCCTGGCGGGATCGCTCATGTCGATCGGCTCGCCGAATTTCTCATGGTTGGGCGACGGCGTGTTCTTGGGCGGGACCGGGACCATTCTGGCGCTCTTGCTGTGGGGGGTCGATCTGCTGAACGGGGCCGAGTAGAACCCCTGGTCCCTCGCTCGGTTAACCTAAACCGGCCCGGTCTGGTCAATGTCTGTGAAAAGCGGCACCTCAGTGCCGCTTTTGAATGTTGACCGATCCATATACAACCGGGCGCTGATCTAGGAGGGAAAAGACCCGAATGAGCACTGTCCTGGCCGCGGAAGGTGGCTATCAGGAGTTTGTCCTCGGTGGCACCGAGTGGACCTGGTTGGTCGTCTCAGCTGTCACTGCCGTTATCGCCATCGTCGTTGGCTTCTTGCTCTCCCAGGGCGTAATCAAAGCCGACCAGGGCACCGCCAAGATGAAGGAGATTGCGGCGGCCATCCAAGAAGGGGCGATGGCCTATCTCCGCCGCCAGTTCCGGACGATTCTCATCATCCTCATCCCGCTGGCGCTGGTGGTGTTCTTCACCTCCACCGAGGTCCTGCGACCGGATGGGAGCGAGGCTCTCTCCTTCACCGAATCGGGGGCCTTCCGAACTGCCGCCTTCTTGATCGGATGCTTGATGTCGGGCCTGACCGGCTTCATCGGAATGGGCCTGGCGGTGCGAGGCAACGTCCGTACCGCCGCCGCGGCTCGCAACGGCACGCTGGCCGAAGCCCTCAAAATCGCGTTCCGCACCGGAGGGGTGGCGGGGATGTTTACGGTCGGCCTGGGCTTGCTGGGGGCGACGCTCATCATCATGCTCTTTCAGAACACCTCTTCGGCGATCCTGGTCGGCTTTGGATTCGGTGGCTCCCTGCTGGCGCTGTTCTTGCGGGTGGGTGGCGGTATCTTCACCAAAGCGGCCGACGTGGGCGCCGACCTGGTCGGGAAGGTCGAGCAAGGGATTCCCGAAGACGACCCCCGCAACCCGGCCACCATCGCCGACAACGTCGGTGACAACGTCGGCGACTGTGCCGGTATGGCCTCAGATCTCTTCGAGAGCTATGAAGTCACTTTGGTGGCCTCGATCATCCTTGGCGTGGCGGCGTTCAACTCCATTGGAGCGAATCCTGCCCTGGGATTGGTATTTCCGGTGATCGCTCGGGCCATCGGCGTCCTGGCCTCGATTGCTGGGGTCTTCGCCGTGCGTGCCACCCCCCGCGACAAGACCGCCATGGCCCCGATCAACCGCGGGTTTCTCACCGCGGGAGTGCTCACGGTCATCGGCACCTTCTTCGTTTCCATGTTCTACGTGGGTAACTCGAACGGGAACGAAGGTTGGAAGGTCTTTGCGGCGGTGGTTGCCGGCCTCATCCTGGCCCAGATCGCTTCCCGCCTGACGGAGTACTTCACCTCGACAGAAGAAAAGCCTGTCCAGGAAATCGCCGATGCCACTCGCACCGGCCCCGCCACCACTGTCCTTTCGGGTGTGTCGACCGGTCTCGAGTCATCGGTTTGGGCGATCGTCGCCATCGCCGGGGCCATCGGCGTCGCGGTGCTACTTGGTGGTGAAAATCTCCAGTTCGCCCTCTATCTGGTGGCGCTCTGTGGGATGGGAATGCTGGCCACCACGGGCGTCGTGGTCTCGGAGGACACCTTCGGACCGGTCGCCGATAACGCCGCCGGGATCGCAGAGATGTCGGGCGAATTCCACGGTGAAGCCCAAAAGACCATGGTGAGCCTCGACGCCGTGGGAAACACAACCAAGGCAGTCACCAAGGGTTTTGCGATCGGATCGGCCGTCATCGCCGCTGTCGCGCTGTTCGCTTCGTTCATCGAGACGATCGCATCGGAGCTGGGCCTTGATCTGGAGGGTTCGGAGATGTTCTCGGACCCGGCCACTGCGATCAACGTCGCCAATCCCACGATCTTCATCGGCCTCTTGATCGGAGGGTCGGTGGCCTTCATGTTCTCGTCCCTGGCGATCAGAGCGGTAGGCCGTACCGCAGGTGTGGTCGTACAGGAGGTGCGCCGACAGTTCGCCGACGGAAAGATCATGCGAGGCGAGAAGCGTCCGGACTACGGCCCCGTCATCGACATCTGCACGGCGGCGTCACTGCGTGAACTTGCCACTCCCGCCCTGTTGGCGGTTCTCACCCCGGTGATTGTCGGATTTGGGTTGGGGCACTTGGCCCTGGGGGGGTTCCTGGCGGCGGTGATCCTCACGGGCCAGTTGATGGCGAACTTCCTTTCCAACTCGGGAGGCGCTTGGGACAACGCCAAGAAATTCATCGAAGAGGGGCACTACGGCGGCAAGGGCTCGGATTCTCACAAGGCGGCCGTGATCGGCGATACCGTCGGAGATCCTTTCAAGGACACGGCCGGACCGGCGCTGAATCCATTGATCAAGGTGATGAACCTGGTGTCGCTCCTCGTGCTCCCGGCCGTCATCGGCTTTCGCGAGAACGGCGCCGTGCGAATCGCCGTCACTGTCGTTTGCTTGGTGGTCCTTGGCGCCGCCATCGTTTTTGCCAAGCGGGGTGGAGGCATCTCGAGCGAGACTCCGGTGGAGCCGGCGGCCTCTCAGGTCGCCTAGGGAGATATGTTCACAGTAAGTTGGCGCAGTGACTCTGGTCATCAGAGCCGATCTATTGATCCCCGGGAGGGGAGAGCCGGTTGAAAACGGGGTGATGGTCGCCGAGGGGGCGACCATCACCTACGCCGGCCCGGCCGCAAGCGCGCCATCCACGTCGGAGGCTGACACCGAAGACGTGGCGGTGTTGATGCCCGGCCTCTGGGACTGCCACGCCCACCTCTTTGGGTCCACGCAATGGAATCTGGAAACTGCGGTTTGGATCCCGCCGGCCCAGAGCGGGGCCCGCGCCGCCACCGATCTCCAGAGCTACATCGAAGGTGGCGTCACGTCGGTCCGCGAGGTTGGCGGATACGGTGTCGAACTGGCGCCGGTCGTAGCGGAAGGGAGCTTGGTAGGCCCCAGCATTTACGGGGCCGGCGCCGTGCTATCCACCACGGGAGGTCACGGAGACGTCCATGCCGTACCGCAAGACATCTACGAGGGACTGGCCGATCACGGTCGAATTCTCGGGCGGCTCGCCGATGGCCCCTCCGAGTGTATGAAGGCAGTGCGGGAGCAGCTGCGGCGGGGTGCCCAAGTCATCAAGATCTGTGCTTCGGGAGGGGTGATGTCCGAGGTCGATCACCCGATTCACCAGCAATTTTCTGACGAGGAGCTCGCCGCCATCGTTTCCGAGGCCGCTCGAGCGGAAAGAGTGGTCGCCGCCCACTGCCATGGCAAGCCGGGCATCATGGCGGCGCTGCGGGCGGGGGTGAAAACCATCGAGCACGGCACCTATCTCGATGAAGAGGCTGCCGAGCTCATGAAAGAACAGGACGCGGTGCTCGTTGCCACCCGGTTCATCGTCGAAGAACTCATGGGCTTGGAATCGAAGATTCCCCCCTACGCCTGGAAGAAGATCTCTCGCATGGCCGATCAACACGCGCAGGCGTTGAAGATCGCGGTGGCGACTGGAGTCAAGGTCGCGATGGGGACCGACATCTTCACCAGTGGACCGGTGGAGGGATTTCGCTACCGGCAAGCCAGCCGCGAGATCAGGCACTTGTGCGAAGCAGGCATGTCGTCTCTCGAAGCCATCGAAGCGGCCACTGCCATGGGACCCGAAACGCTGGGGCCGCAAGGGCCCAAATCGGGAATCTTGGAGGATGGTTTCGCTTCCGACGTCATCGCCCTGGATCGAAACCCGATCGACGATCTCTCGGTGTGGGGGGATCCTGAGCGAGTGGCGGGCGTGTGGAAGGGCGGGCGCCGGGTCAAGTGACGGACCTGGAGCGGATCACCTCCTATCTCCGCGCCCAATCCCGCAAGCTTTCGGTTCCCGAGCTGGTCGAGAAGGTTCGCAATGATGCCCGTCAATTGCGAGACGCTCTGGCGGCCGTTCCGTCCGACCGCTTCTCGACAAGGCCGGCTCCCGGGGAATGGAGCCCCAACGAAGTCGCGGCTCACATCGTCACCACCAGCGATCTCTTCGGCCAGGCCATCACCGAAATCACAGCTGGTCGGGAGCCCACCTCTACTCCACTCGACGTCATCAGTGACCGAGTGGCAGTTCGCACCGGAGAGGAATGGTGGGAGCTTCATGAGGCCAACCGGGAGCGCCTGTTTGCGTCGGTCCTAGGTGCTGATCCGGAAGCGCACCTCGACAAAAACATCTTTCACCCGATATTCGGAAACCTGAATTGGCGCGAAGCGCTGTTGTTCCTGCGAATCCACGATCTCGATCACGCCCGTCAGATTGAGGCGGCTATCGCCTGATGCGAGTCGCGGTCGGTTTCGGCATCCCCTACGACCGACCTGAGCGCTGGAAGGACATCGTCGATTTCGTGGTGCATGCCGATCGGCTCGGCGTCGATTCGGTGTGGAGTGCCGAGGCGTGGGGGTCAGATGCCGTCACACCCCTCGCGTATCTCGCTTCCCGCACCGAGCGCATCAAGCTCGGGAGCGGGATCATCCAAACCGGAACCCGCACCCCGGCCCTGGTGGCGATGACTTCGGCCACCCTGCAGTTGTTGAGCGAAGGCCGCTACCTCCTCGGATTGGGCACCAGCGGCCCGCAGGTGATGGAGGGTTGGCACGGCATCGGCTTCGACAAGCCGGTGACTCGGATGCGAGAGATAGTCGAGATCGTTCGACTCACTTTGAGCGGCGAGCGACTCACGTTTCGCGGGGATGTCTACCAGCTGCCACTGGATGGGGGAGCAGGCAAGGCCCTTCGGCTTGGACTGAGCGCCGTGATGCCGGTCCCGATCTATCTCGCAACGCTGGGACCCAAAAGCCTCGCCCTCACCGGAGAGATCGCCGACGGCTGGCTGGGGACATCGTTCATGCCCGAACACGCCGAGGTGTTCATGCCTCACCTCCGCCGCGGTGCCGAGCAAGCTGGCCGCTCGCTCGCCGATCTAGACCTTCACGCCGGTGGAGTCGTCGCCTTTGCCGAGGACCCGGAGCAACTGGTGGAAGCTCGCCGTCCCGGGATCGCATTCACGCTGGGAGCGATGGGCTCGGCCAAGACCAACTTCTATAACGACGCCTTCGCGCGAGCTGGCTACGAAGAGCTGGCCAAGCGAGTGCAAAGCCTCTGGATCGAGGGTCGGCGGGACGAAGCGACGGCGCTCATCCCCGATGAGATCGTCCTGAGAACCAATCTGTTGGGAACCGACGAAATGGTCGCCGAAAGGATTGCCGCTTATCAGAGGGCTGGAATCACGACGATCCGGGTCGCACCCGGAGGAGCGAATTCATCCGAGCGGATCGCCACCCTGGAGCGGTTCATGGGACTTGTTGACAGTTTGTAGAAGGCGGGCGACCTCGTCGTCGGTCACCTGAGCGAAGTCCACGTAGAACTGGCTGATCGACATGAATTCCTCCGGGGTCGAGACCACGACCACTTCGTCGGCGACCTCTTCGAGCCGGGCCACGGCTCCCTGCGTTGCAACCGGGGCGGCCACCACCAGATGCCCGACCTGCCGTTCACGAGCGACTTGGCACGCGGCGATAACCGTAGAGCCGGTGGCGATTCCGTCATCAGTCACAATTGCCGCTCGACCTTGCCAGGACAGCCCGCCCGGGCGATACGGCCGGAAGCGTTCGCTCGCCTCTTCGATTCGCTGCCTTTCCCGAACCTCAACGGCGTGGAGCCTTCTTTGGCTAATTCGCAACCGCCCCACCATGGCGTCGTCGAGGACTCTGATGCCGTCTTCGCCGATGGCCCCCATCGCCAGCTCGGGTTGAAAAGGAGCTCCCAGCTTCCGAACCAACAAGATGTCGAGCGGCGCCTTGAGTTCGATGGCGATCTCGGCGGCCACTGGCACTCCGCCCCGCGGAAGACCCAGAACGAGGGGTTTGAGATCACGCAGGTACCCAAGCCTTTCGGCTAGGAGCCGCCCGGCCTCGCTCCGGTCTTGAAATCTGGCGTTTCTCCAAAGGTTGATAGACCGATTGTGCTCCGTCGCTTTGTCTACAGCCGAGCTAGGGCCCATGCCGCTGGTGTTTCAGGGCTGTGGTGATGACGACAGAGCAGCTGCAGGTTGGAGAGCTTCGTCTCCCCTCCCTTCCACCAGGGGACGATGTGATCGACATCGCACCAGCGCGAGGGGCGGTCACAACCGGGGTGACGGCAGTGCCGATCCCTGACCATCACCGCCCACCGTAGGGCCGGGGGGATGAGCCGGGTCTTCCTCCCCACGTCGATCGGCTCGGAATCACCACCCATGATCATCCGGGAGACCGAGGAGTCACAGAGCAGCCGCTCCAGGTCGGATTGGGGGAGCTCGGTCCCCGCGAGGGTCTCCCCGGTCCCGCCCGGTTGATTTCCGATCCGCTCGGAGTTGATCAGGACGATGAGATGGGGTTTCTCGCCCCCGGACTCGGCCAGCCTCCCCGAGTCCATCGCCTCCCGGCAGAGATCGACTATGGCATCGGCCCTTCTCTGGCCAGGGTTGCGGTGGTCGTCGGGGGGTGGGTACGGGACAGGCTCCCTCGACTGCGATCCGCACCAGCTCGAAGCCCTCCGGGTCGAGCAACCCCTCGATCCTCCCCATCCCCTCGGGGCTGGCCGAGAGGTGGAGATAACGCCGTTGCCGGGGCTGTTCGAGCGGAGAGGAAGGCGGTGGCGGAGACGTGGCCTTCCGACTTCCAGGCCTGGCGCTTTCCGAAGACCGCCAGCCGTCGGGCCTGCTGGCACTCCAGTTGTGAGATGGCCCAGTCCAGCTCGATGATCTGGTCGGAGAGTTCCTGGTCGGAGGGAGAGTCGATTCCCTCGACTGCCCATTCCTCGATTCCCGACCGTAGCGAACTCATTCCCTCTCCTGTCGAACCGGTGTTCGGCTCACTATGACAGAGGCCGGGGACAGAATCCAGGGGTATGGCTAAGGAAGGTTTTCGCGATCTTGAATGCTCACCCCGGGGGAACATCAGCGAGGGCCTAGCGCGGTTGGATCGTCCCCGAGCAAGTTCCGAAGGCTGCGTCGCCAGCAGTGAACGAAACCGTGTCGCCATCGTGAAGAAACGGACCTTGTCCCTCTGTGATCTCCAGCAAGCAACCGAGGCTGTCGTGGGTCGGTCCACTGATGGTGCCGGAGGCGAAAAGGTCGCCGGCTCTGAGGGTGGCTCCGTTGGAGGTGGCATGAGCTAGCTGCTGGCTCATCGTCCAGTAAAGGTGCCGCAGGTTTGAACGCGAGATCACTCGACCGTTGAGCCTGACCTCGAGATCGAGATCGATGCTGGAGCCAGGAGGTGTCAGATAGGGAAGCGGCGGCGGATCCTGGACAGGGGCTTCGATCCTCCTGGATGCGAGCTCGGAAAGCGGTACTACCCAAGGCGAGATCGTGGTCGCGAAAGACTTTCCCAGAAAGGGACCTAGGGGCTGGTATTCCCAGGCCTGGATATCCCGCGCGGACCAGTCGTTGACTAGCACCAACCCGAAGATGTAATCCTCGGCCTCGGCAACCGGAATCTCTCCTGGACCGTCTCCGGTGATGAAGCCCATCTCGAGCTCGAAGTCGAGACGCTGCGAGAGACCGAAATCACCCTGGGCCCGCTGTCCATGCGGTCGGGGGATCGGAGTTCCGTCGACCTTGATCGTTCCGCTCCGACCGTGATATCCAATTGGGAGGTATCGCCAATTGGGAGTGAGGGGCTCGGAGTTCGGGCGAAAGATTCGGCCCACGTTCTGGGCATGACTGAGAGACGAATAAAAGTCGACGTAGTCGCCGATTCGACAAGGAAGGTGCATCGACACCTCGGAAATCGGAATGGGTGCAAGATCAGGAAGCGCCCGGCCAACGTCTCTGATGACCTCTTCCCAAGCAGTACGGCCCGCACCCAACAGCGGCAATAGCGAGGCGGACTCAAGAAGGGTCGACACGCCGGCAGCCTCGAATACATGGCCCCCGCTTCGGACCCCTACCCGGGGGCCAGCGCCCTCGGTTGTGAACACCCCGAAGGCAATCAAGCCGTTGCCTGCAGGCTTCCCATCATGACCAAGTCGTCGACCGGCTCATCGAATGAGCAGCTTCCATAGGAACGAAAGAAGACCCGCGCCGACTTGAGTTCGCTCACCGAGAACCTATGCCCTCCCAGACAGAGGTGGTCGCGGCGCAGGTCCCCGGCCTTCTCTGACGCCAACAAACTCTCGACTGCTTTTGGATCAGCGGAGGTAACCAGCGCGGCCGAGGCGGCCAGCAGGTTCAAAAAGCCATGGCGCCAAACCCCCAAATCAGCCCATATGTGCCGCCAGGGATGGTGAAGTCCGGCAGTCGCCTTGATCGGTAGGCCTCCCCGAAATGCATCGACTAGGACCTCCGCCAGTGCAGCAGGGGGTGGAAATGACTCCGGGGTTGCGCCTCCGCAGCGGACTTTCACTCCAATTCGACGACCGGGATTGCGGGCCGCGACCTTCGCGGCGCGCTCTGGCGGCACTTCGAGCCAGATCGTCAAGGCCTGATCGATCTCATCGAAATGTCCCTCGACGTCTAGATCGGTGGTCTCGATCTGTCGAATCGTAAGGGCCGAAGCTTCGATCGCCGAGATCGCTTCATCGGCCGGCTGGTCGAGAACCACCCCGACCGGCAACCGCTCCTCTCCAAGGAGCCATTCGAGATCGTGAAGCTTTGAGCTCGGGCAGAGGAACACAGCGAGCATCCATTCATGTCGGCCTCTTTGGTGGCGGCGGTAGGTCATGAGGGCGTCGTCGAGTGAGAGCGACTCAGGTGGGTACATGCCGGCGTAATCGATCAAGTGTGACAACAAGACCCGGGGCGCGGTCAAGGCAGCTGTCACCCTCGTATCGTAAGAAGGTGAGGGCCGAAGAGTTCGGGTTCAAATCGATACGGATCGAAAGGGCTGATCAAGTCCTGGTAGCGACCATCGATCGACCCGACAACCAACTCAACGCGGTCGATGACCGCCTGCACCGCGAGCTGACGAATCTATTCCATCTCCTTCGCCGGGAGCGTGAAGCCCGAGCGGTGCTCCTCACCGGACATGGGAAGGCGTTTTGTGCCGGAGGCGACTTTTCGTGGTTCCCGACTCTTCAAAGCCCCGAGCGCCTGGCGGAATTGCGTCGGGATGCCAAGCAAATGATCTGGGATCTGGTCGATCTCGAACTGCCTCTGGTGGTGGCGATCAACGGGCCGGCAGTTGGTCTCGGGGCCACGATCGCATTGTTAGGAGACGTGATTTTCATCGCGGAAGGTGCCCATGTGGCAGATCCCCATGTCCGGGTAGGGATCGTGGCCGGTGACGGCGGTACTGCAATTTGGCCACTGCTCGTCGGGCCGGCTCGAGCAAAGCAATACCTCCTGACGGGAGATCCGGTTTCTGCCCATGAAGCTGAGCGGATCGGTCTGGTCAACCGCGTGGTTCCCGCTTCCGAGCTCATGACCGAGGCGATGGCCATGGCCACCCGCCTGGCGGCCGGGGCTCCCCTGGCGATCCAATACACCAAGGTCGCCGTCAATCAACTGGTGAAACATGCTTTGCAAACGGCGTTCGACTACGCCACCGGCCACGAACTCGTGACATTCATGACCGAGGATCACCGAGAGGCGCTGTCGGCGATTGCCGAGAAGCGGGAGCCGCGCTTTTTCGGCCACTAGCCCTTCTTAGAATCTTCGGCGGTGGTCCGCCGATCCCTCCTCACCAAGTGGTTCGCGCTCGTCTTCCTGGCCTCACTGGCCGCGGAGCTGACGAACAGCTTGCTCGTGCACTTCCCGGGCTTTCTCCAAAGCATGGGAGCCACCGAGCTGCGAATCGGCACCATTGTGGGTGTCTCGGGCGCTGCCTCGATTGTCGTTCGACCTTGGATCGGCCGGCTAATCGATCGCAAAGGCAGGCGACGGATGATCCGCGACGGCACGCTCGTCATCGCCGCCTCGACCTTTGCTTACGCTTTCGTCGACGGGATTGGCCCAGCAGTTGTGGGAGCGCGGATCCTGCAAGGGCTTGGCCAGGCTATGACCTACACGGCTTTTTGGGCTTATATAGCCGACCGACTCCCTGCGGCCAATCGTGCGCAGGGAATCGCTCTATTCGGTATTTCCGGTCTAGCGCCGATTGGAATCGGTCCTGTATTGGGGGATCAGATCCTGGCTACGAGGTTCGGGTATCAGGGGATTTTCATAGTCGCTACGGCGTGTGCGCTGGTCGCTTTTGTCATCAGCCTCTTGCTTGAGGAAAGTGTCGCCAACTCTCCAGCAACTCATTTCTTCGGACTGCTCCGTCGACCTTCATTCCGTCCGATGTGGCTTGTGACCCTCATCCTGGCCTTGGGGTTTACTGCGGCCTTCGTTTTCGTAACTACCTACGTGACAGCAACCGGAGTGGGGAGCGTGGGGTCATTCTTTGCCGCTTACTCCATCGCCGCTATTACCTGGAGGCTCGGTTTTGCTTGGATACCCGATCGGATCGGTCCTGCTCGGATGGTTGCTCCAGGACTCGTTCTTTATGCCGCAGGCCTGGCGACAGTCGGCTTGGCTGGAAGTAGCTTCGGTCTGATTTCCGGTGGCTTGCTGACCGGCCTTGGGCACGGGATCTCATTCCCTGTCGTGGTGACTCTCGCTACCAGTCGAGCGAGCCTCGAAGAGCGGGGGACCACGATGGCGATCTTTACAGCGCTATTCGACATCTCGTTATTCGGCGCTTCACCGCTAATTGGCTGGATGATCGAGCAGTTCGGTTACGGAACGAGCTTTTCCGGCGTTGCGCTGGCCCTCTTGGTGGGTGTAGCAATGTTCCATTTCACCGAGCGACGGTGGATAAAGCTGGAGGAGGCGATTAGAGCCGAATCAGCGACCGCCCCAATCCCGCACGTGTAAACAGTTCTGAAAAGGCCACGGGCGCAGACTCAAAACCGTTACTGAACGTTTCCGTATAGAGAAGTCTGCCCTCTCTTATCCAACCTGCCATTTCCGACATCGCCGAGCGGAAGTCGGAGAGGAAATCCCAAACCACGAACCCCTCGAGTCGGATCCGGCGTTCAATGAGCTCCCGTACATGGCGAATCCCTCGCGGGTTTTCGAGGTTGTACTCGGAAACCTGACCGGCCACCGCCACTCGTCCGCCGCGATTCATGGTCATCAAAGCCAAATCCAAAAGCTCGCCGCCGACATTGTCGAAATACACGTCGACTCCCTCCGGGCAGGCGCGGCCTACAGCGCTGGCGAGCTCGGGGTCGTGGCGATCCAGGCAGTCGTCGAACCCCAGCTTTCCGGTGACGTAGCGACAGCGATCGGGCCCACCGGCGATCCCCACCACTCGACAGCCATTGATACGAGCAATCTGACCAGCGGTGCCGCCCACCGTTCCTGCCGCCGACGAGACCAGCACGGTCTGCCCCGGCCAGATCCGTGCCACGCTGAGCAGGCCGAAGTAAGCGGTGAGGCCGGAGACCCCGAGAACGCCGATGGCTGTGGAGTCGGGGATCGGGGGAGAAAAGATTTCGGGGTCGAGGCGCAACAACCCTTTGCCGTCAGAGAGGTAGTGAGTGCGCCAGCCAGTGCCCGCCGCCACCCGGTCACCAACCCCCAGGCGGGAGTGACTCGACTCGATCACCTCTCCCACTGCGAATCCATCGATCACCTCGCCCACCTGGGTGCGGGTTCCGTAGCTATCACGGGCGAGACGGTCGCGCACACCCACGTCGACGGAGAGGAAGCGGTTGGCGACGATCACCTCTTCCTCACCCACCGTCGGCAAACGCACTTCCTGCATGGCGAAGTCGCCCGGCTGGGGAATGCCTTCGGGGGTTCTTGCCAGCACCCACTGGCGGGACAGGGTCGGCATGGCGGCCGAAGGTAGTGGTTAGCTTGGCCCCGTGCCGGAGCTGCCCGATATCGTCGTGTATCTCGAGGCGTTGCAACGAAGGACTGTTGGCCACACCCTCGAGCGATTGCGCCTGGCATCTCCGGCGGTACTGCGCACCTACGACCCCCCCTTCAATGCGGTTGAGGGAAAGACGGTTCGAGGATTGCGGCGAATTGGAAAGCGAATCGTCTTCGAACTCGACGAGCGCCTCTTCGTGGTCATCCACCTCATGATTGCGGGACGTCTGCAATGGAAAGAGGGGAAGGCCGCGATTCCGAAGAAGGTCGGCCTCGCCTCATTTGAGTTCGATACGGGGACTCTCATTCTCACCGAGCAAGGAACCAAGCGACGTGCCGGGATCTGGGTGCTGAGGGGAGAAGACACTTTGCTGGCAGAGAACCGAGGAGGGGTCGAACCTCTTCAGTCATCGCCGGACGAATTCGGTCAAGCCTTGACGAAGGAGAACCGGACCTTGAAACGGGCTCTGACCGATCCCCGAATCTTTTCCGGTATCGGCAATTCCTTCTCGGACGAGATCCTTTGGGCGGCCAAGCTTTCCCCGGTGGTTCGAACCCGCCAGCTTTCAACAGAACAGATCGCCCGATTGCGAGAGGCGACTATCGATCAACTCAACCATTGGACCGATGTGCTGCGGGACCAGGTGGGAGATGGCTGGCCGACCAAGGTGACGGCGTTTCGACCAGAGATGGCCGTCCACGGCAAGTTCGGTGAGCCCTGTCCGCGATGTGGGACGAAGGTGCAGCGGATCGTCTACGCCGACAACGAGACCAACTATTGCCCCACCTGTCAGACCGGCGGCAAGCTCCTGGCCGACCGGTCCCTCTCGCGCCTATTGAAAGATGACTGGCCCGCCAGCCTCGAGGAGCTCGAGGACCTCAAGTCGCGCTAGCCGAACAAGACCGCGGCCAACCAACTGCCGGCGATGAGAAGACCGGCCGCCAGCTCGATCACGATCGAAAGCCCGGCGGCGGACAGAGCCTTGCGGGTCGAGGGCCAAGCTTGCTCGTGGGTCCCGAGTCGCTGGCGCTCGGAGGCATAGACACCGAGGACGAATCCGATGATGAACCCGACGACCGGGATCAGAAAGAAGCCGGCGATGGAGAGAAGCCCACCGATGACCAGTGATCGTCGGGGAACTCCAGCCTCGCGCAACCGTTTTCCGGGGACCATGTACTTTCCTACCTGGCCGAAAATCAATAGCGCAGTGGCTACCGCCAGAACTATCCAGGCGAGCGTGGTCTTCTCGACCAGGGCCCACACCAGCACCGCTCCCCAGACCAGAATCAGCCCCGGTAAGGCGGCGACGACGATCCCAACCAGACCAACCGCGATGGCGAGTCCGACTGCGATCAGTCCGGGCGTATCCATTCCGGCCGGAGGTTATTGAATGGGGCGGCGCACCAACCTCGCTCTGGCCGCTCTCCTCCTGGCAGCGCTGGCCAGTGGGTTCTGGAGCTTTTCGATCGGGACCGACTGGCTGATTGATCCTTCGATCATCCACGGCGTGACCGCATTGGCTCTCCTGGTGCTGGCGCCTTGGAAGTCGGTGGTCGTCAAGCGTGGCCTCGCTCGGTCCCGACCTGGGCAAGTCTGGTCCCTCTTGTTTCTGGTGGTGGTCTTACTCGCAATCACGAGCGGCCTGGCTCACACGGTTGACTGGGCGCGGACCCTGGCCGGGATGACCATGATGCAGATCCACGTCGGGTCGGCGGTGGTGGCCTTGATCCTCGGCTTCGGTCATTACCTCCGACATCCGCAGCGCCCGCGATCTCTTGATCTCAACCGGCGTGGCTTCCTCCGATTGGCCGCCACCGGCGGGGTGGCGTCGGCTCTCTGGTGGGGTTGGGAGGGACTGGCCGCTGCCCCCCGGCGTTTCACTGGATCGCATGAAGTCGGTTCCTTCGATCCTTCGGGCTTCCCGGTCACGTCCTGGATCAACGATGTCGCTCCGGCGCTGGCGGCGAGCACCTGGCGGGTTGAGATCGGGGATAGGGAACTCACCCTCGACGACCTGGCGGCGATGTCCGACGACGACTTTGAGGCGACTATCGACTGCACCGGGGGTTGGCACTCGACTCAGATATGGAGAGGGGTGCGTCTCGATCGCCTGGTCGGATCCGAGGCCTGGCGGAGTATCGAGGTGGTCTCGGCCACGGGGTACGCCCGGCGGTATCCGGGTCGCGACCTCGATCGCTTGTGGCTGGCGGTGGCGGTGGGAGGAGAGCCGTTGTCGATCGGACATGGCTTTCCGGCTCGCATCGTCGCCCCCGAGCGGCGGGGGTTCTGGTGGGTGAAATGGGTGGTGGCGATCCGGCCCTCGATGACACCGTGGTGGGTGCAATCGCCTTTTCCCCTGACCTGATGTAGCCCGGCTGGTTGACGACCGAACATTTGTTCGATAGGGTCGACAAATGCTGACGGCGCTGGCTCAGCCGCAAAAACTTCCGATCGAACTGGCTCCGGGGAAGATCGTGGGGTTGGAAGGACCGGCCGGGCTGGGTTTGACCAGGGTAGGTCTCTCGCTTCTGACCGCTCCCTCGCAGGTGGGGACGGTAGTGGTGGTCGATGCCCGCGGGGGATGGTTCTCTCCGCTCGCTGCTTGGGAAGTGGGGGTGAAACCCAGCCGGCTGGTGGTTGTCCGCTGCTCGAATCCAAAACTCTGGGCAAAGGTATGTGCGGCAGTTCTGGAGGGAGTTGCGGCGGTCTACGCAGAAGTCCCGCCGGGAGTGGGGGAGAGCGAGCTTCGACGTTTGGCTGCTCTCACCAGGGCTCGCAAAGCGGGGTTGGCATTAAGGCCGCTTAGGGGTCAGCTCCCGGCCGGGATCACCCATATGCGTCTGCAGGGCAGGGCAGTTTCCTGGGAAGGGCCCGATATGGGACACGGCGCCTTGACCGCGAGGCAGCTCTCCTTGGAGGTGTCTGGGAAGTCGTTGCCCTGGCAGGAGCTACAGGCCACTGCCTGATGCGAACCATCTGTGTCTGGTTCCCGGATTGGCCGCTCGAGGGGATGCCAGATGATGCTGCCGGTTTCGTATACGAAGAAGGTCGGGCATCCGGGGGAGAGACGGAGCGAATAGCTGCCGCCAACCAATTGGCCCGCCAAGCAGGGGTCACGATTGGCATGGGAAGAAGGGCGTCCGAGGCACTCTGTCCGACGGCAACGAGCAAGGCCCGTGACCTGGGGGAGGAAACCCGGCGGTTCGAACCGGTGGTCGCCTCGCTCGAAGATCTGGTCCCGCGAGTAGAAGTGGTCGAACCCGGTTTGGTACTGATCGCTATCGAAGGGTCGCTTCGTTTCTATGGCGGCGAGGACATCCTTCTCGACAAAGTGACGGGGACGGCGGGTCCGGGAGCCCGGGTGGGATTGGCCGACGGTCCCTTTGCTGCCCATTGGGCGGCACGGATCGCCGAGAACGAACCCAATGTGGTCGAGAACACCGTGGAATTTCTTTCCCGTCTCGACATTTCGGTCATCGATCGCGAGGAAATGATCGACACATTTCGCTGGTTGGGATTGACCACTCTGGGAGCGCTCGGTGAACTTCCCCGGGCAGCGATTGCCTCACGCTTTGGCGAAGAAGGCCTCCGCGCCCACCAACTCGCCACCGGCGAGGATCGGCCGGTCAACCCCCGCTCCATTCCTCCTCACCTGGCTGTCGAGGCTCACTACGACGACCCGCTCGAATCCCTCGATCAGGTGGCCTTCTCGGCTCGGGCTCTCTCGGCCCGATTGATGAACGATCTGCGCCGGGAAGGGATCGCCCCTCATCGGGTGGAGATCGAAGCCGAGTCGGCTCGGGGTCAGGTGCGGAGAAGGGTGTGGCGTTCGGCCGATCCCTTCCTCGAGTACTCACTGACGGAACGCGTGTGGTGGCAGCTACGTGCCTGGGTTGAAGGGGAAGGGGTGGGAGGCGGGCTGGTCCGGCTCCGGCTTGATCCCTCCGACCTTTCCGGCCGCGGGCGCCAACTCGCTCTGCTGGAGCAATCGGAGATGGGTTGGGAAGCCTATGACGCCAACCGACCGGAGGCGGAGCGGGCACTTCACCGGGTCCAATCCCTCGTCGGTCCGGATGCGGTGTTGCAGGGGGAGCGGCAGGGAGGAAGGGTGCCCGGGGAACAAGTGCTGTGGTTTCGCTTCGGCGAGGAACCCGCCCCGGCCGAGCGCGATCCCCTCGCCCCTTGGCCCGGAGCCACTCCCGGTCCTGCTCCGGCGCTGGTACCTCCCGAACCGATGCCAATCGACATTGAGTGGGAAGGAGGAATGCCGCATCGGGTTCGGCTTGGCGCCCGTTGGGAGCAGGTGGTCAACTGGGCCGGTCCTTGGCGGCTGTTAGGTCGGTGGTGGAAGGGGGAAGAAGCCGCCGATCGTTATCAGATCGTGACTTCGGCCGGTGCTTTCCTCGTGATCGTCCGCGGCCAGCGAACATTTCTGGCCGGAATTTACGACTAGAGCGCTGAGGCGATGATGTCGCGGGTCCGCGCCGCGAGCTTGGTCGTTTCGGCTTTCTCCAAGCCTGCCGTCTCGATCGGGGGGTGGATCACCGCTTTGACATCGCCCCCGAATACCCAGAGCTTTCCGGCCGGCCAGGCCTCGTGGGTCCCCACGATCGTGAGCGGGAGGAGGGGTATGGCTCCGGCCATGGCCATAGTGAAGGCACCCTTCTTGAACGGCCGCAGGCTGCCGTCGCGGCTCCGGGTCCCCTCTGGGTAGATGATCAGCGATCTCCCCGAGGCCACCAGCTCCCGGGCCTGCCGATTGACGTTCTCGTGAATCGCCGACCGCGCCTCGCGGTCGACCTCGACGATGCCAATCGCCCGCATGGCTGGGGCCAGAATGGGGATCGAAAACAGCTCCTTCTTGGCCAGAAATCGGATGGGAAGGGGCACGGCGAGAAAGCAAACCATGATGTCGAGCACCGAGAGGTGGTTGGCCACGACCACATGCGAACGAGTGCGGTCAACGTGCTCTCGGCCCTCGACAACGAGAGTTGTCCCCGATGCCCAGAGCCAGAGCCGGCTCCAAACCCGCGCCAGCTGATCGATGAACGGGCTCGTCGGTCGAAGGCGTCCCAGGACTATGGCAATGGGAGCCGCCAGCAAAGTCGCTACGACCCCGATCACCATCGTTAGAACCGTCCGCAAGGGTGCCAGCAACCGCCGCATGCGCCGACGATAGGGTGTCGGGGTGCCGCGGACCAAGGCGGAATGGAGGGACTGGGCGAAGAGCATCTCGCCGGTCACTGAAGCCGAATCGGACGCCGTTTGCGCGGTGGCGGCCCGAGCGCTTCGCCAGGATTCTCTCAAGGTGGTCCTCACCTTTCTCGCCATGCCGGGGGAGGTCAGTCTCGCTTGCCTGCACGATGATCCTGCCTTCTCCCTCGGCGTCACCCGCACCCCCCGTCAAGGCCCGCTGACCATTCATCGCCTCGAGGGCTCGCTGGAAACGCATCCGTTTGGGTATTTGCAGCCGACGGCCGAGGCGGAATTGATGGATCCGGCGGTCATCGAGGCGGTTCTGGTTCCCGGGGTTCTGTTTTCAGCTGCAGGCGCACGCCTCGGCCATGGCCGCGGCTATTACGACCAACTGCTGAGCAGCCTTGAGCCACGGCCCTGGTTGATTGGAATTACAGTCGATCGCCGGGTAGTCGAGCGCCTTCCGATGACTGAGACTGATGTCTGGATGAATGCGATCGCAACCGAGTCGGGCTATCGAATGACAGGATGAAGAGATGAGGCTTTTTGTCCGGCTGGTGGCGTTGGCGCTGGTCGCCCTCTTGGCCTTGATACTCCTCGGACCAATGGCACCACAGGGAACGTTCTTCTCCGACTTCAGCCTCAACATGCGCGAGGCGCTCAACATCCACTGGGGGATGCCGCTCGGCTATCCCTGAAAGCGGGGGTCGGCCACCCACACCCGGATGCGCTCCATCGCCACGGTGATCACCGGCCCCGTGATCTCGTACTGGTTGTACTGGGAGTAGCGAGCCTTGAGAGCAGCTATAGCTTCCGGATCCTCCGAAACCACTTTGGCGTGGCCGTCCACCCGCACCCACCAGAGGTGATGCCATCCTTCGGCATAGTGGTGGGCAAGGACCGAGACCCGGGGATCGGATCTGATGTTCCGGAGCCGGGCCAGATTGAGGTCTTGTTTGGGCTTCCGGTCGACAGCGGTCACCAGTCGGTCACCGACGATGGCGAAGACGATGGGGATGACGTGCGGGCTCCCATCGGGATTGATGGTTGCCAGGGTCGCCACTCGAGCCAAATTCAGGAGGCGGCGGCCCTTTTCCGACATCTCGACCGATTATGACCGCGCCCGGTTGCCTCTTGCCGAGGTAGGTCCGGAGGCCTAGTCTGACCTACGGAAGAAGGGGAGTCGATGTCGGTTTTCGTTGGTCAGCTCTATCGCAATGATGAGCCGCCCGTTCGGGCCTCCGTACAGATCGAAGACGGCCGGGTGAGGATTTGGACCGACCGCCGCCGCTTGGTCTCCTGGGACCAGGCGCAGGTCTCCTGCGAGCGCATGAGCGTCTTCCGCTTCCAGCTCTCCGACGGCTATGTCAGCTACGAGTTCCAACCGGGCGACCCGGCTGGCTTCTCCGATTCGATCGGGGCCGTGGTTGACCTACGGGCTCCCAAGAGCCGTTTCGGCCTCGCCGAGCGCATCCGCCAGGCTCAAGCCACCCCATAGCGGATCGCCCGCCCCATGCGGGACCCCCGAATAGATTGCTGCTCCCCGATTAGAGGAGCTTGATGCCCACGCCCCACATTTCCGCCGAGGCCGGAGACTTCGCTGAATGCGTATTGATGCCGGGCGATCCATTGCGGGCCAAGCACATTGCAGAGAACTTCTTCGACGACGCTCGTCAGGTGACCGCGGTTCGGAACATGCTCGGGTACACCGGGGTCTATAAGGAGATGCCGGTATCGGTGATGGGGAGTGGGATGGGTATCCCCTCTGCTTCGATCTACGCCACGGAACTGGTGGCGGAATATGGGTGCAAGCGGTTGGTGCGCGTTGGCTCCGCCGGCGGCATCTCCAACTCAATCAAGCTGCGGGACGTGGTGATCGCCACCGGAGCATGCACTGACTCGGGAGTCAACCGGGCTCGGTTTCACGGTTGGGACTACTCCGCCATCGCCGACTTCGGGTTGGCCCGGGCTGCAGTCGACGCCGCCGCCGCACTGGGTGTCGACGCGGCGGTGGGCAACGTGTTCTCGGCCGATCTTTTCTACAACCCGCAGAACGAGGTATGGGATGTGCTGGAGGGCATGGGGGTGCTAGCGGTGGAAATGGAGGCAGCCGGGCTTTATGGGGTGGCGGCCGAGAAGGGAGCGAGAGCCCTGTCGATTCTCACCATCTCGGACCACATCCGCTCCGGGGAAGCAACGACTTCCCTCGAGCGCGAGCAGACCTTCAATTCCATGGTGGAAATCGCGCTCGAAGCTCTGTTGGCGGACACTAAGGCGTAATCAGTTCGTCGCGACTCACCGAGTGGCCGTAGAGGTATATCGGCATCCCCAGCTGGATTCGGGTCTTCAGGAAGTCCATATCTTCGATCTCGACTCGCACGCAACCATGCGACGCCGGGAACGCTGGAACCGACCTCGACCCATGGAGGGCATAGCCGCCGTAGAAGTAGAACGGTGAATAAAGGAAGCCCAAATATGACTCCCACCATCCCTGACGGCTGCGTCGGAACTCGAAGCGACCCTCGGGAGTGACGGCTCGGATCAATCGTCCGCGGGAGTTGCGATAAGACTCTCCGTTGGCCGAGGAGATCGGAAACACCCCAGCTACCGATTCGGCTTCGATCAAATACAAGACCTGACGGCGCAGGTCGACTTCGACTCGGTCGGGTTCAGGCGCCGGGCCCGGGCCGGTGATCTCTCTTCCCAGTAGATGCCAGTCGTCTTGACGGAAGATGCCGGTTCGCTCGAGGTCATAGAGCTTTTGAAAGGCGAGCACGGCTCCCACCGTCTGCCGGCCGTACACGCCGTCCGTCCGTCCCGGAAAGAAGCCGGCATCCAGTAGCCGGGCTTGCAGATCCGCGACCGTGGCCCCCACCGATCCCGGGCGAAGGTCGGGAGGCAAGGGATTGTTGATGACCTCGCCAGGAACACCGCTCGCCGCCGCGGCCGGCGGTACCACAGCCAGGAGGAAGATCAATAGGGCCGTGAAAAACTTGATCGTCATCGACGTTCTAAATCGGCCTCGTCGATCAAGACTCAACGGTAGGTTCGGGGGTTCCGTGAAATGACCGCACTCTTCACCACGTCTCCTTATCCCGCCGTCGAAACCCGAAAACCAAACCCCAAATGACCGCGCTCTCCGATGGCGTCAAGCCGCAAGTGACTACTCCTTCCTATCGCACCACTCTTACCACTTATCTCGCCCCCCTGCGGGGTCGAGCCACGCTGCTCTTGGTGGCGTTGCTGGCCTCGATTGGTCTGCAACTGGTAGTCCCGCAGCTGCTGGCTCGATTCATCGATCAAGTGGGCTCGCGGGTCGCGGTTGACGGTCTGGTCGGTATCGGGATTGCCTATCTGCTGGCGGGCGTCGTCAACCAGCTACTTGATGCCTTTACTTCCTATCTCGGCACCGACATTGGCTGGAGCGCCACCAATCGACTGCGAGAGGATCTCGGGCGCCACCTCCTTTCCCTCGACATGGGCTATCACAACGACACCACCCCGGGAGAGATGATCGAGAGGGTTGATGGCGACGTCACCGCCGTTTCCGATTTCATCTCGCGTTTCCTCGTTCGCCTGCTCGGCGCCGGGGCGCTGTTGTTGGGGGTGCTCGTCATCTCCTGGTCCAAAGATCCGGTGATGGGGGTGTCACTGACGGTCTACGTGCTCGGGGTCCTCGGTCTGCTCTGGAGCCTCCGTAACCTTCCGGTGCAAGCCGCAGAAGAAGAGCGGGAGGTCTCCGCGGTCCTCTATGGCTTCATCGAAGAGCGGCTGGCAGGCATCGAGGACATCCGTGCCTTGGGGGCGGGTCGCTTCACCATGTCTCGCTTCATTCCGGTGATGCGTGATTACTACCGCCGCACGACCGCGGCGTGGCGCAAGCGAGTAATCGTTTGGGTGACAGCCAATACAGTGTTTTGGGTCGGGGACGCTTTGGCCCTGGCGGTGGGGACCTGGCTGGTTCTGGCCGACTCGGTCACGATCGGTACCGCCTACCTGATCCTGCAGTACGCCCAATTGGTGCGACGTCCGATCGAGCAGGTGACCCAGGAGCTGCAGCGTCTCCAGAAGGCGGCCGGCGGGCTCATCCGCATCGATCAACTACGGAGGCTTCGGACCTCCATCTCAGTCGGCGAGCACCAGATGCCACCGGGACCGCTGTCGGTCGAGCTCGATGATGTGTCGTTCGCCTACGAAGATCGGCTGGTGCTTGATCGGGTCAGCTTCCGGATTGAGGCTGGAACCGTTCTCGGCCTGCTCGGCCGCACCGGTGGGGGGAAGACGACGATCACACGGCTCATTTCACACCTCTACGAGCCCACTCAAGGCGAGGTGCGGGTGGGGGGGATCGATTTGAGGACGGTCGAGCCCGATTCCCTACGTAGAGCTCTGGGCGTGGTCACCCAGGACGTTCAGCTTTTCCGGGCCTCGGTTCGTGACAACCTGACCCTTTTTCGGGAGCGAGCCGATGAGGAAATCCTCGCCGTGCTCGATCGGACGGGTCTGGGAGATTGGGCCCGCTTGATTGGGCTCGACACCGAGCTCGGATCCGGAGGCCAGGGTCTGTCGGCCGGCGAACAGCAGCTATTGGCCTTTGCCCGGGTGTTCCTCCAGGACCCGGGGGTGGTGATCCTCGATGAGCCTTCCTCTCGCCTCGATCCCGCCACGGAGTCGGTCCTGGCGGTCGCGTCCGAGCGACTCTTCGCCGGTCGCACCGTCTTCATCATCGCCCATAGGTTGGAGACCGTCCGCACTGCAGACGAGATCATGGTGGTAGATGAGGGGAAAATCGCCGAGCACGGGCCCCGAACCGAACTCGCCGCCGATCCCGGGAGCCTCTACGCCGGTCTGCTCCGTCTAGGAGATCCCGGCTTGTTGGAGGGCGGTCATCTGTGACGAAGAATCTCAGCACTCTTGAGATCATTCGGGAGCTGATCCGCTACCGGACCGGCCGGTTCATGTTCTGCTTCACGGTCTGGGCACTGGTCCACGCTTCGCCTTTGCTCTTCGGTCTGCTGATCGGCACCGTATTCGATCGGCTCGCCGGCAGCTCCGATATCGCTCAAACCGCCTGGACGCCGGTGGCGATCTTCAGCGCTTTGGCCATCGGCCGAAACGGAATCATCTGGCTCGGGGATGTCGAATGGATCAAGCATTGGAACGAAGTCACTCTGCTTGTCCAACGCAATCTCCTCCGCTGGCTCCTTGAGGCTCCCCGCAGCCGTGTTCTCCCACTCTCACCGGGGGAGGCGGTCAGCACTTTTCGCGACGACGTCGAAGACTTGCTCGAGTATCTCGAGAACTGGGTGGACATGGGCGGCCTCGTCATCTTTGGCCTCGGTTCGATCGTGATCATGGCGACGATCGATTTGCGCCTGACCGGGTTCCTATTGGTTCCATTGCTTTTGACCGCCCTCCTGACCCAGGCTCTCGGTCCCCAGATTCGGGCCCGTCGCCGGGCGATGCGCGCGGCCACCGACGACGTCACCGGCTTCGTCGGCGAGACCTTCGGCGCCGTCCAGGCGATCAAGCTCTTCCGGGCCGAAGAGCAGGTCATGACCCGCTTTCAAGGCCTCAATCGAATCCGACATCGGGCGGCCATGCGCGACACGGTCCTCACCGAAGTCCTGCGCGGTATCAACCGCAACATGTCGACGATCGGGATCGCGTTCGTCCTGATCTTCGGAGCCGGATCCCTCACAGAGGAGTCGATGAGCCTCGGGGAGCTGACGGTGTTCTTGACGTATCTTCCCCGTCTTACCGATTACATGGCATTCATCGGCGACATCATCGCCCAACATCGTCGAACCGGGGTCGCGTTCGAACGAATCCGGGGTCTGGCGGTCGATGCCCGGGATAACGACCTCCTCAACCTTTCCACCACGGTCTCATTGCAAGGAGAAGTCCCCGAAGTGCCTGGTCCGGCGACGGAAGCCGAGACGTTCGACCGCTTGTCGGTGAGGGGGCTCAGTCACCGTTTCCCCGATAACGAGGAGGGCTTGGAAGATGTGGACTTCGAGATCGGGCGAGGAAGCTTCACGGTCATCACCGGAAAGATCGGATCCGGGAAGAGCACCTTGGTTCGTGCCCTGCTCGGCCTGGTTCCCGCTACCGGGGAGATTCGATGGAATGGAAAGCTGGTCGAAGACCCGGCATCGTTCTTTGTGCCCCCTCGCTCGGCCTACACCGCACAGGTCCCTCGACTGTTCTCAGAGTCCCTGGCCGACAATATCGCCCTGGGACAGCGGGCAACGCGAGAGCGGCTCCGGGAGGCGGTCCAGTTGGCCGTGCTCGACCCCGACCTCGAGCGCATGGAACAGGGCCTGGAGACTCTGGTGGGAGCCCGGGGTGTCAAGCTCTCCGGAGGCCAGGTGCAGCGCTCGGCCGCAGCCCGGATGCTTGCCACCGAGGCCGAGCTGCTGGTATTCGATGACCTCTCCTCGGCTCTCGATCTGCGGACCGAAAGCGAGCTGTGGCGGCGCCTCTTTGAGCAGCGCCAGGCGACGTGCCTGGTTGTGTCCCACCGCCGGGCCGCGCTCGAGCGAGCCGATCAGATACTGGTGATGGATCGGGGCCGGATCGTCGCTAGGGGCCAGTTGCGGGAGCTTCTCGAGCACTCGGCTTTGATGCGAGACCTCTGGGAGACGGGGGAGCGCTAGCGCCTGTAGCGAATGGTGTCGGGATCGTCACTGTGCTGAAGGGCCCCGGTGAGCTGAAGATGTTCGAGATGGGCGATGGTCTCCCGCAGGGCGAGACGCTGATCCATAGCCGCCAGATTGGGCCGGAAGACCTGTTCCATCACCTGCCATGCGCTCGAACCGAGCGGAGCGACGACCTCGCGCATCCCTGCCAGGCGGCGCTGGTGATGAAGAAGGATCTGCTCGGCCCGGGCCGATCCATGGGAAACGATGTCGCCATGGGCCGGATAGGTGGTGGTGATTCGAAGCGCCTCGATCTTGCGAAGCGATTCGAGAAACTCCCCGAGCACGTCGGGAAAGTCCTCGTCGTATCCGACAAAGGGGGTGATGCGAGGAAGGATGTGGTCGCCGGCGAAGAGGACTCCGGTGCGGGAGTCACGGAGACAGATATGGGTGGGCTCGTGGCCGGGCGTGAAAATGACCTGAAGTGGACGGTTGCTGCCGATCGCAATTGAGTCACCTTCATCCACAGTGAGGTCCGGGAGGGCTAGGAGTGGCATCCAATCCGGTCTCGGGCCGACATCGACAAAGGCGTCATATGCATCGGCGGGGACTCCGTGGCGTCGAGCCAGGATTCGAATCCGCTCCACGAATCCAGGAGTGTCGTTGTACCGATCGACGACCTTGGCGGCTCGCTCGTGCATTACCACTCGCATACCGAACTGCTCGACGAGGCGGGGGGCCATCCCCACGTGGTCAGGGTGGAGGTGGGAGACGATCAGGGTGTCGATCGAGGCGGGGTTGTAGCCCAGGTCGGCGAGACCGCCGAAGAGCACGTTGCGGCTCTCGGCAGTATCAACACCGCAATCGATGAGAGCGAGTCCGTCGCTCGATTCGATCAGGTAGGCGTTGATGGTCCTCGGGCTGGCAAAGGGCAACGGAAGCGTGATCTGGGAGATTCCCTGGCCGAGAGGCCGGGCCCAATCATTCACTGAGCTCATTCACGGCACTGCTCACTCACGACCAAGGGACTCCCTCACCTGAAAGGTTATGTCGAGAGTGACTGCGAAATCGGTGGGCACTCCGGCCGAGTCGACCTGACCCGAGACCTGTACCACCTGGAAGCGGCTGATGTCACGGATCGTCACCGCTGCCCGGGCCAGGACGGTTCGGATCGCATCTTCGATGGAATCAGACGACCCCCCCGAGAGGCGAACGGTCTTTTCGATGGTCATGCCCGAAGACTAAAGACCAAAGACCAAAGACCTCGACCGGCGAAACGAACGAGATGTCTCTTGTCTTTCGCGTCCATCTTCAAACTTTGTCTATATTCTCGAACTGATGTTCGATTACGCCGAACTCCACTGCCACACCAACTTTTCCTTCCTCGACGGGGCGTCGCACCCCGAAGACCTCGTCGCCGAGGCGGTCGACCTCGGCTATCGAGCGCTGGCCGTAACCGATCACAACGGGTTTTACGGTGCGGTGCGGTTCTCCACTGCCGCGGCGGGGGCAGGGCTGCCGGCGGTATACGGCACCGAGATAGGAATCAGCAAGACATCAGATATCAGACATCAGATATCAGATCCACTCCCTCGTGCTGAAGAAAGAGATCGATCTGAAGTCTCAAGTCTGAAATCTGACATCTCAAGAAGGCGGGGGCGGACCAAGCGGATGCATGGGACCAAGCCGGTCGAGAAGGAACCGACAGATCACCTTCTTCTCCTCGCCGGTTCCCCAGCCGGCTACCGGGCCCTATCCCAGTTGGTCTCCACTGCCCAGTTCCGGGGGGAGAAGGACCGACCGGTCTACCTCTGGGATGACCTGGCACGGACCGCTGCGGCTATCCCCGAGATCGTTGCCTTGAGCGGTTGTCGGAAGGGCGCAGTGGCCGGGGCGGCGGCGAAGGGGGACCTGGCTGGAACGATGAGTGCAGCCATTCGCTTGCGAGAGTTGTTCGGTCGCCGTTTCTATCTGGAGATGTGGCATCACGGGATGCCGGAAGACGATGCTCGCAACGACCTGATCTGGGAAGTAGCGGGCCGGCTCAACCTGGGTGTGGTCGCCACCAACAACGTCCACTACCACCGCCGCCAGGATGCCGACCTATCCGAGGTGCTGGCGGCGGTCGGCGGACGTCGGTCGCTCGATCAGGCCGATGGATTTCGCCCTGCCACCGACGAGCGTTATCTCAAGAGTCCCGAGGAAATGGGGCGACGCTTCGATAGATATCCGGGATCCATCTCGGCCGCGGTGCGTTTGGCCGAACGACTCACCTTCGATCTGAAACTGGTTGCCCCGAGGCTGCCCGACTTTCCGATGCCGGGTCATTTCCGTTCCGAGATGGACTACCTCCGGCACCTCACCTGGGAAGGAGCCCGGGAGGTCTACCCCGGTCAAGGATCGATCGATCTCACGGCCCGCCGGCGGCTCGAGCACGAACTGGGCATCATCGAGCGCCTCGGGTTCGCCGGGTATTTCCTGGTGGTCTGGGACATCGTCAAATTCGCCCGGGGTCAAGACATCATGTGTCAGATCAGAGGCTCGGGCGCCGATTCGGCTGTCTGTCGGTGTCTGGGTCTGACCCGAGTGGATCCGATCCGGCTGGGCTTGCCATTCGAGCGCTTTCTCTCCGAAGAGCGGGGTCGTCCTCCCGACATCGACTTGGATCTTGAAGCCGATCGAAGGGAAGAGGTGATCCAGTACTGCTACCGCCGATATGGCCGGGAACGGGCGGCGATGGTTGCCAACGTCATCACCTACCGGGCCCGGTCGGTGCTGCGTGACGTCGGCAAGGCTTTGGGGTTCACCCCGGCCCAGGTCGACGGCCTCTCCAAGTTCGTCGACAGCCATGACGCGGCGGCCATCCGTGATGACACACCCTTGCCACCGGGGCTGACGGCCGAATTGCTATATGACGTCTGCTGGCGGCTGGACGGATTTCCGCGTCATCTCGGGATTCATTCCGGAGGGATGGTCATCGCCGATCGTCCTCTCTCTCAGGTGGTGCCGCTCGAATGGGGACGAATGGAAGGACGCTCGGTCCTGCAATGGGACAAGGATGACTGCGCGGCAATTGGCATCGTCAAATTCGACCTGCTCGGGCTGGGGATGCTCAATGCTCTCCACCTCACCGCCGACCTGATCAAAGAGACTCACGGCATCGAAATCGACCTCGCCACGATCGAGCAAGAACCAGCTATCTACGAGATGTTGACCAAGGCCGACACGGTTGGTCTTTTCCAGGTGGAGTCAAGGGCGCAGATGGCGACTCTGCCACGCATGAAGCCCACCACCTTCTATGACCTGGCGGTCGAGGTGGCGTTGATTCGCCCGGGACCGATCCAAGGGCAATCGGTTCATCCCTATCTCCGCCGTCGTAGCGGCGAGGAGCCGATTCGCTTTCCACATCCCCTCACCAAGCCGATCCTCGAGAAGACTCTCGGGGTTCCGATTTTCCAAGAGCAACTGATGGAACTGGCGCGGGTGTGCGCCGGTTTCGATGGCAATCAGTCGGATCGGCTTCGCCAGGCGATGACCCATAAGCGGTCCGAGCAAGCGATGGAAAAGCTTCGAGAGGAAGTGTTTCTGGGGATGGCAGGAAGGGGCGTGGTCGGCGAGGCTGCCGAAGAGATCTGGGAAAAATTGCAGGGGTTCGCCCACTTCGGCTTTCCCGAGAGCCATTCGGTCAGCTTTGCCTACATCGTCTACATGTCGGCCTGGTTGAAATATCACTGGCCTGCTGAGACCCTGGCCGGGCTGCTCAATGCCCAACCGATGGGCTTCTATAGCCCCAATAGCCTCGTCCAGGATGCCCGCCGCCACGGCGTGGAGACACTGTCACCGTGCGTCAATCGTTCTTATCACGACTGCACCATCGAAGCTTGGGAGGCCGATCCCGACGACCTCGCCACCTATTACGGGGTGTCGTGGAGGCGGGGAAGAGGAGCGCTCTCTGATCCCCTTCGCCCGGCGGTGGCAGTCCGCCTTGGCCTCAGATACGTCCGCAATCTGGGCACGAAGGAGATCGACCGGATCGAGGCAGCCCGCCAGATCGGCGGTGGCTTTGCCAATCCCGAGGACCTGGCGTTTCGCACCGGTTTGTCCGTCTCAGCCCTCGAGGGGCTGGCCGCCAGCGATGCTCTGGCCGATCTCGGGATCGAGCGCCGGCAAGGGCTTTGGGCGGCTGGTCCCCTGTCCGAGATCGATCCTGGTCGCCTCCCGCTCTCACCCGGTACCGAGTCGCCTTCCCTCTTGGCCATGGATGCCGAAGAAGAACATCGAGCCGATCTTTGGTCGACAGGAGTCTCGCTGACTCATCCGATTCAGTTCATACGCTCCCAGCTTCGAGAAGAAGGCTGTTTGACGGTGATGGAAGCTCTGGAGTTGAGACGCAACGGCAAGCTCGCCGAAGTGGGTGGGGTGATAACCCATCGCCAGCATCCCGGTACAGCGATGGGGGTTGTTTTCTTCAATCTGGAAGACGAAACCGGGATGTTGAACGTGGTGGTGCTCCCTGAGGTGTGGACCCGTAATCGCGAAGTGGCTCGCAAACGCCCGGCGATGGTTATCGGAGGCCGTCTGGAGTATCGCGACGGTGTCACCAACCTGGTTGCTCAGAGCTTTCGACCTTTGGGGGTGACGACCTTGAAGTCGCGGGACTTCCGCTAGGAGCAGCTCCAGTAGCCCCAGCCCGAACCCTGATAGACGATGTGAGCGGCAACGGCCACGTTCAATGCGGGGTCGAAAGGATCGGCCCCGGTGCCGAACCCCATTGCTTCGGTGGTTGCATTCCAATCCGAGGGGGCGATCTGAAACAACCCCAACAAACCCAAGTCGGGATTGACCAGGTCGACATCGAATCGGGATAGGCACCAAGCCAGCCGAACTGCCTTATTGACATCGCTCGAGGCGAAGTTGGCCTCGATGAGACTTCGCAAAGCGACCGAGTCGAGCCATCCGGTGTTGAGCTCGAGGGAAGTAGTGGATCGGGCGGTAACCGCCGGCGCGGTGGTCGGAGGGGCGGCCACTTCGGGAGCGGCGGCCTTGGTTCCCGCCATGGCGAGCCAACCCTGGGCAGAAACCGCACCGGCCGCTTCACCCCAGATGATTTGGCCACGGGTCGTCGAGGGGGTCAACGGCGGCGTCCCGGCGTTGAACGCGGCAAAGCCGGCGATGGCAAGAAGGATCACCGCCGACCACCCGGCCACGTACACGAACCGATGGAAACTCATGACTCCGCCCCGGACAAGCCAGCCAACAGCTTGTCCGATTGCTGTTGAAAATAAGCAGGCCCAAAAGAAGTGGGCAAACCGCTATACGGCGGCTTTTCGCGCTCCAAGAACGTCAATTGCTAACCCCCAACTAGCACTTGAGGGTTCCAGCATGTCGAAGTGCCGATCCTCAGATTCGAGAAGCTCGATGGCCGTCTGGTGCCGTCGGGCCGAGGAGGCATAGGCTCGAATCGGATCGATCGGGACCAGGCGATCGAAGGGGCTGGCGATCACCACCGCCCGGCCCGCACGGGGCAGGCGATGGGCGGGCGAGTACTCGGAGGGGCCCGGAAGGGGGTCAGGGAGAAGTCGCATGAAAGTGTCCCCGGCCACTCCCTGAGCCCGAGCCGAGACCAGGTCGCAAAAGGGGGCAAGGGCGATCGTCAACCCCTGATGCTGGGTCCAGAGGGCCATCGTGGCCCCCGCCGAATGTCCCAAGAGCACCACTTGATCGGCTGAAAAGCCAGTCAATTCAGGGATTTTGCGAACAGCGGCGGCTACGTCGGCGAAACTCTCTGGCCACCCCCCGCCGAGCCCGAGGCGGCGGTACTCGAGGTTGAAGGTGGCAATGCCTCTTCGCCAGAGGTCGGTGGCCAGGGACTCGGTGGTGTCGGCCGTCCACTCATGACGCCACAGTCCCCCGTGGAGCAAGGTGACCAATTGTGAAGCTCCCTTGACCATCCGGAGATCGCCCACCTGGTCGGGCAGCCGACCGTAGGGGAGCCGCTCGCGGGGGGCGGCGCTGCGGTTCAACAAGTGGCGGAGGGCCCACCGGTAGCCGTGGATTCCGCGTCCGTAGATTCGCTGCACTCCCTCGATCACGGAGTGCCGGCGCCAGCTCTCCCGCTCGAGAATGTTGCTGATGTGAACCTCCACAACAGGTATAGAGATGGCGGCCACGGCGTCGCCCAAAGTGCGCGAGTAGTGGGTCAGAGCACCGGGATTGAGGACGATTCCGTCGAAGGCTCTCTCGGCCCCGGCAAGCGCTTCGAGCAGCTCTGCCTCGAGGTTGGACTGGAACATGCTGACCTCGATTGAGAGCCGGGCGGCGAATTGGGAGAGGTCCCGCCCCAGCTCGTCGAGAGTGGTCGACCCATAGATCTCGGGCGATCTGGTGCCCAGGCGGTCGAGATGAGGTCCGTTGATCACCAGGTACCGGGGCATCACGGCGATGTTAGGAAGCGGGCACTAACTCAACGGGTCATCGAGAAACCACCACTTCGATGGCAAAATTGTCAGGTATGCGCCGCCCCCTTGCCCTCCTCCTGCTCGTGACCGCCTGTGGCGGAGCGCCGCTCTCGGGCGTGGGGGGACGATCCTCGGACTGGATCCGCGAGCCCACCCTCGCGACCACCGAGACCACCGCTTCCGATGGTCCGTCCCTGGCCTCGGTGCACCGGACCGAGTGGTTCAACGGCGACTTGGCACCGGTGGGCGGGACGACTCCGGCAGAGATCATCGCCGGCGTCTACACCAGGGCTCGGTCAAGCGATCCTTTCGTCCAGGCGACCCCGGCTGAGATCGCGGCCGCGTTGCCGGGGATCGAGTTTCCCAGCCAGGTTCCCCCGGAGGTGCGATACATCACGAGCCAGCTCGTGTACGACCTCTCTCGACTGACTCTCGCCACCGACCAGGTGGCCGCGTTCGGGCTCTGGTCGGTCGAGCCCTATACGCGCTCGCGGTCTGTCGGCCAGCAAGCGGTGTTGACCGTGGTGAACGATCCCGAGGGCCTGGCGGCGATCTCCTCGGGGCAGGCGGACACCAGCTGTGCGCGCTACATCGATCGCCAGGCCCAGTGTGCAGTGAGTACGGTGCGAGAACGTCCGGCCTGGGAGCTGGTCGACAACCTCGGGGTAACCCTGATCTGGTTCTCGGAAACCTATCGATACGAGCTCTTTTTGCGCTCAGGTGTGAATCGATCCCTGGTCCGGGAGATGGCCGAATCCGCTCGACCGCTTTCAGCGCTTGCCTTCTGACCGATGTTTCACGGCCACGGCTGGAGCTATCTCCGCTTCGATCCCCAGCAAGAAACTAGCGAGCTCAATCGCGAGCTCCTGACCCGGGTTTGGCATTACGGGCGGCCCTATCGGCGCCAGCTGGTCGGCATCATCTTCACGGTTTTTGCCACGGCGATCATCGGCGTGCTCCCGCCGCTTCTCATTCGCCAGCTCATCGACGTGGCTTTGCCGAATCGGGATTTGGGGCTGTTGACCCTCCTGGGGGCAGGGATGGTGCTCTTGCCTCTGATCAATTCCGGTATCGGTGTCCTGCAGCGTTGGTGGTCGGCGCGAGCAGGGGAAGGGATCATTTATGACCTTCGTCGACAGCTCTACGCCCACCTGCAGCGAATGTCGTTGCGTTTCTTCACGTCGACTCGAACCGGCGAATTGATCTCGCGCGTGAACAGCGATGTGGTGGGAGCCCAACAAGCCATCACCGGCACGTTTCTCACCGTCTTTTCCAACGTGGTGTCGGTGAGCGTGATCCTGGTGGTGATGTTGCAAGCCGAGTGGCGGCTGACGTTGCTGGCACTGACGGCCGTGCCGATGTTCATTCTCCCCGCCCGGCGGGTAGCCCGGATCTTGCGTCGTTACACGGACGAGCAGATGGAAAAGAACGCAGCCATGTCGGTCATCCTGCAGGAGACCTTCAATATCTCCGGCGCCCTGCTCGTTAAGCTCTTCGGCCGCGAGCGCAGAGAAGCCGACCGCTATGCCCACGAAGCCGCCCAGGCCCGCGACCTGGGCGTGAAGACGGCGATGGTCGGCCGCTGGTTCTTCGCCACTCTGGGACTCGTGGGAGCGATCAGTAGTGCGGCTGTCTTCTGGTACGGCGGTTTCCTGGTCATCCGCGGCGGACTCACTGTTGGGACAGTGGTGATGTTCACCAGCCTTCTTGGGCAGCTCTATGG
Organism: Acidimicrobiia bacterium; assembly: GCA_035253825.1. GTDB lineage: Bacteria > Actinomycetota > Acidimicrobiia > Spongiisociales > ZC4RG35 > JACCTH01. The sequence continues at coordinate 51,529 of DATFBM010000034.1, read as the reverse complement.
TCCCTTGAGCTCTTTGACCAACAGTCGGGTCGAGCTCGCCACTTCCCTGGTCAGCTTCGAGCGGGTTTTCGAAGTGCTGGATATGGAGTCAGAGCTCAATGAAGGCAATGTCGATATCGACTCCATCGTTGGCGACATCAGTTTTGAAGAGGTCTTCTTTCGTTACCAGTCGGAGGAACCGGTAGGCCTCGAAGCAGTGAAACGCGCCGGCCGCCGGGGATCGCTGGACGTGGGCTTCGTCCCTCAACAGGTGTCAACCCGCCCGTGGGCGATAGAGGACGTAAGCTTCAAGATACCTGCCGGAGAGTTGGTGGCTCTCGTCGGCCCGAGTGGGGCAGGAAAGACGACCATCTCCTATCTCATTCCCCGCCTCTATGACGTCGATGCCGGCTCAGTCCGCATCGACGGCCACGACGTCCGCGAGCTGACGTTTGATTCAATTGCTCGCGGAGTCGGCGTTGTCACCCAGGAGACATACCTATTCCATGACACAATCGCGGCCAACCTTCGTTATGCCCGCGAAGACGCGAACGATGACCAACTTCAGCAGGCGGCCGAGGCGGCCAACATCGCCGAGTTCATCAACGCGCTTCCGGACGGCTTCGAGACGGTGGTCGGAGAGAGGGGCTATCGGCTGTCGGGGGGAGAGCGCCAGCGGATGGCGATCGCCCGCGTCATCCTCAAGGATCCGGCGGTGCTGATCCTCGACGAGGCCACCTCACATCTCGACTCTCGCTCCGAAGCCCTGATCCAGGATGCGCTCGAAAAATTGATGGTGGGACGCACCTCGGTGGTCATTGCCCACCGGCTCTCCACCATCCTGGCTGCCGATCAAATCCTGGTTCTCGACCACGGCCGTTTGGTGGAGAAGGGAACCCACCGCGAATTGATGGCGGGGAGCGGTCTCTATCGAGAGCTCTTTGAGACCCAGTTCCGGGCCGTCGCCAATTAGCCGCCGGGTTCCCAGGCGGGCTCTGGTTCGAAACCGGTCAGCACGAAGTCGCCCGTGTCCTCGGTTCGGGTGCCGGGAACCAGGACCAGCGGCACCTGACATCGCTCCATGACCCTCACCGAGATACTCGTCCAGGCCTGCTCGGTGAAGAGGCGGCGGGTCGCTCCCATGATGATCGTATCGATGGCAAGCTCATGGGCAGTTCTGATGATCGCCTCGGCGGGATCATCCCCCTCCACCAGGCGGATGGTGGCGGTGCGCGAGCGCGCGGCCAGCGCCGATACCAGAGGATCGACGATGCGCCTGCCTCGCTCTTCGAGATAGCGGGCAGCTTTCATCTCGGCCTGCTCGTCTCGCCGGGAGTCGTCGTCGAGGAGGGAACGCCGCTCCTCGTCGTCGAGCGAAGCCAGGAAAGTGCGCGGCACCTGGATGACGGTCATGACCGTGATCGACCCCTCGTCGACCAGCAGATCGCAGAAGTTGGCTACCGCAGACGGTGGCAGGACGCCGGTGGTGGCGACTAGCACGTGCACGTATGGGGAGGTTAGGTGGGCAGCTGCCCTTACCGCCCTCCCGAGCCACAATGGAGTCGATGGATGCAGCGCTGCTCAATCAGGTGACATGGATGATTCCCAACGCCCTCGCCCTGATCGGCTCGGCGGCGGGCGAGGAACAAAATGCGATGACGGCCTCATGGGTCACCCAGCTATCCATGGAGCCGGTTCTGATCGGAGTCGGGGTTGACAACAAGGCAATCACCCATCGCCTGATCACCGAGGGCGGCGGATTCAGCGTCAACTTGTGGTCGCCGGATGACACCAAGGTCTTTGTCAAGTTCTCGAAGCCCGCCGTCTCCGAGAACGGCACGCTCAACGGGAGGCCGGTGCGCACGGCGGTGACTGGTGCTCCGGTTTTTGAGGAGGCGGTGGCCTGGATGGACTGCGCGGTCCGTCAGGCCATCGATCTCGGCACCCATACTCTCTTTATCGGCGAAGTGGTGGGCGCCGAGGTAAACGTTCCCGACAGCCGGGCGGCGGCCGTATCGGACACCCGGATGAAGTACGGCGGGGTCAAGCGGGGCGCCCATTAGCTCATCTAGCGCGCACAGGTAACGTCGAAGCCGATGGAAGTACGTCTGGAGGGAAAGGTCGCGGTCGTGACCGGCGGTAGCCGCGGCATCGGGCAAGCGACGGCCGGCCTGATGCTGGCCTCCGGTGCTGACGGAGTCGTGATCACCAGCCGCAAACCCGACAACCTCGAGCAAGCGAAGGCCGAGCTTCTGGATTCGGGAGCCGATGCCGATCGACTGGAGGCAATCCCCGCCCGGGCCGACGACGTCGAGGACGCCCGGCGGACGATCGCGACCACCATCGAACGCTTCGGATCGTGCGACATCCTGGTCAACAACGCCGGCACCAATCCCGCACCGGGGCCTTTGGTCACTGTCGATCTCGGGGCGGTGGACAAGACGTGGGCCGTGAACCAGCGAGGGCCTTTGCTTTGGTGCCAGCAAGCGGTCACGCAGTGGATGGCAGACCATGGGGGCGCGATCGTGAACGTCAGCTCAGTGGGCGGTATGCGGCCGGCCCCCATCCTCGGCGCCTACAACATCTCCAAGGCTGCCCTCGCCCATTTCACCCACCAGCTGGCGATGGAACTGGCTCCGGTGGTTCGGGTCAACGCCGTCGCCCCGGGGGTGGTCAAAACCCGGCTGGCCGGATCTCTCTGGGAGGGAAGGGAAGAAGAAGCGAGCAAGAGCCACCCTCTCGGCCGTTTGGGGGAGCCCGACGACATTGCCCGGGCCATCGTCTTCCTGGCCTCCGAAGCCGCCAGCTGGATCACCGGTGTCGTCCTCCCGGTTGATGGCGGCGTCATCGGCGCCTCAGGGAGTGCCATCTCGTGACCCATCCTCGCCCCGACCCTGAGCTGGCTATGGCTTACCTCGATGGGGTGCGTGATCCGGGCCTGCTCTTTGCCGAGGCGCGTCGTCTCCGCGATGAGGGCAAAGGGAACACGGTCACCTACAGCCGCAAGGTGTTCATACCGCTGACCACCCTCTGTCGGGATCGATGTACCTACTGCACTTTCGCCCAGCCTCCCGGAGCAGGTGGCATGTATCTCACTCCCGACGAGGTGTTGGCGGTGGCCCGCGCCGGCAGCCGCCACGGATGCACAGAGGCCCTCTTCACACTCGGAGATCGCCCCGAGGGTCGCTGGGCGCAGGCTCGCACCTTCCTCGACTCGGTGGGAGCAAGCACCACTCTCGACTACGTGGCGGCGATGAATAGGTTGGTTCTGGAGGAGACCGGTCTCTTTCCTCATGCCAACCCCGGCTTGATGTCGTTGACCGAGATGGCCGAGCTCCGGCCCCTCAACCCCTCGATGGGATTGATGCTCGAGAATGTCTCGAGGCGACTGCTCGAACCTGGCATGCCTCATTTCGATTGTCCGGACAAGGACCCCGACCTGCGCCTGGAGACGATTGCCAATGCGGGCCGGCTATCGGTTCCCTTCACGACCGGAGTATTGATCGGCATCGGTGAGAACAACCGCGAGATCGTCGATTCGATCATGGCCCTCGAGCGCGCCAGTTCGACCTGGGGATCGATACAAGAAGTGATAGTCCAGAACTTCCGCGCCAAGGCCAATACTCCGATGAGGCGGCACTCCGAGCCTCTCCCGGCCTGGTTTGCAATCGTTGTCGCCGTCGCCCGCTGGTTCCTGGGACCGACCATGAACCTTCAGGTTCCCCCCAATCTCACCGAGCACTTCGAGCTGTATCTCGACGCCGGGATCAACGACTGGGGAGGAGTCAGCCCGCTCACTATCGATTGGGTCAATCCCGAACAGCCCTGGCCACATCTGGACGAGCTGGAGGCCCGAACTTCCGCCGCCGGATTCCAGCTCGCCCCCCGGCTCCCCGTCTACCCGGAATTCATCACGCCGCGATGGATCGATCCCGGGTTGTTGCCGCGAGTTCGGGAAGCGGCCGGGAAGCTCGAGCAACTAGCCGGAGCGGTGGCATGAACGTCACCTTTGTCCGCCTCCGCCCGGCCCAAGCGATGACTCCGGCGGCTGCCGAATCGCGGTGGCGGGAAGGAACGACCGTGGTCGAGCTGGCTCCAGCGGATCAGGAGGCGTTGACTGCTTCCTTGGGAGGTGGGCTGCTTCCGGTGACGATCGGGACCGTCGATCCCGAGGCCGCCGCCTGGGTAGTGGCGGCGGGGACGGGTGTTGAGCACGAGCCCGGCTGGAGAGTGAGCATCGATGCCGGCGCCACCTCATTCGAGTCGCTCCTCGACGAGGTCGCCCGCGTTCAGCCGGCGTTCTTGCGCTGCGGACGAGGGCGGGTGGCTGAGCTCTCGAGGATCTGTGCTCTGCCCGGCATCGACACCGTGCTCTCCGTCTTCGTAGACGACGTCGATTCGGCGCTGGCGGCGGTGGCGGCCGGAGCCTCGGACTTGCTGCTGCGGGACTGGGATGGGGAGGGAATCGGTGATCTCCGCGATGCCCTTTTCCCGCATCAGCTGTTGGAGCGAAGTGCCTTCCCTCCCCACCGCCCGATTGACGAAATGCGAATCCATCTCCCTCCGGCGGTTTACACGGTTTGGTTGCGGCAGGTCGATGGAGGGGGAGTGGTTCGGCCCCGTTGGGAGTGGGCTCCTGGCAAGGCGCTACCCGCTCCGGTGCCGACCGCCAGGCTCTCGGCGCAATGGATGGACCCGGGGTGGCTGGGTTCGCCGGCTCCGCCTGAATTGAGCAAGGCCGGGGAGCTTCGACCCATCCTCGAGCGCTCGCTCGCCGGGACCTCGCCCAGTCGCGACGAAGTCGAGGCCCTCTTTAGCGCCCGAGGCGATCAGGTCGACGCCGTTGCTTACGTCGCCGACGAACTCCGTCGCCTCGAGGTAGGGGAAACCGTCACCTACGTGATCAACCGCAATATCAACTACACCAATCAGTGCTATTTCCGCTGCGGCTTTTGCGCTTTTTCGAAGGGGCCCCGAAGTCTCAACCTGCGCGAGGAGCCCTACCTCATCCCGGTCGAGGGGATCGTGGGACTGGCGGTCGAGGCCTCAGAACGCGGAGCCACCGAGGTCACCTTGCAAGGGGGGATTCACCCCCAGTTCACGGGTGACTTCTACGCCGGGGTCGTGGAGGCAATCAAGGCCCGTCTCCCGGAGATGCACATTCACGGTTTCACCCCCCTCGAGATCTGGCAGGGGGCTGAGACCCTCGGTGTTTCTGTCCGCGGCTTCCTCGAGAGGCTTCGTGCCGCCGGCCTCGGGAGCTTGCCGGGGACCGCGGCGGAAGTTCTCGACGATTCAGTCCGACGCTTCCTGTGCCCGGACAAGATCCGAACTGCCCAGTGGGCGGAAGTCATGCTCACAGCCCACGAACTCGGGCTCCGCGCCACTGCCACCCTCATGTTCGGCCACATCGACCACCCCGCCGCCTGGGCCAACCATCTCGAGGTCATCCGTCAGATCCAGCGCCGGACCGGCGGCTTCACCGAATTCGTCCCGCTGCCATTCGTCCACATGGGAGCGCCCATTTTCCTTCGCGGTCAGTCCCGTCCTGGACCCACCTGGGATGAGGTGGTTCTGGTCCACGCGGTGTCCCGCATCGCCTTCGCGGGTCTGATTCCCAACATTCAGGCCTCCTGGGTGAAACTCGGACTCGACGGGGGAGCCCGCTTGCTCGATGCCGGATGCAACGACCTCGGTGGGACGCTCATGGGTGAGATCATCACCCGTTCGGCCGGGGCAGCTCACGGTCAGGAGGTGAGCCCGGAGGAGTTCGTCGAGACCATCAAGTCGGCGGGCCGCCGCCCGGCTCGTCGGAGTACCACCTATCAGATCCTGGAGGAAGCGGACCTCGACTAGGTGTAGGCGAAGGGGTATCCGGGGCGTCCCTTGGCCAACCAGTCGGTGAGGGCGTCGGCAGTGGAGACGTCGGCGCCCAACGATTTGGCCAGGTGATAGCGATGATTGAGGACGTCGCAATAAGCCTGAATTGGATCCGACACCCCGGCGAGAGCCGTCAGCGTGGACAACATCGGCTCGAACTCCGTTGCCCGCCAGCGAGTGGCCAGGGTCGATTTGGTGGCGGCGCTGTCTGAGTGTCGAGCCGAGAAATAGTGAACATCGGCGAGGATGGCCTTGGCCTGATTCTCGAGGGCATCGATTCCTGTCAACGCCTTGAGACGGTTGGTGTGGAAGTTACGGTTTCCGACCCTGACCTTGATGATCATCTCCGAGGTGTCATCGAGGGAGGGCAGCAGGTCGACCTCCTCGACGTCGAAGCCGAGACGGTTCAATCGTTCGACCCGCTCGGTGACCCGAAATCGCTCGTCGACTCCGATTTTCGTTGCCTGGCCTAGCTCCGCCCAGAGGTTTTCGTAGCGCAGGGCGATGTCATAACCCAGTTCCAGATCGGCTCGATCGAGATCGACTCCCGCCTCGGCAGCAATGTCGGCCATCCCTCCTGCCACGTTCTCGACCATGATCTCGAGATCCTCGGTCCGCTGCCCATCGGTGAGATCGTCGTCGTACATGCGAGCGGTTTCGGCATCGACCATGATCGTTTCGATCGCCTCGGCGTCGAACCGATAGAGCACGTTGGAGAGGCTGCAATCACCCCAGAAGCAGCCAGCGAGATGCAATTCCACCAATAGGCCGGCGAACGCGTCGAGGAGCTGACTTCGTCGTGCACCGAATCCGGGCCCGGCCAGCATCTCCCGGTAGGAAAACGAGAAAGGCTCGTAGGCAGTGATCAGCGCCGCCGAGTGTTCCGCCGTTCGATCGGGAGCTCGGTTCTCGACGATGCCGACCGCGTGCACGGCCGGTGCCCCCACCGCCTCCAACGCCCGCAACACCGCATAGTCGTTATGGGCTAGTTCGGTGGCGAGTTCCTTGACAACGTAGGTCCCTTCGGGGAAGGACAGGAATCGGACCTCGTGGCGGCTGATTCCCTTGGGAAGATCGAGGAGGATCGGAAGCTCCCACGCCGCGATCGAGTGGGACCAGGGAAGGTCGAGGAACAGGGGATGACCCGGGCGGATCGTGAGTTGGGGGGCCACCGATACATTCTGTGGCGCGAGCGGTCGAGGTGGCAAGCGTGCGCAGAACAGGGTTGGCCGGCTCCGGCGGTGGGTATCAGGGCCCCATGCATTTTTACCTGGGGTTTTTCTAGGCATGGCGCAAGAAACTGGAATCACGAACGAGAACGGGCTTCAGGCATGGCTTTATGACGTCTCCGGCGACGACGCCCCCACCCGGATCAGCGACCTTGATCCCAGTGGGATCAGCGACGAGCAGATCCTTTGGATTGATGCGAACGTCAAGGAGGCGGATGCCGCCTCGGTGCTAACGGTGCTGGGGATCGAAGGCTCCGTCGACGCCCTCGACATGGGCCAGGCGAGACCCAGCCTCGTCGCCCATGAAGGCTTTGTGCACATCAGCATCCTCTCCGCCCGCGAAGATCTGGCCGACTTCACGTCCGTCATGCTTCATTGTCTGGTGGGCGACAACTGGATCGCTACGCTGCACAACGGTGAGCTGAATCTCGTCGAGGAATTCAACGAACCCCTTGCCCGGGACACCCGCCTGGGGGAGCTCAACTCTTCGTCGTTCCTCGCCTTGGTGTTCGATTGGCACCTCAACGGGTACTTCCGCCAGATCGAGGCGGTGCAGGACGGAATCGATCGGGTCGACGAGCTGTTGCTGAAGCCGGGCCCGAAGCCGGAGCTGCTTGATCGCTTGTTCCGTCTCCGCAGGCAGGTCACCAGGCTACGGAGGGCGTTGAGCCCCCACCGTGATGTTTTCGCGCCTCTGAGCAATCCCAATTCGGAGTTGCTCCCGTCGCCAGAGGCGGCGCCGGATTTTCTTCGCTTGCTTCAGCGACTCGAACACGCCCTCGAGGAGGTGAACACGACCCGGGAGATGATCGCGGTCTCTTTTGACATACACATGACTGAAATCGCGCAGAACACGAACGACATCATGAAGCGTCTCACGCTGGCGTCGGTGCTGTTGCTGCCGGCGGTGTTGCTGGCCGGGATCATGGGCATGAACTTCAAGGTCGGATTGTTCGAGGATCCGTCGATGTTCTGGGTGACCATTTTCGTCATGGGCTTTCTGGCGTTTTGCACGCTCATCTATGCCCGTTTTCGAAAGTGGCTGTGAGCGCTCAGCCTCGATAGGCGAGGCCCTGGGGCGCCGGCACAAACCCCCACTCGGTGAGAGCGGACCCGAAGGGCGCCGATTGGGCCGGATGGTCGTTGATTCGTTCGATCCGCAGCCGACGCTGTCTTCCCGCAATCGCCGCCACCTCGCGGGCGATCTCGCCGTAGGATTCCATGCCGTCGGTGAACAACGCGAGGCGGCGGCCTCCGCGATCGAGGTAGGCGAGAAGGTTGCCGTCGCCGAGGACGACATAGGATCCCGACGCGCGCTGGAAACGAACCTCCCGCACGGGCCAGGGAAGCGCAGCCCCGTAGGGATTGGCGGGGTCGGTGGCTGCCAGGCCGAGGATCTGGGATCGTTCGACTCCTCGCAGGCGGTCGACCGCTCCCGGAAGGGCGAACTGTGCCCCACCTAATCCTTCTATGAAATACCCCCTTCTCACCTTGCCGACCTCCTCCATCTTGGAGAGAACCGGGTAGAGGCGGGTGTAACCGCCGGGAAGTCCTTCCGCAGCGACGTGAGCACGGGTGATGACTCCGTAGCGGTTGAGAAGAACATTGGCCCAGGTGGTGGCGGCTCCGGTGGGGTCGGGTTCGGCGAGAGGCAGGAGTGACCAACGACCGCCGGCGTGGGCTGGGAAGGACGATGCCAGGGGACGTCGGCCCGGCGCCCGCTGCCCGCCCCGACTTTGGGTGTAAGCCCGGACGGGCGCCAGGCTGTCATTGGTGACCAGTCCCGCCCAGACCAAGTCCCATAGGTCCTCGAGCAACCGGGAAGGATCCCCATCCACCGATGGGCCGACTGCTTGGTAGATGTCGTAGAAGAAGGAGGCGCCGTTACTTCCCAGGAAATGACGGAGGGCGTAGTGGGCGCCGTCGTCAGCGAAGGTCGCCTCGACCGGGAACCAGAGTTGGGAGAAATCCTTGCGCCGATAAAGAGCCAGTTTCCCATCGCGTCCCCCCAGGGTGCCCCGTCCCGCCCAGAGCACCTCACCGTCCATCAAAAGGCGATCGAGCAAGGCCGGAGCCTCGCCCACCCGGGCAGCGAGGATCTCCCGTTCCCATACCGAGGCCGCCGCCTCGTAGCCCTGAAGCTGGGTGACCACCTCGGCGACGACGTCGATTCGAGCCGGCCTTTTGCTGCCTGCTCCCTGCCAGGCCGGCGTGAACCTGCCCAGAGACTCCGGTTCGGTCGGCTCGATCTCGTGTCGAAGCACGGCCAGAGACCGTCGCTTGATCCGTCGCAGCACTTCGGCGTCGACCCATCCCTCACCGCGATGGAAAGAGCCCTTCAGAACCCTTCCCTGTTCGGCCAGCAAACGGAGGGAGTCCTCGACGACTGCAGGCGGAAGACCGAGGGCGGAAGCGACCGTCCCTGACTGGAAGGGTCCGTGAGTGCGGGCGTAGCGGCCAATCAGATCGCCCAGTGGATCGGGCACCGGTTGAAGAAATGCCGCCGGAGTTCCCTGAGGAGGGGGGATGCCAAGTCCGTCTCGCAGCCGGGAAATGTCCTCAGCGGCGGCATAGCACTGGCGCCCGGCGATGCGGACCGCCACCATCCTCCCCGTCATCGCCAATTCCTCGAATGACGCCGAAAACTGCGACAAGTCGCTTCGGACCTCGATGTCATCCTTGCTCAGAGGACCGAGGTCGCGGAGGAGATCGACCACTCCATCGGCGCTGGTTGCCCGCCGTTCAGGAGTGAGATGCTGGAGCTCGAGCTCAACCATCGCCACGACTTCGGGGGAGATCAAGTCTCGAAGCTCCCCTTCACCCAGGAGGCTGGCAAGGAGGTTGCGGTCGAGAGTGAGGGCGGTTGCTCTTCGCTCGGCAAGGGGAGTGTCGGCCTCGTAAAGAAATGCGGCCACGAATGCAAAGAGCAGCGAGGAGGCGAAGGGCGAGGGATGGGTCGTTTCCACCTCGACCATGCGCAGCTTGCGGGACCGAAGATCGGAGAGGACCTCAGTGAGTGCCGGTAGGTCGAAGTCCTGGGTCAGGATCTCGCGATAGGTCTCCAGCATGATCGGGAACATGCCGAACTGACGTGCCACTGCCAGCAGGTCTGCCGCGCGCCGGCGCTGTTGCCACAGCGGCGTACGACTCCCCGGCCGGCGCCGCGGGAGCAGCAGCGCCCGTCCCGCCGCCTCTCGAAACCGGGCTCCAAAGAGTGCCGTGTCGGCGAGATGATCCTCGAGCAGTTCTCGTACCTCCTCGGGCTCGAGAGTCAGCTCCGCCAAACCCGGAACCTCGTCGCTGTCGGGAAAACGGAAAGCGATGCCATCATCGGCCCATATCACGTCCATGTCGGTTCCGAAGCGGCTGCGCAATTTTTGAGTGAGCGCCATCGCCCAAGGAGCGTGGATGCGAGCGCCGAGAGGCGAGAGCAACGTCACCCGCCAGTCGCCAATCTCATCTCGAAAACGCTCCAGCACCAGCGTCTGATCGGTAGGGAGGAGGCCGGTTGCCTCCTTCTCCTCGGCCAAGTAGGCCGCCAGATTGCCGGCCGCGAACTCGTCGAGGTTGTAATCGGTCATGAGAGGTCCGCTGGGGTCAGGGAGCCGGCTCATCTCGCGAACGAAGCGACCGATGCGACGGCCGGTGGCAAGCGACCGCCCCTGCACGTCGCCCTTCCAGAAAGGGAGCCGGGCACCGGCGGCGCCGGGGTCGGGTACCACCTCCACCCGCTCGGGGCCGATATCTGATACCCGCCAGGTGCTGGCGCCGAGGACGATGGCATCGCCGACCCGGGATTCGTAGACCATCTCCTCATCAAGCTCGCCTACCCGGCTCCCGTCGGGAAGGACCACTCGGAACAGCCCCCGATCGGGAATCGTCCCGGCGTTGGCAACCACCAGTTGTCGCGCCCCCGGGCGGGCGGTGATGGTGCCGTCGGTGCGGTCCCAATTCACCCGTGCCCGCAATTCCGCGAAGAGATCGGATGGATACCGACCCGCCAGCATGTCCAGGGTGGCTTCGAAAACCGGTCGCCCGAGCGTTGAGAAGGGCCGGGCCCGTCGCATCAGGTCATAGAGATCGTCGGCCGTGCGAGGCCCAGTAACCACCGCTGCCACCAGGTGCTGGCTGAGGACGTCGAGGGGATTGCGAGGGATGACGGTCTCTTCGATATCGCCTTCCAGCATCTGACGGGCGATGACCACCGAGGTGAGGAGATCGCCTCGGTATTTCGGGAGGATTCGAGCCCGGCTCTCGCCTCCGACATGATGGCCGGATCGACCAACCCTCTGAAGGCCGGAGGCCACCGACACCGGAGCCTCGACCTGGATCACCAGATCCACCGCACCCATGTCGATGCCGAGTTCGAGGCTGGAAGTGGCGACGACGGCTCTCAATTCGCCCCTTTTGAGGGATTCCTCGATCAGGATTCGTTGCTCTCGCGAGACGGAGCCGTGGTGAGCCCGTGAGATCTCCTCGCCGGCAAGCTCGTTGATCTGGGCGCAGATCCTTTCCGCCAGCCGGCGGGAATTGGCGAAGACGATTGTCGAGCGGTGTTGGCCGATAAGTTCGAGGATCTCGGGGTAGATGGCCGGCCAAATCGATGGGCTTCGGGAAGCCTCGGGATCGAGCGGGTCGATGGGGGCGGGGGCGCTCATGTCTTCGACCGGAACGATCACCTCGAGGTCGAGAGGACGAGGAGCAGGGGCGTCGGCGATCGCAACCGGTCGGGGTTGATAGTCGTCGTCAACCACGGTTCCCCCGCCCAAGAACTCGGCGATGGTCTGCAAGGGTCGCTGGGTGGCCGAGAGCCCGATCCGTTGCGGGGGCACTTCAGTGAGTTCCTCCAAACGTTCGAGGGAGATGGCGAGATGGGCTCCCCGCTTGTGGGAAGCCACCGCGTGGACCTCATCAACAATCACCCAGCGCACAGAGGCCAGAACCTTTCGCGCCTCGGAGGTGAGCAGGAGAAACAATGACTCCGGAGTCGTGATGAGGATGTCGGGAGGATGTCGAAGCATCCGTTGGCGATCGGCTGGGGGCGTGTCGCCGGTGCGAAGAAAGGTCGAGAGTTCGGGAAGATGGTCTCGCCCGAGACGGGTGGCCGCGTGCCGGATACCGGCCAAAGGAGCCCGCAGGTTGCGGTCTACGTCGTAGGCCAGCGCCTTCATCGGAGATATGTAGAGAACCCGACACCGCGCTTGGGGCGGAGGCAGCGGCTCGTGCAGAAGCCGATCGAGTACCCATAGAAACGCCGCCAACGTTTTCCCACTACCGGTGGGGGCGTGGATCAGGGTGTGAGAACCGGCGGCGATATGCCGCCACCCCTCTTCCTGGGCCAAAGTCGGTCTTGGGAACGAAGCCCTGAACCAAGCGGCCGTGGCAGGGTGAAAGTGGTTGAGTGGATCCACGTCCTCACCCTATTCGGGGTGAGGGACAGGAACTCAGGCCGTGGGAGCCTTCTCGCGGGTCGGGCGGGCTAGTCGCCTGAGGACCCGGGCCCGCTCCTTCGATCGGTCTCCGGGCTTCGAGGTGGGGACGCCGTCGCGCTCGGAGACGGCGAGGAAGGCTTCGACCACACCCGGGTCGAATTGGGTGCCCGAATTGTTAATGATCTCGGAAATGGCGAAATCGACCGAAAGGGCAGGCTGGTAGGCCCGGTGACTGGTGATGGCATCGAAGGCATCGGCCACGAGAACGATCCGGGAGAGAACCGGGATTTTCGTGCCGGCCAACCCGAACGGATATCCGAGCCCGTCATAGCGCTCGTGGTGATAGAGGATGGCTTCCGATACCCGCCGGTCAAACTTCTCGGCGATCATCGCGTAGCCGATCTCGGGATGCTGGCGCATGTGCTCTCGCTCGAGATCATCGAGGGGGCCGGGTTTGGCCAAGACGCCCGGATCGATGTGGATCTTTCCAACGTCGTGGAGGATTCCGACCAGGCCCAAGCGCTTGACATCATCGCGGGGTAGCGACATCTCCTTGCCGAGGGCGACAGCCAGGTCACTGACGCGGTGCACGTGGCCGTAGAGGTCGTCGACCACGCCTTTCATTGCCTTCAGGAGACTCTCGTCCATGCCCTTCCCACTCGCTAGGGGCAACAGATTGGGCTAGAGGTCACCCTCCCACCATGGGTCTACGGTATCACCACTCTGAGTGACTAGTCACTACGGGCTGCGCTTGAGCCGGTCCATCGCCTGGTGATGGGCTTCGGTGTGGTGCGAGATCGCCTGGAGGGCGGCCGAAAAGTCGAGAAATCCCGCCAGATCCATCGATCGGGCGTGGCGGAGCAAGCGCTTGGCCAACCGAATGGAATGGGCCGGCTTGCTGGCGATCAATTGGGCGAGATCCATCGCCCTTGTCATGAGATCTTGCGGCTCGGTGACCTCGAGGAGGATCCCCAAGTCCTTCGCCTCCTCCGCTCCTACCGACCGGGCGGTGAAGGCAAGCTCGGCTGCTCGCTGCCAGCCCACCACTCGCGGTAAAAGCCAGGCGCCCCCGTCGCCGGGGATGATCCCGAGGTCGACAAAAGTGTGGGCGAACCGGGCGGACGTGGAGCCCAGCCGCAAATCGCATCCCATTGCCAGGTCGAAGCCGGCGCCGATGGCGGGGCCGTTCACCGCGGCGATGGTTGCCAGATCGGTTTCGAGCAGGGCTCTGGTCAGCTGCTGGATGCTGGACCGGTAACCCTCCATGATCTCCTCGGGGCTTCCGGCGAATAGTCCCTCGCGGGCGGCCATGTCCTTTAGGTTCCCGCCGGCCGAGAATGCAGGACCGGCCCCGGTGATCACGAGCACGCCGATCTCGACGGGAGGGCTGGCAATGGCAGATATGACTGCATTCAGAGCCTCGGCTCCCGTAATCGCATTGCGAGTGTCGGGTTCGTCGAGAGTGAGGGTGGCCACCCGCCCGGCGGCGGTGAGCGACGGAGGCATCAGGGTGGGAGCCAGCCCACCTCGCGGGCGGCGGCGACAAATTCTCGAGCCGAGTCGAGATCGATCTCTCCCTCGGGTCTTCCGCCCACCTTGAGCGATGAGCCGACGATGGCGCCGTTGGCCACTTTCGCCAACTCGACCAGGTTTCCGGCGGTGGCTCCCGACCCCACCAGGATCGGTGCCTCCGGCACCGCCATTCGCAGGTCGCGGGCCAGGTCGAGGTCCGGGGCCGAACCGGTGCCGGTCCCGGAGATGACAAGGGCGTCGGCGCCTGCCCTCTCCCAGGTGTCCGCTCCAGCCTGGGCGATGTCGTTTCCCGGTGGAGGTGTGGCATGCTTGACGAACACGTCGGCCAGGATCCCCACCCCTGGACACCAATCCTTTCGCACCCTCGCCACCTCCGCGGCCTGTCCGGTAATGGGACCCTGGTCGGTATACATGAGGCCCGAGAGAACGTTGACCCTGATCCAGCCGGCGCCGGTGGCAGCGGCGATTCCGAGGGCGGAGATGGCATCGTTGCGAAGCACGTTCACACCCACCTCGAGGCCGGTCTCGTCCTTGACGCGGGCAACGACCCTCGTGAGGGCGGCAACCGTGACGGGCGGAACTCCAACGGCAAAGAACGGGGCGTCGCCGTAGTTCTCGATCATCAGCGCCGGGAAACCCGCCTCCGCCAACCTCGAGGCGTCCTCTAACGCCCGCGCCATAACCGCATCCATCCCGGTGTCACTTCGGAATCGAGGGGCTCCTGGAAGGGGGGAAAGATGCACCATCCCAAACAGGGATGGGAGCCTCATAGATAGGCGCGAACCACGTCCAGGGCTGTGTCGGCCACGTCACCGGTGGCCTTCAAATTCTTGGCGTCCTTGCGCTTGATCCTTCGCACCGAGAGTCGAGCCCATTCGCCGGCCGGGCCCTTGATGACTTGGTCGGTGTCGTCGGGCCCATAGACCCACTTGGCATATCCGGGGCCCATGACCTCCACCCGAACGGGTGAATAGTCCATGTCAGCGATCTTGAACGCATAGGGCAGGGTCTTCCAGCCGAGAAAGCAGATGTGGCGGAGCCGCGCCGTGTCCTCGACCTGGGCCTTCATGGCGTTGTAGATGTCGAGGCCGTGCGCCCAGTTCTCCATCAACCTCATCGTGGCGAAGGTTCTCGCGCTCATATCCCCCGAGATCCATTCGATGCGCTGCTCGGCCGACATATGCGAGAGGGGCTCGACGACCTTGGCCCGACCTCCCCGCCACCACTCGATCACGTCCTGGTAACGCATCTTGCGGCCCTTCTTGACCGCTTCCTGACGGAGCGCATCCAGGTCGGGAGCACTGCGATAGATCTCGATACGGTTCCCGCCATTGAGAGCGTCGGCAGCCAATTCGGCGGAGTCGGCGAGATGACTGATGGTGTCCCTGATCGACCATCCCTTGGCTGGGGTCGGCCTTTCCCAGTCCTTTTGAGTGATCCTTTGCAGGAACTGGTCGAGAAACTGCTGCTCAGCTACTAGGTCTGAGAGGAGTTCGCGCACTCCGCCATGGTAGTCGCTTCCGACAAACAAGATTCCGGAGCCGCGCTCCAACCAGGGCCACGAAACCTCGCTACCACGGTCTTTCTGCCTGTTCCTCCTGGAAGGGGGCCGGTGGCGCGACCCGGTCAGGAGTGGAGACCAACGTGTTGAGGTGGTCGATCAGGAGTCGCAGCCGCCCGTAGCTCCGGCGGTCGAAGTTGAGGACCAGTCGCTCCTGGTCGAGAGCATCTGCGTCCTTTTCCTCGGCGGCTGACGGTTCGGTTTTCTCGATCCTCCCAGCGGCGAGGATGTCGGCGAACTCGCGGTTGATCTCATCGAGGACGGTTCCTTCCGGGGCCTCCTTCATCCGCAGCACGAGCTTTCCTTCCACATAACGCTGGGAGTGAAAGTTGGAATAGAAGGCGTGGATCATGGCGGCGGCGTCGTTGGCCTCGCCGGTTACCTCGAAGAGGTTCATGTCGGCAGGGGAAATCAGGCCCTTTGCCACCAGCGTCGTCGAGAAGAACTCGAGCAAGGGGGGCCAGTAGCCGGTTCCAGGTGCCTCGACGAGCACGATCGGATGCATGTCGCTCTTCCCGGTCTGAATGAGCGTCAGCAGTTCGAAGGTTTCGTCGAGGGTGCCGAAGCCGCCCGGGAAGAGGGCGAAGGCATGGGACTCCTTGATAAAGGTGAGCTTGCGGGTGAAGAAGTACTTGAAGTTGATGTTGCGCTGGGGATCGATGTAGCCCACCGGATCGGGCTCGAAGGGGAGGCGGATGTTTACCCCGTATGAGTGATCGAGACCCGCGCCTTTGCTCCCGGCGGCCATGATTCCCGGACCTGCTCCGGTGATCACTCCCCAGCCTTTCTCCGCCATCAGGCCGGCGAAGCGTTCGGCGAGCTGGAAGTTGGGATCGGACTCGGCCAGCCGGGCGCTTCCAAAGATCGTCACCTTGGGCTCTTGGTGTCGGGCGAACACCGCCATGGAGTAGCGCATCTCCTTAAGCGCGGTGTTGACCATCTTCAGGTCACCCCGCTCGGCCTTGTCTCGATGCAGTTTGATGACCGTCGTCAGGAGCTCGGCAATGAGATCCTGGTTGCCACCATCGCCCGCGTCGATGATGAGCTGGCGGATTTGCTCGTCGAGGGAGGGCTGGCCGGTCTGGTAGGGCTTCACCCGGCCAACCGTAGCCAACAAACGAATTTCCCGGTCGAGGCTGTCACACTTGGCTCGATGCTGCGCCAAGTGCTGGAGGATCTATCTGCTGCCTTGGCCCGCCGGGCATCGTCGGCCCCGACCAGGGAGTCGCGGGAGCAGGCGGAACGGCTCCGCACCCACGTCGAAAGCTATCTGTTGCCGAGGGCATCGGATCTGGCGGCCCCCCTTTTCGTGGTCATTCTCGGCTCGACCGGCTCCGGTAAGTCTTCGCTCTTCAATGCCCTGGCGCGCCGAGCGGTGAGTCCTTCGGGATTGCTTCGGCCGACCACCCGCCGGCCGGTGGCTCTCGCCCACCCCGAGGACGGCATCGAAATCCACCCGAACCTTCTCGTCCAAAACGACGGCTCGGCCCCAAAGGGGTTAGTGATTGTCGACTCTCCCGACTTCGACAGCGTCGAGCAACACAACCGCCAACTGGCTCTCGACCTGCTCGAAAAGGCCGATCTGGTCATCTTCGTCACCACCGTCACTCGCTACGCCGATCAGGTGCCGTGGCTGGTGCTTGATCGAGCCCGCCAGCGCGGCGTCCCTCTCCTCATGGTCATCAATCGGATGCCGATCGATACCCACGAACAGGCCGAGGTCCTGGCCGACTACCGGGCCTTGCTCGAGCGTGGTGGTCTCGACAGCCAGGGGGCGTTTGGGGATCTGGAGGTGGTCTCAGTTGCCGAGGGAGCGCTCGACCCTGCACGCGACGCCCTCGCCGTCGAGGCGATTTCGCCGATCATGGGTGCAATCGAAAAGCTTCGACAGGACGACACCGCCCGCCGAGCCGTTGCCCGACGCAGCCTTGTCACCGCGCTCGAGAGCCTCCCTGGTGGCGTCGAGGAAATTGCCGACGACACCGAGAGGGATCAACAAGCGACCATGTCACTTCTCGAGGAAGTAGACCAGGCGTATGAGCGAGGGCTGCGGAGACTCCTCGACGAAGTGGAGAGCGGGGACTTCCTCCGCTCGGAGGTGCTCCAGCAATGGCTCGATTTCGTCCGCGCCGGCCCGCTGGCCCGACTTCTGGCCGAGGGGGTCGGGAAGATCGCCGCCTCCATCCGGAACCTCTTTCGCACTCAACCCCCACCCCCCGTCCCTCCCGTTCGAGAGGCCGCATTCTCGGATCTGGTCGCCTCCGCGCGCAGACATGCCGACGATGCAGCCCGCCGGGTCTCTGCGACCTGGTCCGCCGACCCTCTCGGGGAACCATCCCTGGCCGGTCGGCCCGAGCTCATGGCCGCCAGCGATGACTTCGAGGAGCGGCTGAGCCAGTCGCTCTCCTCCTGGGGTGAAGCCATCGGGAGCGAGATCGCAACCCTGGGCCAGCAGCGCAGGGCCTGGGCCCAAGCCGCATCGGTGGGGCTCAATGTGCTCGGGACCAGTGCGATGATCGCAGTCTTCCTCCATACCGGGGGGCTAACTGGGACCGAGGTCGGAATTGGCGCTGCCACCGCCTTCCTCAACCAAAAGCTTCTGGAAGCCATTTTCGGCGAGGCCAATGTGGCTGCCTTCGTCAAACGGGCGCGGGGCCGGCTCACCGATTTGCTGAGCGAGGCTTTTCACCGCGATCGGGCGCGTTTCACTGATGCCGTCGGGCCGGTGGAAAAGGACCTCGCCGCCACGCTTCGGGGGCTGGCGGGCCAGGCCCGGGCCGGGGCGACGTCGCTTTGAACTTGAGTCAATCCCTGGTCGCTCTCGCCGAGGGGATCGAAGCGGCACGGGATCTCGGTCTCGAAACCACCGAGGCCGAGCGAACCGCGGCTCTCATCGAGCGGCGCAGCGGATTTGAGGGCAATACCTATGTGATCGCTCTGGCGGGAGGCACCGGAGTAGGCAAATCGTCCCTACTCAATGCCCTGGCCGAAAGCAACGTGAGCGAAGTGCGCGCCATCCGGCCGACGACGTCGCGTCCTCTCGCCTGGGTGGAAGAGAACGATCGCGAGGAGATCGAGCCACTTTTGGAATGGGTGGGGGTCGAAGCTGTCGTCGATCATCAGCATCGGGATCTGGCTGACGTGGCGATCATCGACCTACCCGACGTCGACAGTGTCAATGTTGCTCACCGGGCGACAGTCGATGCGCTGCTTCCTCGAATCGATGCCGTCTATTGGGTCGTCGACGCCGAAAAGTACGACGACGAGCGGCTGCACGGTTACTTGCGCCAGCTCTCGGCCCATGGCGATCGCATGGTCTTCCTCTTCAACAAGGCCGATCGATTGGGAGACGACGACCAGAGACTTCTCGAGGAGGACTTGGCTCGGCGCCTTTCCATGGACGGAATCGCCCGATCATCGATCCGGATGCTTTCGGCGCGCACCGGACAGGGCGTCGCAGCCCTTCGGCGCCATCTCGCCGGGGCTGCGGATCGCAAGGCAGCGGTTGCCGCCAAGCTCGCCACGGATGCCACCTCCGCTCTCAGGAACCTGGCCAGCAAGGCCGGAATCCAACCCGGGACGCCACCGCCGCCATTGGTGGACCCAAAGGCGAGGGAACGAGCAAACCAGGGAGCGGTGGCCGGGGCGCTTTCTGTGGTCGATCCCCCCGGAGTCGGTCGACAGGTGCGAGCGGCGGTACAGAACCAGGCTCGCCGACAAGGTGGGTCATTGTTGGTGCGAATCCTGGCCATGCTCTCCTCGCTTACCGGCACTCGTCGACGGACGGCTGATCCGGAGGGTTATCTCATGAATTGGCGGCGTCGAGGATCGCTCGGTCACATCCTCAATCCCATTCGACGGGTGGTGACCGATGCTCTGGCCAAACTGCCAGCCGGCGCCCGAAGGCCGGCGATGGCGGCACTGGGAATGGACGACCTCGAGGCGCGTCTTGTCTCCGCTGTCGACCAGGCGGCGCGTCAGAGCCGGGCAGCAGCGCGCCCTCCCCGTTCGTTTCTCTGGGGCTTCATCGGCGCAATCCAGCTCGCGCTCGGGGCCGTGCTCCTGTTCGCGATCGCTTGGTATCTGACGATCATCTTCGGGCCTGGAGGCATTGAGATATCGAGCGTCGAGGTGCCCCACCTAGGGCCGGTGCCAGTACCTCTCGTCTTGGTGGTGGCCTCTCTGGTCGCCAGCTTCCTCTTCGGGGCCGGGCTCTCCATCCATGCTGGATGGATTGGCCGACGCCAAGCTCGGCTGGTGGCCGCCCGGGTCAGCGAGGCGGTGGAGAACACGGTTTCCGACACTGCCTTCGCGGCCCTGGATCGCCTCGAAGAAGCCCGCCAAAGACTTTTCGCCGCATTGAGCCGGAGCTAGGCGGCGAAGGGGGTGGCAGCAGGTCCCTTGCGAACTACCGCGTTCCAGACCGTCTCGTAGTGATCGCGGTCGAAGGAGTCGACGTGGGGGAGGACGAACTCCTCCCACGACCGCCGCAGCGGATCGGTATCGGAGTGATAAACGCGAAGGCCGGTGGGGATTCGGTCGAGCACTGACCGCAATGAGAGTGGAGACTCGACGCGGGTGGCGGCATCGGGGACAACAAACGAGGCGTTGACTTCGATCGCCAGGCGGGCGATTGCCTCGACGTAGTCGTCTCTCATTGACGGATAGCGCCGACGGAGCATCGCCTGGATTTGTTCGGCGGCGGGGAAGTCCTTCTCCCAGATGACCCACCGGTCGGCAAAAGCCTTGTTCAAGGTCTGGGTTCCGGCGTAGTCGCGGATGTCAGTCGGATTCATGGTGCCGAACACCCTCACATCCGGACGCAAGCGCACAGTTTCGCCATTGGGGAGGTCGAGGGCCCCATAGCGGTCGAGCAACCCATGGAGGGCAAAGAGGGTTTCGGCACCGGCCGCGTTCAGCTCCGAGAGATTGAGCAGTGCCGGGCCTCGAAGCGCCCGGGTGATGTCGCCGTCTTCCCACCGGCTCTCGGTACCACCCTTGCCGTCGCCATGGAGGCGGGTGGAGCCGA
This sequence comes from Acidimicrobiia bacterium, assembly GCA_035253825.1. GTDB lineage: Bacteria > Actinomycetota > Acidimicrobiia > Spongiisociales > ZC4RG35 > JACCTH01. Next base: position 30,886 of record DATFBM010000034.1, on the reverse strand, counting down.
TGAGGGTGACGTCGCGGACCTCGCCGGTGAGCGGGATTCGGTAGTAGGGAAGCCCCATATGGGCAGCGAACTGTTCGATGTCGTGGTCTTTGCCGGTTCCCATGTGACCCCGCACGGCGAGATGGAGGGGGGCGAACCCTTCGGGCTCGGATCGGCGGACGGCTTCGATCTGAGCAAAGCGATAGAGCATCCCCAGGTCGACATAGTGCGGGTCGGGCTCGGGGATCTTCCCCACCCTTTGCTGGTGGTCTTCCAGATTGCGGGGGACCTCGAAGCGATCGAGGGAGATGGGGGGCCCAATACCGGTGGGATCGGAGATCGAGACCTGCTCAGGCATTGACTGCCTCCTTCAAATAGGGAACTTCATAACGGTTGGGGCGCAGCCACCACGAGTCGATGCCCCAAAGCGCCAGGCCACGGCGGAGGGCGCTGCGCGTTCCCTCAACCATCGCCCGGGTGAGCTCCTCGGGGCGGTTGACGATCTCAAATCGGTGATAGGCGCCGGTGGCGGTGTCGTCTCCGATGCCGATCCCGAGAACGATCGTCCCCGAGCGTTCCACCGCCGAGACGGCGGAGGTGAGTGCTTCCACCGACCCGCGTGTCATCCCGTCGGCGAGGACCACCAGCACCCGCACCTGGGCGCCGAGTTTGGCCATCCTCTCGGCGGCGTGGATGAGATTGAACTCGTCGACGTTGGCCGCCCGCTCGAACATCGAGACCGGCGGCGTCTCCCGGGGATTGCGGCGGGCGGCCAGGGCGGCTTGAGCGGGCTCGGCTGCTGTCCAGAACATCCCGGCCAAAACTGCCTCAGCGTCCCGCCAGCGCCGGTCAAATGGCTTCACCAGATAGTGATTGATGGTTGAGGTCAATCGGCCGGCGGCGGTGCCATGGGTTTGGCGGAGACCGGCGGCAGCCTGGCTGGCCGCCCGGGTGTAGGTCCATTCGGTGTCGTTGGGACGGGATGCGAATCCGCGATTGAAGAGGGACACCTCGAAGTCGACCTGGAGCTCGTGGCAAAGACGCGCCAGCGTCATCGCCCCCAACAAAGCCGCGCTCATACCCCAGGAATGCCGGTCCCTTCCCTGGTTGCGTGGCTGCAGCATCGATGCCGAGGCATCGACCAGAAGGCTCACCGCGTAAGAACGCCGGGTCCGTGACGCTCTTCGTTCGTACATTCGCTGGTAGAGACCGGCGCCGATGAAAAGGGCAGCGTGGGGGGAGACGTCGCCCTGGTCATAGCCCGAGCGCAGGCCCCTTCTTTGATTGGCGGCGAACAGCGGGTAGAGCTCGCCGGAGACCTGGCGCTGAGCTACGCCCCAGCGGCGGGCGGCGACCTCGAGGGCGTGCCGGCCGTTTTCGGCAAAGCGGGAAAAGGCGACCGGGGCCGGGGTCACGATCAGTTTTCCCCCCATTCCGGTCGGGAGATAGACGGTGGGAGCTTCGCTCACACGGAGCAGTTGATCGGTGGAGGCGTCTCCCGCCAGCTCCGAGGCGCCCTTTCGATCGGAGAGACCGGCCCGGGCCTCCGTCGCTCGCTCGACGTCGTGATAGCTCTCCGCGCTCTGAACCGAGGGACTGGGCAGGCGGACCATGTCGGCGCCATCGGCAGCGTCTTCGGCGTCCTGTTTTTGCTGCATCCGTTGCTGGGCTTGGGTGCCTTCCTCGCGCACTGAATTGAGCAGCCCGTAGTCGCGAGCGATCTCCAACAGTTCGAGGGCGAGCTCAACCACGACCATCGGATCGTCCGCGCTGGCGGCCTGGCGGCATAGGGGATGAGCGTGCGAGAGCGCCTGCTGGGCCCGCGAGGTGACTCTTCGTTCGAAGGCCTCGCGCTCGATGTAGTCGCCGCAATAGAGAAAGCAGCCGAGGACGAATTGCCCGAGTGGGCCGGCTTTGGAGACGGCAGCGGAGATCGCCGACTGGTAGATGTCGGTGAGAACCGAGCGAACCCCCGGATAGCTGGCCAACCCCTGAACCTCCTGGCGGGCGTCTTCGAGGTTGAAGAAGAGGACCTCGGCCACCGGGCCTCCCTCTTTCTCAAGGTGATCGAGAAGATCGGTCGCGCCGTCGGGAGAATCGGGATCGTCGAAGTTCGAGGAGATCAAGTGCACGACCTCGTGCATGGCTGATGCAAGAGCCATCTCGGCGGCTGTAACCGGAGCCTCGCGGTTGGTGGCGGCTTGAAAGAGGCGGGGGTCGCACACGATTTCCTGATCGGAGGCGGCGGCATCGGGCCCGAGGATCACGCGCAGCTTGTCGTTTCCCGAGAGTGAGCGGGCAAAGCGGGTGACTGCCGGCGCCACTCTCTGGTACCGGGCCACAACGGCCTCGATCGCCTTCTCTTCGGGGGAGAGAAGATCGCGCATGAAGGTCGACCGTTGGGAGCTCGGACGGACGCGCATAAGGGGTCATTGTCTCACCGGCGTCAAACCACGGGTTCCGGCAATGTCCCGCCCACTCTTACACTCCTCGCCCATGCCCTCGCCAAAGTCCCACTTTGAGCTGACGACCCTCCCCAGCGGCCTCCGGGTCATCACCGAGACGATGCCTTGGGTGCGTTCGGTGGCGGTGGGTTGCTGGATCGATACCGGAGCACGTGATGAGGAGCGCAACGAAGCGGGGGCCTCTCATTTTCTGGAACACCTGCTCTTCAAGGGGTCCGATCGGTACTCCGCCCGCATGATCGCCGAGACCTTCGATGCCATCGGAGCCGAGTCCAACGCTTTCACCTCGAAGGACAACACCTGTTTCTGGGCGCGGCTATTGGACTCAGACCTCCGAGTCGGTCTCGACCTCCTGGCCGAAATGTTGCAGCGACCAGCCTTTCGACCCAACGAGATCGATACCGAGCGCCAGGTCGTGATCGAAGAGATCAACATGAATGACGACGACCCATCTGACGTCGCGTTCGAAGAGTTCACGCAGGCACTTTTCGCTGGTCACCCGCTGGAAGGCCCGGTGCTCGGGACTCGGGAGTCGATCCACGCTATGGGACGCGATGACCTCCACGGTTACTGGCAGCGCCGCTACGGGGCCGGGTCGACTGTGGTGGCCATGGCGGGGTCGGTGTCCCACGAGGAGGCGGTGGGCATGGTCGAGGAGCTGTTCGGAGAGTGGCAGGGAAGCTCGGTGGACCACTCGTTCCGAGCGCCGACTCTCGAGCCGGTGGTGCGTTCGATCGGCCGGGAGACCGAGCAGGTCAACTTTGTCATCGGTGGCCTAGCGTTAGATCGCAAGGACGATCGTCGTTTCTCCTTCGACGTTCTCAATCACATCCTTGGGGGAGGAATGTCGTCGCGCCTGTTCCTGAAGATCCGAGAGGAACGGGGTTTGGCGTACTCGGTCTATTCATTCCGCATGGCTCACGCCGAGACAGGAGGCTGGGGGGTATACGTCGGAACGGTCCCCGATCAAGCGGACACCTGCTTGCAGCTGATTCAAGACGAGATCGATCTCGTCCTGGCGGAGGGGATCACCGAAGAGGAACTGGAGCGGGCCAAGGGATCGCTGCGAGGTGGCCTCGCCCTGTCAATGGAGGATCCCAACAGCCGCATGGTGCGCCTGGGGCGTGACGAGATCAACGGTGGGCCCCATCTCTCGATCGACGAGCGCATTGCCCGGATCGAGGCGGTGACGCTCCATTCGGTGAAGGAAGTGGCGGAAGCCGTTTATTCCGGCCCCCGCGTGATGGGAGTAGTAGGACCTCTCGAACCGGGCGAATTCGACCGCTGGGTCAAGTGACCACGGTCGCCGTATCCGGGGCGGCGGGTCGGATGGGGTCGCTGTGCTGCGACGCAGTGGAGTCGACAACGGATCTCGAGCTGATTGGACGCTATGCCCCCGGTCACGGGTTCGACGATGCCGAGGTGATGAGGGCTGCCGAAGTTATCGTCGAGTTCGGGCCCACCGCCACTGCATTAGAGAATGTCCGGCACTGGCACTCCTTTGGTGGGAACGTGGTGGTGGGGAGCTCGGGGTTCGATCGGCATCAGCTCGGCAGCCTCCGCCAAATCTGGGGAGAAGGGCCAGGTCAATGCTTGGTGGTCCCCAACTTTTCGATCGGGGCGGTGCTCATGATGTGGTTGGCGGAGAAGGCCTCGCCATATTTCACGGCGGCGGAGGTCATCGAGTTGCACCACGATCGCAAGAGCGATGCCCCTTCGGGCACCGCCCTCGCCACCGCCGAGCGTATGAAGCCCAACGGTGCCCGGGCGGTGGAGTCAACCGAATCGATTCCCGGGGCGCGGGGGGCCGAGGTGGGGGGAGTGTGGGTCCATTCCGTGCGGCTTCCAGGGCTTCTGGCACATCAAGACGTCTTGTTTGGCAACCCGGGAGAGACGCTCGAGATCAGTCATAACCAGAGCGATCGCTCGGGGTATGTCCCCGGCATCCTCTTGGCGATCAGATCGGTGGGAACCATGGCCGGGCCGGTGACGGTTGGTCTCGAAGGCTTGCTCGGCCTCTAGCTCTCCTCGACCTGAATCGAGTTGATCACCGCGTCCTGGGTCGGTCGCTCGCCTTTGGTGGGGAGTGCGGCGATGGCGTCGACCGCCTCCATCCCGTCCGTCACCTCACCAAAGATCGTGTAGGCGTGGGGGAGGCCGACCTTTTCCAGGCAAATGAAGAACTGGCTTCCGTTGGTATTGGGACCGGAATTGGCCATGGCAACCACACCGCGCTCGTAGGTGCCGGGTCCCTCGACTTCGTCTCGGAACTTGTATCCCGGTCCGCCGCGTCCGGTTCCGGTGGGGTCTCCGCCCTGGATGACGAAGCCGGGGACGACCCGGTGGAAGATGACACCGTCGTAGAAGCCCTCGCGGGCGAGGAAAACGAAGTTGTTGACCGTTTGCGGCGACCGCTCGGGGTTGAGCTCGATCGTGATCGGGCCATGGTTGGTGTCGAGTTGGGCGGTGTACCTCTTCGCCAGGTCGATGCTGAGCTCGGGTGCGGCCTGATATTGCTTAGCCATATTGCGACCCAGGGTAGGAACCGTTGCTGGACAACGGTTTCAGCCCACAGACGGGCCCCTAGACGACGGGTCTCGCGTATGTCACGGTCTCAGGGTGAAGAGCGATTATCAGTTGGCCGCACTGGGCTGCCGGCAGGGTGGACTTCTCGGGCACCAACAGGCCGTAGACCTCGGTTTGTCGGAAGCGGCGATCAGACATCGCGTGGAAAGCGGAGTATGGACCTCGGTCCACAAAGGCCTCTATCGAGTGACCGGGATGGGCGGCGGTTTTCGGGAAGCATTGGCCGCGGCGATGGCCATTCTTCCTGACCCGACGATCTCCCATGAATCGGCCGCTGAGATTCATCAGATCCCATTCGTCGTGAGATCCAAGGCCGTAGTCACAGTTCATTCTCGGACCACTCATGACTTTCCCGGAGTCACCGTCCATCGGTCGCTCGATCTCGCGCAAGATCATCGGAGACGCGTAGGCAACTACATGACCACCACTCCAGCAAGAACACTCGTCGATCTAGCCGCGACCGTACACCGAAAGGCATTGGCAAGGGCGCTGGATGAGGAGCTTGCGGGCGGGCGAACTGATATCGAAGAGCTCCATCAGGTGTTCAAGGAGGTAGCAAGGCCCGGTCGGACTGGCTCGAGGTTGATGAGGGAATTGCTTGCCGAGCGCTTGAGTGATGAGTTAGTGACCGCTTCTCGGCTGGAGAAGGTCGGTATGTCGGTCTTTGAAGCGGGTGGGCTCCCCAGGCCGAATTGGCAGTACCCAGCGCCGTGGGATCCAACCAATCGGATTGATTTCGCTTGGCCCTCGTGTTGCGTCGGTTGTGAGGCCGATAGCAAACGCTGGCATAGTCGACTGGCCGATTTCCAGAACGATCGCAACCGGGACAATCTTGCCCTTATCCACAACTGGCGCATCTTTCGCTTCACCTGGAGAGACTTCACCAGTCGGCCCGACTTTGTGGTCGAGCAATTGAGGACCGCCCTCGTTTGATTCACTCTGTGGGCCGCAACCGTTGCTGTGCCACGGCTGCGACCCTGGGTCGCGATTTAGAAGAGGGCGGAGGCGAGGCGGCGTCGGTATTCGCGAGTGAGCTCGTGCTCGGGGCCGAGGAGGTCGAAGACGTCGATCATCTGCAGACGCGCCTTCTCTCGTTCCTCGCCGCCGGCTTCGACGGCGGAAAGCAAGCGGGGGAGAGCCTCTTCGGGGTCGGAGAGATTGACTTCTCCCGAGCCGATGAGCCGGGCCGCGGCCGTCATCTGTTTGACCTCGGGCGTTGGGGCCTGGCGGTCGAGGACTTCGACCGCCTCGTCGGTGCGGCCATCCTCGATCAATAGGCCGGCGAGAGCCAGAGCGGCTTCGGTGTTGACCGGGTTCTCCTCAAGCAAGGCGCGCAGCGACGATTCGGCTTCGGCAACCTTGCCCGCCTCGATCAAGCCTTCAGCCGCAACCACTCGCTCGTCCAGCGCTGGTGGGACCAGACGTGAGATAAAGGCCTTGACCTGCGCCTCGGGGAGCGCCCCAGTGAACATGTCGACCGGCTGCCCGTCGCGGAAGGCGATCACCGTTGGAATGCTCTGAATCGAGAAGGCTTGCGCTAGTCGTTGGTTGGCATCGACGTCGACCTTGGCGAGGGTGAAGGCTCCCTCTCCTTCGGCAGCCGCCTGCTCGAGGATGGGACTCAGCGTCTTGCAGGGCTGGCACCAACTCGCCCAGAAATCCACCACCACCGGGGCAGTCTTCGACGCTTCCACAACCTTGGTCGAAAACTCGGCCTCTCCAACATCAATCACGTTCGTTGTCATCTCACCAAGCTAAACCCCGTGGTCGGTGGCGCCATTCCAAGAGGGGTAACCTCAAAAGATGCCCATCTTCGGCCGAGTCCTCACGGCGATGATCACGCCGTTTAGCGACGACGGGCAGGTCGATCACGAGAAGGCTTGGAACCTCGCCCGGCACCTCGCTTCCCACGGCTCCGACGGGCTCGTCGTGACCGGCACCACCGGTGAATCGCCGACTCTGACCGAGGACGAGAAGGTGGCGCTCTATCGCACCGTGGTGGAAGCGGTCGCCGCACGCGATACCAAAGTCGTTGCGGGGACCGGCACCTACAACACCGAAGAGTCTTGTCACCTCAGCCGCCGGGCGGCCGAAGCCGGCTGTCACGGAATCCTGGCCGTCACTCCTTATTACAACCGCCCCAGCCAGGAGGGGCTCCTCGCCCACTTTCGAGCGATCGCCGACGCCACCGACTTGCCACTGGCGCTCTACAACATCCCCGGGCGCACTGCCCGCCTGATCGAGATCGAGACCTTGAAGATCCTCTCCGATCACCCCCGCATCAGGGCGGTCAAAGATGCCGTGATGGACATCGATTTCACCTCCCGCACCTGCGTCGAGGTTCAGGGTCTCGAGGTTTACTCGGGCCAGGACACGTACACCTGGCCGATGATGGCGGTAGGGGCGGTGGGCGTGATCTCGGTCATCTCCCATTTGGCGGGCCCGCAAGTGGCGGCGATGGTCAAAGCCGCCGCTGCCGGTGACGTCGAGCGCGCTCGCGATCTCCATACCCGATTGCTGCCCCTCGGATTCGCTTGCTTCCTCGACCCCAACCCCTCGCCGGTCAAGGCCGCTCTCAACGCCCTGTGGGAGCCGGTCGGCAATCCACGCCTCCCATTGGTTCCGTCCTCTGAGCAAACGGTGGCCGCGATCAAGGACGCCCTCACCCACCTGTGACCTCCCATCAGTGACAGTGCGCGTCACTTTTCTCGGGGGTCTGGGCGAGATCGGTCGCAACTGCGCCGCCCTGGAAGTGGACGGAAAGATCGTCCTCATCGATTGCGGTCTCATGTTCCCCGAAGAGGAGATGCTCGGTGTCGATCTGGTCTTTCCCGATTGGAGCTGGCTGCTGGAAAGGGGAGCCGATGTGGTGGGGGTCGTCCTCACCCATGGGCACGAGGATCACATCGGCGCCCTTCCCTATTTCCTCCGTGACATGAACGTTCCGGTTTACGGGACCGCCATGACCCTGGGCTTGGCGGCCGGGCGCATCGAAGAACTCGGAGTCGAGGCCGATCTGCGCACGATCGAGGTAGGAAAGCCAGTAAACCTCGACCCCTTTCGGTTTGCGTTGATCAACGTCGCTCACTCAGTTCCGGATGCCTGCGCCGTGGCCTTCGACACCCCCGAGGGAGTTGTGCTCCACACCGGTGACTTCAAACTCGATCCGACTCCGATCGACGGCCGCGCTACCGACCTCGCCACTCTTGCTCTCCTCGGCCGCCGCGGGGTCCGGCTCCTCCTGTCTGACTCCACGAACGCCGAGCGCCCTGGCTTCGTCCCCTCGGAGCGAACGCTCTCGGATTCGATCAAAGACATCGTCTCTCATGCTCCAGGCAGGGTCATCGCCGCCTGTTTCTCGTCACACATTCATCGCATCCAGCAGATCGTCGATTCGGCGCTGGCAAGTGAACGCAAGCTCGCCATCTTCGGACGCTCTCTCCAGCGGAACACAGCGGTTGCCCAGAGCCTGGCCCGCCTCGACGTCCCCGCCGATCAGGTGCTCGACATCACCGAACTCCTCGAGCTACCCCCCGAGCGGCAGCTCCTCCTCACCACTGGCAGCCAAGGTGAGCCCTTCGCCGCCCTCTCGTTGATGGCCCAAGGGCGGCACAAGTTCGTCGAGATCGGGGCAGGCGACACCATCCTTCTCTCGGCCACGCCCATCCCCGGCAACGAGACCGCAGTGTCGCGGGTGATCAATCAGCTCCTTCGACGGGGTGCTCGGGTGGTTCATGGTCGCAATGCCGAGGTTCACGTCTCCGGTCATGCCAATCGGGACGAGCTTCTGACGATGCTGCACATCGTCAAGCCGGCGGCCTTCGTTCCAGTCCACGGCGAGTATCGACATCTGGCCGCCCATGCCGATCTGGCGCGACTGGTCGGAGTGGCGCACGTCGAAGTCTGCGAGGACGGTGACTCGTTGGTCCTAGACGGGTCCGAGACCCGTGTCGAGCGCCGGGCCCGACCCGCTGGCTATGTCTATCTCGACGGTGAAGGGGTCGGAGAGGTGCAGGCGGTGTTGCGCGATCGCAGCCATCTGGCGGACGAGGGAGTGGTGGTGGTAACGGTGGCCGTCTCTCCCAACAACCGCGAGATCGTCTACGGCCCCGACCTTCACAGCCATGGAGTCATGGATGATCCGGAAGCCGTCCTGGAGAAGGCCGGCCAAGCGGTGCGCCAGAGCCTTGAAGAACGCTTGAGCAACGGCGAGGCCGACGTTTCGGTTTTGCAGCAGGCGACCCGCCAGACCGCCGCCCGCATCATCAAAGCGGAGACGTCGCGCCGTCCCGTAATCGTGCCGGTGGTCCTCGAGCTCTAGATCCAGACCGTCGCTACGTTCGACGGGTAGGCTAAGAGCACATGACCAAACGGACGCCCACCCGCCAGGGTGGTCGCGGGCGGAAGCGGGTGTCCACAAGCAAAAGGCGCATCACTCTGCGATCCCGGCTGGAGGGCTTGCGAGAAAGACTGCGCGTACATCTCGGTCGTCAGGCCGACGACTTATGGGGAATGATTCTCGTGGTTTTGGGCCTGTTGTTCGGCCTGGGCTTTCTCGATCTCGCTGGCCCGTTTGGAACCGCGGTCGAAAACGGAACCCGGTTGCTCTTCGGGCTCTGGCGTTACGCGCTGCCTCTCGCCCTGATCGGAATCGGAGTGGTGTTGATCGCGGGGCGGCCCCGCCAGCCGGCCGGGCGAACGGTCACTGGATCAGTGTTCACTTTCATCGGGTCGCTGGCGATGTTCCACCTGCTCACCGGGGCGGTGGCGCTGGCTCCGAACATCGAACTGGTCAAAGAACGGGGCGGGGCGATAGGGGCCTTGGTTGCGTATCCGCTCCGACGCTTGCTCGGCTCTTGGGGTGCCTTCGTCGTGCTCTCGGCATTCATGGGCATGGGAGTCCTCATCCTCTTTCGCACCACCGTCAAGGAAGCAGTCGGCACTGCCGTGGAGTTGGTTCGGGGCGGATTCAACCGACCCTCGCCGCTGCCGGCCCGGCCGGTCTTGGTCAAGCGCTCGCCCAAGCTCAGGCAACCCGAGGTTCCCCCGGTGGAGGAAAAGCCCTCGAAGCCGGTCAAAGCCAAGGTTCCCAAGCTCCCTTCGGCGCCGGCCGGTGGTTATCAGCTGCCACCTCTTGAGCTCCTCCACGCTGGTGGGGGAGAGGAGCAGAGCCGTCGGGCCCTCGAAGACACGGCCAACCAGCTCGAGGAGACCCTCCGCCAACACGGTGTTGATGCCCAGCTGACCAAGATCGTCTCGGGCCCGACCGTGACCCGCTATGAGATCGAGCTGGCACCGGGAGTGAAGGTAAATCGGGTCTCGAGCCTCGCCCACGACATTGCCTATGCCCTGGCCACTCCCGACGTCCGACTGCTCGTTCCCATCCCCGGACGGTCGGCGATTGGAGTCGAGGTGCCCAACCGACGGCGACGCCTGGTGACCCTGGGCGACGTTCTAAGAAGCTCGGAGGCATCGGCCGCCGCCCATCCATTAGCGGTGGGACTGGGAGTGGACATCTCGGGAAGGGCTCGGATGTTGAACCTCTCCGAGCTGCCCCACGTCCTCATCGCCGGCGCCACCGGGGCGGGCAAGTCGTCGTGCATCAACTCGATCGTTTCCTCGCTTCTCATGCGCACGAGCCCCGACGACGTCCGTTTGATCATGGTCGACCCCAAGCGTGTCGAGCTGGGCCAATACAACGGGGTCCCGCATCTCCTGACCCGCGTGATCACCAACCCCAAGAAGGCAGCCGACGCCCTCAAATGGGCGGTGGTGGAGATGGATCGCCGCTACGACCTCCTGGCGGACGCAAAAGTGCGCGACATCTGGGGATACCGCCAGAAGCTGGATTCCGGCGAACTGCCAGAAGAAGGTTTCGACCGCTTTCCCTATCTGGTCGTCATCGTCGACGAACTGAACGACCTGATGATGGTCGCGGGGCGGGAAGTCGAGGAGGCCATAGTTCGCATCGCTCAAATGGCGCGGGCTGTCGGGATCCATCTCGTGATCGCCACCCAACGACCCTCGGTCGATGTCATCACCGGGGTCATCAAAGCCAACATTCCATCCCGACTCGCATTCTCGGTCGCCTCCCAAACCGACAGCCGGGTGATCATCGACGGGGCCGGAGCGGAGAAGCTGGTGGGTATGGGCGACATGCTCGTGGTGACCGCCGCCGAACCACGCCCGGTCCGTTACCAGGGGGCCTGGGTGAGCGAGGAGGAAGTCGGGGCGATCGTCGAATGGAGCAGGCGCCAGCGCGAAGCGGAGTACGAGGACGCGGTGGTCGAGAAAGCCGCCGAAGCTTCGGCAGCCGGCGACGAATACGACGATGAGGAAGAGCAGATTGTTCGCCAGGCGATGGATCTCATCGTTCGCAGCCAGCTCGGTTCGACATCGATGTTGCAGCGCAAGCTCCGGATTGGTTTCGCCCGCGCCGGACGGGTCATGGACATCCTCGAACAGCGAGGGATCGTCGGACCGTCGGAGGGATCGAAGGCGCGGGCAGTGTTGATGACGGTGGACGAACTCGACGCGGCATATGACCGAGAGAGAGTTTCCGTATAGCGGGTACGCTCAGTCCGCCACATGTTTCAGATCCTCACGCCTTCGGGAGCCCTCAACCAGGAGTCTCCGTTGGAGGTGGAGATGATCCGGCGGCTGTACCGGGCGATGGTGTTTGCCCGTACTTATGACCGCAAGGGTACGGCCCTGCAAAAGCAAGGAAGACTCGCCACCTACGCCCCCTTCGAGGGCCAGGAGGCCGCCCAGGTGGGGAGCGCAGCTGCCCTGGATCCCGACGATTGGATGGCAGCGACCTATCGGGACGGAGCCGCCATGTGGATGCAGGGCTATCCGTTGGAACTGCTCTTCGCCGGGCGGACAGGTGACGAAAGGGGTGGGTCGCCACCGATTCACGTGCCGGTTCTGCCGCCCTCGATCACCGTCGGGGGGCACATGGTTCACGCGGTCGGCCTTGGGTGGGCTGCCAAGTTGAGAGGTGAGTCGCGGATCGCAATCACCTACTTCGGCGACGGGGCCACTTCCGAGGGCGATTTCCACGAGGCCATGAACTTCGCGGCCGTCTTCTCGGTGCCCTGTGTCTTCTTTTGTCAGAACAACGGATGGGCGATTTCTCTGCCCCGGGAAGAGCAAACCCGTTCGGAAACCATTGCCCAGAAAGCGATCGCCTATGGCATGCCCGGCGTGCAAATCGATGGCAATGATTTGCTCGGCGTCTATCAAACGACCAAGGAGGCGATCGATCGGGCTCGGGGCGGGGGCGGTCCGACATTGATCGAGGCCGTCACCTATCGCCTTGGACCCCATACCACCGCCGACGACCCCAGTCGCTATCGGGCGCCGGACCTCACAGAGGACTGGCGGAGGCGGGATCCGCTGGAGAGGGTGCGGCTCTTCCTCTCCGAGCGCGAAGCTTGGTCGGAGTCCTGGCAGCAACAGATCGAGAATGAAGCAGCCGAGGAAGTCGACCTGGCCATTGATAGAGCGGAGGGAATGGCTGCGTTCGGTCCGGGCGAGATCTTCGACGCCATGTTCGAAACCTTGCCCCCCCACTTGGCGGCGCAGCGGATAGAGGCGACTCAACAGTGACCGTCCGCAACATCGCCCAAGCCATCAATGACGCCCTCGATCTCGCCCTGGCCAAGGACTCCGATGTGGTGGTGATGGGCGAGGACGTGGGGCGAACCGGTGGAGTTTTCCGGGTCACCGATGGCCTTCGGGAACGATATGGCGCCGACCGGGTGATCGATTCCCCGGTGGCCGAATCCGGGATCGTGGGGGTCGGATTCGGAATGGCGGTCGGAGGCCTCAAGCCGGTGCTCGAGCTCCAGTTCATGGGCTTCTCCTATCCGGCTTATGACCAGGTGGTCAACCACGTGGCCCGAATTCGGAATCGCTCCCGCCATCGATTCTCGGCCCCGCTCGTCATCCGGATCCCATATGGGGGCGGGATCGGAGCCGCAGAGCATCACTCTGAGTCGATGGAGGCGATCTACACCCACGTCCCCGGTTTGAAAGTGATCGTGCCCGCAACGCCTTACGACGCCAAGGGAATGCTGCTCCAGGCCATCGAAGACCCCGACCCGGTGATCTTCCTCGAGCCGATCCGGCTCTATCGGGCTGTGAAAGAAGAGGTGCCGGAAGGTTGGCTGACCCAGCCCCTCGGCGAGGCGCGGGTGGAACGAGAAGGCGACGACGTCACATTGATCACCTGGGGGGCGATGACCAAAGAGACCCGCGAGGCCGCGGTACTCCTCGCCGAAGCCGGCATCTCGGCGGAGATCGTCGACCTCCGTTCGCTGGTCCCACTTGATATCGAAACGGTTGCTCACTCCGTGCAGCGGACCGGACGGGCAGTGATCGTGCACGAGGCGCCGCGCACCGGGGGGTTCGGGGCGGAGGTGGCGGCGTTGCTCCAGGAGCGATGCCTTTTCGATCTCGCTGCCCCCATCCGGCGCGTTACCGGGTGGGACACGGTGTTTCCGTTGAAGAGGTCAGAGCACCATTACCTGCCGGGAGCCGCCAGGATCGCGGCCGCTGCCACACAAGTCTTGGAGGTCTGATGGCTAAGGAGTTCCGGCTACCTGATATCGGCGAGGGCCTGACGGAAGCGGAGATAGTGCGCTGGCTCATCGCGGTGGGCGAGCCAGTCAAGGTGGATCAACCGGTCGTGGAGGTGGAGACCGACAAGGCAGTGGTCGAGATCCCGTCGCCCTACGGAGGGATTGTCCTTCACCACGGTGCCGGGGAGGGAGAAACGCTGCCGGTGGGAGAGATCCTCGTCGTGGTGGGTGAGGAAGGGGAAACCTGGACCGCCACTGCCGATCCGGAGACCGAGGCCTGGCTTGATCAGGTCGAAGAAGAAATGGCTACGGACGAGGGCATGCCAGAGGCACCAAACGACAGCGCCCCGCCAATCGTCGGCCGCATCAGCGAGGAAGCAATCGACCTCGGCGCCCATCGAGTAGAGAAGGCGCTGGGAGCCACGAAAGCCTTGCCACTGGTTCGCAAGTTGGCCAAAGATCTCGGAGTCGACCTCGGGAAGATCAAAGGGTCCGGAGCGGACGGTCGGGTTACGAGAGAAGACGTCGTGGCCGCCGCCGAGGCCACTGCCGGTGGCGAAATCGAACTGCCCGAGGCTCCAGGTTTGCCTCCCTTGCCGGTCGATCGCCAGGGCGAGCGGCGCCCGATGTCAAAGCTGCGCCGCACGATCGCCTCCAACATGAAGAGGTCGTGGCAAGAGATACCGCATGTCACCACCTTCGATGAAGCGCCGGCGACGAGGTTGCTCGCCGCTCGACAGGCACTCGAAAGCCGGCACTCGGTAAAGATTCCCTTGGAGGCGTTGATCATCAAGGCGGTCCTTCCGGCCCTCACTAAGTTCCCCGAGTTCAACGCCTCGATCGATGGCGATGATCTGGTGGTCTACAACCATTACGACATCGGGATAGCGGTCGACACCGCAGACGGTCTCTTGGTCGCCGTGGTCAAGGCTGCCGACACCCGAACCTTGCTCGAAACGGCGGCCGACGTAAGGCGCCTGGCCGAGGCGTCCAAGAGCCGCAAGCTCAGTCCCGATGAGGGCACCGGCCAGACTTTCACCATCTCCAATATCGGCGCTATCGGTGGCGGATACGGGACCCCGATCATCCCGGCAGGGACGACGTCGATCCTCTCCATCGGCCGGGCACAGGATCGGGCCGTGGCGGATGCCGGCAAGGTCGGAGTGGCTCCGATGATGCCTCTCTCCCTTTCATACGACCACCGGGTGATCGATGGTGGACAGGGTCGCCGCTTCATGGCGGTGGTGCTCGAGAACCTCTCCGAGCCTGCTCTCTTCCTAGCCAGCTAGCGAAAGAAAACTCTACCCCGTCGGGCTATTTCCCCTAGTTTGTCGCCGCATGGAGCACTACGACGGGCTGCTGAGATTGGCCGGTGATTTCTCGCCGCCGATTCGGGTGACGATTGACTTGACCGAGGACCATGAACTTCGCATCGGCACCGACGAGATCGAAATCGGTCAATGGCCGGTTGAAGCGCTCACGATCCGCGCCCAAGACGATGGATTCCACCTCCTGTCGGAGGGCGAGGAGCTCGTAATCACCACCGACAACGATCCTGCCTTCGCCGTCTCGATGGGAGTGCGTAATGCCCCGGTCGCCCTTCGCCGGCAGATGTCGGCTCTGATGAGAACCGATCCGCGGTTCCACGACTCAGAGGTCGAGGCGAGGCTCCTCGAGTCCGAAGTCGATTCCGAAGTCTGACCGGCTGACCTTTTCCTCCGGGCCCGGGGTTAGAAACCCTGCCGCATGGAAAGATACGGGGAGAGGTATGAGTACGGTCGAACTTCTCGCTCCCAGCGCCCCCCTTCTCACCCAGGAAGCCCTGGGATTCATATCAGAGCTCGAAGCGGAGTTCGGCGGTCGACGCCGCGACTTGCTGGAGGCGCGGAAACAACGCCAGTCCGACCTCGATAGGGGGATAAGGCCCGATTTTCTTCCCCAAACCGCCAGTGTGCGTTCGGCGGAATGGAAGGTGGATCCGGTTCCGCCGGCCCTGTGGGAACGGAAGGTCGAGATCACCGGTCCGGTGGACCAAAAGATGATGATCAATGCCCTCAATTCGGGGGCCTCAGTCTTCATGGCCGACTTCGAAGATGCGACCTCTCCCACCTGGAGAAACGTGGTCGAAGGTCAGGAGAACCTCGTTGCCGCGTACGAGAGGCGTTTGCAGCTGACCACGCCCGAGAAGTCGTACCGGCTGAACGATGAGATCGCGACGCTGGTCGTGCGACCCCGCGGCTGGCACCTCTCCGAGAAGCACTTGTTGATAGGAGGGGAACCGGTTTCGGCTTCGCTCTTCGATTTCGGTCTCTATCTGTTTTGGGGCGGCCGGGCCGCTCTCGAAGCAGGTCTCGGTCCATTTCTCTATTTGCCCAAGATCGAGAGCCACCTCGAAGCACGCCTCTGGAACGATGTCTTCATCTATGGACAGGAACGGCTGGGGATGCCAGTGGGCACCGTCAAGGCGACGGTCCTGATCGAAACCATCCTCGCCGCTTTCGAAATGGACGAGATCCTCTTCGAACTCAAGCAACATTCCGCCGGTCTCAACGCCGGGCGCTGGGACTACATCTTTTCTGTTATCAAGAAAATGCGGCACTGGGAGAACTTCGTGTTCCCGGACCGTTCGCAGGTGACGATGACTGTGCCATTCATGAGGGCGTACACCGATCTTCAGGTGGCGACGTGTCACCGCCGGGGGGCTCACGCCATCGGGGGAATGGCCGCATTCATCCCCAGTCGGCGGGATCCCGAAGTCACCGAGCTGGCACTGGCCAAGGTCACGGAGGACAAGAACCGAGAGGCCGTGCAGGGCTGCGATGGAACCTGGGTGGCGCATCCTGACCTGGTACCGGTGGCTCGTGCCTGCTTCGACCGGGTCCTTGGCAACCGTCCCAACCAGATCGATCGCCAGATCGATCCAACGACGGCAGCGGTAAGCGCAGCCGACCTCCTCGACTTCGAGATCGATGGAGGAATTTCAGAGGATGGGGTGAGGTCGAACATCAAGGTGGGGCTGCTCTATCTGGCATCGTGGCTGGAGGGAACGGGAGCGGTCGCCATCGACAACCTCATGGAAGATGTAGCCACGGCAGAGATCGCCCGCAGCCAGATCTGGCAATGGGTCCGCCGTCGAGCCCACACCGCGGACGGCGCTCTTATTGATCGCGATCTGGTCAATCGGCTCGCCGACGAAGAACGCGAGCGCTCGGAATCCGATCTAGCCGACGCTTGGAAAGTCTTCTCCGAAGTCGCCCTCGGTGACGAGTTCGTCGAGTTTCTGACCATCCCCGCCTACCAGTTTCTCGACTAAAGGAGGTCATGTGAACAACCATCAGGCCGAGATCGATCAGCTCGAGAGGTCCTGGTCGGCCGACAGCCGCTGGAAGGAGGTGACCCGGAACTACCAGGCGGCCGATGTGGTTTCGCTGCAAGGCTCCCTGCGCGAGCAGCACACGCTGGCGCAGGCGATGTCGCAAAAACTGTGGCAATTGCTCGGAGAGAACGACTACATCAACGCCCTCGGAGCCCTGTCGGGGGGCCAGGCCGTGCAAATGGTGAAGGCCGGGCTCAAGGCGATCTATCTTTCGGGATGGCAGGTGGCGGGGGAGAGCAATCTGGCCGAGCAGGTCTACCCGGATCAATCGCTCTACCCGGCGAATTCGGCCCCCGCCCTGGTGCGCCGCATCAACAACGCGCTCCGGCGGGCCGATCAGATCCATTGGGCCGAGGGTGACGAGTCTTTTGACTGGTTCGTGCCCATCGTCGCCGATGCCGAGGCCGGATTCGGTGGCGCCTTGAACGTCTTCGAACTGACAAAGGCGTTCATCGAAGCGGGAGCTGCTGGGATTCACCTCGAGGATCAGCTCGCCGCCGAGAAGAAGTGCGGACACATGGGGGGCAAGGTGCTGGTACCTACCAGCCAGCACATTCGCAGCCTGCAGGCCGCCCGGCTGGCAGCCGACGTGATGGATGTTCCGACGATCATCGTCGCCCGCACCGACGCCAACAGCGCCAACCTGCTGACATCCGATGTCGATCCATCCGATCAGGAATTCGTTACGGGAGAGCGCACGCAGGAAGGATTCTTCCGGGTTCGCCCCGGCCTCGACCAAGCGATTTCCCGCGCTCTGAGCTATGCGCCTTACTCGGATCTGCTCTGGTGCGAGACCGCCAAGCCTGATCTCGAGGAGGCGGCCCGTTTCGCCGAGGCGGTGCACGCGAAATTCCCGGGCAAGTTCCTCGCCTACAACTGCTCTCCCTCCTTCAACTGGAGAAAACATCTAGGAGAAGCCGAGATCGCCGGGTTTCAGAAAGAGCTAGGGGCACTGGGCTATCGGTTCCAGTTCATCACCCTGGCGGGCTTCCATGCCCTCAACGCCAGCATGTTCGAGCTGGCCCGGGGGTATGCGGCCGCCGGGATGCCAGCCTATGTGGAGCTCCAGGAACGAGAGTTCTCGATGGAGGCCGACGGATACAGCGCCACCCGTCATCAGCGCGAAGTGGGGGCGGGCTACTTCGACCGGGTGTCTCAAATCGTGAGCGGAGGCACGGGGTCGACCCTGGCTCTCAAAGGCAGCACCGAAGAGGAACAGTTCTGAGACAAGACACCCGCGAACTTTTCGCTGCTCCTTGACATAATTCCTAAGTTCCATAGTATGGAACTAATGAAATTGGCCCTGAACCGTCGCACTGACCTGGCGCTGTTGGCCATGCGTCATTTGTCCCGGCAGGAGGAGCCCTTGAGTGGGGCTGCCTTGGCGGAGGCGACCGGCACCACGGTGACGTTCCTGCCGCAGGTGATGGCCCCGCTGATCAAGGGCGGCTGGGTGGCATCGGATCGTGGACCCGGGGGTGGATATCGCTTGACCGAGCAGGCGAGGCATGCCCACCTCCTGGACGTGATCGAGGCCACCGAGGGTTCATCCGAGGACGGACGTTGCGTCATGCGCGACGGTCCCTGTCCCGGCACCCCCTCATGTCCGATCCACGCGGTGTGGATGGAGGCTCGCCAGGTCCTGATGGACGGGTTTCGGGGAATTCCTGCGTATTCGGTGACAGAAGGATCAAGGAGATGACACAAACCATTACCCGGAGGCGGGATCAGGAGGCGGATCACATTCCCGCTCACCCTCACTATTTGCTCGGGACTCTCATCACGCTCGGCATCGTGGCCACGCTTGTGGCGGTAGGCCTCGCTATCGCCTCGCTCATGATCACGGCCAATCGCAACTCGGTCGATGACGCACTGGTCGCGGGCAAGGTCGACACATATTTACAGACTGCGGGAGCGTCGAGCTCGGTAGGGGATGTCATCCCCGAGCTGGTTCCGAAAGATCAGCTGGCCCCGACGCCAGATGAAGAGGTCAACGTGGCTGTGGCGCCGAGCATGCCTCCGGCTGCAACTCGGGCTACTCCCGCCGTTGTTGACGTCCATTTCGAAGTGGTGGAGGGCATTTCGGCCATCGACCCCGCCACTGGGGTCGAAACGGAGACGTGGGGCTACCGGCTCCTCGATGGGTCAGAGCAAATCGTCAACGGCACCCCGGGGCCGGTGATCCGAGCAAGAGTGGGCGACGTGTTGCGGTTCACCATTACCAACCCCGACACCAACACCAACCCCCACAACGTCGACTTCCATGCGGTGACCGGTCAGGGGGGAGGTGCGGAGGCGACGACGGTGGCGCCTGGCGAGACCAAGACCATCGAAGCCCGCCTGCTCTATCCCGGTTTTTTCATGTACCACTGCGCATACGGCGACATCCCCGCCCACATTTCTCACGGAATGTTCGGAGGGATCCTGGTCGATCCCGAAGTTCCGCTCCCGGCTGTGGCGCAAGAGTGGTATATGGTGCAATCGGAGTACTACACCGACGGCGACGAACCGGGCGTGGTCGCCTTCGACCGCCAAGCGGTCACCGACGAGACCCCGACCTTCGTTGTCTTCAACGGCGCCCGCGGCGCTTTGACCGGCGACCACGCCCTGCAGATGAATGTCGGGGAGCGCGCCCGGATCTACTTCATCAACGCCGGACTGAACCTCACGTCCAACTTCCATCCCATTGGCTCGCATTGGGACGTGGTCTATCCGGAGGCCGCCCTGTTGGCCCATCCGATAAGGGGCTCGCAGACGACCTTGGTTCCGGCTGGCGGTGGCACTGTTGTCGAACTGATCGGACAAGTTCCATCCACCATCGTCCTCGTTGACCATGCCCTGGCGAGAGCGGTCGACAAGGGCGCTATCGGCCAGATCGTGGTGAGCGGTGATGCGAATCCGGAGATCTTCGAAGCGATGAGTGAGGGCGATGGCGTTCCCACCAAGACCACAGCCGGTCACGCGATGGGTCCGGCAGAAAGCGTTTCCATCGTCCCCGGGGCCTTCAATGCCCAGGATCTGGGGGCGGCCGATGAATTCGCCGACTCCGAGGATCCGGCCGACTATTCCAAGAACGTCCTGACGGTCAAGGTCGGCACCACTGTCACCTGGACCAACGACGACAACCAGTTGCACACGGCGACAGCCGCCGATGGGTCCTTCGACTCCGGCTTCCTCGAGCCCGGCACCTCTTTCTCCTACACCTTCGGTGAGGTGGGCGACTTCGAATACTTCTGCTTGCCCCATCCCTGGATGCGGGCACGGATTGTGGTGGAGCCGTAACTGCAGATGGGCTGACGGTGGAGAAAACCCGTCGTCCGCCCCTCTCTCAATAGACCTGCTCCCCAGAGGGGCTAATTTGGCGGCTAATACCGGGAGGAGTTCATGAATATCGTCCACGTCGTCGGCACCGGCACTATTGGCGAGCCCCTGATCGGACTCCTGGCCGACCACAAGGCCGACTTCGGCATCGACGAGGTCACCTTCCACAAGCGCACTCCTCTCATCACCGAGCGCGGAAAGGTCAACGACCTGGTCCGGCGGGGAGCAATCCTGGCGGTTGACGAAGACAAGCGTTCGAGCTTCGAGGAGCTTGGGCACACCCCCAAGTGGGAGGCGCGGGAGGCGATCGAGCGGGCCTCGGTGGTGATCGACTGCACCCCGGTCGGAAACGACAACAAGGCTGAGTTCTACGACAGCGCTCCCAATCCCAAGGGGTTCATGGCGCAGGGCTCCGAGTTCGGATTCGGGAAGATGTACGCCCGGGGCATCAACGATGACTCCTTGGAGCCCGGGGTCGACCGCTTCCTTCACATCGTCTCGTGCAATACCCACAACATCGCCGTCCTGATCAAGACCCTGGCCATGGATCCGGATGGCACCAACCATCTCACCGACGGGAGGTTCATCTGCATACGCCGCTCGAACGACATCTCTCAAGACTCGGGATTCGCCCCTTCGCCCACCGTGGAACGGCACAAGGACGCTCGCTTCGGCACCCACCACGCCCGCGACGCCCACGGGCTGTTTGAGACCTTGGGCTACGACCTGAATCTGTTCTCGTCGGCCCTCAAGCTCAACAGTCAGTACATGCATCAGATTCATTTCTCCCTCACCCTCGACCGGGACATGGATCTCGACGAAGTCAGGGAGCGGCTGGCCGCCAACAAGCGTGTCGCCATCACGTACAAGAAGTCGGCCAACAGCGTCTTCAGCTTTGGCCGCGATCATGGGTACTTTGGCCGCATCCTCTCGCAGACGGTGGTGGCGATCGACACCGTTACCGTCCGCAACGGCAATGAATTGGTTGGTTACTGCTTCACTCCTCAGGACGGGAACCCGCTGCTCTCGACCTTGGCCGCCACCCTGTGGTACATCCACCCCGACGAGGTCGACACTCGGATCGACGTGCTGCGGCCCTATCTCTTTCAGGAGGTGTAGACCCTGGACGGGCAGTCGCAGCGTCAGGCGCTGACAGCGGCCGAGCGAGCGATCGAAGCCCTGGGGCGGGGCGACGCTGCCGCAGCTCGTTCGGCGGTGGACACGGCGGTGGAGAAGGATCAGGTTGGTCTCTTCGCGGCCCTGGCTGATGCAGTGCACCTGGCTGCCACCCAGCTCGATGACGATGGCGCCCTCACCGGGGCCACCTGGGACTTTCTCGCCGACGCGGTCGGCCCGGGACCCCTTCAGGGCCTGGTGGAATCGGTTCGTTCCGCTTAATTTGTCCGATTACCACCTTCACCTCCATCCCCATGGCCGCGCCTATGAATGGCCCCCCCTCGGCGAGTACCCCGCCGGTCTCATCGAAAGCTATGTCGAGGCCGCCGCAAATAGGGGGGTGACGGAGCTCGGATTCACCGAGCATCTCTATCGGACCGATGAGGGAGCGGCGGTCCTGGGGCGTTTCTGGGAAGGGGAGCCGCGCCGAGATCTGCGTGACCATACCGAGGCGATGGTCGCCGTCGATTCCGGCCTCTCGCTTTCCAAATATGTCGGTGCCGTCCTCGACGCAAGAGACCGGGGACTACCCGTCAAGCTCGGACTCGAGGTGGACTTCTTTGCCTCCAGCATCGACGCCGTTCTCGAACTTCTCGCTCCCTACCCGTTCGATTTTCTGATCGGCTCGGTGCATTGGGTGGGGGGCTGGTCGATCGACAGCCACGAAGTCACCTTTGAATTCGATCGACGCGGCATCGATCAGGCTTGGGATGACTATTTCGTCCTAGCTGTCGATCTAGCTAGTAGGGGAGTGGTGGATGTCCTCGCCCATATAGATCTGCCCAAGAAGTTCGGCCATCAACCCGACACCGAGCCCCTCCATCTCTATCGCCGCGTGGTTGACGCGGCTGCCGACTCGGGAACCTCGGTCGAGGTCTCTAGCGCTGGATTACGAATGCCAGTCCAGACCCCCTATCCATCGCCCGTGTTTCTCAAGATGTTCTTCGACGCCGGAGTCGGAATAACGCTCGCCTCCGATGCCCACAGCGCGGAGTTGGCCGGACACGAGCACACCATGCTGACGACCTATGCGATGGCGGCGGGCTACACCGAGCATCTTCGTTTTGACCGCAGGGTGAAAAAGCCGCTGCCCCTAACCTGGCCTCAAGGTTCATCCCAGATCATCGCCCCACAGTGACCATCCACAACGAACATCCCTTTCTTCCTTCACCCGAATCCAGGGATCGAACCCGTCAGTTGCGAGGACGTCTCGCCAGCCCGGTCACGATTGTCACCGCAGGAAGCGACGGGATGACCGCCTCGGCCGTCCTCGTGCTCGAGGGCTCACCAGCCAGATTGGTGGTGGCCATCAACGAGGCGGCGGATTTTTGCGGGGCGGTCAAGACCACCGAGCGGTTCGTCGTTCACATCGCTGAGCAGGACCATCGGCGGCTCTCGGACCGCTTCGCTGAGGTGTCCCCCGCCCCGGGCGGCCTCTTTGCCGGCCTGGAAGTAACCGAGACCGAATGGGGACCGTTGATCGGGGGATTCGAGAACTGGGCCGGATGCCGCCTCGAGGCCTCGCACCCGATTGGATGGCAGATGTTGTTAGTGGCCGAAATCGAGCATCTGCGGTTATCCGACCTCGATGATCCCTTGCTCTACTTCCGCGGTCGTTATCGCTCCCTGGCCTGAGCGGGTGGGATGACTGCACCAACATATTGGCTCGAGACGCTCGGCTGCGCCAAGAACCAGGTCGACTCCGAAAAAGTCCAACTCCTCTTGGCCGAAGCCGGCTACGGGATGGCTCCGAGTCCCGAAGGGGCGGACGTGGTCATGGTCAACACCTGCGCTTTCATCGAGGACGCCCGTCGGGAGTCGGTGGAGACGATCCTCGGTCTCAACGACCTGAAAAAACCGGGCGCGCCAACCGTGGTGCTCGGCTGCATGGCCCAGCGGTTCGGAACCGAACTAGGGCAGGCGCTTCCCGAGGTTGATTCGATGCTGGGGCTCGATCGCTACGGCGAGTTGGTTGGAGTCCTCGACAGCCTGACCTCAAGTCCGCAGTGGCGGCCGATTCGGCTTCGCAAACCAGCCATGGACATCCTCCACTTGGTAAGGCGTCCGACACCAATCATGCCGTACGCCTATGTCAAGGTCGCCGAAGGATGTGACAAGCCCTGCACGTTCTGTGCCATCCCTCTCATCAGGGGAAAGCAGCGCTCCCGTCAACCCCAAAACGTGGTGAAGGAAGTCCAGGGCCTGGTGGATGCCGGGGTCACCGAGGTGGTGCTGGTAGCGCAGGATCTGGCTGCCTACGGTCGCGATCTCGACGCCCGCGGCGACATCGTCGATTTGCTGCGGATGGTGTCGCAGGCGCGGGGACTGCGGATGCTGCGGCTGCTCTATCTCTATCCGAAGGAGATCCGGCCCCGACTGATCGAGGAGATGACCACAAATCCGCTGATGGCTCCCTACTTTGACTTGAGCCTCCAGCATTCCTCGCCCAGGTTGTTGCGGTCGATGAAACGGCCGGGTGGAAGCGAGCGCTACCTGGAGCTGATCAAGACCATCCGCGATGCGCATCCAGAGCCGACGTTGCGCTCGAGCTTCATCGTTGGCTTCCCGGGAGAAACCGAAGACGACGTTTCGGCACTGGCCACGTTTCTCGAGGATGCGGCGCTCGACTGGGCCGGGTTCTTCCCCTATTCGCCTGAAGAAGGGACGCCGGCCGCGAGCCTGGAGGCGCGGGTGGACGAGCGCGAAGTCGGCGAGCGGCTCCGATACCTGCAATCCGTTCAGGACGACCTCACTGCTTCCGCCAACCTGGATCAGGTGGGACGGCGCCACCTTGTTCTCGTGGATCAAATGGAGGATGGGATCGCCGTCGGTCGCTCTTACCGACAAGCCCCGGAGATCGACGGCGTTATCACCCTCGATCGCGGTACGCCCGGAGACTGGGTCGAGGTGGAGATCAAAGCTGCGCTGGGGGCCGACCTTGAGGGAATCGTGATCGGATGATCACAGAGATCGTCGCCGTCGGGACCGAGCTCCTGCTGGGGCAAATCACCAATCGCAACGCCGCCACTATCGGCGCCGCCCTCGCCGAAGCGGGGTTCGATGTCCACCATTCGGTGATCGTGGGCGACAATCTCCAGCGGCTGGCGACCGTCCTCACCACGGCCGTTGCCCGATCCGACGCCGTCATCGTTACCGGCGGCATCGGACCAACTCAAGACGACCTCACCCGGGAAGCGATTTGTCAGGCATTCGGACTCGAGATGAAGTTCTCCGAGGAGTACGCTGCCGCACTTCGCACCAGGTGGGAAAGCCTCGGCCGCGAGATGCCGGAGTCGAACTATCGGCAGGCCCAATATCCCGAAGGGGCCGAGATGCTTCCAAACCCCAAGGGCACCGCCCCGGGGTTGGCCCTGGTGATTGAGAACACCCCGATCTTCGTCCTCCCGGGTGTGCCCGAGGAGATGACGTATCTCCTCCAGCGCGAAGTAGTCCCACGGCTTCTGGCCCGTCGTGGCGAAGACTCGGTGGTCCACAGCCGGGTGCTTCGGAGCTGGGGTCGGTCGGAGGCTCAGGTGGGGCAACTGCTCGACGATCTCTATAGGGGTAAATCCAACCCTTCGATTGCCTTCCTCGCCTCGGCCGGCGAGATCAAGGTCAGGATCACTGCCAAGGCCAAAGACCGGGAGACGGCCGAGGCGATGATCGAGCCGGTCGACGCCGAGGTGCGACGCCGACTCGGTAACTCGGTTTTCGGGCGCGATGACGAAACCGTTGGGGCGATTATCGCCCGCGACCTGATGGAAAGGGGCTGGACCATCGGGACGGCCGAGTCGGCCACGGGTGGGCTGGTGGCCGCCGAGTTGAGCTCTCTTCCCGGTTCTTCGGCCTATTTCCGCGGATCGGTCGTGGCGTACGTCCCCGACCTCAAGGAGTCGCTGTTGGGAATCGACGTCGACACCCAAGTCAGCGAGGAGACCGCCCTCCTGATGGCCCTTGGGGCCCGGAAGGCACTTTCGGTCGACGTGGCGATTGCGGTCGTGGGTTCGGCGGGCCCCGATCCACTGGAGCAGCCGGTGGGGACGATGATCGTGGCGATCGCCACCCCGGAAGGAGAGCAGGCACACACGTTGCGCCTTCCGGGGGATCGCGAGCGGATCCGGGTCTATGCCACCACCGGTGCCTTGCACCTGGCGCGTCTCGGTATCGAAGGGCGATGGTGGTCGCCGGGTCGAGCGGTCTGAGACGCCTCTTCTTCGCCGTCCCGCTAGCTGACGAAGCGAGGGCGATTCTCGCCCAGGCGCTTCCGCATCTACCGGGCAAAGTGGTGCCTCCCGAGAACTGGCACCTGACAACCCGGTTTCTCGGTCGCGTCGATCAGGTCACAGCCGAGAGGCTCTCCGCAGCAATCGATCAGGTGGGACTGGGCCACTCCTTCAAAGTAGGCCTCGGCGAAATGGGCGCCTTTCCGCGTCCGGTCCGGGCCACGGTCTTGTGGCTGGCAGTCACAGACGGCCTCGACCGATTGGAGGTGCTGAACTCGATTTGCGAAGAAGCAGCACAGGAGGTCGGCTTGGCCGCCGAAGGTCGGCCCTTCGCCGCTCATCTCACCCTGAGCCGGATCCGTCCGCACCAGGATGTCCGGGCAGTTATCGATGGCTATCAGCCGGTCCCGGTGTCTTGGCAGGCCGATCGGTTGGTGCTCTACCAGAGCACGCTTGGCCGGGGCGGAGCGGTCTA
Source organism: Acidimicrobiia bacterium (assembly GCA_035253825.1). Taxonomy (GTDB): domain Bacteria; phylum Actinomycetota; class Acidimicrobiia; order Spongiisociales; family ZC4RG35; genus JACCTH01. The sequence continues at coordinate 4,700 of DATFBM010000034.1, read as the reverse complement.
CACGGCGTTGGAGGAGTTCGAATTCAAGGTCTCGAGCTGACCCAATAGACGAAAGTCAGCCTCCAGCTACTGATTCGACCGCGCGGGAGGCAGCTTCCGGTTCGATTCCGGCGACGAAGAAGCGTTTTCTCCGAGAGGTGCGACCGGCGACGAGAGTTATGTTCTCGGCGGCTACGCCCAGCCACGAAGCCAAGACCCCGGCTACTGCATCGTTGGCCCGGCCGTCGGCAGGAGGCTCGCGTACCGACACCTTGAGAGCGTCGCCGTGGCGACCGGCGATTCGGCTGTTGCGGGCCCCGGGTTGAACATGGACGTTTATATAGGTCCCATCCCTGGCAGCGCTGATCATTTCGGGCGCCTTCGGTAGGTCCGATCAAGGGCTGGGAGTTGGGGGACTGCGGTCATAAGTGGTGGAGGGTACGACAACGGTCATCAGCGCGCAGCCTTTAATCTCGACCGATGATGGCGCTTCTATTGGTGAGTTCATGACTTCCAGACCGTTGGATGCGCCCCTTCTCGAGCGGACCGATCCGGCTTTGGCCAGACCCCTTCCCTCGCCATTGATCGCCGCTCGTGCGAATGTTCTGGCAGCCGGCACCGCGTTGCTTGACCTGCCCGAGACGAGACTTGCCGGGGAGTGGAAATGGATCGGAGGCAGCGACCAGGAGGTGCGCTACGGTGCCTATCGGGCGGCCGAAGCCCTCGAACTAGCCGAGAGTGAAGCTCGCTACGTACTGGCGAGGGAAGAAGCAGATGAAACCCAGGCGGCTCGAATCATCGGCCCGGCGACGGCCGCACGATGGGATCTTCATGGGCTGCTGCTGTCAATCGACGAGTCGGCACTCGACGCCCAGCCCGGCGGAGAAGAGTGGACGATTCGTCTCGCCATGGGGCACATCATCTCCAGTCAGCGCGCATACGGCTGGGGAACGGCCTGGTGGCTGGCCAACCCTCATGACGCCGATGATCCCGACCTTCCATCTGGCATCCACGAGGCGTTCTGGGATGCGTTGCCGGACGAGGCCACCACCGAGGCGGAAGGCAATGTCTCCGAGCTCCGCACGCGTCTCGACCAGGTTTTGGACCTCGGCGCCGAGCGTCTGGCGGGCCTGGCGGACGAAAGGCTTCGACTGGCTGCCCGTTGGAGCGGGTTTGCTGTCACGGTCGGCTTTCGCCTTGGCCGCTGGTCCTCCCACATCCGAGAACACGCCATTCAGATCGAGAAGACGATGGCGATGCTGGGCATTGTCCCCGACGAATCGCGACGGCTGGCCCGTCATGTCCTCGCTGCCTATGGCCGAGCCGAGGCCACGGTCTTCGGTCGTCGACCGGGATCTGCTTCTCATGATGCGGCGACCCGACTCGCCCACGCAGCCGCCGAAGCTCATGGGGCCGTTGCCTCTGCGGTTGAAGCCGGTCGGGGGTGAGCGGGCGCCATCTCGTCTTGATGGGTCCGATGGGTTCGGGGAAGACCACGGTGGGATCGATCGTGGCCGAGAGGCTGGGACGGCCACTGGTTGATTCGGATCAGCAGATCGAGGGGCAATACGGCAAGACCGGGCTCGCCTTGGCGGAGGAGCACGGAGTTCCGTGGCTCCACGCCGCCGAAGCCGAGGCCCTGCGTCAGGCGGTGGAGGCTGCCGAGCCGTCGGTGATCGCCGCCGCCGCCAGCACGGGGGACATGGAGAGAATCGAGAGTCTCCTCGGCGCCGAAGACATCGTTGTGGTCCTCCTCGTCGGCGACACTGAGGTGCTGGCTCGGCGGGCCAAATCCGGGAAGCACCGTCGCCAGATCGACGTCGCCCGCTCACAAGAGCTGGCCGAGCGACGAAATGAACGGCTCTTGTCTGTGGTTGATGGGGTCATCGACGTCACCACCCCCACCCCCGACGAGATCGTTCAACTTGTCCTGAGCATTGGCGCGGTGGGTGATGAATAGACGGAAGATCCCGGTCGCCTGCAACCTCGAGCTCTCGGAGCTCGGTCAGCGTCAGCAGCAGTGGACGGCGCTGATCGAGCGGTCATTGATTGAAAAGCTGACGACCGATCGAGGGGTGCGGCTCGTCTTCGACCGCGGAGCCGAAGTTGAGCTATTCCGCCTGGCGACAGCGGAACGGGAGTGCTGCGGTTTCGCTTCTTGGACAGTCAGGCCAGGTGGCGACGGTGGGTTTTTACTCGATGTGGAAGCCGATGGCATGGGAACCGACGCCGTCCGCGCCATGTTCGAATAGCCCTCATCCCTCTCCCCGAACAGTTGTTCGTGTATGGTGGCAGATCACAAGGGTGTTATTTGTCGGGGCCAGGTCGTACATTCGACTCCACGGCATGGAAGACAAGAGGAAACGGAAGCGAGGAGAAGAAGTGGAGCGGGATAACGCACTCGAGATGACGGTTTCGCAGATCCATCGTCAGTTCGGCAAGGGGGCGATCATGAAGATGGGCGACGTGGCCGATCGCAAGATCGAGGTCATCTCCACCGGGGCCCTGGCTCTCGATCTGGCCCTGGGAGTGGGGGGAGTGCCACGGGGCCGAGTGGTCGAGCTTTACGGGAATGAGGCCAGTGGCAAGACCACGCTGGCTCTCCACATCGTCGCCGAGGCCCAGCGCAACGGTGGCATCGCCGCCTTCATCGATGCCGAGCATGCTCTGGATCCGGGCTACGCCCGCGCCATCGGCGTCGACATCGATGAGCTCTTGATCTCCCAACCGGATACCGGCGAGCAGGCCCTCGAGATCGCCGACATGCTGATCCGTTCCGGCGCTCTCGATGTGGTAGTGATCGACTCAGTTGCCGCTCTCGTTCCCAAGGCCGAGATCGACGGCGAGATGGGCGACGCTCACGTCGGTTTGCAGGCCCGGCTGATGTCCCAAGCCCTTCGCAAGCTCACCGGCAGTCTCGCTCGCTCCCGCACCACCGCTGTCTTCATCAACCAACTCCGCGAGAAGATAGGTGTCATGTTTGGGTGCCTTTCGTGGGACTCCCTGGTGACTTTGGCCGACGGTTCCAAAGAGAAGATCGGTCTCATTGTGAATCGACGCTTGCCGGTCGAAGTCCTCTCCTATGACTTCGCCACCAAGAGAGTCGTACCCAGAAAAGTGGTCAACTGGTTTGACAATGGTCCAACCGATGAGTTCCTTCAGATCAAAGTGCCTAGGCCCGTGGGCTCAGGCACGCAACCGCAGTTGGGCCTAACTGCAAATCACCGGATCATGACTCCGGCGGGTTGGAAAGAAGCAGGCGAACTCAAGGTGGGTGATCGGGTGCTTAAGGCAGTTGCGCACTACTTGTCCCCACAACAGCAGGAGATCATTCGTGGAGCCTTAATGGGCGATGGTGCTTTGTCGCCTACTCGGAACGGTTTGGCCTGCCGCTTCAGGATGGGCCATGGATCGAGACAAGCAGCTTATGGAGATTGGAAGGCATCCCTCTTCTCGAACCTTGGAATCAGTCGCACAAAGAACGCGAAAGGTGCTGTGTTCTACGACTTTCAGCCCTTGACTGAGCTAAGGGAGCTGAGGCAGTCGGTGTACGAATCTGGATTTAAGCGATTTGACGATGAGTATTTGAAGTTGCTTACGCCGCTGTCACTGGCTATTTGGTATATGGACGATGGTTCATTCTCAGTCCGATCAAAAGGTCTCCAAGCACGAACTCATGGGGGAAGCGGACGAATAGCGATCTGCGTCGAGGCGATGACCGCCGATACCCGCGAGAGACTCGTGGATTATCTCGCTGACACCTGGGGAGTAAACGTGCGGCTTCGGGTAGCAGGCTCTGCAAAGAAGGCAGTCTTGTCGTTTGATCGCCAAGCGACAGATCGCTTCCAAGAGCTTGTTGCTCCGTTCATTCATCCGTCTATGGAATACAAGCTGTTACCGCGCTATCGAGGCGAATTCAGGGTCGAGCCTCAGTTTCGGGAAGTGGAGAACGTGCTTGAGCCATATCCGATCCTTGAAATCAAGCGCGTGCCTCCGTGGAACAGCACTCATCGATTTGATATCGAAGTCGAGGGAAGCCACAACTACTTTGCCGACGGAGTGATGGTGCACAACTCACCCGAAACCACCCCCGGAGGTCGGGCCCTCAAGTTCTATTCGAGCGTTCGCATGGAGGTGCGTCGGATCGAGACGATCAAAGACGGAGCCGAAAGCGTTGGCAACCGGGTGCGGGTGAAGGTGACGAAGAACAAAGTCGCTCCTCCTTTCAGACAATGCGAGTTCGATATCGTTTTCGGCGAAGGTATCTCCCGGGAAGGGAGCCTGCTCGACGTCGCCGTCGATAACGGCGTCGTCAAGAAGAGCGGAGCCTGGTTCACCTTCGACGGCGATCAACTCGGCCAAGGTCGGGAGAACGCCAAGAAGTTCTTGCGGGAGAACCCGGACGTGGCCGTCCAGCTCCAGGCCAAGGTCTACGAAGTGGTCGGAATGGTGCCCGCCCCCGAAGATGTCGCAGAGGCATCTGTGACCGAGGAATCCTGACTCCCACCGGAGTCCTGGGTTTCGCGCTCTCTGCTCGGAGGCGCTTCGGTTAGGATTGGTGGAAGTAAACAACCCAACCCTTGAAAAAACCGTGAAGCGTCTGCCCGTCCCCCATCCCAGGAATCTCCCTAACAGCGTTTAGGTCTATTTCGTAGATCGTCGGACGGCTTCGTAGGTGCTCACCGGGAAGGCAGCACCATGGAAACCATGTGGATTTCAGC
>DATFBM010000033.1:0-127208 GCA_035253825.1 Acidimicrobiia bacterium | reverse complement strand
GGATCCTCGTTAAAGAGCCGGAAACAAACACAAGTGCCGAAGACAACTTCGCACTGGCTGCCTAAATAACGCAGCCCGTCCGTCCGGGGGGCGCCTGCCTCGCCGGAACAGGGCGTCGCAATGCAGGATGCGTCCTCCGGGTTCCGGGACCGGAGGGCAAAGATTGATTCCGGATAGGTGAGTGGGAAGCCCGCCGTTGGGGTCCCACCCGCCGAAAGCTCGCCGACGGCTGCGCTCGGAGACGCCGGCGCCAACGATTCAAGGGACGCGGGTTCGACCCCCGCCACCTCCACGGCTACTTGCGCGGATTTTTCCGTCCCAGCGACTCGGAAATCCGCACAGAACTGTCAGTCGAGAATTCTGTGCGGATATTTCCGCGTCCAAGACGGATCAATCCGCGCAGAATCACTCATAGAGCCAGATGCAGCTGACCGTCGGCCTCAACTGACCTCGGTACCGATCTCGGTGATAGGCGGCGCGGTGGATAGAGGCGCTCGTAAGTCGGCACCATCTCCGGGCTGTCGGCCGCCAGCCAGTTCATGAAGTGTGGCCTTACGCCACGCAGGTGGAGCTTGACCTCATTGACCCACTCGGCTCCCGCCTCCTTGGCTGCAGCTTTCAAAGTGGCGATCTGATCCGGTCGATCGGATATCCCGGGCAGAATGGGGGCGGCCATCACCCCTCCCGAGATTCCGGCCGCTCGAAGACGGGCCAATGCATCGAGTCGCTTGCGCGGGTGAGGAGCACCAGGTTCGGTACGGCGCCAGACCTCCTCGTCGAGGGTTGCCACCGAAAACGAAACCGAGACTTTGCTCGTTTGCGAGGCAGCCGCGATCAGATCGATGTCACGCAAGACCAACGGCGATTTGGTGAGGATCGAGAAGTCGTTGCCTCGCTCGGCGAGGACCTCGATGATTCCCTTGGTCAGCTTGTACTTGCCCTCGGCGGCCTGATAGGGATCGGTGTTCGTGCCCATGGCGATCATGTCGCCACACCATCTACCGGGTTCGGTTTCGGCTCGGACCAACTCGACTGCATTCGTCTTGACCACGATCTGGTTGTCAAAGTCGTCGCCCATGTTGAAGCCGAGGTATTCGTGGGTCGGTCTTGCGAAGCAGTTGTGACTGACGACACCATTCGCGATGAAGTCGCCAGTTGTAGTCGTGAGGTCGTACATCGGAATTTCGATCCCGGTGCGGGTGATCTCCCTGACATCTAGCTTCGAAGCCACCTTGAGGGCTCTACCCGTAATTGCTCTTTTGCGAGTGATGGCTGGGTCTGTCATCACCATGAAGCGAAGCTGCTCCGAGAGGCCGCCCCTTATCCTCAGGGTTCTAACTCCGGATGGCAAACGGATGGGCTCCATGACGGCGTCGAAACCATGATTAACGAGAATGGTCTGTGCTCTATTGAGAATTTCCGGGTCTTTGTCGGCGAATCGAAGAATTCCCTGGGAACAACCACCCTCGGCGTCAAAGAATCCCGCCAGGAAGCCAAGTTCCCAAGTTTCAGTCGGGTCCTCCTGCCATTCGATCAGCTCTCGAACTCGATCGTTGGCTGCTCGAGTCGAGTTGCGGATGGCCCTCAGATGCCGGTGCGTGTCGGTCTCCTCCATGAAGGCGAAATCTGTTGTGGGCACTCCGAGGTGGGCGAGATACTGTTTTGTCCTCGCCAGTGCTTCGAGATAGGCGAGGCGAAATCGGTAGACCGTAGTTGGGGCTCCGTTTCGACGTTTATACGTGTAGGCACCGATGCTTCCATCGCCTCGGATCATTCCGCAGATATATCCGCGTTGATATTCCTCGTCCTTCTTCGGCGGGTCAGGAAAGGCTCTCGTACCGATCAAACGGTTATTGAGAGTTAGAAACGGCCGCTGCTCGGGCCCATAATCCGCGCCGACGACGTATTTCCAGCCTCGATCGGTCAAGAAGCGGTGATCGCCGCTTGCAATCAGAGTCGTGTCTTCCCCAGCAGCGATCCGATACGCGGGCTTGATCGTTGACCACACATCAAGGACGACGGACTCCACGAAGCGTCGGTAGCGACCTTCTCGGCGCGTGCCAACGACGATGTCCCCAACCCGAATCTCGCCTATCGGCCGTGTTCGTCCGTCGGCGAGGAGGATTGGGGTATCACCAGCTACGCAATAACTACAGGCATGGGAACATCCCCGATAAGCGTTGATCGAGTAGCCGAACCAGGGGGTGCTGGGAGGAGCCTTGCTGATGATCGAGCGGGCCTCGATCTCGTGGAAGGTCAGCCCCTTGTACTCGCCCCGGCCCACAACCCGGCGCGACAACTCGAAGAGCCCATCTTGGGACGACGCCAGTTGACTCCACCGAAACTCCGACACTCTTCCTACCTTACCCGAACAAACGTTCTAGTACCAGATCCGGGACACCTATGTTTCAATCTCGGCGATGACCATTTACGACACCGAGGACCTCGAGGCGATCCGGCAACAAACCCGGCGTTTTGTCGAGGAAAAGGTCATCCCACAAGCCGATGAGTGGGAGAAGATCGGACGTGTCCCACCCGAAATCCTCAAAGAAATGGGGGCGATCGGCTTTTTTGGTTTGCGAGTGCCGGAGGAGTACGGGGGGATCGGCCTCGGGGCGCTCGCTTCGGTGGTCTTCGCCGAGGAGCTAGGGCGCTCCACTTACGGAGGCTTCTCGATCACCGCCCTCGTCCACTCCGATCTGGCGATGCCCTATCTCCTCAACTTCGGTTCGCCAGACCAGAAGGCGCGATGGTTGCCGTCGATGGTGGCGGGAGAAACCATCACTGCGATCGCCGTCACCGAACCGGATGCGGGCTCGGACGTGGCGGCGATCAGGACCCGGGCCGCCCGCGATGGAGACGGTTGGCGGATCAACGGCTCGAAGATGTTCATTACCAACGGCGGCGTCGCCGATTTGGTCTTTGTGGCCGTGAGGACCAACCCCGAGGTCAAGGGCTCCCGTGGCCTGTCGATCATCGCCGTCCCTCGCGAAGCGGAAGGGTTCATCGTGAGCCGAGCGCTCCCCAAGATGGGTTGGCACAGCTCGGACACCGCCGAGCTCTCGTTTTCCGATTGCTGGGTTCCCGACGACCACCTGATCGGAAGCGAGAACCGCGGGTTCTACTACATCATGGAGAACTTCCAGAACGAGCGTTTAGTTATCGCCGCCCAGGCAATTGGGGAGACCGCTCGCGCGGTCGAGCTAACCCTTGAACATGTGAAAGATCGCAAGGCGTTCGGAAAGCCCCTCTTCGACAAACAGGTGATCCGGCAGCGACTGGCGATGGCCTCGGCGCGGCTAGAGGCGGCGAGGCAGCTCGTTTATCACACGGCCTGGCTGATGGAGCAGGGAAGGGAGACGGTCAAAGAGGTTTCGATGGTGAAGGCACTGGTCGGTGAGCTGGCGAACGATGTCCTTTATGACTGCGTGCAGTTTCACGGAGGAATGGGATTCATCTCGGAGACGGCGGTGGAAAGGCTTTATCGCGACGTCCGCATCCATTCGATCGGTGGCGGCGCCACCGAGGTCATGCTTGACGAGATCGCCAAGCGTCTCTAACCGCTTGTCTGGCGAACTCGAGCCCGGCCAGCATCGAGCTCACTTTCTTCAAGGGGATGGACATATAAGTCGTAGGCCATCCAGAGCGTTCTCGCGTACGGATAGCCAATCGAAGGCACGATGACGCTTACGGCCACCGTGACCAAGGTGAGTGCAGTCCAAGGAACATCCGGCCAGGTCGCCGCCAGGAATATCGCCATCGTCGCAAAGATGGCTGCGATGACGAGGGCGGTGTTGAAGATCACCGCCCCCACCCAGTATCCCGGCTCCCGCTCGAATCTGTGACCGCAGTTCGGGCAATGGTCGCGCATCTTCCACCAACCGGTGAACGCCTCTCCTTCGCCGCAGTGGGGACAGCGCCGCCGGAGCGCCCGGCCGAAATGCTTCCCGAGCGACTGTCGGGAGGAAGGGGCCATGCCGGCGACGATAGGGTGGCGCCGGTGACGATCGACCGGTTCGGTGCCCTCAGAACTGAATATGTCAATGCTCCGCTCGAACGCGACTCGCTGGCCGCCGATCCCGCCCAGCAATTCTCCACCTGGCTCGATCATGCCGTCGCCGCCAACCTTGAGGAACCGAATGCTTTCGTCCTCTCGACAGTCGGAGAAAATGGAGCACCTTCTGCCCGCACGTTGCTCCTGAAAGGTCTCCAGCCGGACGGACTCTTGTTCTACACCAACTACCGGAGTCGGAAGGCCAGGGAGATCGACGGCGAGCCGCGGGTCAGCGCCCTCTTCTTGTGGCTCCCACTCCATCGTCAGGTGCGGATCGAGGGGCGGGTGACGAAGTTGGATGCGGAGACGTCTGATCGATATTTCGCAAGCCGACCGGTCGAATCTCGTTACGCCTCGGCCGCCTCGCCGCAAAGCGATGTCGTCTACGAGGGCCAACTTGAGCGGCTACTCGAAGAGCTCAAGGCCCGTCACCCCGATGGAAACGTTCCCCGCCCCGCTCACTGGGGCGGATATCGGCTCGAACCCAGCGGCTATGAGTTCTGGCAGGGAAGAGAGGCGCGATTTCACGATCGCTTTCGATATTCGAAATCCGACAGTGGCTGGCGGATCGATCGGTTGGCACCTTGAAGCTCTCGGTCATGGGCGCGTCGGGCACCTATCCGGTTAGAGGGCAACCTTCCTCCGGGTACCTTATCGAGCAAGGTTCGACGAGGATTTGGTGCGATGCCGGGCCTGGCACCTTTGTCACCCTGCCGGTGGATCCAGACCTAGTCGACGCGATTGTGATTTCGCATCAGCATCCCGATCACTGCCTCGACGTCATCACGGCATTTCACGCTTTCCGGTACCGGCCCAATCCGAGGCGGTCAATTCCCGTCTACTGCCCGGCCGCGGTGATTGAGCGCTTGAGCCTGTTCGCAGACAATCCCGAATTGGCAGAGACGTTCGACTTTCACCCGATGAGCGGCGGCGATTCGCTCCGGATCGGAGAGATCCAGTTGACCTTTGCCTGGACCGACCATTCAGTTCCAACTCTGGGAACACGATGGGAGGCGAATGGCCGAGTTTTGGCTTACAGCGCCGACACTGGCCCGGAGGGGGATTGGCATGGGATCGCTCAGGGCGCGGACCTATTTTTGTGCGAAGCGAGTTATCAGGGTGATCTTGAGACCTACCCCTACAAGCACCACCTGACCGCGGTCCTGGCGGGGAGCATCGCTCGAGCCCAGAATGCGAAACGTCTGATGCTGACCCATATACCTCCCTACCTCGACAAGACCATCTCAGTTTCCGAGGCGGAGGTGTCGTTCGATCGTCCGGTCGAATTGGCAGTTCCCGGGACGAATAGGAAGATCTAATGACGACCCGTTCTCGGCCAGCCGACGAGATCCGTCCTCTTCGAATGCACTTGGGTTTCACCGAGATGACCCCGGGGTCGGTCATGATTGAGATGGGTCGCACCCGGGTCCTCTGCACTGTCGTAATTGAGCCCGACGTCCCCCGTTGGATGCGGGACACCGGCAAGGGCTGGGTGACAGCCGAGTATGGAATGCTGCCGGGCTCGTCTTCTGAGCGCGTCGGACGGGACCAATATCAAAGGGGTCGAGCCTTGGAGATCTCCCGACTGATTGGAAGATCTCTCCGCTCAGTGGTTGACCCGGTCGCCATGGGAGAGATGATGGTGCGGGTCGACTGCGACGTCCTCCAGGCCGACGGCGGGACACGGACCGCGGCGATTACTGGGGGGTGGGTGGCCCTGCATCAGGCCTTTTCTGATTCGATGGAGAAAGGCTTGCTTGTTCGTCACCCGATTCTTGATCATGTCGCCGCCATCTCAGTGGGAATTGTGGATGGGGAGTTGCTTCTCGATCTCGACTACGAGGATGATGCTCGGGCCGAGGTCGACTTCAACGTGGTGATGTCGGGTCGGGGGCTGCTGGTGGAGGTGCAAGGCAGCGCCGAAAAGGCGCCGTTTTCCCGAGAGGAATTGGACCGAATCCTCGATCTCGCCGCCGGCGGGATCGGGGTCTTGGTAGATGCTCAGAAGCAGGCCGTCGCCGAGTGAGGATCGACCGCTTGGTCGTGGCCTCGAAGAACCCGGACAAGATCGCTGAGATCGAGAAGGTATTGGCTGAGAGTGGACTGGACATCGAGTTGGTCAAGGATCTCGATTGGCCCGACGTGGAGGAAACGGGAGCGACGCTCGAAGAAAATGCCCTGAAAAAGGCACGGGAGGTGTTCAATGCGACCGGCCTCCCAGCTTTGGCCGACGACACCGGGCTGTTTGTCGACGCCCTTGGAGGCCTTCCCGGCGTGAATACCGCTCGTTTTGCCGGTGACGAAGCGACCTATGCCGACAACGTGGCGCGGCTCCTCGAGGAGTTGGAAGGAATCGAAGAACGGTCAGCTTCGTTTCGAACCGTGATTGCGCTGGTGATGGGCAAGGGCGAGCTGGTCGTCGAGGGCGTGCTCCAGGGCCGAATCGCCGAGGCACCGAGCGGCGACGGGGGCTTCGGATATGACCCGGTCTTCGAGTTAGTTGATGGCCGAACGCTCGCGGAGCTGGATCAAAGTCAGAAGAACGACGTTTCGCATCGAGCGAATGCCATGCGAAACCTCTTTGCAGAACTGGACTGATAGTTTTCGTGCGGGCGGTGGGACTCGAACCCACAGTGGGCGAACCCACCAGATCCTAAGGCGGCTGTTGGTCGTGTCCCGTGGTAGCCGGTGATGTCGAAAGGACTATTCCTGTACGGGATTGTGGGCTTCGTGGTTCCAGTTTGTGTCCTGCTGTGGTCTCTGATATCCCCAGTGGCGTTAGCAATTCTGTTAGCAATGTTTTTGATGATCCGATGGACCTGAGCTGCAGATGGCCACTTGTCAACGTCTGGCCGAATCCTCAAGTTCGCCGCGGCGTCCATGGATTGCGACAATGCATTATGAGTGGATCCACAGCTTCTGACGGAAGTGGTGGGTGGCACGTGGAAAACCCTTAAGGCCCAAACCAATAGGCGGATTCTGAGTCTTGCTTCGTTGGTGCCGTGACCCAGCTAACCAAGTCTCCGACCAACGCGGCCAGGTCGGTGCTACACGCGCAGCCATCCCTCCTCGACGAGCTTCCGCCCGGAAAGTGGGGGTTGTGTCCACCAGGAGGCGGCCGTGCACTTCCGCGAGAGGACGCTGGCGCGGGACTGACGGTTGCGAAGAGGAGACATAGTCTGCATACGGTGCCCAAGCTGCTCCTTTGCCGGACCAGTCCGGGTCGGCCGTACCCGGACTCATCCGTATCCCATTGCTCGGTTGCCTTATGTCTGATTGTCGACGTTCGTGACCAAATTCTTTGTCACGTTCCTCTGCGTCCGGACTCAAGGAAGTGGAAGTGTCCACGCGGCCAGGTTTGCTGATGTCATCGGCTGATGAACGTTTCCTCCAGATCTACGCCACCTACTACAAGGAGGTGCACGCGTATTGCCGCCGCCGCACCACAGCGGATGGAGCCGACGATGCCACTGCCGAGACTTTCCTCATCGCCTGGCGAAAGATCGATCGAGTTCCAGAAGGGTCCGATGCCCTTATGTGGCTCTACCGGACCGCTCGTGGAGTCGTCTCGAATACATGGCGCGGCGCGTTACGTCAGAAGAATCTCAGCCGCAAGCTCGAAGGGATGGGGCTCGACCCGGTGCCAATGACCGACGATGTGGTCATCTTGAGACATGACGCCGATCAAATTCTTCAGGCCCTGTCGCGTCTCCGGCCGATAGATCAAGAAGTATTGAGGCTGGCCGAATGGGAGGACCTGTCACCTCGAGAGATCGCGGTGGTGCTCGACATCTCGCCAGAAGCGGCGAGGCAGCGACTGTCCAGAGCGCGAGCAGGCTTGGCCCGCCAGTACAACAGACTTTTCTCGGATACACATTCTCATTCCATTGCTCAGGAAGGAGGCATGTGGTGATCGACGAGCAAGAAGCCGTAGCCCTGTTCCGCGGGGCGAATCCGATCCCGGATCTCGACTCGTATCAGGCGGCTGTGCCCAATGTCGCCGCATACCTCGGCCGTATCGAGCAAAGGAGAAGAGAAGTGACGGATTTGAAAACGAAGCCAAGGGATACGACGCCAAGGCGGCCGGCATTGGCTGTGTGGTCGGGAATAGCGATCGTTGCAGTACTGGGCGCGATCTTCGTCTTGCTCCGGGCGAACGAGACAGATGTCGCCGCAGAGAGAGCACCCCTCGAAATCGCCTCTGAGTATCTAGAGGCCTACCGAGAGTTCGATGTTGACCGTGTCGAGTCGATGCTGACCGACGATGCGCAAGTCCTTCCTTGGGAATCGTACGCGCCAAGAGATTGGAAAAGTGACCTTAGATTCCTTGGGGCCGCCGGCTTCCAGATCCTCCTAGGCGAGTGCAGGGAAGTGCCCTGGTCGGGTGCGGGGGTAAAGGTCAGCTGTGAGTATGACGCGCACGGTCTTGGTTCCGACCAGATTGGGTTCGAACCCTTCAGCGGGCACTCCTTTGAGGTTGTCATCCAGAACGGTCTGGTGAGAAATTCCTTTATGGGCTTCGATTTCCATTCTGGGTTCAGCGACAAGATGTGGTGGCCGTTCCAGAATTGGATCAAGGAGAACCATCCAGAAGACTTCGACGTGCTGTACGAGGATCCGACCTTGTCTCGCCAGACTGATGATGCAATCGCTCTGTGGGAGCAGAGGGTCGACGATTACGTCGCATCTGTGAACAACCAGCCTTAGGGCCAGCCGACCAATCCCTGATCCCGCTACGTAGAAAAACCCCTGGTTACCAGGGGTTTTTCTGTTCCGACTCAGAACGATCCGACTGCGAATGGCTGCTGGGCGCTTCGATGACCTCGCACGTGATGTCGATCCAGTAGTTCGCGACCAGCCACCGGCGCGAAGCCACCGCTTCGGTCGGTGCGGGCGGTGGGACTCGAACCCACAGTGGGCGAACCCACCAGATCCTAAGTCTGGCGCCTGTGCCAATTCGGCTACGCCCGCTTGTTTGGAGGTGGTGGGTCGCCCGGGATTTGAACCCGGAACCCACGGATTAAGAGTCCGTTGCGCTGCCAGTTGCGCCAGCGACCCGGTCAAAGTTTACCAAGGGCTCGGCTTTGAGTCTCCCACTCAGTTCATCGATCCAGGCCATCGTTCGCCACCATGCATTTGTGCTGCGACTCATCTGAACCCGACAAACACCGTGCGCGAGCTTGTTCTTTCGGTGGCCAGTTCCTGCTGGTTTGACAAACGTCTTCGTAAACCGGGCGTCAGGAAGATCGATCGCGCTGCGCCAGAAGGTCTGTGCGGCGGCCTCGTCATTGCCTTGATGCAAATGAAGCGACAATACGAAGCGAGCGTTCCTGGCATGGAACGCCCTGCTCCACGCCACGAAAAGCTCAAGCGTCCGTGGATCAGTGCTGACGAGTTCGAGAATGCGCTTGCATTTCGTTCCCTCGGCCCAGTACATGACGGTACCGGCTAGCCAAAAGCGGGTTTCTAATGAGATCCGGTACGGCGGCCCGCGCCTCCATTTGCATGATCTCGACTTCATGGCGGCGCTTGCGTTGAGTGTCGACCGGAACGCCAGTTCGAACACCGGGAGGTCTTCTTGCTTTGATCGCGGCGATCTGTTCTTCGGTCAACCGAATCCCTTGGCACCAGCTGGAGAGACTGCCTTTTCCGACCGGCAGGACCTCCATGATCTCGCTGTAGGTCCAGCCGTCCCGGCGGAGGCGGCGGCCGAGTTCGGCCCGCTCCCACCGGGTTAGTCGATCCCAGTTCGCCGCCCCTTCGGTGACTTCAGGGGGAGGCACCATGGGACGAACATATCGGTTGGGAGTGACACAAATACCCCACGTTCGTTCGGCGCGAATGGCGGACTTCGACGCCATTTTGGAGATCCGGGACCAGGTGGCGGTCGACCTTTTGGGCCGTGGCGTTCCCTGGAATCCCAACGTTCTCAGCAGAGCTCAACTGGCGGACTGGTCAGATCGGGGCGCATTGTTTGTTGCCGAGATCAAGGGCGAGATCGTCGGATCGATCGCCGTCTGGAGGCGAGATCCTGGAGGTTGGTGGCCGGTCGAAGACAGGGGCGGTTACGTCCGGGATCTGATGATTCACCCGCGGCTGCGAGGAAAGGGCGTGGGCGCCATCGTCCTCCGGTGGGCCGAGAGTTACGCCGGTGGCCTGGGTCTGCAGCGGGTCAGGCTTGATTGCCTGAGTTCGAACGATCGGCTCTGCCGCTACTACAAGGAGGCCGGGTACCGACAAGTTGCCACTGACTCCAGCGGGGTGGCGTATTTCGAGAAATCGGTTTGAGGGTCGGGATGGCCGGATTTGAACCGGCGAGGAATTTGTCCCCCCGCCTCCTCAGAATCGGCGCCGATGAAGAGATGTCCAAAATGCGACCAGATTTTGCCCGTGGAATCATTTGGGTTTCGGGATCGCGACGCTACGAAGACCCAGTCTTACTGTCGGAGCTGCTCGAGCCGTTACTCAAAAGTGTGGTATCTCGCAGAGTCGAATCGAAAGCGACACCTTTCGGCGGTGGCGGCTCGGCGACGCAGGATTCGAGACGACAATCAGGCTTTCGTTAGAGCCCTAAAGACACAGCCATGCCGGGATTGCGGGCAGACGTTCCCACCGGAGGCAATGGACTTTGACCATGTCGAAGGAAAAATTGCCGAGATTTCGCGCATGGTTTACACCCACGGCCGTGAGGCCCTAAGGCTCGAGCTGGAGAAATGCGATCTGGTTTGTGCCGTTTGCCACCGGATCCGAACGGCGAACCGCTCGACGGCAGGTCTCAGAAATCCGACGGAACCGTAGGTCGGGATGGCCGGATTTGAACCGGCGACCTCAGCGTCCCAAACGCCGCGCGCTACCAAGCTGCGCCACATCCCGGGTGGTCCAGTTTATCGGACCACTTCAATGCTCCTCCAATAGGAAGTCGACCAGAGCTGAGATCTCGTCCTCGGTGAGGTTGAAGTCGGGCATGGAGCCTGCCGTGGTCACTTCGTAGCCGGGAACAATGAAGGCCTGCGGCTCTGCCAGCGATTGGGCTAGGTACTCCCTCGCCGACAGGCCTTCGACCCGTGTGCCGGCCACCCGACCCACGGAGGTGAGGTCCGGCCCAACTTGGCCCGTCGTCGCTACACCTTGAATGCTGTGACAGCCAGTGCAGCCCTTGGAGAGAAAGAGCAGCTCGCCAGGTGATTGACGAGTGTCAGCGCCAGGTGACGGTTGCGAGTAAAAGGAGACGGTGGCGACCGCCAGAACCAAGGCGAGCGCCACCGTCAACCAGAGTCGGATCAGTTCAGTCGGCACGAATTGGTCGGGGGCGCCGGCGTTGACGGGCAAGATTCACGGTCTGAACGGCGACCAAACCGATGGTGATCGCCAGGGCCAGAGGGAGAAGCCACGCCAGAGGCGAGGCCGTTGTAGCCGTCGCCGCCACCCCCGGGCTGACCGATATCGGACCCATCGGGTGGGTTCCGAATTCACCTTGAGTCACTTCCCAGGTCCACAGCCCGGATTCGGGGAAGGTAACGGTTACCGCGTAGCGGCCTCTCTCCGGCAGGCGCGTGGCCGCAAAGGTCGTCACCTCTCCATTACCGGCGATTACGCGGACCTCACTTTGTCCCACATCAACCGGGGTCACCCCGTGTTGAAGGACGGTGTAGGTCAAGTCATAGCTGGCTCCCGCTTCGAGGTCCGATGGCAACTCGTCGAACGAAGTCAGTGCCCAACCGCCGGCGAGGGCCCAGCCGGGGAGGGCAAGGAGAACCACCGTCATCACCAACAATCGGATTCGAGCCATTCTTTGCTCCCTTCTTTGGCTCAGCGATGTGGTTACACCGGCGACGGCGATGCGGTTCCAAACGGAACGATTCCCAACGGAGCGGTGTAATGGACAGGTGAGCGAGCAAGTGGAGGGCCGTCCACTGGCTGAAAGCCTGTTGATCGAGTCGGCACGGAAAGGAGACCATGGGGCATATGCGGAGCTGGTTCGCGCCCATCAAGACATTGCCCGTCGGGTCGCCTACCTCGTACTTCGACGTCACAACGATGTCGACGATGTGGTTCAGGTTGCCTTTGTGAAAGCGTTTCAAGCTCTCAATCGGTTTCGCCCAGGCTCCGACTTTTCTCCCTGGATCCTGCGCATTGTGCGAAACGAAGCCCTCAACCAAGCCCGCAGCAGCAGTCGGCGTGATCGGCTCGCTCTCAAGGTCGCCAACGCTTCGGGAGGTGCGGCCCCATCTCCCGAAGCGATGGTCACGGAAGCCGAAAGACGGGAAGAATTGATGACCGCCGTCGAGGGTCTCCCTAGGAGCCTGCGGGATGTAGTCGAATGCCGGTTTTTGCTCGGGCTCTCCGAGGCGACGACAGCCAGTTTGCTTCGAATCCCGGCCGGCACCGTGAAGTCGAGGACCAGCCGGGCCATGGATCGTCTGCGGGCGAGCTTGGCGGAGATCGATCTATGACTACATGGACCGATGAGCGTCTGCAGGCGGCGCTGACCTCGCTTGCCGACGCGATCGACTGGCCTGATGGTCCCGATCTCGCCTTGCGGGTGGCTGGCCAGATCAAGCCGAGGCCCTTGTTTTCTCGCCGCTGGTTGGCGTTTGGCACCGCGGTGCTGGTCGCATTCCTCCTGCTCCTCAGCCCTCCCGGGCAGGAAGCGGTCGCCTGGCTGCTCCGCGTGGCAGGAATTCGGGTCGAACTGGTCGAGTCCCAGGTTCCTGCGGGCCCGCCGATCAGCTTGGTCGGCGGAGTCGACTCCTCAATGGCCGAAGCCGAGGAGGAACTCGGATTCAACCTCAGAAGGCCGCGATTGCTGGGGCCCCCACAGTCGGTCCAGCTGCTGCGGTGGGGCGGTGGCCAGCAAGCGGCGATGATCTGGAGCGAGTCCGATGATCTGCCAGAAGTCTTCGACACCGGGGTCGGCTTGCTCCTGATCCAGTTCGAGGCAAAAGTCGAACAAGAACTACTGGTCAAGCAGGCTTCGGACGCCACCCGGATCCAACCCGTGAGTATCAACGGAGATTTGGGTTACTTCCTCTCGGATGCACCTCATACCGTCTTCTTCGAAAGCAAGGACGGGTTGATCACCGACGATCAAGTTCGCCTGACGGGAAACGTTCTCGTCTGGATGTCCGACGGTGTGACTTATCGCATCGAATCCGAGTTGGGATTGGTCGATTCAGTGGAGATCGCCGAATCCCTCGACTGATACCCGCCGGTAAAATGGAGCCGTCGCGGGTGTAGCTCAATGGTAGAGCTCCAGCCTTCCAAGCTGGTGGTGAGGGTTCGATTCCCTTCACCCGCTCTCCGTCGAGGAACTTCATGTCGCCCAATCTGGTCAAGCCGCCCCCGACCCTCGACACGGAGCGGCAGTTGCTTCTCGAAGGCTTCCGCACCATCGGGGGAGTCGACGAGGTGGGCGTCGGGGCGATGGCCGGGCCGATCGTCGCCGGGTGCGTGGTTCTGCCTCTTCCCGCCGTGACTCCGGGATTGGACGCGGACCTGGAAAGAGTGGCGAGTGCCTTAGAAGGGGTGAAAGACAGCGGTCATACGCCTCGTCGCTTTCGGTCGGGTTTTGACTCAAGAATTCGCCGTTTTGCTGCAGTTGGGATCGGCGTGGTCGATGTGGGCGAAATTGACTCCATCGGGAGTCACACGGTTGCCGTCGAGCTGGCGACAGCTCGGGCGGTAAAGGAGCTTGCGGTCACTCCCGACGTGGTGATGCTCGACGGTCTCGCCGCCAATTCGATGCTCGAGCAGCCGGTCCGCAGGGTGCCCAAACACCCCCTTGGCGGAACGCCGAGCCTGTCCATTGCCGCCGCTTCCATCGTGATAGACGTTTTTCGACGGGGTCTCATGACCGAATACGCCGACAGCTATCCCGGATATGGATTCGACAAGCACTTCGGATATCCGAACGATGTCCACGTCGCCAACGTCGTCCGGCTAGGCCCTAGTCCTATCCACCACCGCTCCCACCGGCTTGTGATCGAGGCCACCTTCAAGAAGTAGAATTGGGCGGACCACGGCGCCCCCGTAGCTCAGAGGACAGAGCAGGAGCCTTCTAAGCTCTTGGTCGGGGGTTCGAATCCTCCCGGGGGCACTCGGAAGGGCGACAGCCTCAACACAGTTTTCAAGCTTGGTGGCCGTAGCTCAGGTGGTTAGAGCGCCAGGTTGTGGCCCTGGAGGTCGGGGGTTCGAGTCCCCTCGGTCACCCCACCCTCCCGCTTGTCGGGAGAACCATCAACGACAAGCGAGAGGATCCAAATGACGGTGCGAGAGGTTGGCCCCTTCGAGCGGCTCGTGGTGGTCAACTTGAGCGACGCCGACATCGACGCCGCCAAGACCGCCGCCGCACGCCGCCTTTCGAAGGATCTGAAACTGGCCGGGTTCAGACCCGGTAAGGCTCCCCGACCCGTAGTCGAAGCGGCCGTCGGAGCGGCGCGTCTTCGAACGGAGGCGATCGAGGACCTGATCCCCCAGCGCCTCCAATCGATTCTGGAAGAAGAGGACCTCTCGCCGGTAGTAAGCCCGCAGCTCGAGAGTATGAACGACGTCGAGGGGGGCGTCGAAGCCGAGGTGCGGGTGACCCTCTGGCCGCAACTGGACATCGTTCCCGACTTTGGGGGCCGAGAGATCGTCGTGCCTAGTCCGGAACTCACGGAGGACGACGTTCGCGAGAGCATCGAGAGGATGAGGAATCAGTTTGCAGCTCTCGAGACGGTCGATCGGCCCGCGGGGAGTGGCGATTTCGTTTCGATCGACATCAGCGCCACCGACGGAGAGGCGCCTCTTCCCGAGACCACCGCCGAGGAGTTGTTGTACGAAGTTGGCTCGGGATTGCTGGTGGAGGGGACCGATGAAGAGCTGACTGGAAAAGCTGCTGGAGACGTGGTGACGTTCACGAGCAAGCTCCCGGCCGGCTTCGGGGAACGCGCTGGGATTGAGGCGACCTTCACCATCAAGGTGAACGAGGTCAAGTCCAAGGTCTTACCCGAGGTGGATGACGAGTGGGTCGAGGAGGTCACCGAGTTTGAGACCGTCAGTGAGCTGGAAGCTGAGCTGCGCAGTCGTCTTGCCCGTACGAAGCGTTTGGCTGCCGCTCGAGAGCTGAGAGCGACGACCCTCGACCTGCTTGCCGACGAGGCTCAGGTCGAGCTGCCTGAACCACTGCTTCGAGCCGAGATGCAGGACATCCTGCATCGTTTCAGCCACCGGCTCCAAAGCAACGACATCACCCTTCAGGACTATCTGGAGGCGACCGGGATCGACGGACCCGCGCTCGAGGCCGACTTGCGCTTACAAGCTGAGAAGAGCCTCAAGACCCGTCTGGCACTGGAAGCGGTAGCCCGGGCCCGGGGTTTGGAAGTGACTCCTGAGGAACTCACCACCGAGATCAACGCCCTGGCATCAATGAGCGACAACCCCGAGGAGGTCTACCAGTCGATGTCCGAGGGTGCGCGAGCCTTGTCATTCGCCGGTGATATCCTCCGCAACAAGGCTCTTGAAGCGGTTATCGCCGGGGCCAAAACTGTCGACGCAGAAGGCAATCCGGTCGAACTCGGCACCGAGATAGCTGAAACGGCGGAAGCGGTGGAAGCTCTTCCGATGGAAGAGGAAGTTTTTGAGGCCGAGATCGTTGAGGAGGCCTGACGTGCAGAACTATGTGATTCCAACAGTCTTCGAGCAGACGAGC
Organism: Acidimicrobiia bacterium; assembly: GCA_035253825.1. Classification (GTDB taxonomy): domain Bacteria; phylum Actinomycetota; class Acidimicrobiia; order Spongiisociales; family ZC4RG35; genus JACCTH01. Next base: position 111,465 of record DATFBM010000033.1, on the reverse strand, counting down.
CGGGGCGAGCGCTACTTCGACATTTACAGCCGCCTCCTCAAGGATCGGATCATCTTCCTCGGCACGCCGATCGACGACACCATCGCCAACCTCATCATGGCTCAGCTCCTTCACCTCGAAAGCGACGATCCCGACAAGGATGTCTTTCTCTATATCAACTCGCCTGGCGGATCGATCACGTCGTTGTTTGCCATCTACGACACGATGCAGTACATCAGGCCGGACGTAAACACGGTCTGCATGGGAATGGCGGCCTCGGCGGCGGCGGTAATTCTCGCCGGAGGCACCCCCGGCAAGCGATTTGCCCTTCCTCACGCTCGGGTGATGCTCCACCAGCCTCATGGCGGGGCCCAAGGCCAGGCCACCGACATCGAGATTCAGGCCCGCTTGATCGTGCAGATGCGGGAACAGCTCAACCGCATCCTGGCCGACCACACCGGTCAGACCTACGAAAAGGTATCTCAGGACACCGAGCGTGACTTCTGGATGGTGGCGGAGGACGCCGTTTCCTATGGAGTGGTCGATTCAATTCTCACGCGTCGCGAGCTATCTGCGGTAGCCTCCAACTAGGAGGACTGCCACTTAGGAGGGTTGATGGCGAAGTTCGGCGACGGGGTGGATCTGCTCAAGTGCAGTTTTTGCGGCAAGTCCCAAAAGCAGGTCAAAAAGCTCATCGCCGGGCCCGGCGTCTATATCTGCGACGAATGCATCGATCTCTGCAATGAGATCATCGAAGAGGAGTTCTCCTCCACCCCCGAGGTGAGTTTCACGGAGCTCCCCAAGCCGATGGAGATCTCCACCTACCTCGATGACTACGTCGTGGGTCAGGATCACGCCAAGCGCAAGCTGGCCGTCGCGGTCTACAACCACTACAAGCGAATTCGCTCCGGTGAGCACCGTCGTGACGACGTCGAGTTACAGAAGTCGAACATCCTCCTCATCGGCCCAACCGGGTGCGGGAAAACTCTGCTCGCGCAGACGCTCGCCAGGCAGCTGAACGTGCCCTTCGCCATTGCCGATGCCACGGCGCTGACGGAGGCCGGCTACGTCGGTGAGGACGTCGAGAACATCTTGCTCAAGCTGATCCAGGCGGCCGACTTCGACGTCAAGCGGGCCGAGCAGGGAATCATCTACATAGACGAGATCGACAAGATCGCTCGCAAGGCCGAGAACCCCTCGATCACCCGCGACGTTTCGGGCGAGGGTGTACAGCAAGCTTTGTTGAAGATCTTGGAGGGAACTGTGGCCTCGGTTCCTCCTCAGGGTGGTCGCAAGCACCCCCACCAAGAGTTCATCCAAATCGATACCTCGAATGTGCTCTTCATTTGCGGGGGCGCCTTTGCCGGGCTTGACGACATCGTGTCCGCCCGAATCGGCAAGAAACAGGTTGGCTTTGGCGCCGAGGTTCGGTCCCGTCACGACATCAGGCCTGCCGAGCTCCTGTCCCAGGTGATGCCGGAGGACCTCATCAAGTACGGCCTCATACCGGAATTCATCGGTCGGCTGCCGGTTGTGGCCACGGTGGAGGATCTCGACCGGGAGCAGCTCGGTCGCATCCTCACCGAGCCCAAGAACGCCCTCACTAAGCAGTACGCCCGGATGCTGGAGATGGATGGAGTCGAGCTGGTATTCCACCAGGACGCGCTCGCCGAGATCTCTGAGTTAGCGATCAAGCGAGGCACCGGGGCCCGTGGGCTGCGGGCAATACTGGAGGAAATCCTCCTCAACACCATGTACGACATGCCCTCGAGGTCAGACGTGGGGAGAGTGGTGGTGGACGCCGAGGCTGTTCGAAATAAGACCAACCCCACCCTGATCCCGCTTCCCGACGTGCTTCGGGAGCGCTCAGCCTGACGAATTAGGTCCGAGGACCTGATCGATCGGTTGGCACTCATGCCGACATCCATGTAATTTCGCCCGACCGGGTTCGCAACCCACGAAGAAGCGGGTACCGGTTTCATTGAAAATTGGCGCCAACCAGTGTTGGCGGGGCTTATGGGAGGCAACTAAATGAGAACGCTGGCGCGCCGGCGCGGCATGGGAATAGCAGGGGTCTTACTGCTCCTGGCATCACTTACAACGGTGATTGCGGGACCAGCCATTGCGATTCCGCAAAGCAACCCCGAGTTCCCAACAGTCAGCTGTGGCGGGGAATGGCATTGGATCCACAATCAGACCAGCGCCACCTCGGGGACTCTCACCGCCACTTTCCAGCACGCTGGAACCATTTCGGTGGGAAGCGATCCAAATTCACCGGCCAATGTCCTCCATTACTACATCAACCTGACGGCGGGGGACACTTTGTTGTCGGCCTCCGACAACGTCGATGGCGGCATGCTGGTATTGAGCCACTATCCCGGTTGTCAGGCCACAACGACAACCCAGGCTCCCACCACCACCGGCGGTTCCAGCACCACCAGTAGCTCCACCTCTACTTCAGGTCCGACCACGACGATTGGTTCCTCCACGACCGCGGGACCGACCACGACCTCGACGGCGTCGACCACAACTACGACCGCATCAACCACCACGACAACCTCCACGACCACCACGACCGCGCCGACCACGACAACAACGACCACCACCACCACACCGACCACGACGACAACCACTGTCGGCTCGAACACCACCCAGGGAACAAGCCCCACGACTTCGACCTCTACAACCGCCACCACGATTGGGGGAGCGAGTGGGTCAGGGCCGTCGACCAGCGTCACGGTCTTGGGGATCCAAGTGACAGCGCCCGTCGTTGGTCAGGTAACGCAGGTGACGCTGCCATTCACCGGCATGCCGGCGATCCCGGTGGCCGCGCTGGCGGCCTCTCTCGGGGCCTTGGGTCTCTTGCTCCTGGCCCTCTCGCGAGCTCCTTCCGAGGAGGCGACCGGTCGCGCTTGGGATTGATCGGTCACTAGTCACATCGGTCTCGGATTTTCTGTCCTAGACGGCTGCTTGCTTCCCACTACCTTGAGTGGCACACGGCCACAAGTAGTGGCTGGGGCGAGTGGGAGGCTTTGATCCTCATCCCGTAAGGCGGGCACCTGGGATGAGTGGAGCTAGTGGTGCGACCGGCCTGTTTCGCGCAGAGCGATACGGGAGGCAACGAGATGCAAACGCTGGCGCACAGACGCAGCATGGGGATTGCGGGGGTGCTGCTGCTCCTGGCATCACTGGTATCAGTGATCGCCGGTCCAGCATTGGCCGCCCCCATAGTGGGTAACTGCAACACCGCCGGAGGCTGGACCGAAAACCCCACCTCTGGCCCTTGGGGTTCGATCACAAACAATGGCTCGTCAGTGTCCGTGACCCTCAACGCCGGCTACAGCCTCGACCTGTGTGTCAAGGGCGGAAACAGCTACAACCTGTACTCCATCAGCACAGCCGGGACGACGGGTCCCTATTTCCCACCCGCCGACTGCGGTCAGGGAAACATTCAATGTGGGCTTTCGCACTGGGCGATTCGAAACGTCGTGTTGACCACGACCACCACGGCCCCTAGTACGACTGCGCCCAGCACCACGGCTGCTCCGACCACGACCTTGGCGCCAACCACGACGCTGGCTCCGACCACGACCTTGGCTCCGACCACAACCTTGGCACCTACCACGACCTTGGCACCTACCACGACCTTGGCACCTACCACGACCTTGGCACCTACCACGACATTGGCTCCGACCACGACCCAGGCGCCAACGACAACGCAGCCACAGGGTTCGACCACCACGGTCGAGCAGACCACGTCGACCAGCCAGGCGACCACGTCTACTGAGGCTCCGGCCGAGGTGGCGGGAATCCAGGTTTCGGCCCCGGCTGTCGCTCAGGTGACCCAGGCGACCCTTCCCTTCACAGGGGTTTCGACCACAGGGTTGGGAGTGATCGCAGCCGGCCTGGCAGCGGCGGGCACCCTCTTCCTGGCGGCCTCCCGGCGGATGGAAGAAAAGGAGTCGCTCCGCAGCTGGAGCTAACAGCGAACTAACGATCGCGCATTGACGGGGCCCCGGTTTCGGGGCCCCGTTCTGCTGGTCGAGCGAGACCGTATCCTCCCGTCACCCGATGGACTATCACGCCGCCCTGGCTTATCTCGACGCGCACATCGGCCAGGGCATGAAGCCGGGACTCGAGAGGATCAAAACGCTGCTCGAGATGATGGGGCACCCCGAGGAGGGTTACCCGATCATTCATGTCGCCGGGACCAACGGCAAGACTTCGACAAGCCGAATTGTCACGGCGATCCTCGCGGCCCATGGGCTCAACACCGGCACGTTCATCTCGCCACATCTGCAGCGAGTAGAGGAGCGGATCGGGGTAAACGGCCGTCAGGCCAGTCCCCAGGAATTCGCCCAAGCGATGAGTGACGTCGCAGCTTTCGCCGACATCTTCGAAAGCCCGGGGACAGACCGCCTGACCTATTTCGAGCTCACAACGGCCATGGGGTTTGCCTGGTTCTCAGAGATGGCGGTCGATGTCGGAGTCGTTGAGGTTGGCCTCGGCGGTCGGTTAGACGCAACCAATGCCGCCAGGGGTGAGGTGGCAGTCGTCACCGGAATCGATTTTGACCACACCGAATTCCTGGGTGACTCGCTCGCGCAAATCGCCGCCGAGAAATTGGCAATCACCAAGGAAGGGGCCACGCTCGTCACCGGGCCGTTGCCACCGGAAGCCCTGCACATCGCCACAAGGGTTGCTGGCGAACAAAGCGCCAGACACCTCGCGTATCAGCGAGACTTCTTGCTTGAGGGGTCGAGCCAAGCGGTCGGCGGTTGGCTCTGTCAGGTATCCGGAGTCGAGGGCGACTACGACGACATCTTCCTGCCGCTTCTCGGCCGTCATCAAGTACTCAACATGACCGTCGCCATCGCAGCTTGCGAGGCCCTTCTCGGTCGGGCTCTCGACGGAGATGCGCTCCGCCGCGGGATGGAAACCGTGACGTCACCTGGGCGGCTCGAACCCATTGCTTCCGATCCCCTGGTGGTGCTCGACGGCGCTCACAATCGGCAAGGTTTTGCGTCGCTGGCCCGCGCGCTGGATGAGAGCTTTGAGCCCCGTCGTTGGGTGCTGCTTTTCGCGGCGATGAAAGACAAGGACGTCCCAGCCATGCTGGCGGAGCTGGCCGGGCGCGTTTTCGCCGCGGTGGCCACATCCTCGGGCGCCGATCGTTCCTACCCGCCCGAGGACCTGGCGGTGTTGGTCGGCGAAGCGCTCGACATCGAAGCCCAAGCCTTCGTCGAGCCGGCAGCCGCCCTGGCGATGGCTCGGCGACTGGCCGGACCAGAAGGTGGGGTCATCGTGGCGGGGTCGCTTTATCTAGTGGGTCTGATCCGCAGCATCCTCGAAGGGACGGCCCTTCCGCATCGAAACGAGCGCTGATACCGTCGCAGGCAAATGGAAAGCACCTTCATCATGATCAAGCCAGACGGTGTTGCCCGTCGACTGATAGGCGAAGTCATCGGGCGCTTCGAGCGCAAAGGCCTAACCCTGACCAATCTCCGGATGCTCACCATCGACGAAGACCTTGCCCACAATCACTATGCCGAGCATGTCGACAAGGGTTTTTTCAAAGAGCTTCTGAGCTTCATTACTTCGGGCCCGGTGGTGGCCATGGAATGGAGCGGGGAGGGAGCGGTCAATGTCGCCCGGGCCGTGATCGGCCCCACCGACCCGATGAAGGCAAGCCCGGGCACGATTCGCGGCGACTTCGGATTGGCGGTGACTCAAAACATCGTCCATGGATCGGACAGCCCGGAATCGGCGGAGCGAGAGCTCGGCCTCTTCTTCGGCTGATCTGACAGACCCCCACCCCAGGACCTACACTCCAGCAGTCCTTTTCGCGGCTCTCCATTTCTGCTATGGCCGAAAACCTCTTTTCATTCGCAGGCCAGGACATGGCCATCGACCTGGGAACAGCCAACACCCTGGTGTTCGTTCGCGGTCAAGGGATCGTGTTGAACGAGCCATCGGTGGTGGCCATAAACGTTCAGAACGGCCGGGCTTTGGCGGTGGGCATGGAAGCCAAGCGCATGATCGGCCGGACGCCGGCCTACATCAGAGCGATCCGACCTCTGCGCGACGGCGTAATTGCCGATTTCGACATCACCGAGAAGATGCTCCGATACTTCATTCAGAAGGTGCACCGTCGTCGCTGGGCGCGACCTCGGATCGTGGTCGCCGTACCTTCCGGGATTACACCCGTGGAGCGGCGGGCTGTGGAGGAGGCGGCCTACCACGCCGGAGCTCGCCGGGCCTACACGATCGAAGAGCCAATGGCGGCTGCGATCGGGTGCGGTTTGCCGATTGGTGAACCCTCCGGATCGATGGTGGTCGACATGGGAGGCGGCACCACGGAAGTGGCGGTGATCTCCCTCGGAGGCATCGTCGTCAGCAGATCGATTCGCACCGGCGGAGATGAGCTCGACGAGGCGATTATCGAATGGGTAAAGAAGGAATACAACGTTCTCCTCGGTGAGCGCACGGCCGAGCAAGTGAAGATGGCCATAGGTTCTGCTTGGCCTTATGCAGATGAGCCTTCTGCAGAAGTTCGTGGGCGCGATCTGGTGACGGGTCTCCCGAAGACGATTCTTCTTTCGAGTCCAGAGATCCGAGAAGCGATCGACGAGCCGACGCAAGCCATCGTCGACGCCGTCAAGTTCACACTCGACAAGACCCCTCCCGAACTGGCAGCCGACATCATGGAACGGGGAATTGTTCTCACCGGGGGAGGGGCTTTGCTGGTGGGCTTGGACGAGCGCCTGGCTCACGAGACCGGCATGCCCATCGTCACCGCCCGCCGACCGCTGCAGTCGGTGGCTACCGGTTCAGGCAAGTGTCTGGAAGAGTTCGAAACGCTGCTCTCCTCCTCCGCCAGACCATGACCCGGCCGGTCGATCCGGCGCCCGCTGCAAGTCTCTGAGCAATGCTGGATCGCGAATCACGCCGTGACCGAACGCTTCCAACCTTCATCACGTTGGTGGTTCTCGCATTCTTGATGATGACTTTTGACGTGCGGCTGTCGGGAGGAGAGCTCAGCCGGGGAATCCGGAGCGGGGCGCTGGGAGTTATTGCCCCCCTGCAGAACCTGGCGGCGACCGTGATCGATCCAGTGGCCGATCTCGGCGACACGTTGGCGGGATTGGCCACGCTCCGGGCGGAGAATCTGGCGCTCCGCCAGGAGGTGGCCCGATTGCAGGCCGAACTTGCCGGCTCCCAGGACCTGATGGCTCGTCTTCAGGTGCTCGAGGAGCTCAACGATCTCGAGATAATCGATGCCGAGACCGCCCAAGTGGCGGCCAACGTCATCGGGCGGCCCGACCCATTTGGCGCCAGCTTCATCATCGATAAGGGATCTGACGAGGGCGTCGCCTTGGGGCACCCGGTGGCGGATCCCTTTGGGTACGTCGTGGGGAAGGTCGTCGAGGTCTCGCCGTCCAATGCCACCGTCGTTCCCATCACCCAGGACCGCGAGGCGGTGACCGTCTTGGTTGACGGGCAGGTGGGCACCCTCGCCAGCCGTTTTGGATCGGACTTCCTCGACCTCGAGGTTTTCGACGCGGTCGAACCGTTGCAAGCCGGCGATCTCGTCGTCACGAGTTCGGTCTCGCTGACCTTCCCGCAAGGATTACCTGTAGGCGAGGTGATCGACGATGCAGGTCTGGAGGGAACGTCGATTTCGGCTTCAGTCCGATTGTTCGCCGATCCCGACTCCCTTCGGGTCGTCGTGGTAATCACCTGGCCACCGGAGCCGGGCGAGGTGGCCGTTGGCACATCCACGACAGCACCTCCGGCCTCCGACACGACCCCTACGAGCGCGGGCGGATGAGAAGTAGGCGGTCCGTCGTCCTTGCCCTGATAATGGCTCTGCTGGGGTTGGTCGTCCAGGCGACGCTCTTTCGACGCTTCAACTGGCTCACCCCGGACCTGGTGGTGCTGGTGGTGTGCACATCGGCGCTCACCCTCCATCCCACGTCAGCGCTCCTCGTTGGCTTCCTGGCCGGAGCCATGGTCGACCTGGCGATCGCCAGTTCGGTCCTGGGTCTTCGGGCCCTGGTGTACACCGTCGTCGCTTACCTCGCCGTCAGAACCCGCACTCGGGCGGAGTCGGGCTTTCTCGCGGCCGGAGTCTGGATAGCCTTCCTCACCGCAGCCTCGGTCGTCTTGTTGCTCGTAGTGGGGATCACCTTCGGCCAGTCGGGTGAACTGGGATCACAAATCGTGCCTCGCCTGGTCCAAGTGCCGCTTTCCAACTTTCTCATAGGCTCTCTGCTAGCCATACCGCTTACGAGGTTGTTGCAACCGGGCCGAGGAGTGACGGCGTGAAGTTTGGAGCGCGATTGACCATTCTCGCCACCGTCTTTCTCGCCATGTTCGGTGTGGTTGGCATTCGGCTGTGGTTCGTGCAGGTCGCCGAGGGTGCGCAGAGCGCGGAAATCGTCGAAGAACAGACCTGGGTACAAATTCGAAGCGAGCCTGCTCGGGGCGACATTTTCGACCGCAACGGGGTGATGGTCGTCACGAGCCGTTTCGTCCCAAGGCTCGTCGTGGACCGCCGGTTCATCGATCCCGACGAGAAGGATGCTCTGATACAAAAACTGTCCGGCCTTCTCGGCGTTCCTGCGGCCGACATCGAAGCCGGTTACGAGGCCGCGGGTCTAAATGGTCGCTTTCCGGTCACCGAGATTTCCACCGACACCGCCTATCGCATCAACGAGCAGCTCAGCGCCCTTCCTGGTGTCAGCATCGAGAAGCTCCCGCAGAGGGTCTACCTGGCCGGGCCCACCGCCGCCCACGTTGTGGGACATCTCGGCTTGCCCGACGAGGCTGACCTCGAGGAACGGCCTGAGCTAGATCTCAACGCCCGCATCGGGAAGCTGGGCGTGGAACGGGTATACGACGAACTGCTCCAGGGAACGGCCGGCTACAGCGAACTGCGCCTGAACCGGCAGTCAGAGGTTCTGGAGGAGTCAGAGCCCGTGAACCCAATTCAGGGAGCATCGCTCTATCTGACAATCGATCTGCGCTTGCAGGAAATGGTCGAACTCGCTCTCGAGAGCGGCCTCTTCCTGGCCAACGAGGTCAAGGACGAGGATCGGGCCAACGGACAGGAGGTCAATCACGATGCCTTCCGGGCGGCGGCAGTCGTCCTTGATGTCACCAACGGAGAGATTCTCGCTCTCGCCTCGGTGCCGGACTTTGATCCTTCACTCTTTGTCGGGGGCGTGGACGCCGCCACATTCTCGGCACTGAATGAGTCGAAGGCTTTCAACAATCTGGTTGTCGCCGGCCTCTACCCTCCCGCCTCGACGTTCAAAGCGGTTACCTACGTTGCCTTCCAGGAGGAGAACCTTCCCCTGCCAGCCGACCTTCCCCAGGTGGCTCCAGCCGACGGTCTCGTCCATTGCAACGGAACCTTGCGACTCCCGGGCTTCGAAGAGGGGAGTCAGCAGATCTTCCACGATTGGTACACCGGTGACAAGGGCTGGTTGGACATTCATGAAGCCTTCGAGCAGTCGTGCAACATCTTCTTCTGGTCGATCGCCCTCGGAACCTGGCGCGAGTACAAGCTGACCGATCAGGAGAGCATCATCCAGACTTGGGCTCGCTCCCTCGGCTTTGGGGAGAGGACGGGTATCGATCTCACCGGCGAAGCCGGGGGAATCGTGCCCGATCGGGCTCTTTTCCAGGAGTGGAAGGAATACCAGCTCGAAAATCCCGATGCTCCTGCCCGCCTGGAGCCGAGCCGGCTGGACTTGGCCGAAGGGCCATTCCTGGGCGGAGACTTGATGAACTTCGCCATCGGCCAAGGCGAGCTCACGTCCACCCCCCTCCAGGTGGCTCAGGCCTATGGGATGCTGGTGAACGGAGGACATTCCTTCACTCCCCACGTGGTTTCTCGGGCGCTGAACCGTGACGGCTCCATTGCCTATCAAAGCCCGAGCGGCTTCGGCGAGCAGGTCGCGCTCAGTCCCGAGGTCCACGCATCTCTCTTGTCTGACATGAACCGAGTCGTCACCTCCGGCACCGCGGCCGCCGCCTTCCGCGACTTCGGGTCGACCCTTGATCGCGTGGGCGGCAAGACCGGGACCGGTCAGACCATCGCCAACAACGACAATCACGCCTGGTTCGTGGGAGCCGGTCCGCTCGACTCACCGCGTTGGGTGGTTGCCGTCCTCATCGAGGAAGGCGGCAGTGGAGGACGGGTGGCCGCGCCCGTGGCCCGTCACATCATGCAATACCTGATGGGGGAGAACCCCACGCCGATCGTCGAGGGGGCGGCGGCCGACTGATGACTCTGCTGGCTCGCCCCGACGCTCCTCCCGCGGTTTCTGACCGCCGGCGCAATACGCCCGATCGGGTGTTGATCGGGGCCTCGGTGATTCTGGCGCTCATGGGCCTGTTGATGATTTACTCGGCGACTCGGGTGGGGCTGGAGCGCAACAATCTGCCCGCCTCGTTCTCGATGGAGCGGCAGATGATCTTCGTCGCGGCCGGATTCATCTTGGTCGCAGTCTTCTCCTTCGTGGACTATCGAGAGCTTCGACATCTCGCCCACATCATCTACGGGGGAATGGTGTTGTCCCTTTCCGCGGTTTTCCTATTTCCCGCCGTCAAAGGCGCCCAGCGGTGGTACGACTTCGGGATCTTTCAGCTGCAGCCCTCGGAGTTCTCGAAGACGGCTTGTCTTCTGACGCTGGCCGCGATCCTGGCTCGTCCCGCTGCTCGTCTCGAGTGGCAGCGGATCCTGCAGGCCCTCATGGTGATGGTGGTTCCGGCGGCGCTGATCTTCCTCCAGCCCGACTTGGGCACCATGCTGATCTTTGCCTTCTTGCTCATGGTTCTGCTCTTCGGAGCGGGAATCACCGCTCGCCAGGCGCTGGTGGTCTCAGGCGTTGGCCTGGCCATGGGCATTGCCGTCTTCCAATTCGGACTTCTCAGGTCCTATCAGCTCGATCGGATCCGGGTGTTGTTCAACCCCACGCTCGACCCGACCGGGATTGGCTGGAATTTGCGGCAGAGCATCCTGGCGGTGGGATCGGGCCAGCTCACCGGCAAGGGCCTCTTCCAGGGTCAGCAGACCAATTTCCAATATGTGCCCGAGCAGGGGACTGACTTCATTTTTACCGCCGTCGGGGAACAACTCGGATTTGTTGGCGGCATCCTCGTAATTGCTGCCTTCCTCGTCCTTGTCTGGCGGTTGCTCGTTATTGCCGGGGCAGCTCGCGACCGATTCGGAGCGCTACTGGCGATGGGAATTGCGTCGATCTTCGCCTTTCACGTCCTCGTAAACATTGGGATGACCATCGGCATCATGCCGGTCACAGGACTGCCGTTGCCTTTCATGAGCGCAGGGGGTTCCTCCTTCCTCAACTTCTCCATCTGCATCGGAATCGCCAACTCGATCTGGCTCCGCCGCTCCCCGGTTCCCGGCGAAACCATCCACTCTTAGAGCGAACCCAGGGTTCAGAGGGCGCCCCTGCCTATCTGTGAGCCCGTAGAACGAGGCCGGCGACCAAACCGCTACTGTCGCCATCCATGTTTCGACCGTCGGGGACCGGGTGGATCGAGGTGATTTGCGGCCCCATGTTCTCTGGCAAAAGCGAGGAACTGATACGGCGGGTGACACGGAGCAGAATCGCTCGACTGCCGGTTCAGACCTTCAAGCCGGCTCTCGATGTGCGCTACGGCGATAACCGGGTGACTTCTCATTCACAGATGACGGTGGACGCAATTCCCATCTCCGACTCAGCCGAGCTCTTACGGGCGGTCGACGATGCCACACTGGTCGTCGGTGTAGACGAAGGGCAATTCTTCGACCAAGGCTTGGTTGAGGTGGCCGAGCAGCTCGCCGCCGCCGGAAAGCAGGTCATCGTGGCGGGACTCGACACCGATTACCTGCGGCGGCCCTTTGAACCGATCCCCGCTCTGGCCGGACGGGCCGAGTTCGTGACCAAAATGCTTGCGGTCTGCCATCGCTGCGGTGGCCCGGGACTCTTCACTCAGAGAATCGTCCGCTCGGATTCACTGGTGGTCCTGGGGGCCCAGGGCGCCTACGAGGCCAGGTGCCGTGGGTGCTACTCCAACGAGGAAGCCGAGCAGCCCGCCCTCGCTCTCAACTAGACGGAGACATCGGTCGACCGGGTGGTAAACTACCGTTGCCGCTCACTCTGAGTGGTGTTTCTTCGTTTTCGAACCGGCCGAGTCGGTGACCACCCAAAGCACAACCAGGACAACCAGGTTCTTCCGGGGCTTTGTGATCGTCGTGGCCGTATTCACCCGGTTCTTCTCCGCCAGCACGCCGCGGCCTGTCGCCAGGAATTTGGCCCGCGCGCACAGAAAGTCAGGAGCTTTAATCGATGGCATGGTTTCGCAAGAGAGAGCCGGAAATCGTCCGGCGTGGGACCGAGGGCGTAACCGAAGAACGTAAGTCGCTTCGGTTTGGGGGGCAGAAAGTTGAAGTCAGGCGGGTAAGCGAGCAAAAGGCCGCCCCGTCTCGCAATCGGAAGAAAGGCCCGACCAGAGACGGCGAACCGCGGGATAACTCCCGCCCCCGCCTCGAGGTAAACCGGCGTCGCCCGGAAGAAGAAGTAATCGTTGCCCCTGAGACCGGGCGCAAACAGATGCTGGTCCGGGTGCTTCCCCACCAAACGCAGGTGGTGGTACTCGAGGGCCCGGTGCTCGTGGAGCACTATGTGGCCGGGGACGAACGATCCTCGCTGGTGGGCAACATCTACCTCGGCCGAGTTCGCAACGTCCTGCCGGGAATGGAGGCGGCCTTTGTCGATTTCGGATCGACGAAGAATGGGGTCATTTACTCGGCGGACGTGAAGGTCGGTTCTGCCCGGCGTAACGGTGGTCGGCACGCTCGGATCGAGGAAGCGCTTGCGGAGGGTGACGAGGTGCTGGTCCAGGTGGCGAAGGACGCCATGGGCGCCAAGGGAGCTCGTCTCACCGGGATGCCGTCGCTGGCCGGCCGTTACTTGGTCCTGGTTCCAGATTCCGAAAGCCAGGGGATTTCGCGCCGCCTCCCGGAGTCGGAGCGCGACCGACTGCGCGAGGTGCTCACGACCGTTCGCCCCGAGGGATACGGAGTGATCGTGCGCACCGCCGCCATGCACGCCTCGGCCGAGGAGATTGCCGCCGATATCGATCGTCTGGTCAAGCTTTGGGCCGATATCGAGGCCGCCGCGGTCAATGGTGGCGCTCCCCGACTGGTCCACCAAGAGCCGGACATGCTGACGAAGGTCATTCGCGAGCACTTCACCGGTGACTTCCGGCGCCTCCTGATCGACCACCAAGAGGCTTACGACCAGGTCTGCAACTATCTCCGAGCAACGGCTCCCGACCTAGTTTCCAAGGTTTCGTTCTATGACGAAGGGATGGGGCTTTTCGAGCGGTATCACGTCGAGGATCAGCTCCGCAAAGCCCTCGACCGACGGGTTTACCTGCCGAGCGGAGGCCACTTGGTGATCGATCGCACCGAAGCGTTGACGGTCATCGACGTCAACACCGGTCGTTTCGTCGGGTCCTCGAGTCTTGAGGAGACGGTGTTACAAAACAACCTCGAAGCCGCCGAGGAGATCGGGCGACAGCTTCGTCTGCGCGACATCGGCGGGATCATCGTCATCGACTTCATCGACATGGAGATCGAGGTCAATCAGCAAAAGGTCCTGCGGCGATTGCGCGAAACCCTCGCAAAAGACAAGACGCGGACCCAGGTGTTCGACGTCTCCCACCTGGGCCTTGTCGAGATGACCCGGAAAAATGTCTCGGCCGGCCTGCTCGAGAGCTTCTCCGAACCCTGTACGGTTTGTGGCGGGCGAGGCGTCATCTTGCACGAAGAAGCCGCGACCCACGGGATCCCAATCACCGCCACGCTGGCGAGCGACGAAGAGTTCGACTGATTCTGCGGGCTGGCAGGGAGGCAGCGCAGCCCTGTGAACCCTGGGTTCGTCTATAATTCGCTTTCTCCCCTTTGCCAGAGGTTTAAGCATGTATGCCATCATTCGCGCCGGCGGCAAGCAGGCCAAAGTCCAGGTCGGCGATGTCATCGAGATCGAACGGGTCAAGGACCCGGGTGAGTCGTTGACCTTTGTCCCGTTACTGGTCGTCTCTGACGAGGGCGACTCGGTCTCGGACCGGGCCAAGCTCGCCGACGCCAAGGTAACCGCCGAAGTGTTGGGCGAGACCAAGGGCGAGAAAATCGACATCTTCAAGTACAAGAACAAGAGCGGGTACCGCCGACACATGGGGCATCGCCAGAAGTACACCCAGATTCGCGTCACCGCGATCGATCTCAAATCCAAGAAGTCCACCAAGAAGAAAACAGAAGCCAAAGAAGAAAGCAAGGAAGACTGACCATGTCCAAGACCAAAGCCGGCGGTTCCTCGAAGAACGGTCGCGATTCTGCGGCCCAGCGTCTCGGCCCCAAGGTGTTCGACGGTCAGGTGGTATCCGCTGGTGCCGTCCTCGTTCGCCAGCGAGGGACACGCATCCACCCCGGAGACAACGTCGGCCGGGGGAGCGACGACACCCTCTTCGCGCTCAGTGCCGGCACCGTGAAGTACGGAACCCGAAATCTGAGGCGCCAGGTCAGCGTCGTCCCCGACTGACCGCCTAGACGAGCAGGCGGTAGGCGCTCATGTTCGTCGACCGCGTCAGGGTCCATTTGAAAGCCGGAAACGGCGGTGCGGGCGTGTCTTCATTCCTCCGCACCAAGGGGCGACCCAAGGGCCGACCAGACGGTGGCAATGGTGGTCAAGGAGGAGATGTGACCGTTCGCGCAGATCCCTCGGTCTCCACTCTCCTGCGATACAAGCGCCAACCTCATCATCGGGCGGGGGACGGCACCCATGGTCAAGGGGACCTTCGCAGCGGCCGTCAGGGCGCCGATCTGGTGATACGGGTTCCGCTGGGTACGGTCGTGATCGATGAGGAGAACACGGTTCTGGCCGACCTCGTGGCCGAGGGCCACGAGGTCACGGTGCTCCGGGGTGGTCGGGGGGGGAAGGGCAATGCCGCCTTCGTCTCGCCCAAGCTCCGGGCTCCGGCGATCGCCGAGCAGGGCGAATTCGGAAAGGAAGCCTGGTTCACCTTCGAGCTCAAACTCCTCGCCGACGCCGCCCTCATTGGCTATCCGAACGCAGGCAAGTCGACCATCATCTCCACGGTCTCGGCCGCCAAGTCGAAGATCGCCGATTATCCCTTCACCACTCTGGAGCCCCATCTGGGCGTAGTGGCAGTCGATGATCGAGAGTTCGTCATGGCCGACATTCCCGGATTGATCGAAGGAGCGGCCGAAGGTCGGGGACTCGGTCACGAATTCCTCCGCCATGTAGAACGTGCTCGGGTGATGGTGATCGTGCTCGACCCCTCCCCGCTGCAGGTCGATTCGGTTGATCGACAGCTCGAGATCCTCCGCGCCGAGATGGCGCGCTATTTGCCCGAACTGGCCCACCGCCCCCAGCTGGTGGTCCTGAACAAAGGCGATCTTCCCGAGGCGCCTCGCGCTAAGGAAGTGGTTCCGGAGGCGATGATGATTTCGGCCGTCTCGGGCCAGGGAATCGACCGTTTTCTGCATGCCACGGCCGATCTGGTCGATCTCGCCCACAAGGCGGCACCGGATCGCCCCGGCTTCGTGCTTCATCGGCCGGCGGTCTCCGACCTCAAGATCTCGAAGGAGGGCCGGGGTTGGCGGGTGGAGGGAACCGCCGCTCAACGAGCGGTGGCTTTTGCTGACCTCACCAATCCCGACGCCGCCCGCATCGCCGCCCAGCGGCTGGCTCGGATGGGGGTCGACGAGGCGTTGGCCGCTGCGGGGGCGCAGCCTGGGGACGAAGTTCGGATCGGAGACCTGGTCCTCCAGTACGAAGAGGATGCCGAGTCATGAGAAAGCCGATCCCGGACGGGGCGCCGATCGTGGTCAAGGTGGGGTCGTCGAGCCTTGCCGCGGCGAGCGGAGGGATCGACGCCGATGCCGTTGACGCAGTCGTGGAGCTGGTCTCAGACTGCTTCTCGGGAGGCCACCCCACAGTCCTGGTGACTTCGGGGGCGGTGGCAGCGGGGGTACCAGCCCTGCGCCTCCAGCGACGTCCCGCCGACCTGGCGGGCCTGCAGGTGGCGGCGGCCGTCGGTCAAGGCAAGCTGATGGAGCTCTATTCGGCCGGGTTCTCGGAGCGGGGCCGGGTTGCCGGCCAGGTGCTCTTGACCCGTGACGTCCTCGGCAATCGTGACCAGTACCTGAACGCCCGCGCTGCTCTCGAGCGCATGCTGGGGCTCGGCATCGTCCCAGTGGTGAACGAGAACGACACCGTGGCCGTCGAAGAGCTGCGCCTGGGCGACAACGACCGGCTGGCGGCGATGGTGTCCCATCTGGTCTCGGCCGGGCTCCTCCTGATCCTCACCGATACCGAGGGCCTCTTCACCACCGATCCTCGCCTGGCGAGGGGCCGGTTGCTCGAGACGGTGACCTTCAGTGACCCCGTTCTTGACCAGCTGTCGGGGGCAGGGCCTATGGGGTCAGGCGGAGTCGCCGGCAAGGTGGCAGCGGCGCGAATGGCTGCCTGGTCGGCGGTTCCTACGCTGATCGTTTCGGCCAAAGCCCCTGACTTGCTTCGGCGGGTTCTGGCCGGGGAGGACGTCGGCACCTGGGTTGATCCCCGCCCGCAAAAACTGGCTGCCCGCAAGCTTTGGATCGCGTTCGGCCTCGCCTCCGCCGGCACGGTCGTGGTCGACGACGGAGCTGTGGCGGCGTTGGTCGAAAGGGCCCGTTCCCTGTTGCCAGTTGGCGTCATGGAAGTCCGGGGATCATTCCCCGAGGGGGCTGCGGTCGACATAGTCAGCCCCGACTCGGCCTTGGTGGCCAAAGGCTTGGTCGCACTGGATTCGGCATCCCTCCAAAGCCTCGCCGGTCAGCGGGGGAACCGGGAGGCAGTTCACCGTGACGACCTGGTGATCCTGGTCTGAGGGCAGCTAGCGGGTCGCCCTTAGACTGCATTCGATGATCCAGGCGATTGGCGAGGCGGCGCGGGCGGCCTCTCGTCGGCAGGCGATGGCGGCGACTCATCTCAAGAACCGCGCCCTCGAGAGAGCGGCCGCTGGCCTGGAAGCCGAATCCGAGCGGCTGCTCGACGCCAATACTGGCGACGTTGAAGAGGCCCGAGCACAGGGTATCGGAAGAGCGTTACTGGATCGGCTCCGGCTGACGCCGGCCCGGATCGGCGGGATGGCCGGGGGGCTTCGCCAGGTGGCTGCACTACCCGATCCCGTCGGAGAGGTCACTGCGGGCTTCGTACGCCCGAACGGCTTGCGGATGACCCGATTCCGGGCGCCGCTCGGGGTGGTGGCGGTTATTTTTGAGGCCAGGCCCAATGTGACTGCGGATGCGGCTGGATTGGCGCTGAAGGCCGGGAATGCCGTTGTCCTCCGAGGCTCGAGCTACGCCCTGCGGTCAAACATGGCCGTCGGCGAGATCCTCCGTAAGGCTCAGGTTGAAGCGGGTCTCGAGGCCGACGCCGTGCAGGTGATGAGCGATACCAGCCGGGAGGCGGCCCGGGCCTTGATGCAGGCCAAAGAATGGATCGATCTCCTCGTGCCGCGGGGAGGCCCCAAGCTGATTTCGGCCATTGAATCCGAAGCCACGGTTCCATACGTGATCGATGGTGCCGGCAACTGTCATATCTATGTCGATGCGAGCGCCGATCTGGACCTGGCAGCTGAAATCGTCGTCAATTCGAAGGTCTCCCGCCCGGGCGTTTGCAATTCGGCCGAGAAGCTTCTTGTTCACCGATCGGTGGCAGCCGACTTCCTCCCCCAAGTCACGAAACTCCTCGGCGCGGCGGGTGTCGAGTTGAGAGGCGATGAGTCTGCCCGCTCGTACGTCGATGATCTGCTGGAGGCGGTAAGCGATGATTGGTCAACCGAGTATCTCGATCTGGTGATGGCGGTCAAGGTCATCGATTCTGTCGACGAAGCGATCAATCATGTTCGCCAGTTTGGAAGCGGACACACGGAAGCGATCGTCACGAGAGATCTCGAATCGGCCGATCGATTCGTGCGCGAGCTCGACTCGGCGGTGGTCATGGTCAATGCCTCGACCCGATTCACCGATGGGGAGGAATTCGGCTACGGCGCCGAGATCGGCATCTCCACGCAGAAGCTTCACGTGCGGGGCCCGATGGGACTCGAAGCCTTGACTTGTGAGAGATGGGTGGTGCACGGCAGTGGCCAGATCAGATAGGCGGCCAGAGTGAACGACCCGGGCATGGAGTCACCCGCCTCCGTCGGCGCCGCCCTGACCGCCGAGGGTTATCTACCCGACGAGCGAATTTCTCAGGTCGTATACCTAGCCGGGCGGCTCCAAAAACCGATCTTGGTGGAGGGACCAGCGGGTGTCGGCAAAACCGAACTCGCCAAGGCGCTCGCCAAGCTCACGGGACGTCGTCTCATCCGCCTCCAGTGCTACGAGGGCCTGGATGAAGCCAAAGCGCTCTACGAATGGAACTACAAGAAGCAGCTTCTCCGGATTCAGGCAGATTCAGACCGTGATTGGTCGGAGATCGAAGACGACATTTTCGCCGAAGAATTCTTGCTGACCCGTCCGTTGCTGGAGGCAATTCGGTCCGACCGACCGGTCGTCCTCCTCATCGACGAGGTCGACCGGGTCGAGATCGAGACCGAGGCTCTCCTCCTCGAGATCCTCTCCGATTTTCAGGTCTCGATACCCGAGCTTGGCACCATCACCGCCAACAGCACCCCGCTGGTGGTTCTCACTTCGAACAACACTCGCGAGCTCTCCGAAGCCTTGAAACGGCGATGCCTTTTTCTCCACATCGCCTATCCGGAGGCTGACCGGGAGAAAGAGATTCTGCTGCATCGAGTGCCTGGAATCACCGAGCACCTGGCGACTCAGATCGCTCGTTTGGTTCGGTCGATTCGAGGCCTCGATCTCAAGAAAGCGCCGTCCGTCTCTGAATCGATCGACTGGGCGCGAACGCTGCTCGCCTTGTCGATCGAGCACGTCGACGAGAAGGTGGTCGGGGAGACGCTCCATGTCCTTCTCAAGTATCAGACCGACATTGAGAAAGCGGCGAAGGAGTTCGCAACCCCACCTGCAAGTTCGACTTGATCGACCTTCTTACCGACTTCATCACCGAGCTGCGGGCAGCTGGCATTCCCGTTTCGATGGTTGAAGCCATTGACGCCATGGAGGCGATTCGACATGTTGATCTCGCTGACCGGGGAGGGTTGAAGGCGGCTTTGGGGGCGACGCTGGTCAAGAACGAACGCCACTATCAGGCGTTCGAAGTCGCCTTCGAGGTTTTTTTCGCTCACCATCGCGGTCCCGGTCCGGGTGAGGATCGGTCCGGGCAAGGGCCAAGTCCCAATGGCTCCCAACAGGCCGGCTCAGGCGGGGGTGAAGCGGACCTTGACTCCTTGCTCGAGTCGCTCTTCCAGGCACTGTTTTCTGGCGACATGGCTTTGATGGAAGCCGCCGCCCGGCGGGCGGTATCTGAGTTCGCCGGGATCGAGCCGGGCCGGCCGGTGGGCGGCACCTACTACTTGTACCGGACCCTGCGCCGTCTCGATCTCGACGCGCTCCGACAGCGACTCCTCGACGCCGTGCTGGCTGGGGTCGACGCCGATGATCAACTCGACCAACGCCTAGCGCGCGAAGACGTCGAGGCCATGATCAGCCGTCTTCGCCGCGAGTTGGCCGACGAGATCCGCCGGCGTCTGGTCGCAGACCGCGGGCGCCTCTCAGTCGCTCGGACGCTGCGTCAGCCTCTGGTGGAGGACCTCAACCTGATGCACGCCACCCGATCTGATCTCGAAGAGATCGAGGAGGTCATCGATCCTTTGACCCGAAAGCTGGCGGCTCGGCTTGCCCGCCGACGACGGCTCCTCCGTAGCGGAAGGCTCGATTTTCGCAAGACCGTCCGGCGATCGCTCGCCTCTGGTGGGGTGCCCTTGGATCCCGCCTTTCGCAAGGCACGGCCGCATCGACCCGAGGTCTTTCTGCTCTGTGACATCTCGGGATCGATGGCCACGTTTGCTCGTTTCACCCTCCAGTTCACCTATGCGATGGCAGCGCATTTCTCGCGACTGCGCACCTTCGTTTTCATTGACACGGTCGACGAAGTCACCCGCTATTTCGGCCCCGGTATAGATTTCGGGGAAGCGATTGGCCGCGTTGCCACCGAAGCCGAGGCGGTTTGGCTCGACGGCCATTCTGACTACGGCAACTCGTTCGCCCGATTCGAAGAGCGCTATGGATCAGAGATCAGTCCCCGGACCACCTTGATCATCACCGGCGACGCTCGCAACAACTACCGGCCCGGTAAGCCGGAGGTCTTATCCCAGATTCGGTCCCGGGCCCGTGCCCTCTATTGGCTCAACCCTGAACCCCGTTCCTACTGGGATTCCGGGGACTCGATCATGGGCCGCTATGAGCCCTTCTGCGACGGAGTCTTCGAGGTCCGAACTCTCCGCCAACTGGAGCATTTTGTCGAACAGCTCTCACTTCCCGGTCATCTGGTGGGGACCCGGCAAGGGAATGCTCAACCCCAGGCGGCCCCCGGCCGATAGTTTCGCTAAGCGAACACCAAGGCAGTGGCAACAGTGGGTCATCGAATTCTGGTAGTTGAAGATTCCGCCGTCATCCGGCGCCTGATCGAGGTGTGCCTGCGGGCCGGAGACGTCGAGATCATCACCCGAGAAGATGGCCCCGGGGGACTGGAAGCGGTCACAACGGAGGCTCCCGACCTGGTCGTGCTGGACATCGGTCTCCCGGGCATGGACGGTTGGCAGGTGCTCGACCAGATCCGATCTCAGGCTGAAACCCGTCAACTGCCGGTCGTGGTCCTCACTGCCCACGCGGAAGAAGAGTCACGACGCCGGGCCGACGAAGGCGGGGCCGACGCGTTCATCACCAAGCCCTTCCAGCCCAACGACTTCCGCGAGACGGTCCTCGACCTCATCCGCTAATTACCGCGACCCAGGGTCGTTGGGGTCGTACAGCGACCGTTCCAGCCCATAGAACAACGGAGATACTCTCCTAGCTCAGTGGTAACGCGGTCACACCAGGAACATCTCGTCCCTTCGATGCTGGGAGCGCCGGTCCAGCGCGCCGAGGACCCAGCCCTGATCACCGGCACCGCCACCTTCACCGAGGATCTGACCCCGGCTGGCACGCTCCACCTTGCCATTCTCCGAAGCCCATTCCCGCATGCCCGCATCAGCTCGATCGACACCACCCTGGCGGCGTCGTCGCCGGGGGTCTGGGCGGTATATACCGGCGCTGACGTCGCCGATTTGGAGATTCCGCCGGCGCCGAATCCGAAGCGAAACGTTCCCCGCCGCTTCGCTCTGGCTCAAGACCGAGTCCTGATGCCGGGCGACCCGGTGGCGGCGGTGGTAGCCGACTCGCTGGCTGAAGCCATCGATGCCATGGAGCAGATCGATGTCGACTATGAGCCGCTCGCCATCGTCGGGGATCTGGACGAAGCCCTGGTGGCTCCTCCGCTCCACGAAGGCCAGGAGTCGAACGTCGCCTACGACCGCGCCAAAGGCGATTGGGAGGCGATCGCAGCCATGGAGGGCGTCATAGTCGAAGGCGTTGTCGAGCACCCACGGGTGGCCCCGGCGCCCATGGAAGGACGGCTGGCGATAGCCCAATGGTCCGACGGAGTCCTGACCCTTCGCATTACCACCCAGGCACCGCACCTGATCGCAGAGGAGCTGGCTCGCTGTCTCGCCCTCCCAAACAGCTCGATACGAGTCATCACCGGATTCGTCGGAGGCTCTTTCGGCTCCAAGTTCGATCTCGCTGAGGAAGAGATGTTGACGGTCTTCGCTTCACGTCGATTGGGACGTCCCGTCAAGTGGGTCGAGGGTCGCCGCGAGCACCTGCTCACGGTCGGACATGGACGCTCTATGCGAGCCAAGTACCGAATCGTCGCCGAAGAGGACGGGCGGATCAAGGCGTATGCAGTCGAGTGGTTGGTAGATCTCGGTTGTCGCCATCGCTATCTCAGCTTCAACACGATTACCCCTCGCATGGGGACCGGCAACTATGACATTGGTTTGTATGCATGGCGGCTTCGCGGGGTCTGGACCAACCGGAACCCGCGCGGCATCTACCGGGGAGCGGGTCGACCTGAAGCGACCCTTACTTTGGAAAGGGCCATCGATCACCTCGCCGCCGAGCTCAATCTTGATCCTGCCGAGATCCGCCGGCGTAATTTCATCAGGCCCGACCAGTTCCCCTATCCCAGCGTGGCTGGCTACACGTACGACAGCGGTAACTACGAGCTCAACCTGGAAGCGTTGCTCGAGGCGGCTGGGTACGGCGATCTCCGCAAGGCGCAGGCTGAGGCCCGCGGCGAAGGTCGGATGGTCGGGATCGGGCTCGCCTCTTACGTCGAAGTGTGTGGTTTCGAGGACTGGGGAGCAGCCCGAGTGGTGGTCGCCCCCGATGGTTCCGTCACCGTTCTGGTGGAGACTCTTGATCAGGGTCAGGGGCATCGGACGGCTTTCGCCCAGATCGTCTCGGCACGTCTTGGAATCCCGATGAGCATGATTCGTGTCGAACAGGGCGACACGAGTACCTCACCATATGGATGGGGAACGTCCGGTTCGCGTTCGTTGGCCCAGACCGGCTCGGCGACACAAACGGCAGCTAATGGTGTGGCTGAAAAGGCCAAACGGATTGCCGCTCATCGTTTGGAGGCCGCCACGGCTGACATAGATCTCGCCAACGGAATGGCGACGGTGCGAGGTACAGACGTCGCGATCAGCTGGAAGGACATTGCCTCGACCGCATACACCGGAGAGGTTCCACCCGGCGACGAGCCCGGACTGGAAGAAGAGGTCCGCCTCCGATCTGACGGCCACAATTTCCCTTTCGGGGCTCACCTGGCGGTGGTGGAAGTCGATCCCGAGACCGGCTCAGTGCGCCTCGACCGGATGGTGGCCGTTGACGACGCCGGTGTCATCATGAATCCGATGTTGGCGGACGGTCAACGCCACGGCGGGATGGCCCAGGGCATCGGTCAGGCGCTGTGGGAAGCGGTCCGGTACGACGAATCCGGCAACCTCACCTCTGCCACCTTCGTTGATTACCTGCTCCCCACGGCTGCAGGGCTGCCCTTCTTCGAACTCCTCGAAACCGAAACCCCAACGGCCACGAATCCCTTGGGTGCCAAGGGCATCGGTGAGGCAGGAGCCATTGGATCGACCCCGGCTGTGCTCAACGCGGTTTGCGATGCTTTGGGGCGCCAGGACCTGCAGGTGCCCCTGACGCCTGAGCAAATCTGGAAAGCTATTCGCTCGAATCGGGAATGATGAAGTTGAGGACGGCGGTGACTATCGAGATCACCAGGCTGCCCAGAAATGCTGCCAAGAATCCGTCGACGGTGAGGTTTTCCATCAGGCCGGCGGTGATTGCCAGCATCAGCATGTTGATGACGATGGCGAAGAGGCCGAGCGTGATGATGAGAAAGGGAATCGATAGGATCTTCACCAGAGGTTTGAGGAGCGCATTCACGATCCCAAAGACCAAGGCGATGAGGAGGATCTGCCAGATATCGCCCGTGAGTTCTATGCCCGAGATCAGACGATCCGCTACCCATAGGGCAGCCGCACCCACCAGAACTTTGATGATGAAGCCCATGTGGTGAGTGTAGGAAGATCACCCACGGGCCGATCAAAACGGTCAGGCGGCACGGGTCGATTTCCCTGACGCAGCGCCCGCCTTATCAGGTCTTAACCGGATCCGGCAGCTTTCCCAGGCGCTCGATCAAGTCCACCACCCGGTTGCTATAACCCCACTCGTTGTCGTACCACGACAACACCTTGACCAGGTTCCCGCCCAGAACCTGGGTGCCGGCGGCGTCGAATATGGAGCTATGGGGGTTGCCGATGATGTCGGTGGAGACGATCGGGTCCTCCGTGTACTCCAACACTCCTGCCATCGGACCCTCGGCGGCCGCCTTGACGGCGGCGTTGACCTCCTCGACGGAGACGTTCTTCTCCAGCTCGACTACGAGATCTACGGTCGAGCCATCGGGGACCGGGACGCGCATCGCCATCCCGTGGAGGAGCCCGTCCAGCTTCGGATATACCTTGCCGACCGCTTTGGCGGCGCCCGTGGTGGTGGGGATGATGTTCTCTGTGGCGGCGCGGCTCCGGCGCAGGTCTTTGTGGGGAACGTCCGCCAACCGCTGGTCATTGGTATAGGCGTGGACGGTGGTCATGATGCCCCGCTTGATCCCAAATGCCTCGTCCAGCACCTTGGCGAGCGGTGCAAGAGAGTTGGTGGTGCATGAGGCGTTGGAGACGATGACGTCGTCGGCGCCCAGCTGGTCGTCGTTAACTCCGAGGACCACGGTGTCGTCGATTTCGTCATCGGCCGGAACCGTGAGGATCACTCTCTTGGCGCCGGCATCGATGTGCTTTTGCAGCTTTTCCCGCGTGCGGAACACGCCGGTCGACTCGACCACCACATCGATTGCGAGCTCCTTCCAGGGCAGTTGAGCGGGATCTTTGATGTAGAGCATCTTGACTTCGTGTTTGCCGACAGTCATGACTCCATCCTTGACTTGAACCTCTTGCTCGAAGGGTCCCATCACCGAGTCGTACTCGAGCAGGTAGGCAAGGATGTCGTCGTCGGCCAAGTCATTGATCGCCACAACCTCGATTTCTGACTCGGTGCGCTCGGCGATGATCCGAAAGACCGCCCGCCCGATCCGGCCGAAGCCGTTGATCGCCACTCTGATTGGACTGGTCATTCCCTTCCTCCATTGGGCGTCCGGCTCATCTCCTCGAGGACCTCGACGATGCGTGCTGAGTATCCCCACCCATTGTTGAACCAGGTGATGGTCTTGACCATTGTCTCCTCCACCACCATCGTCGAGAGGCTGTCGAAAATTCCCGAATAGGTAGAAGACTTCACATCGGATGAGACGATGGGATCGGCCGTGAATTCGATCAGATCTTTGAACCGTCCCGAGGCGGCTGCCGCCACCGCGGCGTTTACCGCCTCTTTGCTGGTCGGTTGATTGACCAAGGCGGTCAGGTCGATGGTCGATCCATCGGCCACCGGAACATTGAGGGCCATCGCCGAGATCTTCCCCCCTAATTCGGGCATCACCTGCGAGAGGATCTCGGGAGAGTTGGTCTCGGCGGGGATGATGTTCTCCCCGGCCGCCCGGCTGGTGCGGAAACCGGTCCCGGGAACATCCGCCAGGCGCTGGTCATTAGTCATGGCGTGAACGGTGGTGAAGAACGCACGCTCGATGCCGAGCGCGTTGTCGAGAATGCGAAGGATAGGGGCGACGGCGTTGGAGGTGTTCGAACCGAGGGCGATGATCTCAGCCCCTGAGTTCAAAAGAGAATCGTTGATTCCCCTGAGGAGAACCGGGATGTCTCCGGGCTTCTCGGGGGTCGAGGCGACCACGACTCTCTTGGCACCGGAACGGAGATGAGCCTGTGCGGCTTCCATCGTTCGGTAATTGCTCGTGGCGTCGACTACCAGGTCGACTCCGAGACTCTTCCAGTCGATGTCGCTCGGAGCCTTGGTAGTGAGGAAGGCGATCGAATCGTCCTCGACTTGCAGGGTGCCGTTGTCATAGGAGACCGGTTTCGGGAACCGGCCGTAGATCGAGTCGTATTTGAGGAGATAGGTCAGGCCGGCGGGATCGTCGATGTCGGCGATGGCCGCTACCTGCAGTTCCTTGTGCTCCACGAGGAGGCGAAATGCATTGCGCCCGATGCGCCCGAAGCCGAAAAGCCCGATTCGATTCATGTCCGCTATCCCTTGATTGAACACCGCCGAGGGTAGTCAGAGGCAATCGAAACTCTTCCCGGTCTCACCGATCTTCGATACGTTCACCGAAGCGACGAAGGAGGGTGATGACCGGGTTGGTGCTGGCGCTGTGCTTGCGGGCGCCGGTGCCCGGACCGATGGTGTCTCCCTACGGTCCCGAGGGAAGATACGCCGGTCACCATGGCGTCGACTTCGCGATACCGCTCGAGAGCCCGGTGTTCGCGGCCGGCAGTGGAACCGTGACCTTTGCCGGATCCGTCGCCGGCATGCTGACCATCACGATCGATCATGGCGGCGACCTGCGCTCGAGCGTTTCCTTTCTGAGCGCGCTGGAAGCAGAAGCGGGAACGAGAGTGGAACTGGGGATGGTCATCGGGCGGAGCGGGACCGCTCATGGGCGGGCGGCGGTTCATTTCTCGGTCCGAATCGGCGACGCCTACACCGATCCAATGCCGTTCCTCAGGTGTCGAGCCGGAGGACCGGAAAGGCTGTACCTGCTTCGCCCGCCGCCCCCTTCCTATGCTCGATTTCGTGTCAAGCGGCCTAATGGGAGGGACTTTCGATCCACCCCACATCGCTCATCTACTGGCCGGAGAGGTCGCTTACCGCCAGCTCGGCCTCGACCGGGTTCTTTTCATCCCCGCCGGGTCGCCGTGGCAAAAGGCTGGCAACTCGGTAAGTCCGGCGGCGGTGAGATGGGAGATGACAAGGCGGGCCACGCAAGGAGTCGACTACTTCCTTCCCGATGACCGGGAGGTCCACCGCCAGGGTTGGACCTTCACGGCTGACACTCTCTCCTCGTTTCCAGCCGACGAGGAGCTGTGGTTGGTCCTCGGCGCCGATGCCGCTCGGGGCTTGCCCACCTGGGAGCGGGCCGATGAAGTGATGGCAAGAGCACGGGTGGCAGTGTTGCCCCGCCCAGGTGTCGATCCGGGAGAGGTCGAGGATGCCATCGGGCCCGCTCTCTGGCTCGATATGGCCCCGGTGGCGATCAGCGGCACCGACATCCGCCACCGCGTGGCCACCGGCGTCGGCTATCGCTTCATGGTCACCGAAGCGGTTTACGAGTACATCGAGACAGAACACTTGTACTTGGCGCCTCCGACAGCGCCCAGGAGAGTTTGATACCGTTCGTGACGGGTACATCGTGTCATCGGGCCGACCGACCGGTCGCCCACGATGACCGAGAGGAGGGATACGGGAGTGAGACAACAAAAGTCCTTGCTAGCCGCGCTCGTCGCGGCTTTGTTGCTGTTGGCGGCGGTGCCGGCGGGTGCCGTGCCGGCCGTTGCCTGTGACAACAGGACGAACAACACCTATGACAGGTTGTTGGAGTGCGTCACCGTGGAAGGCGTAAGGGAGCACCAAGCTTCTTTCCAAGCGATCGCCGACGCCAACGGAGGCAACCGAGCGGCGGGCCTACCGGGATACGACGCCAGCGTCGACTACGTAGTCGACCACCTCGAGGCCGCAGGATGGAACGTGACATTGCACGAGTTCCCGTTCCTGTTTTTCCCCCCGGCGCTCCTCGAGCAGCTGACGCCGGTGGCAGCCACATATGAAACGGGTGCTTTCACGAACAGCGGCAGTGGAGATGTGACGGGTAACGTTTTCCCCGTTGACATCAACCTCGTTCCTCCCCGCGCCAGCACCAGCGGCTGCGAAGGAGGCGGTGACGCCGACGACGAGGGCGGGTTGGACGATTTCGCGGGCCTCGATTTCTCCGGGCCCAACGATATCGCGTTGATCCAAAGGGGCACCTGCACCTTTGCCGACAAGGCCCTTAACGCCCAGTTTGCCGGGGCGGAAGCCGTCATCATCTTCAACCAGGGCAACGACCCAACTCGCGAAGGCCTCATCGTCGGAACCTTGGATCCGGCCATGCTCGCCATTCCAGTGGTGGGTGCCTCGTTCGCAAACGGAGAGGCCCTGGCTCAACCCGGCTCTACTGCACATGTGCGGGTGGATCCGCCTGAGTCGCGGCCCCAAGTGAACGTCATCGCCGAGCTTCTGGGCAAAAACGACGACAACGTGGTGATGGCCGGCGCCCACCTCGATTCGGTGGAGGCGGGACCCGGCATCAACGACAATGGCAGTGGCTCGGCGACTTTGCTCGAGATCGCCGAACAGATTTCCAAGCTCAAGCCGGAGAACACCCTGCGCTTTGCCTGGTGGGGTGCAGAGGAAGCAGGACTCATCGGTTCCACCGAATACGTCAACAGTCTTGATCAGGCCGAGCTGGATCGGATCGCGTTGTATCTCAACTTCGACATGGTGGGATCGCCCAACTATGTCTTCATGCTCTACGACGGCGACGAGTCGAGCTACGACGCACCAGTGCCGGTGCCGGACGGGTCAGTGGCGATCGAGGACCTGTTCGAGTCGTTCTTTACTCTGTTAGGTGAGCCCTACGACGACGCCGAGTTCAGCGGTCGAAGCGATTATCAAGCCTTCATTGAAAAGGATATTCCTGCTGGAGGCCTCTTCACCGGGGCGGAAGTCGTCAAGACGGAGGAACAGGCGGCGATCTGGGGAGGGACAATCGGCGCCCAGTTCGACCCGTGTTATCACTTGGTCTGCGACACGTTCGGAAACGTGAACGAGCATGCCCTAGGGGTCAACGCTGACGCCATCGCGGCGGTCGTTCTGACTTATGCGTATTCAACCGAGACAGTGAACGGTGTGCCCGGAACGCCGGTCCCTGGCAACTTCACGTTCCCAGCCCCAGCAGGTCCGCAAGGGACGTGCGCCGGAGGCGGCGGCGGGGCAGTCTGCAAGCTCTAGGCAACCATCAGATAGCTACGTTTGAAAAGAGGGGCGCCGAATGGCGCCCCTCTTTTCAACGACGAAGGGCGTGACGGGCACTGACCATGATGCAGCTGTCGTAGTCGTAGTCAAGTCCAGAGCTCTCGAGGTAATCGATCAGCTCGGCGCTCTCGGCACCCGGCTGCATCCACACATTGTTCATCGAGAGATCCATAGCGGTCCGCGCCACCCGGAGGCCAATGGGGGCGGGAACGACGAAGTCGAGGATGTCGGGTCTGTCCGGCAGATCACGGAGGGTGGGATAGCAAGGGTCGTCGTCGACCGTGTCACGACTGGGGTTCACCGCCAGCATGTGGTAGCCCCGAGATTTGAGGTCGCGGTAGATAATCGATCCGTACTTCTCGAGGTTGTCGGTGGCTCCGATAACCGCGATCTTGGTCTCCCGGGACGAGAGGAGTGGGGTGAAGTCTTTGCGCACGGCCTCACCCTAAAAGCGCTCGAGGGTTGTCCTGGTCTTGACCTAAGCTCTCTTGACCAGAGGTTGACGTAGGAGGTCATTCCCGTAGACGCAGTTACAACAGCCCGGCTGGCTGCCGACGCCATCGCCGATAAGAAGGGGTTCGACATCGCACTGCTCGAGGTCGGTGACCTCTTCATAATTACCGAGGTATTCGTGATCGCTACCGGGACTTCCCGCCCTCACGTTCAGGCGCTGGCGGCAAGGGTGGAAGAACTGCTGAAAGAACACGGACGCGAACCTCTACGGGACGAGGGCCTTCCGGAGGCCGAGTGGGTCTTGATGGACTACGGAGATTTCATGGTTCACATCTTCCAACCGGAGGCCCGCGACTACTACGACCTCGAACGCCTGTGGCGGGATGCCCCCCGCCTGGAATGGATGCCAATCGCCAACTAACTGGTTCAGACGATTGGGGTCCACTGGTACCCTTCAGTCGATCGGGGGCTGTAGCTCAGTTGGCAGAGCGCTTGCATGGCATGCAAGAGGTCAGGGGTTCAAATCCCCTCAGCTCCACAAGGGGTTTCTTCGCATCAAGACACTTTGAGGTGCCTTCCAGGGTGCCCACGCGGGAACAGGCGGGCACCCCTCGAGATGACCGAAGCGTGTTGGCGGCGGACCACTCGTATTGGTAACGATCCCGTAGCGCCCCCCTCGATATCTTCGTTCCGACGGCGATAAGGAAGATCATGGCTGTTACCGGTGCTGGTCCCCTGTTTTTTCAAAGGCAGTTATCTGGCCGGTCCTTAGTAACGGCGCGGGTCGGATGGCTTCTGGTGGTCGTTCCTACCTTGGCCTTGACGGCCTTTGGTTTTGCCGCCGCGGTCTCCGACCCGACTCTTTCGGCACCAGCGTCGATCCTCGCCGCACTCAGTCAGGCGAATATCAGTGCCACTGCCGCCCTGATAGTGGGGCTAATCCTGCCCCTGGTTTTGGTTGCGGTCATCGGGGTGACCATGTTCTGGAAGCGGCCGACCGATCCCATGGTGTTACTGACTTCTCTGGCGGTTATCACCGACCTGGCAGCTTTCAGCAAGTCTCCTTTCGCCGCCATGAGCGCTGTTCCGGAACTTGAAGGGCTGGTGCGAGCGATCTTCTTTCTGGGTTTTGGCTCGATGGTGCTGCTATTTGCGCTCTTTCCCAACGGCCGCTCGGTGCCGGCCCGGGCCTGGATGGCGGCGCCGGTGGCGGCGACCATCGCCGCGGCTCTACCCGAGTTCCCGCGGGCGTTGGCGCTGCTTCCGGATCGGCCGACCGATTTCGATCGAGCCAGCTGGACAATCCATCTGATGTTTCTCTTCGTGGTCTCCACCGTGGTGGTGGCTTGGCAGGTGTACCGCTACCGGAAGTGGTCGAACCACATCGAGCGTTTGCAGGCGAAGTGGGTAATCCTGCCGCTGACCGTTTCTTTCGCTCAGCTCACTCTGGTCTTCGTCCTCGCTCAGCCCGTGTTCCGACTCAGCGACGCCGCCATTGGGTGGGTACAACTGACCGTGGCTCCCGTGGCGCTCTTGTTTCCTGTCGGCCTAGCTGCGGCCATCCTTCGATATCGGCTCTATGACATCGAGCGGATCGTCTCACGCACTGTCTCTTTTGGTTCCTTGACCGTCTTCCTCTTTTTTCTCTATGCGGCGCTGGTCTTCTTGCTGCGCCGGTTGACGCCGGTGCATGGAGACTTTGCCGTTGCCGTCTCGACCCTGGGGGTCGCCGCCGTGGCTAACCCGCTGAGACGTCGGATACAACAAGCGGTGGATGAGCGTTTCAATCGAACTCACGCTGACGCCAGTCGAACATTGAATGACTTCACCGAATCACTGAGAATCGCTACCGATCTCCGAACCATCGCAGACGAACTGCAGGGAGCCGTGACCAGGACATTTCGGCCCGATCGACTCGGCGTCTGGGTGCGGCCTGCCCGTCCCTGACAACAGCCTCTCCCATGAGGGGGACAGCTCGGTAGAGGATCTCGACTGTCGTTGAGTACATGACGCACCGATCGCTCCTATGGCACCCTCATTACGATTTCTCAATGCCTCTTCGCACCGTCCTGGAACGGGGTCCCAAGGGGAGAAAGGCGGCGGCCTTCGCCGTGGATTGGCCCGGTTGGAGTCGGGGGGCAAAGACACCCGATCTGGCGATAGAGACACTCGAGTCATATCGCGAGCGCTATCGCCCGATCGCGGTGGCGGCCGGGATGGGCAAAGAGTTCGACACCGCCGGGTCCCTGGAGATAATCGAGGACAGGGTCGGTCCCGGCTCGACGGACTTTTGGGGCATCTCCTTCTCACCATCGAGCTTTGAGCCAGAGCCGATGCCCAAAAGTGAGATCGACCGCAAGTTCGCACTACTACGGGCCTGCTGGGCCTTTTTCGACGGCGTCGCCGCCCGGGTATCGCCCGAGATGCGCAAAGGCCCCCGCGGAGGCGGTCGGGATCGCGACCGAATCATCAGCCACACCATTCGCACCGAGAGCGAGGATTTCGCAAAGAGATTGGGGATACGGATACCCGAGAGGGCGGCGCTCACCCCTGAGGGCCTGCAAGCCCATCGAGAGGCCTACCTGGCGGCCATGGTCGCCTACAACCAGGGGGAGGGAAATCGGATGCGCTCGTGGAACCTGCCTTTTCTGATCCGCCACAGTGCCTTTCACGTAATGGACCACGCGTGGGAGATGGAAGACAAGGACCTTTCGGGCGAGGCCCTCTGATTGTTGGGTATGTCAGCTCTCTTGCCCGCACGCAATATCACGGGATTCTTTCCACTCAGATCGCTTTTCCTCATCGCAGCCCTACTGGCCGTCGCCGCCTGCGGCCGCTCTGATTCCGGAAGCACCACGAGCACCTCCCTCGCCACCGATGTCCCACCTACCGGCGTGGGGGCGATCGTCGATTGGGAAGACCCGTCAAAGGTCGCCGAGTTGGAAGGCGGATGGGCTGTTCGAGCCTGCGAAGGGGAGGCTCCTCTGCTGTGTGTCGAACGAGCCGGACAGACGGTCGGGTTGGTTGAAGCCATGTCCTACCCCATCGCCTCGTTCGAAGATCTCGATCCCAACGGCGATCGCGATGAGAATCTCGATCGCTTCGCGGCTGGTTTCGTCGAAGCCATCGGCTCCGATCGGGTGCTGGGGTGTGGGGCCGAGTACGGCTTCGATCCCTTCCCGGTCGAAGACTTCGTCTTAGGAGGAACACCGGGAGTCAGCTTCGGCTTCGTGGGGACTCTGCCCGACGGATCGAGCTCCGAGCTCAATCTGCAATATGCGACCGTCGTCGGAGACGAGATCCTCTCGATTGTGGCCATTGCCTATGACGAGGGGGGGTGCCCGGGTCGAGACGACCTCAGTGGATTCGACACGGCCACCCTCAGCGAGTTCCGCCCTCTACTGGAGGAGGTTCTTCATGAGTCCCCCCTCCCCGAAGTCGGGCAGGCTCCGCCCGATATCGGGTACTAGCCAAAGCTTTCTCGCTCGACGAATCTCCGATTGACCGGGGCAGATCTCGGGTAGGTCCCGCTTCATGGCCGACTCGGCTCGGAGACTCCTCGCCATCTACCTGCGCGACCATCGGGCGGGAGCAGTGGCCGGACGTCGATTGGCCAGGCGGCTGGCCAAAGAGAATCGCCATCCGCAATGGGAGTCGCTGCGAACGGTCGCCCGAGAGATCGAAGCCGATGAAACGACTCTCGTTGTCCTGATGAAGATTCTTGGGGTCGCCGAGGGGGTCATCAAGAAAGTGGCGGCCGCGGGGATGGAGGCGATCGAAGGACTGAAGCCCAACGGTCGGCTGGTCCGATACTCGCCGCTGAGCCGGGTGGTGGAGCTGGAGAGTCTCATGTCGGGAGTGACCGCCAAGCGCCGGCTGTGGGTTTCGCTCCGGCCGCTAGCCCGAGATGGCAACGGTCTGGCGGGAGTGGACTTCGACGAACTCGACAGGCGAGCCGTGGATCAACTGAATATCTTGGCTTCGCTCCACGACACCGCGGCTCGTCTGGCCTTTCTCGAAGACCCAGCGCCCCCTACCGCTAATCGATCTCGGTCTGCGAAAGATGCCGGGGCGGTTTGAAATTTGCCCTTTGCGGGCACAGTGGCAGCGCAGAAAGAAGGAGAGACCTTGGATATTGGGACGATCGTCCTTTATATCGTTATCGGACTGGTGGTCGGGGCTCTGGCCCGCATGGTGATTCCCAACACGGGCGGGATGAGCTGGGTGCTCACCATCGTTCTGGGAATCGTCGGGGCGCTGGTCGGTGGGTGGCTGGCGGGAGCGGTTTGGCCCGATACTGAGGGTGTCGACTGGATCGCCTCCATCCTCGTGGCCGCGATTCTGGTGTTCATCGCCAGCCGGATGGGCACCGCTCGAACGACTACCTGATCCTTCAGACCGTCCTCGTGACTTTTCGCAAGCCACGGGGGCGGTCCGGGTCGTATCCGCGGGCAACCGTCAGGTGATAGGTGAAAACCTGAGCGGCGACGATGGCCGGAATCGGACTGAGCCATTCCGGTGTGGTCGGGATTCTGAGCAGATA
Organism: Acidimicrobiia bacterium; assembly: GCA_035253825.1. GTDB lineage: Bacteria > Actinomycetota > Acidimicrobiia > Spongiisociales > ZC4RG35 > JACCTH01. The sequence continues at coordinate 77,851 of DATFBM010000033.1, read as the reverse complement.
CTCCGCGGGCAGGTCATCGCGGTCTGAGATCGCAACCACCTTGGCACCGGCCGACGTAACCTCTTCAAGCAATTCGGAGATTTCGGCGAATAACGGGCCCTGGCTGGCGACGGCCAGCACCGCCAGACCGGGCTCGACCAAGGCGATGGGACCGTGTCGAAAATCTGCCGACGAAAAGGGCTGGGCGACCAGGTAGGACAGTTCAGCGATCTTGAGCGCCCACTCGTGAGCGGTAGCGTGATGAAACCCGCGGCCGATAACCACGCACCGGTCGTGGCTGGCGAAGTCGACGGCAACCTTCCTTATCTGCTCTCCAGCGGCGAGCACTTCATTGACCGCGGGCGCGAGTCTTCGAAATTGCTCCTCCTGGGCTTCCCCGGCAATGGCAGCAGAAACAAGGGCAATGGCCAGAAGCTGGCCGGTGTAGGTCTTCGTAGCGGCGACGGCTTCCTCTATGCCTACTCCCAGCTCGAGAGACCGGGTGGCGAGTTGTGCCATCGGGGACTCGGCGTTGTTGGTGATTGCCAGTGTCGGTCGGCCCTGCCGATTGGCTTCTTCGATGACTCCCAGCAGGTCGGGAGACTCTCCTGATTGGGAGATTCCGACTACCAAAGCCCCTGCCAGGTGGGGCGGGCTCGAATAGGCGCCGAAAAGCGAGGGGGTCGTCAGGGCCACACTGAGCCCGTTGCGGGCTCCCCACAGATACTGGGCATAGCGGCCGGCGTTGTCCGAGGAGCCGCGGGCGGCAAGCACCAGGTGGGTCGCCCCCGAATCCCGGATCCATTGGCCGAGGGAACTGACTTCTTTCCGTAGCCCCTCGTGAGCCGCGGCGAGGACCTCCGCCTGGCTGTTGATCTCGGCCCAGAGGGTCATTGCCGGCCTCGCCCGAAAGAATGTCTTCCGAGCACGGTGAGCGGATTCTTGGTTGCCGCGGCGATCGCCTCTGATTCGGTGCAACCGGTGAACGTCACCAGGTTGCGAACCGCCTGATCGAGGAGGAGGCTGCTTCCCGCCAATTTCCCATCGGCGTTGACAACTCGGCCTCCCTCCACCGATACCGGCACTGTGCCGATCGAGAACGATCCATCGCCAAGCCCAGCCGCTGCCATCGCGTCACTCACCAGCACCAGTCGTTCGGGCCCGAGCAGTCTCCAGGTGGCGGCAACGGTGGCCGGATGAACGTGAATGCCGTCCACGATCACGCCTGCAGTGACGCCATCTTGGACGAGGAGGGCCCCGATTGGCCCCGGTTCACGGTGATCGAACGGGGGCATGGCGTTGAACAGGTGAGTGACGTGGGTAACCCCCCAGGAGAAGGCGGCCGTCGCTTCCTCGTACGTGGCGGCTGAATGACCGAGAGCCACCACCACGCCTTCTGACAGCAACGCCTCCACGACCGCACGCGCTCCAGGCAGTTCGGGCGCCAGAGTCACCATCAAGACACCGGCTGCGGCGGTCCAGCCCTCGATCACATCGAGCGACGGCAACCGCAGGTACTGCTGGGGATGGGTGCCCCGGCGGGATGGTGCGAGCATTGGTCCCTCGACATGAAGCCCGAGCGGGCGGGCTCCTTGGTAATTGGTGGGGGGACCTTGTGCCAGGACGGCGAGGGCTTGCTCGACAGTTCCCGGGGGAGAGGAGATGATCGTGGGGAGAAACGCATCGACCCCGGATTCGGTGAGCCTTTCCCCGACCAACCAGATCGAGTCGGGATCTTCGGTGAAATCGTGTCCGAAACCGCCGTTGATCTGGATGTCGACGAGGCCGCTTATCCCGATGCTCATTGCTTCTGGTCATAGTGGCCGACCGGATACAAACCGGGCACCGCCGCGGGCAGGCGGCCGCTCATCGATGCTTCGCCGAACAACGCCGCCGCCAGCGCTTCCATCGATGCCGGATGGATCCCGTAGGTGCAGACATATGTTCCGGCGGTGGGATAGCGGGCCAGGTCGTAAGGAGTGCGGAGGGCGACGGCAACCACTGGCTTGCCCGTTTCCATCAGGCCTCCGACCAAGTCCGCCTGCCCGGGACCGGCATCGATGGTCCCGGCGACGATCAAGTCGTGGTTTGCGGCCGCCTCGAGCACGGCTCCGATCTCTGACTGTGAAGGTTCCTGGTTAATGAGCAACTCGGTGGTGGAGCGGTGACGGGTCCTGATCGCCGGTGCCAGGCCGGGCTGAACCATTGAGGAGGTGTCGGCGGGCGTCAGATCGGTGGGCCGCGGCATCACCGTCAGTATGCGATCGTCTGCCCCGATCTTGATGGGAAGCAGGCCCGCGGAATCGCGGACCAGGGTGAGCGAGCGGCGAGCGAGGGTCGCTGCCAGAGCTTGATGATTCGAAGCTCCCACCGCGGTCAGCGGCGGCTGTTCATGGGACGAAATCCAGGCGAAGAGCTTTTCCAGCCTCGGATTGGCTTTTCCTCGCCATGAGGGGAGGGTTCCGACTTGGGAGGGGCCATAAAGGAGCAGGTCGGCCCCGGCGGAAAGCGGAAGCTCGGTAGCGACGGAGCCAAATCCTCCCATGTCAAGTGCGTCGGTGACGATCACACCTTCGTAGCCGAGGCGTCCTCTAATCAGCTCCTTGATCGCCACTGCGGATATCGACGTTGGAGTGGTCCGGTCGCCGATCACCGCCGGAAGGCCGTAGTGACCCACCATCAAGAGGCGCGCCCCAGCCTCCATGCCGGCTCGAAAAGGTGGAAACTCCACTCGCTCCAGTCGGTCGAGGTCGAGATCGAGAACCGGCAGGCCATGGTGGGGATCCACAGTGGCTTCACCTTTGCCCGGGAAGTGCTTGATGGTGGCGCCCACTCCGGCGGATTGGAGTCCGGCCACCATGGAGGCGGTCATTTCTCCGACCAGCGCCGGTTCCTCGCCGAAGGCCCTGATGCCTAGGGAGGGGTTCCAGGGGCGGCTGGCAACGTCTGCAACCGGGGCGTAATTGACTGTGATGCCCAACGCCCGCAGCTCGCTCCCGATCGCCCGTCCCACCTGCTCGGCCAATCCGGGATCACGGGTCGCTCCCAGTGCCATGTTGCCGGCGAAATGAGTCGTCTCGGGGCCGGCGGCGGTGAGCTGGCCCCCTTCCTGATCGACGGCGATCAGCAGCGGACGCCCGGCGGCCTCCTGGATGTCCTCTGTAAGGCGTCGGGTCTGCTCGGCGTTGTCGATGTTGAGCCGTCCGTAAAGAGTCACTCCGGCCACGCGAGCGTCGGCCAGCAGGTGGCGCAAGCCCTGGTCGACTTCCAGACCTTCGAAGGCGATCAGGGCGGTGGCGCCGTCGCCGGTGGCCACCGGGTTAGCCTTTGACCGATCCCGCCAGGAGACCGCGCACAAAGAAGCGCTGGAGAGCGAGGAACACCACCAGAGGAATGATCATCGACACGAACCCGGCCGCGGTCAGAAGGTGCCAGGCCTCACCCCGGGTCCCCACTAGGGAAGCGAGTTTGACGGTGAGGACGGCGACATCCGAGCTGGTTCCCAGGTAGACCAGGGAAACCAGGAGATCGTTCCATACCCAGAGAAACTGGAAGATGGCGAAGGAGGCGAGGGCGGGGAAGGAGAGCGGAAGCACGAGCCTGGTGAAGGCGGTGAAGGGAGTAGCCCCATCCACGTAAGCCGATTCGAAGATGTCGCGCGGGAGCTGTGAGATGTAGTTGAAGAGGAGATAGATCGCCAGGGGCAGGCCGAAGCCGGTGTGCGCCAGCCAGATCCCGATGAAACTGCCGGTGAGGCCCGTCGACTGATAGACCCTGAGAAGAGGGACCAGGGACATCTGGAGGGGGACCACAAGGAGGCCGACAATCACGGCGAAGAGAAAACCCCGACCACGGAACCTGGTCCACGCGAAGGCAAAGGCGGCGAAGGCGGCGATCGTGATCGGGATCACTGTGGAGGGAATGGTGACGATGAGGCTGTTGACGAAAGCGTCGAACATCCCGTCCTCGGTCAGGACCCGGGCATAGTTGTCAAGGGTCCACTGCGACCGGAATGGCTGCGCAATCGCGGCCCACCAACCGGAGAGGGCGATCTCGCTGCCGGGGCGGAAGGAGCTCACCAACAATCCCAGGGTCGGCAGCGTCCAGGCCACGACGATGGCGAAGACGCTCAGCCTCACCAGCCAGCGACCTTCCCTGGTTGACCGGGGTGACCTCAGGACATTGGCGGCAGTGGCCTGACTCTGGGCGCCGAGGGTGACATCAGTAGCGGTCATGAGCCGATGCCCTGTCGCCTGAGGTTGCGAACGTTCACGACCATGATCGGCACCACTGCGACGAACAGAATGACCGCCATCGTCGTCGCCTGGCCAAAGTTCCGGAACCTGAACATCTCGTCGAACATGCGGACCGCCACCACGTTGGTGTTGAATTTCCCGCCGGTCATCACGAACACGATGTCGAAGACCTTGAGCACCCCAATGGCGATCGTGGTGAAAACGGTGATGATGGAACCCCGAATCGACGGAACGAGAATCCGGAAGAAAGTCTGCAATTCGGAGGCGCCGTCGATACGGGCGGCTTCGGTGAGCTCGTGGGGGACACCCTTGATGGCCGCTGACAGCACCACCATGGCGAATCCGACCTGAAGCCACACCATGATCCCGATCAGGGCCAAGGTATTGGCGGGTATCTCCTGCAGCCAGGGGATCGGCTCGCCGCCGAAGGCAACAACGACTGCGTTGAGAATGCCGGTCTGCTGCTGTCCGGGAGGCCGCCAGGCATAAACAAACCGCCAGATGACTGAGGCTCCCACCATCGAGATGGCTAGTGGCAGGAAAACAAAAGACTTGGCCAGAGCCTCGTGCTTGATGCGGTCGACCATGGCCGCGAAAGCCAAGCCGATGGCCACCGAGATCGCCGGTGCCACCGCCAGCCAGATGAGGTTGTTGCGAATGGCGAGCCGCACATCCTCGTCCCCGAAGGCATTGGTGTAATTAGCCAAGGCGCCTTGTCCTTCGGGCACGTCTGTGATGCTCTGAATGAAGGTGCCGATAGCCGGATAGATGAGATAGAGGGTCACGATGGCAATTGCCGGCAGCACGAAGACCCAGGGTCGGAGGACGACCACCATCCGCGCCGGCAGGTGCTCGACTAGCGAATTCGCCACCATGTAGAGGGCCCAGATCCCGCCGACGCCGAGGACGAGGGCGACGGCAGCCTGAGCCAACTTCCCGACGGTGGGCCCAAGGCCGGCCAGCGCCTCGGGATCGCGGAGGAAGCGCAGGCCAAGCCAGAGGAGGGCGGTGACAGCGGCGGCGATGACTAGATCGCGCACCGCCCCCATCAAGCGGGAGTTGGGGGTTGGGCGTTCGAGAGCTTGGGTCAAGGCATTCTCACGGTAGGGCCGGGAGGCGAGCGCCTCCCGGCCAACAACCTGTTTGGTGCTAACTCAGCTGGATGGCCAGCTTGATTCGATCTCCTCGAAGATGGTCTCGGTGCCCTCGCCATCGGCGGCGACCCATTCCACCATCCCTTCCCAGAAGGTCCCGGCACCCACCTCGGCCGGCATCAGGTCCGATGCATCGAAACCGAAAGTGGTGGCGTCGGCGATCAGCGCCGCCAGTTCCGGGTTGGGGTATCCGGAGTACCACTCGACCGGAACGGTCTTGTTGGGGGAGACAAAGCCCCCACGCTCGATCCATCCTCGAGCCGCTTCGGGCGTCGCCAGGTACTCGAGCAGAGCTCGCACCTCAGGCCGGTCGTTGAACATGACGATCATGTCGCCAGCTCCCAACACCGGATTCCCGAATTCCTCTTCGATCGGCGGCAGGTAAAAGAAGGAGACATCCTCGCCTGGCACGTTCGGCCATTCGTCGGGTGAGGCGGCATCCTTGTTCGCCCCCCAGAAGCCTGGGATCCAGGCTGCCTGCTTCTGCATCCAGCACTGTGGTCCGGCCGGGTCGAACATCGGATCCTGGGTATCGCCGATGAAGGTGTTGTTGATGTAGGTGCTTCCGCCATAGGCATAACCGGGCGTGAACCAGATCTGCCGCATTAGCTCAGCAGCTTCGAGGACTTCGGGGTGGTTAAACGGAATCTCGTGCGCGTACCACTGCCGATAGATGTCCGGGGGCGCGGTTCGCAACAGGATGTCCTCCATCCAGTCGGTTGCTACCCAACCATCTGCTGCCTGGCTCTCGATGGAGATGCACCAGGGGCTGGTGCCATCGGCCACTATCTGATCGCTCAGCGCCAGCAACTCATCCCAGGTCGTGGGGACCGCATAGCCGGCATCGGCGAAGCCCTGGACTGGATACCACACGATCGACTTGACGTCGGTTTTGAAAAACACTCCGTAGAGGTCTCCGTTGTGTGATCCCAGCTCGACGAAGCCACCGACCAGATCGTTGGAGAGCTGGTCGACGTTGAACCAGTCACTGAGGTTGACTAGCTGACCGGCCTCGGCGTATTGCACCATCTTTCCGGGCTGCGCGATCTGAGCCAGATCGGGGGCGTCGCCCCCGTCGACTCGCGCCTGTAAGACCGTTTCATACTCGGGCGTTGGTTCGAAGACCACGTCGATCCCCGTGGCGTCACGGAAGGGCTGGAGCGAGGCGTTGAAGTTGTCCGCTTCCGCGTCTTGCCATTGGGCCACAATCTCGACCGTCGTGCCCTCGAAGTCGCCGGCGTATGCCTGATTGAGATGCTCGTATGGCGTCTCGGCTACCGGAGCCCCGCTGGTGGTGGTTTCGGCCGGGGCAGCCGTGGTGGCAGGCGCCTCGCCCTGGGTGGTTGCGGTGGGCGCAGCCGTCGTCGTCCCTGCGCCTCCGCCTCCACAGGCGGCGACGACTAGGGCCAGGCTCACGACCACCAACAACCAGGTTCGATTTCTCATATCTCTCCTCCGTCGGTTGGTGTGCTTGTTGCTTTGCTCGGTATGAAACTGGTGAGAACCCTGTTGGCTTGGGCTCGCTGGGCGAGGACCGCGGCTCCGCGGGGCCCGGTCGATCCATCGATTGGGGCCAGCGTGACGGCGTTGGGATCGATACGTTGGGCGGCCAGACTCGAGTTCTTCGCCACCTCGCGCAGCCGTCCCCGTACCGAGTCCAGGAAGGTGTCGCCCGCTTGACTCACCCCGCCACCGAGATAGATCTTCTCGGGGTCGAAGGTGGCTGCGATCCAGGTGATGGCCTCGGCGATGAACCGGCTGACCTGTGTGGCGACGTCGTTCGGGGCGAGGTCGGGTGTGAGCCGGGCGATGGCGGGTCCGGCGGCAACCGCCTCGAGGCACCCCGTTTGACCGCAGGCACAGACCGCCCCCAGCTCGTCGACCACCACGTGTCCGATCTCACCCGCCATCCCATGGCTACCGCGGTACAGGTTCCCCTCGATGACGACACCAGCGGAGATGCCCGTGCCGATGTTGAGCAGCACGAGACTGGTTGGCGCCGAATTGCGTTTCTTGAGCGCCTCATGGATGCCCAGTGCGGCGACCTTGACGTCGTTCTCAACCGTGATCGGGACCCCTAGCTGTTCGGATAGGGCGGGACCGAGCGGATATGGATCATCACCGATACCCAAGTTGACGGCCAGCCGCACATCCCCCGTGGCGGGATCCACTCTTCCTGGAACCCCAACTCCGGCCACGTCGACGACCTCTTCCAGCGCCAGGTCCGACCAGGCTTCGAGAACCGATTCGATTACCCGTTCACCTCCGCCGACCGCGGTCGGAACTTGCGAGCGGGCATATGCGGTGCCCGACTCATCGAAAGCCATGGCGCGGACCGAAGTACCTCCGATGTCGACTCCGACGGTGACCGTCATCGAAGGACGACACCTAAACGATCGGCCAAGACAGCGGATGCCGCTCCCGCCAGGACAAGGTCCGCACCGAGCGGGGTCGTAGCGATTTCGACCAGCTCAGCAGTTCCCGGGAGCATCCGTCTCCGAATCGACGAGCGAACTTCTTCAATGAGAACGTCACCTGCATTGCGAAGGTCCGAGGCGATCGTGACCTGGCCTATGTCGAGCATCGCCAAGACCGTGGCGAGCACGGTGCCCAGGTGACGACCCGCCTCACGAATGGAACGAAGGACCGGTTCTTCGCCGGCGATTCCCGCCAGGGTCAGGGCGTCCCAGGCATCCCGCTCTGGGTCCGCTCCCATGCGCCGAAGGATGGCGGGAACGCTGGCTACGGTTTCGAGGCATCCCTGGTTGCCGCAAGTGCAGAGGTCACCATCGTCTTTGACCTGTACGTGGCCAATCTCGCCCGCCGCCGAGTGGTCACCGCGGTAGAGCGCTCCGTCGATGACAACCCCGGAACCGATCCCCCTCCCAATCTTGAGCAAAAGCAGATTCCGCCGCTCGGCGCCGTGCCGGCGGTATTCGGCGAGGGCCGCCGCCTGAGCGTCGTTGGTTACGGAAACAGGAATCGAGAAGCGGCGACGGAGGTCGGCAGCCAGATCGAGGCTGTGCCACGCCAGATTGGCGGATTCGATCACCCTCCCGTCGGCGTCAACAACCCCCGGGGTTCCGACCCCGATGCCGAGCACCGGGGCGGCGGCCCGGCTGAGGACTTCCTTGATCAGCTGAGCGGTCTGCTCGCGGGCGGCTTCGGCTCGCACGGGTTTCGCCTCGGGGGTGGCGTCGACCCGTTCGTGGATGCGCCCACCGAGGTCGACCAATGCGGCTCGGAAGGGTCGGCGGCCGAGGTCGATGGCGACGATGTCTCGCCCTCGCTGGTTGAGGGCGAGAAGAGTGGGTGGCTTGCCTCCGGCCGACGTTCCCTGCCCGACTTCACGGATCAGACCCTGATCGAGAAGCTCGGCCACCAAGCTCGACACCGCCGCTCGGGTGAGTCCGGTCTGGCGAGCGATCTCGGCCCGGCTTGTCTGCCGCTCGTGGGACACCAACTCCAGAGTGGTCCGCAGGTTGTTGCGGCGGGAATCATGCTTGGTCGCCTTGGACGGGATCCGATGGGTCCGACCGCCTGAGTTTTCCGTCGACATGCTGCCCCGCCAGGTGATGAAAGTTCAGTAAACATACAAAGCCCAGGGAGCGATTGTCAAGCGCTTTCGGGGGCATGCCCTAGAAGGTGGACGGGAAGGCGGCGGTGCGCGCATCTCGCTCGGCAAGAGCGATAAATACAACCCCCCAGAGCAGACAAAGGATCCCGCCGAGACCGGCGGAGGAGGCATCGTCGGGTGTGGCCAGGGAAACAATCCCGTAGTAGGCAACTGCCAACCCGACCGACCAGGCGGTGACCCGAAAGCCCCGAACCCGGATCGCCACGACAAAGGCCAGGATCACAAGGCCGATGGCGAACGCGGCCATTGCCGACCAGTGGCCTGAATGCTGGATGGTCTCCCGCTGTTCCTCGGGAACGCCGAGCTCGTCGAAGACCTCTGAAATCGCCTGCTCGAACTCTGCCGGGCTGGCGTCGTCGGGGATATCGAGTTCCGCAAAAACGGGGGCGCCGAGTTCGGCCGCCTCGACGCCGGCCCGGGTCTGGGCGACGGCGAAGATCAGCCCCGGGATGGCCAACAACACCGCCGTGGTCAGGAGCGCCCGCGAGGGCTGTGAAGTCGGTTTGAAGACCTGACGCCGGGACGGATGCAAGAGCGCCAAAAGGATCGGGGGGACGCCGAAGAGAAGAAAGAGGAACCCGGTGTCGGGCCCGAGGCCGTTCACCAGGAGCTCGACAATGATCAAGACCAGGATCGGCACGCCCACCTGCTGCATAGGAGCGACCTTGGCGGCGGTGGACCGAACCTGGGCGAGAACACCGATCAAGCTGATCACGAACATGACCCCGATCGACACCTCGTGCACACGATGAGACGTCCCGTTGCCGGTCAAGAGCCAGCCGATGAGTGCATACGGCAACAGGGAAAGCGGACTGATTAAGAGCAATCCGTAGGCCGCGGCGAGGACCGCGAATGCGAGCTTCCTTCCCCGGGACCATGTTGTAGTCGTAACGCCCGCTTGCGCGTTCAAGCCGCCCCTTGACTCGTCAGGATGCTCGTAACGTAGTGTCCCCGGGCCAATGTTTGAAGCTGCGACCGAACGACCAGAGCCGCTGCGCCGGCGATTCCTCGCGTCCGCAGGCTGGGTCGCCAACGTCGCCGTATGGGGCACGGTCTTTGCGCTTTGCCTGATTTTGGCCGTGGTCGGATTTCAGCTGCTGCTTCGACAGGCACGAGCGGGCCTGGTGTTCGGAGAGGGCCTGTTCGGAATCTCGCAGGAGGTGGCGAGGACTCTTATTCGGGCCGGCATCTCACAGGTCGCCCTTGCCCGCTGGTTCGCCATCGGTCAGCTAGTTGGCTGGTCGCTCTTTGCCCTTACGGGGCTTGTGATCTACGTGCTCAAGCCCAAAGATCGTGGTGCCTTCGTCACCTCCCTGATGTTGCTCAGCCTGGGATCGGCGTTGCTTCTTCCGATGGCACTAATCCGGGCCCGCCGTCCCGAGCTAGTTCCGGCCGTGGCGTTGATTGGTCAAGCTGCCTCCCCGTGGCCCCATTTCGGACGGTCGCTCGCCGGCATCTCATCGTTGGCGGCGCTGCTCTTGCTCCCCGACGGTCGATTCGTGCCGAAGTTCAGTCGCTGGCTCCTGCTCTTCATGGTTGCCTTCGCGGCTTTTTGGGCTGTTTTTCCGGCCGTCTTCGCGATCACCACATATCCGGCCGGCGTCCAGGTGCTGTGGGTGTGGGGTCTGCCCCTGGCTGGGGTCGCAGCCCAGATCTACCGATACGCAAGGGTCTCAACCAAAGAAGAACGCTGGCAGACCCGACTGGTGCTGGGCTCGGTGTTTCTCGGGGCTGCCGTCTTCACGCTTCTGGTTGTCCTCGATCCTGATCTCGGGGAGGGAATTCTCGATCTCGGTGTGGTGACACCGGAGCTGGTGGCGTTTTACGAAGTCATCCTGCTGATTCTCCTCGGGGCGGCGGTGGTCTTCCTCCCCCTGTCTATTGGTTGGTCGGTGATGCGGCGCCAGCTCTTCGACGTTCGCTTTTTGATCAATCGCGCTCTGGTTTACGCCCTGCTCACGGCGTTGTTGGTGGGCATGGGTTTGGCGGCAGTGTTCCTCTCCAGCCGGGCATTGGGCCTGCTGCTCGGTGAGGTGGTGGCGTCGGATCTGGCACTGGTCGGCTCCACCGTCGTGATCACATTGATGTTTGGGCCCGCCCGACGCTGGGCGCAAGGGGTAATCGATCGGGCCTTCGATCGAGGGCGCTACGACGCCGCATTGATCATGGAAGGTATCAGTCGTCGGCTGGGAACCGAGACTTCATTGGAGTCAGTCGCCACCGAGCTGGTTTCGACCATTGACGAGGCGATGAGCCCCCGCTCCATCCGGGTCTGGCTGCGAAGCTCCGAGCCGACGGGGTAGGCAAGGGCATTTTGTGGGCTGCTAGATAGGTACAGGCGCCCTGCCAACCCTGGGTTCGCAGCCGGGGGCTACTTGGCGATTGGCTCGATCATGATGCACTCGCCCGGGCATTCCTCAGCCGACTCGAGTGCGTCCTGGATCAGATGATCGGGAATCCGCGCCACGCCGCGGGAACCGTCCGGCCCGTGGCCGTCGCCGTCCAACCCGTCAAAGACAACGGTTTTGCCGAAGTGCTTGGCCTCTTCTTTCACTACCCAGAGGCCATCGTCGCGGGCGACAAAGACGTCAGGGGTGATCTCCTCACAGATCCCGTCGCCGGTGCACAAGTCCTGATCGATCCACACCTGCAATTTCGTTGCTGTCGCCATGTCTCAACCAGCGTAACGCGTCGGGGTTCCTTTACCGGACCGGGGTTTTCGCTCCCGTACCGGGCTAGTTTGGTCCCGAATGGCCGTCGCGATTTACGAGCCCGTCAACAAGGTTCGGTTTGTCACTGCGACAACGCTTTTCGACGGTCACGACGCCTCCATCAACGTGTTCCGTCGGATGTTGCAAGCGTCGGGAGCCGAGGTGATCCATCTCGGCCACAACCGGACCGGGACCGACATCGTCGATACGGCGGTAGAGGAAGACGCCCAGGCGATCGCCGTCACCTCGTATCAGGGCGGGCACATGGAGTTCTTCCGGTACATCCGCGATCTGCTGATCGAGGCGGATCGCCCCGAGATCCGGGTCTTCGGCGGTGGCGGGGGGACGATTCTTCCCGCCGAGGGCGCCGAGTTGATGGCCTATGGCATCACTCGGATCTATTCCCCAGACGATGGGAGGGAGCTAGGTCTGCAAGGAATGGTGAACGACATGCTCGCCCAAGCCGACTACCCGACCGGGGAGCTCGACGAGGCGATCGACGTCGCCAAGGCGGACCGCGGGACGCTCGGTCGGCTGATCTCGGCAGCCGAGAACTGGCCGGAGAAATACCAGGATCTCTTTGACGACCTGGCCTCCCAGGCCGCTGCGCTCAAAGTTCCCGTGGTCGGGGTCACGGGCACCGGGGGATCGGGCAAGTCCTCGCTGGTGGACGAGCTAATGCGGCGCCTTCTACTCGATTTCCCCGAGCGCCGGGTGGCAGTGATCTCGGTCGATCCCTCGAAGCGGCGAACGGGCGGGGCCCTGCTTGGCGACCGCATACGAATGAACTCGATCCCACATCGCCGCGCCTTTATGCGTTCGATGGCCACCCGTCAACCCAATCTCGCTCTCTCACCGGCGGTAGGCGCGGCGGTGAACGCGGTCTCGGTGGCGGGATACGACCTCGTGATTCTCGAAACCTCGGGAATCGGCCAGTCCGACACCGAGATCGTGGATGTGGCTGACCTGACGTTGTACGTGATGACGCCCGAGTACGGGGCCGCATCGCAGCTCGAGAAAATCGACATGCTCGATTTCGCCGATCTAGTCGCACTCAACAAGTCGGATAAGCAAGGCGCCGACGATGCCCTGCGGGAGGTTCGGAAGCAGTATCGACGGAATCGTGTGCGGTTCGAGGGACCGGACGACGACCTTCCGGTGTACCCGACCATCGCCTCGGACTTCAACGATCCGGGTACCAATCGCTTCTATCAATCGTTTCTCGAGGCGTTGAACGAGAAGACCGGATTGGAGCTCAATTCTTCGTTGAAGCTGGTTCTCGACCCGGTCGAGAAGCAGGCCGTAGTTCCGCCGGGACGGGTTCGGTATCTGGCGGAGGTGACGGAAACCATTCGTGGGTACGACCGCTGGGCCGATGAGCAGGCCGCGGCGGCGGAGGACTACTACCGCTTGCTCGCCGGGGGCGATCAGCAGCAACTCGAGGAGGCGCATTCCCGGCTGGCCCCCGACAATCTGGCCCGGCTCGAAGGCTGGGAGCAGCGGATGGGTGCCTACGGCCAGGAGAACTATGTGTTCCTGGTCAGGGGAAGGGAGGTTTCGGTCCCGATTAGCTCCGAATCCCTCGCCCATTCCCGCATCCCCAAAGTGGCAGTTCCGCGGATGCGGGGGTGGGGAGACCGATTGGCATGGCTGCTACAGGAGAACCTTCCGGGCAGCTTTCCCTATACCGCCGGGATCTATCCCTTCAAACGGACGGCCGAAGATCCTACCCGCATGTTTGCCGGCGAGGGACCCGCCGAGCAGACCAATCGCCGCTTTCACTATCTCGCCCAGGGCATGCCGGCCAAACGGCTCTCGACCGCCTTCGACTCGGTAACCCTTTATGGCGAGGATCCTCACGAGCGCCCCGACATCTACGGCAAGGTGGGCAATTCGGGAGTGTCGATGGCAACTCTCGACGACGCCAAGAAGCTCTATTCCGGGTTTGATCTATCCGATCCCACGACCTCGGTCTCGATGACCATCAACGGGCCTGCTCCGATAATTCTGGGCTTCTTTCTGAATGCTGCCATCGACCAGGCCTGCGAAAAGCACATCAAGGCCGAGGGACTCGAGGACAAGGTCAGGGAGCGGTTGGCTGAACTTTATCCGAATCAGGATCAGCCTCAGTACCAAGGGGACCTCCCGCCCGGAAACGACGGGCTTGGACTGTTGCTGCTGGGTATCACCGGCGATCAGGTCCTGCCCGAGGACGTCTACCAACGAATCAAAGCCGAGACTCTCACGCGCGTCCGGGGAACGGTCCAAGCCGACATCCTCAAAGAGGATCAAGCGCAGAACACCTGCATCTTCTCGACGGAGTTCTCCCTGCGGATGATGGGGGACATCCAGCAGTACTTCGTAGACAACTCGGTGGACAATTTCTACTCGGTCTCGATTTCGGGCTATCACATGGCAGAAGCTGGCGCCAACCCGATCACCCAGCTCGCCTTCACGCTCGCCAATGGCTTTACCTACGTCGAGTACTACCTCTCACGGGGGATGAAGATCGACGACTTCGCTCCCAACCTCTCCTTCTTCTTCTCCAATGGGATCGACCCCGAGTACGCGGTCATCGGCCGCGTGGCGCGGCGGATCTGGGCGAAGGCGATCAAGGAGAAGTACGGCGGGAATGAGCGCAGCCAGATGCTGAAGTACCACGCTCAAACCTCGGGTCGGTCCCTCCATGCCCAAGAGATCGGATTCAACGACATCCGCACCACTCTCCAAGCCCTCTACGCCATCTATGACAACGCCAACAGCCTCCATACCAACGCTTTTGACGAGGCAATCACCACTCCCACCGAGGACTCGGTCCGCCGGGCGCTGGCGATTCAGCTGATCATCAATCGAGAACTTGGTCTGGCCAAGAACGAGAACCCGCTCCAGGGATCCTTCATCATCGAGTATCTGACCGATCTGGTCGAGGAGGCGGTGCTTGACGAATTCGACCGCATCTCATCACGGGGGGGAGTCCTGGGAGCGATGGAACGCCAGTACCAGCGGGCCAAGATCCAGGAGGAGTCGCTCTACTACGAGAAGTTGAAGGAGTCAGGTGAATATCCGATCGTCGGCGTCAACACCTTTCTCTCAGCGGAGGGCTCGCCTTTCGTCGTGCCGGACAAGCTGGTCCGTTCCACCGACGCCGACAAAGATCGGTTGATCCAGAATGTTCGGGCTGTGCAAGCGCACTACGAGGTGGAAGCGCCGAAGGCGTTGGGAGAACTCCAGGAAGCGGCGCTGGCGGGAGGGAACCTTTTCGAGATCCTGATGGAAACCACCAAGGTCGCCACCCTGAGCCAGATCAGTTCCGCCCTTTACGAGGTGGGCGGGCAGTATCGACGGAACATGTAGCAGACATCAGACGCCAGGCATCAGATTCCGAATCTGAAATCCGACATCTGAAATCTGATGTCTAAAAAAGCAGTTGGTCGAGACCGCGGGTGAGACCGCGGCGGCCGACCACGGCGCGGGTCGCCAGGAGGGTGCCGGCGATGTAGGGGGCGGCCGAGGCCCCGGCGTCGTGGCGGATCGAAAGCCGCTCGTCTTCGGCGCCGAAGATCGCCTCGGTCGAGACCGAGAAGCTTGGCAGCCGCAACGAGTGGACACGGGTGCCATCGAACTCGGCGCCGCGGGATTCCTTCTTGCCCAGCATCTGGTCGAGGGGGACACCGGTGGCTGGCGTGCGAACCGCGCTGAGGCGTTCGGCTAGTTCGCGGGCGGTTCCGCTCGGAGAGTCGGGTTTAGAGAGGCTCGCATAGTCGATGACTTCCCAGGATCCGACATGGCGGGCCGCTTCGCTGGCAAAGCGGAGGAGCAGAGCGGCCGTGATCGAGAAATTGCCGGCCGCAATCACCCCCAACCCTCTTTCCCGGGCCTTGGCGTCGATTTCGTCGTAGTCGTCGGCAGACATTCCGCTGGAACCGACAACGACATTTACCCCACGGGCGATGGCGGCGAGGATGTCGGCCTTCACTGCCACCGCCGACGTGTAGTCGATGAGGACATCGGTCGGCGATGAGTCGAGCGCAGCCTCAACCGAAGGAAAATGGGCGGGGTCCGATCGAGCCACTCCGCTGACCAGTTCGAGGTCGGAAGCGGCCGCTACCGCCTCGGCCAACGGACGGCCAACCCAACCGGTGATACCAGCGATACAAACCCGAATCTTGTTGCCGTCGATGTTGTGTTGGCTCCTCAGCCGTCGTCGGCAAAATAGGTATCGGTAGGCTGCCGGCCAAATGCGCCGGCGTCTCCTCAGCTTCTTCGGGGTCCCCTTCTTCCGTCGGATCGCCTGGCACGTGCGACGGGTCACCCGTCAATTCGAGGGAAAGGTCACCCGGAAGATGATTCTCGGCTTGGTTGTGATCCTCGCTCTGGCTGCTGCCGTGGTGACCCTGACCGAGAACGAGATCACCGAGGTCACTCCGCGTCGATACTTTGCCTCTTTCTATTGGGCGGTTACCACCGTGATGGGCCAGGGCCAATCGGACTTTGTATCCGGTCCCTGGGGCTGGATCACGTCATGGATGCTGAATCTGTTTGGGGTGGCCATCGTCGCCACCATCACAGGTGCGTTGGTGGGGTTCGTAATTGATCTGCTACTCAAGGAGGGTCAAGGCATGGGATCGGCGGGATTCAACGACCATGTGGTGGTCTGTGGGTGGAACTCGACGGCGCGGGAGCTCATCGACGAGCTTCGTTCCGATGACTACGCCGTCAGGGTGGTCGTGGTGGACCCGGCCGAACGCAACCCGGCCGGGGACGGGGTCTACTTTGTCCGCGGCGATGGCTCCAACGAAGACGACCTCAAACGAGCCGGAATCGACTGCGCTCGAGCGGCGATCATTTGTCCCCGGGACGGAACCGACGATGCCGACATGCACTCGATTTTGACCGTGCTGGCGATCGAAGCGCTCGCCCCCGAGGTAAGGACCGTGGTGGAGGTGAACAACCCCAAGCATGTTTCCCATTTCAAGCGGGCCGACGTCGATGAGGTGTTGGTGACCTCAAAGCTCGCCTCGCGTCTGCTCGCCCGCACCGCCCTTTATCCGGGTTTGGGTGACCTCGTGACAGATATGGTCTCGGGCGGTCATGGATCAGAGCTCTATCGAATTCGGGTGCCCGCCCGCATGATCGGCATGTCGGTGCTCGATGCCTCCCAGCACCTGAAGCAAGAAAACGACGCCACCCTCCTGGCGCTGGCGCGCGACACCAACATCATGACCAATCCCGGCCCAGGAATCTTGTTGGCGCCAGGCGATGAAGTCGTGGTGATCGCCGAAGATCTCGAGAAGCTCTCATCCCTCTCCGAAGAGGAGCAGCAAGCCGCCTCCTAGACCCCATTCTGTGAGGATTTACGCGGCCTGAGGCCGCGTAAATCCTCACAGTTGCAGGGAGGGGGCACCGCTAGCCTCGAATCTCCAATGTCCTATGACTTCGCCACCATCGAGCCCAAGTGGCAGAGGCGTTGGGCCGAAGAGCGGATTTTCAACGTCAAGCCCGATCCCGATCGGCTCAAGTTCTTCAACGTGCAGATGTACCCCTATCCGTCGGGGGAAATGCACATGGGCCATCTCCGTAACTACACGTACGTCGACCTCATCACCCGCTACAAGACCATGCGGGGCCTCAATGTTCTCTCGCCGATGGGCTGGGATTCGTTCGGGCTCCCAGCCGAGAACGCGGCCATCGACTCTGGAGTTCACCCACGGATCTTCACCGAAGAGAAGATCAAGACGATGAAGGCGCAGCTGAAGCGCCTCGGGGCGGTCTACGACTGGGATCGAGAGATCGCCTCACATACTCCCGAGTTTTACCGCTGGGACCAGTGGCTCTTTCTCAAACTCTTCGAACAGGGCCTCGCCTACAAGAAACTGGCGCCAGTCAATTGGTGTCCGAAGGACCAGACGGTGCTCGCTAACGAGCAGGTGGTGGACGGGGCGTGCGAGCGCTGTGGGACGATCGTGGAGAGACGCGACCTCGAGCAGTGGTTCTTTCGCATAACCGACTACGCCGAACGTCTCCTCAACGATCTGGCCCTGCTCGATCATTGGCCCGATCGAGTTCGGGTTATGCAGCACAACTGGATTGGCCGCTCCGAGGGAGCCCAGTTCGCCATCAAGGTGGCAGATACCGAGCATTCGTTCGAGGTGTTCACCACACGGCCCGACACGGTCTTTGGAATGACATTTGCGGTCCTGGCTCCCGAGCATCCTTTGGTTGAAGAGCTAATCGCCGGGAGCAAATACGAGACTGAGGCCCGTGAGTACATCGCCGCGGCGAGGCGGTCGAGTGAGATCGAGCGGCTGGCTGAGGGGGCCAAGTCGGGTGTGTTCACTGGCGCCTATGCGATCAACCCGGTCAACAATCGCCGGGTCCCCATTTACATCGCCGACTACGTCCTCATGTCCTACGGCACTGGGGCGATCATGGCGGTGCCGGGACAGGACCAGCGCGACTGGGACTTCGCCGAGCGTTATGGAATCGACATCGTACGGACAGTGCAACCCCCGACGGATTTCGAGGGAGCTGC
Organism: Acidimicrobiia bacterium; assembly: GCA_035253825.1. Lineage (GTDB taxonomy): Bacteria > Actinomycetota > Acidimicrobiia > Spongiisociales > ZC4RG35 > JACCTH01. Next base: position 59,582 of record DATFBM010000033.1, on the reverse strand, counting down.
GTACACCGGCGACGGTCCGGCGATCAACTCGGACTTTCTCGATGGTCTCGACATGGCGGCGGCAAAAAAACGGATCATCGCTTGGCTCGAAGAGCGCGGCATCGGTTATGGGAAGGTGCAATATCGCCTGCGCGACTGGCTGATCTCGCGCCAGCGCTACTGGGGATGTCCGATACCGATCATCAAGTGTCCCACCGATGGGCTGGTGGCTGTTCCCGAGAAAGATCTCCCGGTGGTCCACCCCGACGTCGAGAACTACTCCCCGCAGGGGGAGTCGCCGCTGGCGGCGGTACCCGAGTTCGTAAACGTCGAATGCCCGGTCTGCGGGGGGCCGGCCCAACGCGAAACCGACACCATGGACACTTTTGTCGACTCCTCCTGGTACTACTTGCGTTATTGCGACGCCGACAACTCCGATGCCATCTTTGATCCAGCCAAAGTGCGCTATTGGATGCCGATCGATCAATATGTCGGGGGAGTCGAGCACGCGGTGCTGCATCTTCTCTATGCCCGGTTCATCACCAAAGTTCTCCACGACATGGGGATGGTCGACGTCGAGGAACCGTTCTCGGCCCTCTTTACCCAAGGCATGATTGTCAAAGACGGCGCCAAGATGTCGAAGTCAAAGGGCAACGTCGTCGCCCCGGATGAGTACTACACCCGATATGGGGCGGACGCGATTCGATTGTTCGAGCTATTCATCGGCCCACCCACCGACGATGCGATTTGGAACGACAACGGGGTCGAAGGCACTCATCGTTTCCTCGATCGCGTCTGGCGCGTCGGCCGGGGAGAAATCGGACATGTAAATGAGGGGGCGCCGGGCCCGGCGGATCAGGAGTTACTGGCGACTAGCCACCGCACAGTCAAAAAGGTGACCGACGACATCGAGCGCTTTCGCTTCAACACCGCCGTGGCGGCGTTGATGGGTCTCACCAACCGCCTCGTCGATGGGCTTCGCTCTGACAGCGGGGTGGCCCGATCGGTCTTCGACGAGGTCTACGGCCACATCCTCAAGATGCTCTCGCCCATGGCACCGCATCTGACTCATGAGCTCTGGGAGTTGACGGGGCATGAGTCGATGCTGGCCCTGGAACCATGGCCCGAATGGGACCCGGCGCTGGTGGCCGAGAACACGGTGACGATGATTGTTCAAGTGAATGGCAAGGTTCGCGATCGACTCCAAGTGACCGCCGACATCACACCTGCTGAGGCCGAAGAGCTGGCTTTGGCCTCTCCTAAGGTCAAGATGCACGTTGGCGATCGTCGCCTGGAGAAGGTCGTGTCCCGTCCCCCCGAGGTCGTAAATCTCGTCGTCGGGTAGGCGCAATTCTCAGAAGGGCTATCCGCCCTCGCTGATTGCCTCTCAGGGCGGCTTCGACCCGGCCGACGTCGCTCGACTGAGTGGCCTGGTCGATATCGATCGAGTGCCGGTACGACGGGCGCCACGATGGATGACGAGGGTCTGGCGGGGCGATATCGGAGCCATGACCTTGCCTTGGGGGATATTTGTGCGTGGCGACCTACTTGCCGGCGACCGCTCGGCCTTGGCGCAACTGATCCGGCACGAACTGGTTCACGTCCGCCAATGGGGTGAGTTGGGTCCCCTGCGATTCCTAGTTCGGTACGTGTCGGAGTATCTCCGCCTGCGGCGCGCCGGATTAGGCCACCACCAGGCCTACCTGGAGATCTCCTTCGAGCGTGAGGCTCGCCAGCTCGCCGACCGCTGAGCTACTCGACGACGATTCCGCTCGGGTCTTCCTCGGGTTCGGGATACCGCAGTTCGAGAGACTCGAGAGTCTCGATGAGGATGGTGGCCACCACGATGTTTCGGTACCACTTGCGATTCGCCGGGATCACGTACCAGGGAGCGGCGTTGGTAGAGGTTCTCGAGATTGCCTCCTCGTATGCGGCCTCATAGTCGTCCCAGCGCTTGCGTTCATCGAGATCTCCGATCGAAAATTTCCAGTGCTTTTGCGGATCATCGAGCCGGGCTTGTAGACGCTCTCGCTGTTCCTCCTTGGAAATGTGCAGGAAGAACTTGACGATCGTCGTGCCCTCTTCGGACAGGAGCCTTTCGAAGTCAACGATCTGCTCATAGCGCCGACGCCATTGCTCCTCGGGAACCAGATTGTGAACCCGCACCACCAAAACATCCTCGTAATGGCTGCGGTTGAAAATGACGATCTCACCATTGGCGGGAACATGGGGATGTACGCGCCACAGGTAGTCGTGCGCGAGCTCGGCTTCGGTCGGCTTCTTGAATGATGCGACCCTGACGCCGAGGGGATTGACCCCATCGAACACCGACGAGATGGTGCCGTCCTTGCCACCGGTGTCGGTGGCTTGCAACACCACCAGCAGCCGGTGTCGATTGTCGGCGTAGAACAGCTCCTGCAATTCCTCGAGGCGTTTGTTGAGGTCGCGCAGCGCCGCTTTGCCAGCTTTCTTGTCGCCTGCGAAGAGGCTCTGGTCGGAGGGATCACGGTCGCCCAGTCCAGGGGCCTCGCCCGCTCCGATGCGATAACGGTCGGCGTTCACGCCCGGCACCCTACCGCGCACACCCCTTCCCCACTGACGCCCGGTCGGGTATGACCGCGGGGGAGGTGGAGTGAATCGGCCCCAGGGTGTTGGGATCTGGATGGTGCTGGTGATCGCGGTGGGAGCCGGATGGTGGTGGGGGGGACGGCCATCCACCCCTGTGCCAGTGGCGACGACGAGTCTCTCTACTTCGGAAACCCTCGGGTCCAAATTGACGGTCCACGTGGGCGGATGGGTCGCTCGACCGGGCCTCGTCGAGCTTGCGGCCGGTGCCCGAGTAGCCGATGCAATCGCGGCCGCTGGCGGAGTATTGCCCGGAGCGTTGACTGAGGCAATCAACCTGGCAGAGCCACTGAGCGACGGCAGCCAGGTCGTCGTTGCCGGTCCGGCTACGGCCCCCGACGGCGCCGAGCCCGCGGCCGATCCGGCGGGAGACGGCCGTATCCATCTCAATCGAGCGACGGCCGCTGAGCTCGACGATCTGCCCGGCATCGGTCCGGTGATCGCCGAACGGATCGTCGCCCATCGAAGCGAGCACGGACCCTTTCGAGCGGTCGAGGACTTGCTCGACGTGCCCGGAATCGGCGAAGCCAAGCTGGCCAATTTGCGCGATCTGGTGGTGCCGTGAGGTGGCATCTTCCGCCTCCTATGGCGTGGCCGGCTCTCGGGTCGATGGGTCTGGTGGCCGCCGGGGTCGGGTCCGCCCGGGGGGCGGGCTTCCTGTTCTCGGTGGCAGGCACGGCCATCGGCGTGGGGTTGGCCCGCGGCGGACAGCGTCGACTGCCGCTGGTCGCATTGCCCTTGATTCTCGGGCTGGGGTGGCTCTCGGGACAACTGTCGGTGGGTCGAGAGCAGTCCCAGCTGACAGCCAGCTTGCCCTCAGGGTTCGAGAACTTGACCGTGATGGCGACCAACGATTCCGCTCCGAGCCCGTTTGGGGGCGGTTGGTTTGTGGGACGTGCGATCGGAATGGAGACAGGCCGGGCTGACTGGCACGGATCAAACCTGCTGATCCGAATCCCAGACGGTCGCGAGGTCTTCTGGTCGGAGATCGTTCGAATCAGCGGCCAATTGTTGGTTCGTTCAGGAGGCGCCGGAGGACATTTTTATGCCGGAGTTGTGGAAGCGGAGGACGTCGAAGTTCTTTCGAGTCGAGGGACTCCGTTGGTGGCAGCGGGTAACGGGATCAGGCGCCGGGTTCTTCGCCTGCTCGATGGTGATCTTCCCGCTGAGGCGCTCCTGGCCGGTTTCCTGATCGGGCATAGTGCCGACCTGCCGCCCTCCGACCAAGTCGCCATGAGGAGGGCGGGGATTTCGCACTTCGTGGCGGTCTCGGGAGCGAACGTTGCCGGATTCCTCATGCTCTGGTGGCTCCTGCTGGGACCGATCGGATTCGGGGCGCGCCGTCGCGGCTGGATGGGCCTGGTGGGTTTGGCCATTTTCCTTGTTGCCACTCGGTGGGAGCCATCGGTGGTAAGGGCGGGACTCATGGCGGCAGTCGTATTCGCTGGCCGAGCGGCGGGGCTTGCGATCGATGCGTGGACTGCACTTGGCGCCGGAGCGGTCCTCGCCATGTTGGTGGCTCCGGCCTTGGTCTCAGACCTAGGTTTCCAGCTCTCGCTGATCGCCACGGTGGGCATCATGGCGGGATACGACCTGCTGCCCTCGAGCCTTCCGCAGCTGGTCAGAAAACCACTCGGAGTCACCATCGCCGCCCAAGTCGCGGTGACGCCACTTCTCCTCGCCCAGGGCAATGGCGTTCCATTGTTGTCTCCTCTGACCAATCTGCTCGCAGCCCCGCTGGTGGCAGCCGCGACTCTCTTGGGAGCGATCGGGGTGGTGGTGGGAGGCGGACCTCTGCTGGGGGCGGCGATGGTCGCTTCCGATATCGTTCTCACCATCGCCAGGAGCGCCGCTTTTTACCCCCAGCTCGGCATCGGCGCGGTCGCCCTCTTGGCGGGATCGATTCTGGTGAGCATCCGTTGGTCCCGGATCCGCCCGGTGATGCTTGTTCTCATCTCGGCAGTCGTGGCGGTGGCGATCGTGCCTCGCGTACCCAGTGGGCCGGCCGTCGTCTTTATCGATGTCGGTCAGGGAGACGCAGCGCTGCTGTTCTCCGCCAGCGGAGAGGCCGTACTTGTCGACGGCGGACCGAATCCGCGCCTGCTGTGGCAGGCGCTTTATCAATATCGGGTCAGGCGTCTCCGATTGGTCGTTGCCACCCACCCCCATGACGACCACATCGCCGGGTTGGTGGGATTGGCACAGCGATTGCCGATCGACGAGCTTTGGGAAGCGGGCGAGCACCACTCCAATCCCACCCGGAACCAGATCAGGGACGAGATGGAGGCGGCGTCGGTTCCAGTGGCGAACCCAATAGTCGGAACCCGCCTCGGTCTGGCCGGAATGGTTCTTGAGGTGCTTGGCCCCAAGCGTCGCTATGACAACGCCAATGACCAGTCAATCGTGGTCCTCGCCCGGTCGCAAACCGCTTCGCTGTTGATGACCGGTGACGTTGAGGTAGCCGCCCAGCTCGAACTAGATCCAATCGACGTCGACATCCTCAAGGTTCCCCACCACGGCGGTGACACTTCGCTGCCGGGCTGGTTAGCCGCAACCCGCCCTGAACTCGCACTCATCAGTGTGGGGCCGAACCGGTTTGGCCACCCCGCAAAAGAGATCGTCGATTTGCTGGAGGGGGCGGGAGCTCAGGTGATCATGACACGGGACGAGGGCGACGTTTTTCTTCCTCTCGATCGGCCGGTCTCCTGGCGCGGTCGAGCTCGCGCCAGAGTTCGAGGATCGGGTCGATGCCCTCGCCTGGGTAAGTGGCGACGGCCAGTCGGACGCCGGCCGACTCCCCGGTTACTTCCGTCAGGAGCTTGCCAAGGTTTTCGCTGGCGATCCGAGCGCCTTCAGGGCCCGTCTCTGGGAGGACCAACCCGATCAAGTGGTGATCGCCACGGCGAGCGTGAGCAACATGGTCTGAGCTGCGAATCGCTTTCTCGAGTCGTTGTCCAAGGTCCCGCAAAAACGCTCTCTGCCTGCGCGCTGGATCAGCCACCCACTTGGCTGCGGAAACGTCGGCGAGCACCACCGAGAAGACCTTCTGATATCGGTCGGCGCGGGCTTTTTCGGTGTCGGTCATCTCGATCATCGACCGGGCATTGCCCACCCCGGTCTCGTCGTCGATGTCGTCGTGCAGCTCGAACTTGTCGAGGGCGGCCTTGATGTGCTGGGCCGCCCACCCTCCACCCAGCCCGAAGCCGAGATATCCGACCACGCGGGCGACGATCTGGCCGGCAAGGGGCGTCAATCCCACTAACTGCAGTGATGGGATCCTCAAGAGGACATATGCCACCGCTGCCACTACACCCAGGGCGAACCCACCCCGGATCCCTCCGAACAAGAAGCCAGCGAACACCGGGATGAAAAGCAGCGTGGCGGCCACTTCTACCAAGTCGACCCCGCGGGAGATGGCCACCAGCCCGACCAGGAGAATGAGGATGAAACCCGACATCAGCAGGATCGTCCGGGCGCGGGCGAAGGTCATCTTTCAACCACGGGCGGAGTGTACGGAGGGCCTTACCATCGCTCGGTCGTGCCTCCCCTGCTCCGACTTCGTCTTGCCATGGCCCTGCTGCTGGGGGTATTCCTGATACCGGTGGGCTTGAGTTCCCTGCGGGGCCTCACCCATGTGGTGAGCTGCCAGGGCGCTATCGCCCAGCCCTTCGAGGTCAGGTTTGGAGAAGACGGGACACCTCTTCTGACGGGATCACGGGTGGTCGAAGCCGGGGACGACCCAGTTTGCGCCAACCTCAACACAGATCTATCGATGCGCGATGCGGGTCCCAATCGATTGGAGGTGACTGTTCCTATCGAGAATCGTGGCACCGATCCCTGGCGAGGAACGGTGAGTCTGGTGGTCGGTGGGGTCTTCATCCCGGTTGAAATCGGATTGGTGCCGCCGGGGGAAACCAGGTCGGAGACCATTGTCCTCCGACTCCCGGAGGGGCTGACCCAATTCGATGGAGAGTTGTTGATTGGACCTTGAGAGCTTTTGACAGCCTCTCCTTCGGCGGCGTCACTCATGTCATGGCCGTGATCAACCTGTCCCCGGAGTCGCGCAATCGAAACACTGTGGCCATCAACCTCGACGAGGCGCGGGCGATGGCCCATCGATACCGGGACTGGGGGGCAACGGTCATCGACTTGGGAGGTCAGTCATCTCATTTCGACAACCCCACCCTCTCTCCCACCGAGGAGTTGGCCCGTCTGGTGCCCGCAGTGACCGCTTTGGTTGGGGACGGATTTGTGGTCTCGATCGACACCTGGAAGCCCGAAGTCGCAAGGGAATGTCTGGCGGCGGGGGCTGCGATCATCAACGACACTGGGGGCCTAAAGGATCCGGAGATGGTGTATGCGGTGGCGCAATCTTCGGCGGCCGCGGTAGCGGTATATGTCGAGGGTCGAAATCCCCACGACGTGGGGGTTGTCGACACGGGAGCCGACAAGACCCGGCGCACTGCCGATCTCTTCCGCGAACGCCTCCGCTTTCTCGAAGACCAGGGAATAAGGGACGTGATCATCGACCCCGGAATCGCGCTCAACTATCGAGGCGACTATCAGGCGTATACCCGCCTTCAGCTCGAGGTGATTCGCGACAGTGGATTCCTCCACGAGTTGAATCGACCAGTGTTGATTCCCATACCTCGCAAGCGAGAGTTCCCTCGAGTGATGGCTTACGTCACCCTCGCTCTCGAATATCAGGCCGACATGATTCGCGTGCACGATGTGAAAGCCGCATGCGACTTGGCACGCCTCTTCGACCGGCTTCCCCAGCCATGAAGCATCTCTTGGCGGTGACCGGGCAGGCGAACTCCGGTCCCGGAGAGCGCCAGGAAATGCTCGATCGGGCGCACGAATTTCTGAGCGGGATTGGAGTGGCACCGGTCGATATCGTTCGCATCGATGTCCCCGCCCGGGGCGGCGGCGAGGAGTCAGAAGGGCCGATGCGGGGAGATCTGGAAGCCATGATCCCCTTGCTCCAATCAGGTTCGATCTTCGGCGACTTGCAAGGGCTGTTGTTAGTCGATTCGCAGAATCTGAACCCGGTTGAGGCCAAGCTCACTGCCGAGTTGCTCGATCAAGCCGACGACGTGGCGGTGGCCTTGGTGTGTTTCGGGACGCTCCCGGCCGCGGTCCTCAAAGTGGTAAAGGCCGTTGGGGAAGTGGTGGCGGTCCGAAAGATGTGGGAGCGGCAAGCCGGGGAGTGGTTGCGAGCTGAGCTGGAGGAGCGCAGCATGAAGGTGGAAGCCGAGGCCCAGGCGGCGCTGCTGCAGCGATTCGGTACCGACACCGCCGGCTTGGGGCAGGCCCTTGACCAGCTGGTCGAGCATCAAGGCAAGATCACCGCCGAGACCGTCCTTGACCGTTTTCGTAATCGACCAGACGAGCCGTTGGTCCACTACCTCGATTCCGTGAGTGCGGGGAAAGCTGGCGATGCCCTGCGGCGGCTGGCCGATTTCCTCACCCATGGACATCCTTTGGTGTTGCTGGCCGCGCTCGAATCGGACCTGAAACGCCGTGCCCTGGCTTCGTCCTCGGAGACGGAGGAGTCATTTCGCATCGCCATCGGGGCTCGGTCTGATGACCGAAGAGCCTCCCGTCTCTGGCGAGACCGGGGTCGGATCAAGGACTCGTCATTTCAGAAAGCGCTCGAGGCCTTGGTGCGGGCCGACCGGGTGATGAAGACACAGCCCGAGGAGGTGCATCGGGTGACCTTGGAGCGACTAACCGTCGCCTTCAGCCGCTGGTATGGCGGCAGGGGCTAACGAGACTTGTTGTTGACTGCCCTGGCGAGACGTGACTTGCGCCGGGCAGCCGTGCGGGGGTGGACGCGGCCCTTACTCACCGCTTGATCGATTTCTTTCTGGGCGGTGCGAAGGGCGTCGGTGGCATCTTCATTGCTGGCTACCGCAGAGCGGACCGCTTTTACTCGGGTTCGCAGTTCCGATTTGGCTGACTTGTTCCGAGCCTCGCGAACCGCGTTCTGTCGATTTCTCTTGATTTGGGATTTGATGTTGGCCATGAGGGGAGAAGGGTAGCTCCGACTCCGTGGTCATCATTCTGTGGGGCTCACAGATAGGCACAGCCGACCTGCGAACCCTGGGTTCACAGATGGCTCATAACCTGGCTGCTCAGATGGTCGAGCAATCGCAGATCCGCAACTTTTGCATCATCGCCCACATCGACCATGGCAAGTCGACCCTGGCGGATCGACTACTCGAGCAGACGGGGGCGATCTCGGCTCGAGAGATGCGAGAACAAGTGCTCGACACGATGGATCTCGAGCGCGAGCGCGGAATCACCATCAAGGCCCAGGCGGTCCGCCTGCACCACCGCAGCGGCGATGGGCGCGCCTACGTCATCAACTTGATCGACACGCCGGGCCACGTCGATTTCTCTTACGAGGTCTCCCGTTCCCTGGCCGCCTGCGAAGGGGCGCTCTTGCTGGCCGACGCCGCTCAAGGGGTGCAAGCCCAGACATTGGCGAATGCCTACCTAGCAGTCAACGCCGGCCTCGAGGTGATTCCCGCCCTCAACAAGATCGACCTACCCGCCGCCGACCCCGATCGAGTGACCCAGGAACTGATCGGAATCCTGGGCGGGTCGGCCTCCGAGGTGCTGGCTTTGTCTGCCAAGACCGGGGAAGGCGTGCCTGCCCTCCTTGACGAGGTGGTTCGACGGGTGCCGCCTCCCGCCGGCGATCGCGAGGCACCGCTCCGCGCCCTCGTCTTCGATAGCTATTACGACTCCTATCGCGGTGTGGTTTGCTATGTGCGGGTCGTAGACGGATCGCTTCTGGCCGGTGATCAAATCCGATTCATGGCCACGAGCGAATCGCATACCGCCGACGAAGTCGGGGTGTTGACGCCGAAAGCGGTTCCGGTACACGAGCTGGGTCCAGGCGAGGTGGGCTATCTGATCACGGGAGTGAAGGAAATCGGGCGGATCAAGGTCGGCGACACGATCACCCACGCTCGCCGTCCAGCCTCCCAGGCCTTGCCCGGATACGCTGAGCCCAAGCCGATGGTCTTCTCCGGGCTCTTTCCGACTGACGGAGATGACTTCGAGCGACTTCGGGAGGCGCTGGAGAAGCTCACCCTCAACGACGCCTCGCTCCAGTACGAACCCGAGACAAGTCGGGCATTGGGTTTCGGATTCCGAGTCGGATTCCTCGGACTCCTCCACATGGAAATCATTCGCGAACGCCTCGAGCGGGAATATGGCCTCGATCTGGTGGCGACCGCCCCCTCGGTCGCCTTCCGGGTCCATCTCAACAGCGGGGATCTACGCGAGATTCGCTCGCCCCAAGATTTGCCCGAACCGGATTATCGGACCTCGATTGATGAGCCCTATGTGCAGGTCATGATCATTACACCGGCCGAGTACATCGGCTCGGTGATGGAGCTGATCCAGAGCCGGCGCGGTCTCGAAGGGAGCATGCACTACCTCTCACCCGAGCGCGTCGAGTTGACCTATCAGGTTCCGCTCAGCGAAGTCGTCTTCGACTTCTTCGACCTTCTCAAATCCCGCACCAAGGGCTACGCCTCGCTCGATTACGAGCCCAGCGGATATCGACCCTCGGACCTGGTCAAAGTGGATGTACTGCTCAACTCGGTCCCTGTCGACGCCTTTTCGGCGATCGTTCATCGGGACAAGGCCGCGGCTTACGGAAAGCTGATGACCGAGCGCCTTCGGGAACTGATACCCCGTCAGCTATTCGATATACCCATCCAGGCTGCGATAGGAGGGCGGATCATCGCCCGGGAAACGGTCAAGGCCCGGCGGAAGGACGTCCTCGCCAAATGCTACGGCGGAGATGTCACCCGCAAACGCAAGCTCCTCGAGCGCCAGAAGGAGGGGAAGAAGCGCATGAAGATGGTGGGGTCGGTCGAGGTTCCCCAGGAGGCATTTGTTGCTGCTCTCCGAGTCGACGCCGATTGATTGGCCGGATTCACCAGAGCTGGCCGACCGCGCCGCGGCTTGGGCAGCGGCCTACATCCATATTCCCTTCTGCTCCCGACTCTGCCCCTATTGCGACTTCGCTGTGGTCACCGGACGCGATGCTGACTTTGACCGCTACCTAGACGCTCTCGGAGCCGAGATCGACTCCGAGCCGGCCTGGAAGCAGCTCGATGCTGTTTATTTTGGAGGTGGTACGCCATCGATCATTGAGCCAACGCTTTTGGCTCAGGTTCTGGAAAGGCTCGATAAGCGATTCGGGCTGGCTACCGACGCCGAGATATCGCTGGAAGCGAACCCGGAGGACTGGACTCTGGCGAAGGCGGTTACTTTGCGCGCGGCTGGTTTCAACCGGGTTTCGTTCGGGGCGCAGAGCTTCGAGCAACGAACCCTGATCTCGCTTGGCCGCCGCCACCGCCCTCAGCAGATAGAGGCGGCGGTGTTGTCCGCCAGGGAAGCCGGGTTCAGTTCGGTGAATCTCGATTTGATCTACGGATCCGCCGGGGAGGATGTGGCAAGGTGGACGAGCAGTGTTGATCAGGCGCTCGGGCTGGGCCTCGATCACCTCAGTTGCTACGGCCTCACGGTCGAGCCGGGCACCGACCTCTACCGCCGAATATCGGAAGGGGCTCCAGCCCCCGACCCCGACCTCCAGGCCGATCAATGGGAGAGGGCCAATGCCCTCGCCACCAATGCCGGGCTGGTGCGGTACGAGGTTTCCAACTGGGCTCGACCCGGGCACCCGGTCCGCTACAACCTGGCGGTTTGGGCCCAGGCCGATTTCCTCGGCTTCGGTCTTTCCGCTCACCGGCTTCGCGATGGAATCCGCTCCCACAATTTCCGTCGCTTCGACACCTACCTCGACGCCTTGGCTTCAGGCTCTGCCGCTCCGATCGCCGGATCCGAGGAGGTCTCGGGCTGGGATCGCGAGCTCGAACGCCTCTTTCTCGGCCTGCGGCGGGCAGCCGGTGTCATCTCCGGGGCGGGGGGAGCCGCCCTGGCGGCTTCTATGGATGGAAAACGGCTCGAGGAGGCCGGGGTCATCGACTTCGATCGCGACCGCCTGCGGGTCCGGAAGCCGCTGCTCACCGACGCCGCCTCGCGAGCTGTGTTAGCACTCCCGCCCCCCTGATTGCTAACCGGAGCCCGACCGCCTTGCTAAAATCGAGTCCAAATGCTGGAGGAGCGCCGCTCCGACGTGCTCCGGGCGTTGGTGGAAGCACACATCAAGACCGGCGAGCCGGTTAGTTCCCGCGCCATCCTGTCCGAGACCGCCATCGGGGTCTCGGCGGCCACAATCCGCAACGATCTCGCTGCCCTCGAACGCGAAGGGTTCGTGGTGCAACCGCACACATCCGCCGGGCGGATCCCCACTCCCCGGGCTTATCGCTACTACGTCGATCACATTGGCCGGGGACGCCTGGCCAGCTCCGACCAAGCCCGAATCGCCGGATTCTTCTCGTCGGTGCAGCTCGAGCTTTCCAACCTCTTCAAGGCAACTTCCCAGCTGCTGGCCGAGGTGACTCACTACCCGGCGGTCGTGGTCTCGCCGGGAGCTTCGAGCGAGGTGGTGCGGGGCCTACACCTGGTGACGCTGACCACCCAGAACCTGATGGCGGTGATTGTGACCGATCGAGGCCGTGTGATCCAACACCACCTCCGGCTCGACCACCCTTTCAGTGTCGACGATGCCCTTAAGGTCGAGCAGATCGCAGCCCGCAGTCTCATCGGCTCCGAGCTCGGTCGCGGGCCCGAGCAGACAGATCTTTTCTCGAACCAGCCCGATCAGATTCGAGAAATCGGCCAGGCCCTCATGCAGGTGCTGCGACAGAGCGCCGCCGCTCCCGGAGAGGTCTATGTCGGGGGAACCCGGCAGATGGCCGAAGCCTGGCCCAGCCTGGGCGCCGTCCACCGCGTGCTGGAAGTCCTCGAGCGGGAAGCAGAACTTCTCGGTCTCCTCGTCAATGCTTCCGGCGTCTCGATCCGCATTGGCGGGGAGTTGCCGGTGGCGGAAGGCATGGATCTAGCCGTGGTCTCGACGACGTATGAGGCGGGGGGCGCCGAAGGTTCGGTGGGGGTGATCGGGCCGATGCGGATGGATTATCGGACCGCGATTTCCGCCGTCGAAAAAGTCGGACGGGGCCTCGAAGATCGCATCGGCACCTGAAGCTCGTCTGGATTCAAGGACTCGAACCGTAACCTATGCGCCAGATGGCCCGTGACTACTACGCCGACCTCGGAGTTGACCGCGCCGCCTCCTCCGAGGACATAAAGCGCGCCTTTCGCCGACTGGCCCGCGATTCCCACCCGGATGCCAATCCGGGTGATCCGGCCGCCGAGGCTCGCTTCCGTCGAGTGGCCGAGGCTTACGAGGTCTTGAGTGATCCCGGGCGCCGCAATGCCTACGACCGTGGGGAAACGATCGATCTCACCGACCTTTTCGCCGGCATGGGTGGGCTCGACGATCTCATCCGGTCAGTCTTCGGAGACGGTGGGTTCTTTGGCCAGGCGCCGCGAACGATGAGAGGTCGCGACGTTCTGGTGGCCGTGGAGGTGGATCTGATGGTGGCCGCATTCGGGGGTGATACCGAGGTGCGCTTTGAGGCTCACGTCACTTGTGACGTCTGCGGTGGCCAGGGCTCGGCGCCCGGGACTTCAGCGATCACCTGTCCAACCTGCGGTGGATCGGGAAGCGTGCGTGTTGCCCGCCGGGGTCTGCTCGGGACAATGATGAGCGTCACCGCCTGTTCGACCTGCAGCGGTCAGGGAACGGTGGTTACCGATCCCTGTCGCAATTGCCGAGGACTCGGCGCAGTCGCAGGTGAACGCAGCGTTCGGGTTGAGATTCCCGCGGGGGTACCGAGCGGAACCCGACTCCGTCTGACGGGTCGCGGCGAATTCGCCGGTCGCCGCGGAAGTGCCGGGGATCTCCATGTCGAGGTACGGGTCCGCTCTCATCCCGATTTCGAGCGCGAGGGTGACGATCTGGTGTACTCGCTCCGGGTGGGGATCGCCGAAGCAGCCCTCGGTATCAAAGTCGACGTACCCCTCCTCGAAGGAGGGTCTGAAAAGCTAGAAGTGCCTCCCGGGACCCAGCCAGGAACGGTATTCCGACTCCCCGGACTTGGTACTGCTCATCTCGGGCGGCGAGGCCGGGGCGATCTCCTCGTCCACACCGACGTCGAGGTGCCGACGAATCTTTCGGTTGAAGAGGAGGAATCCCTCCGAGCCTTTGCCCAGTTGCGAGGAGAATCGCCTCAAAAGGCGAGCCGTCGGCGCCGGCGCTAGATGCCCCACATCCCCCACCTCTTCCTCCCGCCCCCCTGGCGGGGGCGAGGGATTGACCTCTCGCCGGCTCAGGTGAATCACGTGTTCAAGGCACTGCGGCTTCGATCAGGTTCAGAGGTCAGCTACACCGACGGCAGGGGACTTATCGGCTCGGGTGAGCTCACCTCGACTCAGGTGATCCGGGGGCAGGAGACTGTCGTGAGTCCGCCGATCGACCTAGAGGTTGCAGTGGCTCCGCCTCACGAGAGGGATCGGGTTCGTTTTCTGGTCGAGAAGGCAGCCGAGCTGGAGGTAAGGAGGATCAGGTGGTTGCGGTCTCGCTTTGGAAATGCCCGACCCAACCATATTGCCCGGGCAGAGGATTGGGCGGTGGCGGCTCTCGAGCAAAGCCGGGGCGGTTGGCTCACGGCGGTGGACCGCGTTTTCGTCGGAGCGGCCGATCTCGAGCCAGAACGGGCGACCGTGGTGGCCGATCAGGGCGGCGATCGGTTCATTCCCCCGCCCCCACTGAGAGTGGTGGTGGGACCGGAAGGAGGCTGGGCGGAGGACGAGCTACCGGCCCATTGGCCCCGGCTTTCTCTCGGGCGCACGGTCCTTCGGACCGAAACCGCGGCTGTGGCTGCGGTTTTAGAAGTGAGTAGTCACTCGACTAATTTTGCGGGTGACTAGTTCACACCGCCACTCTCGGTGGTAGCGTCTCGCCCAGGAGGCGCATTGGAAAGGTTCGACAAACTATTGGGAGAGCGGCTGCGAGCGGCTCGCCGCCATCGTGGTTGGTCGCTGCAGGAAGTCGAGAAACGCTCGGATTCAGAGTTTCGTTCATCGGTGCTTGGCGCATACGAGCGGGGAGAACGGGCGATCTCGGTTCAGAGGCTCCACCGACTCGCAGCGCTCTATCGAGTGGATGTAGCCCATCTGATTCCATCGTCTGAGGACAGCGAGGCAGAGGACCACACCGTCAACATCGATCTTGATGCGATTGGGGCGGTCGATCAGGATGTTTCAGACGTGATCGACCGCTTTCTGGTAGCGATTCAGATGCGGCGTCGGGGTGGTTCGGGGGATATGACGGTGCGGCAAGCCGACCTCGAGTTGCTGGCGGCCTTGGTCCGCTCCGACCGCAACACACTTCGCCAGGTACTCGCCCAGCTCGAATAGACAGTGGTCTCCGCTTGCTTGTTTTGTCGCCTGGTGGCTGGGGAGATTCCGGCTGACAGGGTGATGGAAACGGATCACTCAATCGCGTTCCGCGACATTCAGCCAGTTGCTCCAACCCACATTCTCATCGCTCCGAAAGCCCACGTTGTCTCGCTTGACCAACTCGATACCGAGGACGAAGAAGCCAAAGAGTTGTGGGCTGACCTCGCCAATATTGCGCGACAACTTGGGCGGGACTTTCCACAGGGCTGGCGACTCGTAACGAACATCGGCGATCAGGGCGGACAGTCGGTTCACCACCTCCACCTGCATTTTCTTGCCGGTCGTCAATTCACCTGGCCACCGGGTTGAGGGTTCGGCGCAGCTAACGCCGTGGATGCGAACGCTTGCGCGAAAACCAAACATGACCAGTCGTATAATTCACGCTTGCTATCGGTAGCCCTTCTGCCGTGACCCCTGACCTCGTCGAAGAACGTCTGCGCGTCCCTTCCAATCACCTGATGCTCGATTTGCTCGGGCAGGCGGACGCCAACTTCAAAGCTCTGGAAGCCGCCTTTCCCACGGTGGTGATGGTTGCGCGTGGTAACGAAGTCTCGCTCTCCGGCCCCGCTCCTGAGGTCGAAGAAGCCCGCACCGTTCTCGACGAGTTATTGATCCTCGTACAGGAGGGTGAGCGGCTCGACATCCAGCGCCTCGAACAGATCGTGGGAATGGTGCGGGCATCGGTGCCGAGTCCGGCAGGAATCCTCTCCGACGGCGTCGCTGTCGGCCGCGGAAAGCTGGTCCGACCTAAGACCCATGGCCAGCATCGCTACATAAACGCGGTTCGAGAGAACACTGTCACCTTCGGAATCGGACCCGCCGGTACCGGAAAGACCTATCTGGCGATGGCCGTGGCGGTGGAAGCGCTGACGGCGGGAGCCGTCCGTCGGATCATCCTCACCCGACCGGCGGTGGAGGCTGGCGAGCGGCTTGGGTTCCTGCCCGGTGACCTCTTCGCCAAGATCGATCCATATCTGCGCCCGCTCTACGACGCCCTTTGGGACATGCTCGGCCCCGAGGAGACGGCTCGACTCACCGAGAAGGGGACTATCGAAATCGCGCCCCTGGCTTACATGCGGGGTCGGACCCTGAATGACGCATGCGTGATCTTGGATGAGGCCCAGAACACCTCGCCCGAGCAGATGAAGATGTTCCTGACCCGCCTCGGGTTCAACTCGAAGATGGTCGTCACTGGAGACGTGACTCAGACTGATCTCCCCGCTCAGAAGACTTCGGGGCTCGAAACGGTGCGCCGGATCTTGAAGGGGATACCCGGCGTGGCTTTCGTCGAGTTGACCTCGAAGGACGTTGTCCGCCACCGGATCGTGGCCGCCATCGTCGACGCCTATTCCCGTTTCGACGGTGATGGTCGATGAACCGCACCAACCTCGTCCGCTTCTCGATTCTGATCGCCACCGCCGTGGGGGCCTGGGGGCTGCTTTCCCTCGGGGATTCGGACCGGTCGGGCCTCGAGCCCGGTCAGGTGGCGACTCGCAACTACGTCGCCGAAGTGACGGCCGAAGTGGTGGATGAGGAGGCAACCGAGGCGGCCCGGATTGAAGCCGTGAACGAAGTTCCCGACCAGCTATCGCGCGATGTGGGGGCTGAAGAGGCGGGCGTGGCTGCGATCGAAGAGATCATGGCCGCCGCTGCAGCCGGCGTGATCGATCACGACGCGCCGGTTCCGCGGCTCAACCAACCAGATCAGATCGCCACCACTACCGCCGCTGCTTCCACCACGGCGGGGGCGGCCGCGATCACCTATGCGGTCTCGGGTCAGGTCTTCCTGGATGCCGATTTCGACTCGGTGTTCTCAGCCGATTCAGTCGATCGGGGTTTGGGGGGAATCAGCGTCCTCGCCTACGACGAGAACGGCACCCAGATCGGAATGGCGGAGACCCAAAGCAACGGCACCTGGCAGACGCAAGTCTCTATCTTGCCGCTCTACGTGGCGGTCGACGGGAGCGATCCTGAGTTCCCCGAAGGTCTCACCCTGTCGGGCGGCAACGACCTGCAAAGCATCGAGTGCGAGGACGGCAATTGCTTCTCGGTTCCAGTGGGCTACCGGCCGGCGGTGCGCACGGCTGATGTCCAAGTCTCAGAACTTAGAGAGCTCGACGCCAACCTCAACCTGGAGACGGTCGAGACCCTGGTGGCATATGCCTCAGGAGATGTCGTCCGCACCGCGGTCGGCGAGCAAAGCTGGCTGGCCGCCATCAACGAAAGCGCCCAGCGCGAATTGAACGATGTCTTCGGCGAACGTGTCACCAGCGAAAACCTGGGCGAGACTCGTAACGAGATCATCGCCAATCCACCTCTGGTCCTTATCGGCGCCAGCGCCGACGCCCGTGCGGCCGCCGCCGCCGCCGACATCGTCTCCAGCGCGGTTCGAGCCAACTACGTCTTCAATCCGGACGCAACCGAGCGCGAAAAGCAAGAGGCGCGTGCCGGGGTCGAAGACATCACCGAAACCATCCTCGCCAACGAGACCATCGCCTCGGAGGGGGATCGTCTCGATCGGTTCATGATCGATGCCATCCTCGCCACGAGGGCTGCATCGTTGGCCGAAACCGGCCAGTCGGCGGGATTGTTGGCGGTGCTGGCGGCAATGGTGGCTTCAATCGGCTTTTACCTGGCCCGGTTCCGTCAGGAATTTTGGAATCGGCCCCGGATGGCAGCGCTGTTGGGCCTGCTGGTGGTCCTCGGGGCCGGGGGGGTCCGGCTCACCATTGAGGCCCAAGCTGGCCTCAACGAGGTGGCGGGTTGGTACTTGCTACCCACGGTGATCTTTGGATTGATGACGACGGTGCTCTTCGACTCCCGCGTGGCCGCGGTGATGGCCCTGGCGATGTCGGTTTTGGTGGCGGCCGGCACTCGCGATCCGGGTCTGGCTGCCTACGCGGCCATGTCGACGATGGTGCCCGTCGGCTTCGTGTCCTCGCTTTCCACTCAGGGTGCTTACCGCCGAGCGGTGCTCGCCTCGGCGGCGGCGGTGGCACTGATCGCAGCCACGGTTGCCTGGTTCTTCCATACCACCCCCGACCAGAGCGCCTGGGAGACCGTGGCGGGAGCGGGAGCGTTGGCCGCCGGGATCTCGGTGCTGACAGCGTTGCTGGGGCTGGCGGGGCTCCAGCTCTTCGAGAACGCCTTCGACATCACCACCAATCTCCGCCTGCTCGAATTGACCGATCGCAATCACGCCGCCCTCGTCCGTTTGCAGGAGGAGGCGTTTGGAACCTTCAATCACTCGCTCATGGTGGGAACCCTCGCCGATGCCGCCGCCAGGGCGGTGGGGGCAAACGCTCTCTTGGCCCGGGCTGCTGCCTACTACCACGATCTCGGCAAGACCACCAACCCCGCCTACTTCATCGAAAACCAATTCGGCGCATCTAATCCCCACGACGACCTCGAGCCGCGGCAGTCGGTGGCATTGATCCGTCGGCACGTGACCGATGGAGTGGATCTGGCCCGCAAATTCAAGATTCCTACCGAAGTGGCGGAGGCGATCGTTACCCACCACGGCGATGGGATCATGCGCTTCTTCTACGAGAAAGCGCGACGGGCGGAAGGAGACGAAGCCGTGGATCCGGCCGATTTCCGTCACGTCGGCCACAAGCCTCGATCCTCGGAGATGGCAATTGTGATGCTGGCCGATTCCCTCGAAGCAGCGTGCCGGGCGGTTTTTCAAGAAGAAGAGCCCACTCCTGAAGCGATCGAGAAGGTCGTCAATCGGGTGGTGGATGAGAAAGTGAACGATGGCCAGCTGACCGAATGCACGCTTACCCTCGCCCAGCTGACCCGGACGCGTCGCGCGTTCCTCGAAGCACTGATAGGTCATTACCACCAACGGATCCAGTATCCGAATTTCCCCGGCTCCTGAGGCTGCATGCGGATCGAGGTCGAAGACCAACACGGACGATCGGACATCGAGCCGGATTCTCTGCGACGCTGGGCTGAACAGGCGCTCCTCGCCGAGGGCTACCCGACCAACTCGGAACTCTCGATAACCATCGTCAGCGATCGAGAGATGGCGCGATTGAACGCCGACGCTTTGGGCAACAAGGCCCCCACCGACGTACTGAGCTTTCCTCTCGAGGAGACGCAGCCCGGATTACCGCCTCCGTTCTTGATCGATGGTCCTCCTCGCCTACTGGGAGACATCGTCATTGCTCCTGACTACATCCGCCGGCAAGCTCAAGACCTAGACGTCTCGTTTCAGGACGAGGTGGCGCTGATGATCACGCACGGAGTTCTCCATCTCATCGGTTATGACCACCAGTCCGATTCTGAGGCCGAGGCGATGGAGCACCGGGAGCGAATCATTCTCAAAGCACAGGGACTCGTTCGGCGTTGACCATCGCCATTGTCTTCTCAATCGCATTGCTGGCCCTCGCTGCCATCCTCCGCGCCGGGCTCACGTCGGCGATTCGAACCAATCGCGCCGACGCCTTGCGAGCCGCCGCAGACGGTCGCCGGGGGGCAGATGCGATTGCTCGGCTGCTCGAGGAGCGAGATCTGCTGCACCCTTCGATCAATGCGGTGCAGTCGTTCCTTCTCCTGGCTGCCCTGGCGCCAATGGTCTGGATCTTCACCGAGGGAGTCGAGGGTGTGGCACTCATTTGGCGATTGACGATCCCGGTGATCCTCTATTGGGTCATAGGTGACTTTCTCGCCCGGGGGTTCGGGCGCGCACGGGCCGGTTCGCTGGCTTATTCGCTGGCACCGATTCTGATTCCAATGGTTCGCTTTGGCACCGCCGCCAATGAGTTCATCGCGGACGACGAAACCGAGGCTGAGGAGATCCCGGCGGAAAACGGCACCATCGAGGAGGAGGAGGAACGGGAACTGATCGACTCTGTACTCGAATTCACCGACACGATCGTCCGCGAGGTCATGGTCCCGAGACAGGACATGGTCACCATCGCAGCCGATGCCGATATCGGGGGATTGGTCGCCCTTGCGAACGAACACGGTCACTCTCGCTATCCGGTGACCGGACCTGACGGTGATGTGATCGGCTTGGTTCTGACTAAGGACGTGCTCGGTGCGCATGCCGCCGGACAGGAGGTGGGTCGGCTGACCGGATTCGTCCGGGAGATCTCTTTCGTTCCGGAGAACAAGCGAGCGTCCGACCTCTTGCGCGAGATGCAATCGCAGAAGACTCATCTGGCGATGGTGGTGGATGAGTATGGCGACATCACCGGTGTGGTCTCGATCGAAGATCTCCTGGAGGAATTGGTGGGAGAAATCACGGACGAGCACGATCCTGAGGAGGAACTCCTCGAACCGGTCGAAGACGGGGTTTATCGAGCCGATGGCCGCCTCGAGGTGCAGGCGCTCGGAGATGCCTTTTCGGTCGTTCTTCCCGACGAGGAATGGGACACGGTGGCGGGCTTGGTCCTGGGCCTGGCCGGACGGGTGCCGGAAGAGGGCGAGCGCTTCGAGATCTGTGGCCTCCAGTTGGAGGTCGATCGTCTCCAGGGGCGGCGGGTCTCCTCGGTGTTGGCTCGTCGGGCCTGATGGAATTCGACGGATGACACGTTCTGGGGTGGTGACGCTGGTCGGCCGCCCCAATGTCGGGAAGTCGACGCTCATCAACCGGCTCGTCGGTCGCAAGATCTCGATTACGTCCACCCGCCCGCAGACGACTCGATCACTGATCAGGGGAGTCGTGAATGATGCGGCTGGAAATTGGCAGATGGTCCTGGTTGACACACCGGGACTCCACAAGCCCAAGGCGGAACTCGGCCACCGATTGAATCGGCTGGTCTACGGAAGCTTGTCAGACGCCGATGCCATTTGCTTTCTCGTCGACGCCACTCAGCCGATCGGTCCTGGCGACCGTCTCATCGCCGAAAGGGTCGGGGAGGCCCAAAAGCCCGTGGTCACGGCAGTGACCAAGATCGATGTCGCCGGTCCCAAGAAGATCGGGCGGCAACTTGAGATCGCCGGTGGCTGGAATTTCGACGCCTACGTACCGGTGAGTGCCTTCTCCGGACGGGGGATTGATGACTTGGTCGATGAACTTTCTTCCCGCCTTGGCGCCGGGCCGGCACTGTTCCCCGTCGACATGGACACCGATCAAACCGAGGAGTTCCTCATCGGGGAGCTGATTCGCGAGAAGTTTCTTGATCGACTGCGGGAGGAATTGCCTCATTCTCTCCACGTTCGGCTCCGAGAATTAGATGAGGAGGAGGATCTGCTGCGGATCGAAGCCGACGTCCTCGTCGAGCGAGAGTCACAGAAGGGAATCGTGATCGGCAAGGGCGGATCGATGTTGGAGGAAGCAGGATCGGCGGCCAGGCGCGAACTGGAATCACTTCTTGGAGCCCGAGTCCACCTCGCCCTCAGAGTGAAGGTCGAGCCCGATTGGCAGCGGCGCTCGGCCGCCCTCGATCGACTGGGTTACAGAATTGAGGATCGATGAATTCCGCCATTGCCGCCAAGGTCGAGCGCCTGCCCCAGCTGATCGAGAACGATCGACTCGCCGAGATTTGCCTGCTGCTCGGGTCCTTCGTCGACCCGGGTCTGGAATCGCTCCACTACCTCGGTCGTCTCGATCAGATGGCGGCCGCGGTCGCAGGCAACACGCATCTGTCGTTGCGCCGGGTGATCTCGATCCAGGAGGGCATCGGAGGCAACACCGAGGATTACGACCACATCGACAACAACTTTCTCCACCGCGTCCTCGACACTCGCCGCGGGCTGCCGATCGTCGTCACCGCGATCTGGATTGAGGTGGGCAAGCGGGCGGGGATCAAGGTCGAAGGGGTTGGTCTCCCGGGCCACTTCCTGGCTTACGCCGCAGGCCAGCTCGTGGACCCGTTTCATTTCGGGGAGGCGATCGGAAGGGACGAGGCGGCCCGCCTGGTGGCCGAGTCGATCGGAGGCCCGCCCCGCCTGGAGCCGACCTGGCTCAACCCGGTCGACACCCGAGGCATCGTTCGCCGCATCCTGGCCAACCTCGAGGCTCGCTATTCCTCCGACAACCCCAACTTGGAGTGGGTTAACGCCTCCCTCTCCGTTCTTTCTACGCAAGAATGGAGCGGGCGAGGTCGAGGTCCTTTGACGTAATTCCGCCCTCGGAATGAGTGCTCAGAGCGAGCCGCACTTTGTTCCAGCGGATATCAATGTCGGGGTGATGGTTGGCCTCTTCTGCCATCTCGGCCACCCGGTTGACAAATTCCATCGCTTCCCCGAAGTCCTCGAACTCGAATTCCGACACCAGGGAGTCACCCTCGCGACTCCATTGCGGGTGGCTTTTGGTGAAATCGCTGATCGAGGAATCGCTTGCTAAACCCATGGGCATGACTCCCAGTCAACTCGAAGCCGAGATTTACCGTCATTGGGACTTTTCCGACCCAGCGGCCAGCCGGCTCGTTTTTCAGCGAAATGCCGAGACGGCTCCGGACGAGGTGACGGCCGCTATTTGGAGGACCCAGGAAGCGAGAACTCTTGGTCTGCTCGACCAATTCGATGACGCCGAAGCCCTCTTGGCTCGAGTCGAGTCGACGATGAGCGCACCGTCGGAGGGAACCGATCAAGAACACCTACAGGCGCGCATCGCCATCGAGCGCGGCCGCATTCTCAACTCAGGCGGCAACCCCGTCTTGGCCCTGAGACACTTCGACGACGCTTTCGAACACGCCCAAAGGGCTGGAACCGAAGGCCTCGCGGTTGATGCTCTGCACATGCGGGCGATCGCGGAAGGGGCCCTGGGCGGGCCTGAGAAGTCGCGGCCCTGGAACGAGCGAGCGTTAGCGATGGCCGACGCCTCCACGGATCCCGACGCTCGCCGCTGGCGAGGATCGCTCCTCAACAATCTCGGTTGGGATCATCTTGTCGCAGGCGATCCCACCGGCGCCCTGGCGCTCTTCGAGGCTGCCCTTGCCGAGCGGCGGCGCACCGGCAATGCCGAGCTGATAAGGCATGCCGAGGATGCGGTGGCAGAGGCCCGAGCGTTGCTCGGCCCTGCGTCGACTACTGGTTAGCGTTGGCCGTCAATGGCCATTCGCACTGACCAGGGAATCGTGCTCCGCTCATATCCTTTTGGGGAGGCCGATCGTGTTGTGGTGTTGCTTAGCCCCAACCGCGGAAAGCTCCGAACCGTGGCGAAAGGTGTGCGTAAGACCAAGAGCCGCTTCGGTGGTCGCTTGGAACCATTCACCCATGTTGAGCTGGTGGTCTACGAAGGCCGTCAGCTCGACACCATCACCCAGGCGACAGTGATCGAGAACTTTGCCCGAGTGCGACTCGATCTCGAGCGTGTCATGTCGGCGGGAACCATGGTCGAGGCCGTCGATGCCGTCGCCCAGGAGAATGAAAACTCGCACCGTTTGTTCCTGCTCCTCCTTCGCGGTCTCAAGGCATTAGATGGCGGCGGCGGCGGCCGTGATCTAGTCAGCGCCTTCCTTCTCAAGCTCGCCGGAGTGGTCGGTGTGGCGCCGGCTCTGAGCCGCTGCGCGTCCTGTGGCCGCAGCCAAGGGCTCGAGCGGTTCAGCTTTGCCAGCGGAGGGGCGGTTTGCTCCAACTGCCGGCCCGAGGGTGCGGTTCGGCTTCGGCCCGGCCTCACCAACTATCTGGCTGGTCTGGCCGCAGCAGATCTTTCCTTTCTCCCGCCGAGCGACCCCGCATTCAGCGGGGAAGCGATGGGCGTGGCTCGTCGCTTCGTCGAATATCACCTAGATCGTCGGCTGGGATCGCTCGCCATTCTCGATGGCTGAGGACAACAATCCCAACGCCATCCCTCACCACGTCGGGCTGATCCTCGACGGAAATGGCCGCTGGGCTAAGGCCAGGGGATTGCCTCGTACGGCCGGCCACGCAGCCGGGGAAGCAGCCCTCTTCGATACTGTTGAAGGCGCCCTCGAGCTCGGCATCTCCTGGCTCAGCGCCTACACCTTCTCGACGGAGAACTGGTCCCGCGATGCCGATGAGGTCGAGTTCCTGATGTGGTTCAACCAGGACCTACTGCTGCGCCGTCGGGATTCCCTCCACCGCCAAGGGGTGCGCATGCTCTTTGCCGGCGACCTCGCCGACCCCCGGATTCCCGAGCACAACCGCAGTCAAATGGCCGATGCTGCGGAGCTGACCAAGGGCAACACTGCGCTGTCGCTGGTCTTTGCCTTCAATTACGGCTCTCGCCGTGAGATCGTCGAGGCCGTGGCCGCCATTGCCCGCAAGGCGGTTGCTGGCCAGATCGATCCCGAGACCATCGACGAGCAGACCGTCGCTGCCCATCTCTATGTGCCGGAGATGCCGCCGCTTGATCTCGTGGTGCGCTCCTCCGGTGAGCACCGTCTGTCCAACTTCTTCCTCTGGCAGGCTGCCTACGCCGAATTCGTCTTTCCCGGGGTCTTGTGGCCCGACTTCAATCGAGCTCACCTGCGACAAGCGGTGATTGAGTTTCAGCAGCGGGAACGCCGCTTCGGGAGAGCCGAGGGGCTCTCGGGCTAGGCGATCTCAATCGCCGCTTGCGCCCAAGCAATTACGCCCAGTACCGCTACTCCGATCACTACCAGTCGAGCCAGGGGTACGTGCCACCCGTAGCGGCCCCAGAGTCCGATCAGCAATGCAATTACCACAGCGGGAAAGAGCAAGGCCTCTGGGGACGCACCACCAGTGCTCAAAACGCCCAGAACCACTAACAGACCCGCTCCGGTTCCAAGCACCAAAGCAAATGGTTTGGGGATTCGCCACCGGGTTTCGAGCAGGCGTGTAAACAATTCGAGCAACGCCAAGTAGATCCCGACCCCGAGCGTAAATCCAACAACTGCTACCCAGCCGGGGCCGAACTTGGCGAAGTCCTCGTTGTCGGGCGAAAGCACGAGGAGACGAGTGACCAGTGGAGCGAAGATGAGAATGATCAGTCCTGCCCTCCCCGAAAACACTGGACGGACGGTTGCGTACAACCCTCCGAGGAATGCGCCAAGGAAAGCCCCCGCTCCGATCAGAAACAGGGAGCCCTCAGCTGTGAACTGGCCGGCGACGTTGCCGTTTTCAGTCAACCGTCCCGCCTCGCCGGAGGTAATGGTAAGTACCCTCATCACTCCCCGAAGTGTGATCAGACCGAGTCCAATGAATCCAGCGACAAAACCGGCCAACGCGGAATTGCCGAGTGATTGCAACAACTGAGTCGACTTCTCGTGGAATGACGGCGAGGCGATCGGCTCGGCAATCATGCCGCGTGCCAGTCTTGCTCTTTTCCTGATTTCACTCTCGGCCTACCGTTGCGGCAGGTTGAGCCACTGGAGCCAGTGCGGCGTGACGCGTCGGACGGGCAATGATCGAAAATGCCCACGTCTCCACTCCGAGAAATAGCGCGTAAACCGGGAAGGCGATCGGTTCTTTACCGTAGGGAATCTCACCTCCGCTCGTGAAGAAGAAGATCTGGAACCCGACTGCTAAAGCCGCCAATCCAACGCGTATCCACGGATGCCATGGGCGACGACCCCAGGCCAGGCCGCCAAGAACGAAGCTGGGGACCATGACAGCTCCCGCCGCCATTCCCAGGGGAAGAAAAGCAAGCCCCAGAGTCCTCCACCGGTTGCCACGGCCCAGCCTCCACCGGTGATAGGCGAGTCCGGTCATAGTTCCCGCCAAAGTAGTTGCACCAACGATGAACAGTGTTCCCGACCAGGTGAACTCGGGATCGAATGTGATGAAACGCATCCACGCCCTCATCCCGACTCCCCAGAGAAACCCGCCGAGCGCTCCCAGGAACAGCGACCTCGACAATCTTTCTACATTCCTTCCCAACTTTGATCTACCTCCTGACTCACAGACGATTTGGCCGGGCGCCTCGGGTGACAGGTCACCCGAAGTTTGGGGTCAGGTCGTCTGTAAAGGCAATGACGACACTGATGGCGCCGGTCGAAGACTCGGCGATCCGGGCTTCGGCTCGCCCGGAATCAGAACAGCTGGTGACTGATCTCTATCGCTTGGAGGCGGCAAACCTTGTTCGGTTGGCTCGTTTCTTCGTCGATGATCGTGACGCAGCTGAGGACCTGGTCCAAGAAGCCTTTATTCGTCTGGCTAGGTCGGCTGGACGAATTACCAATCGCGAGAGGGCCCCAGCGTACATGCGGTCGATCGTCCTCAATCTGGCACGTGACCACAACCGGCGAGGACTCGTTTCACTCCGTCATCGCCCCGCATCCGAGCCCGAGGCTCCCCCGATCGACGAGCTGGTGGCCGAGAAGGCCGATCAGCAACGTGTGATCGATGCTTTACGTGATCTGCCCCATAGACAGCGGGACACGCTCGTGCTCCGCTATTACCTCGACTCCGGGGTGTCCGAGATCGCCCGCACGCTCGGCATTTCGGTCAATTCAGTCAAGACACACCTGCAACGTGGACTCCGCGCCCTCGGCGCGGCTCTCGGTGAACAGCCATGACCTCCCTAGAAGCCAGATTGACCCAGGCATTGGCTGGCCGGGCAGCCCGTGTCGATCCGGCACCGGACCTCTTCGGTCGCGTACAGCTATCTGTAGCGGCCGACCGGCAGCGCCGGCAGGCCCAGCGGAGAGCATGGGGTTATGCGCTGCTAGCCCTGGCAGCGATGGCTGCGATTGTTTTCTTCACAACCGACGATCAAGAAGGAAGGCTGCGCATGAACTGGTGGGTGCTCGAGCTGATCGCAACCGGGCTGCTTGTCGCGGTGGCAT
Organism: Acidimicrobiia bacterium; assembly: GCA_035253825.1. Classification (GTDB taxonomy): domain Bacteria; phylum Actinomycetota; class Acidimicrobiia; order Spongiisociales; family ZC4RG35; genus JACCTH01. The sequence goes on along the minus strand of DATFBM010000033.1, from coordinate 32,859 downwards.
TGTGGCTGGGACCCTTCATCAAGCGGTTCGGCCGCAGCTATGCCGCCGACGTTTTCAGGGCCAGTCCCCGCACAGGCAAGAGCTTCATCGTTCTTACCGACATCGTTTACTACCTGATCTTCATCGCCTACATTCTCTTCACCACCTCGGTATCTCCACGGCTGGGATGGCGGCCAACGGTTACGGCCGATCAAATTCAATTCGAGTTGGCACGATTTGGAGGCATCCTCCTGATCATCGGCGTCCTCCATGGACTCAACTTGGTCTTGATGCCTGTGCTCGGGCGACTGTTTTCCCTAAACCGGCGACTTGACTCGAGCGCACCTCCGGAGAGTTGAGGCAGGTAGCCGGGTCTAGCCTTCCCGGTCCGATGTCGGTATCTCTTGAGACCATTGCCGCGCTGGCGAAGAACCGTGGTTTCGTTTTTCAGTCGTCCGAGATCTACGGCGGAATCCGTTCCGCCTATGACTACGGCCCGCTTGGAGTTGAGCTTCTCAGAAATGTCAAAGACGAGTGGTGGCGGGCGATGGTGCAGGAACGAGATGACGTCGTCGGACTCGACTCGGCCATTCTCCAGAGCCGGAATGTGTGGCGGGCCTCGGGACACGAGGCGGTCTTCACCGACCCCCTGGTGGAGTGTCGCAACTGCAACCAGCGGTTCCGAGTTGACAAGCTCGAAGATCCCCACACCTGCCCCAACTGCGGGGCGACGAACAGCTTCACGGAAGCTCGAGCCTTCAACCTCATGTTTCGCACCCATACCGGTCCGGTGGAAGACGATGACAACCTCGTCTATCTCCGTCCGGAGACGGCACAGGGGATATTCATCAATTTCGACAATGTGCGTCGCACCGCCCGGCTCAAGCTTCCGTTCGGAGTGGCCCAGGTGGGGAAGAGCTTTCGCAACGAGATCACACCGGGCCAGTTCGTGTTCCGGACCAGGGAGTTCGAGCAGATGGAGATGGAGTACTTCTGCCGTCCGGAAGATGCCCCTGTTCAGTTCGACTACTGGGTGAAAACGCGTCATGAGTGGTATCTGGGCTTGGGCATGAGCGGGGGGAACCTGCGAATCCGTCCTCACGAAGCCGACGAACTCTCCCACTATTCGGCGAGCACGGTCGACATCGAATATGCCTTCCCCTGGGGCTGGGACGAGCTCGAGGGCATCGCCAACCGGACTGATTACGACCTTCGACAGCATGCCGAAGCGTCGGGGATAGACCTGCGCTACTTCGACCAGGAGTCGAATGAACGCTTCTTTCCATATGTGATCGAGCCAGCGGCGGGAGCGACCAGGACCACGTTCGCATTCCTGATCGACTCCTATCACGAGGAGGAGGTAAGGGGGGAGAAGCGGGTGGTGCTCTCGCTCCATCCCCGTCTGGCTCCTTACAAGGTGGCGATCCTGCCTTTGTCGAAGAAGCCGGAGTTGATCGAACCGGCCGAGAAGCTGGCCACCGAGCTCCGACGCCATTTCATGTTGGAGGTCGATCTCACGCAGTCGATAGGCCGTCGCTACCGACGTCAAGACGAGATTGGAACTCCTTTCTGTGTCACGATCGACTTCGAGACCCTCGAGGACCAGGCGGTCACGATCCGTCACCGGGACTCGATGGAACAAGACCGGGTCGCACTGACCGGCGTCCACGAGTTCCTCGCCAAGCGCCTCTAGCTTCTCGGACCATTCCGGCCACGCCTCCCAAAGGGGGGTACTTGCACAGCCCCGCCACCGGTAACCTCGGGCGGTGTACAGCCGGGAGGACATCGACCGGGTGCGGGCCGCCACCAACCTGGTCGACCTGGTGGGAGCTGTCACCACGGTCAAGCGCTCGGGGCGGTCGTACTCGGCGGTGTGCCCGTTCCACCAGGAGAAGACGCCCTCGCTCAGCCTCGACCCGATTCGGGGCCTTTATCACTGCTTCGGGTGCGGCAAAGGGGGCGATGTCTATACCTTCGTCCAGGAGACCCAAGGTCTCGATTTCAACGAGGCCGTCGAATTCCTCGCCCGCCAAGCCGGGATCCAGATCGAGACCGATCCCGGAGCGAGCCGCCGGCGCGGAGAGCATGAGGAAATGGTCGATGCGGTCCGCCAGGCCGTGCGCTTCTATCAGAAGACCCTGCGCTCTTCGCCCGACGCTGGACACGCCCGGGCCTATCTCCGCGGGAGGGGTTTGGGGGCAGAGGCCGTCGATCAATACGAGATCGGCTACGGACCGGAAACAGACAGCTGGGACGCGCTGGTGCGCTCTTTGCGAACCGAAGGGATCAAGGACTCGACGATGCTGGGGGCCGGCTTGGCCAAGCGGGGGAGGGGCGGCAAGCTCTTCGACGTTTTTCGAGATCGTCTCCTTTTCCCCATCCACGACCTCCGCGGCGACCCGGTCGGGTTCGGCGGCCGCGCGCTTTCCCAGCGCGGCCCCAAGTACCTGAACTCCGCCGACTCGCGTATCTATCAGAAGAGCCGGTTGCTCTACGGCCTCAATCGGGCCAAGGGGGAGATCGCCCGCACCCAGGAGGCGGTGGTAGTTGAGGGGTATTTCGATGTCATCGCCGTCAATCAGGCCGGCGTCAACACCGCGGTCGCCACTTGTGGTACCGCCCTCGGTGAGGATCATTTCGATCTCCTGCGACGCTTTACCGATCGAGTGGTGCTGGTCTTCGACTCCGATCAGGCGGGAGCCGGCGCTGCCCTCCGCGGCGACACTCTGCGCACACCGGTCGACCTCGACTTCGACCTGCGAGTGGCCGATCTCCCCGGCGGCATGGATCCCGCCGATCTCGTTCAGGCGGGGAGAAGCAACGACCTTGCCAAGGCGATCAGCGACTCGCGGCCCCTGTTGCAGTTTCGGATCGAGAAGGAAGTGGGTCGCCATCGGATCACCGAGCCCGAAGGTCGGGCGCGGGCGATTCGCAATACCAGCCGTTTGATTTCAAGGGTTTCGGAGCCGATCGCTCGAGCCGAATATGCCCGGTTCGCGGCCAAGGAGATCGGAGTAGAACCGGCCGCCATCGAAAGCGCCCTTCGGGGCCAGACCGCCTCATCCATAGCGACTGGGGCGGGCGTTGATGAGGAGTATCTCGACCCTATCCAAGCTGAGCTGATCCGCGTGTTGCTGGCCAATCCCCGAGAGCTCTCGGAAATTGACCTTGACCGGACCTGGGTCGACGACCATCTGGCTGACCTGATCGAGGCGATTGAGACCGCCCGGAAGGCAACATCCCAAGGGAGCCCGATATCCCTCGATGACCTTCCTCACCAAGAACTGGTACAGCGGCTGGCCTTCGACATCCGACCCCTACCCGCCAACCCCGCGGAGGTAGTCCAGAGGGCGGAGGGAAAAGCCATCGAGCGCCAGATCAAAGCGATCGAGGTCGAGTTGCAAACGCTGGACCCGGCGAGCCAGCAGTATTCCGAGCTTCTCCGGCGGCTATTAGGTTTGCAGGAGCGTCGACGGGGCCGCGAGTGACTGACGAAAGCGAAAGACTGATCGAGCAGCTGGCCAAGCGCGGCCGGCAGCGAGGATTTCTCACCGTTTCGGAGGTGCAGCAGGAACTCGAAGAAGCCGAGGCACCGCCTGACGCTTTCGAACGGGCGGTGGACCTCCTCCGCACCCGGGGGATCGAGCTCTCCGAGGATGAGCCTGAGGCCGATCACGAGCTCACCGAGGGGGACGAGGTCTGGGTTTCAGACCCGGTGCGGATGTATCTCAATGAGATCGGTCGCTACCGGTTGCTGACCGCTCAGGAGGAAGTAGAGCTTTCGATGGCCTACGAAGCCGGGCTCAAGGCCGAGAAGCATCTCGAAAAGGAAGGACCGGACCAAACCTCGGAGCTGAGTGCCGAGGACCGGGCGATTCTGGAGGTGACCAATCGGCGGGGAGAGGCGGCCCAGCGAAGGCTGGTGGAGTCAAACCTGCGCTTGGTGGTTTCGATCGCCCGGCGGTACGTCGGGCGGGGAATGGCGCTGCTCGATCTGATCCAGGAGGGGAACCTGGGCTTGATGCGGGCCGTTGAGCGCTTTGACTATCGACGGGGGTTCCGGTTCTCGACCTACGCCACCTGGTGGATCCGGCAGTCGATCGCCCGGGCCATCGCCGACCAGGGTCGCAACATCCGGATGCCGATCCACATCGTGGACTTGATCAACAAGCTCACTCGGGCTCAGCGCGACCTGGCTCAGACTCTGGGACGCGAGCCCACAGTTGAAGAGCTCGCCATCGAACTCGATCTCGGAGTCGATCGCCTCACCGAACTAACCCGGATCGCCCAGGACACGATCTCGCTCGAAACGCCGGTGGGGGAGGAAGAAGAGTCGACTCTGGCCGATTTCGTCGAAGATCTCGACGCCGATGTCCCTGCCGACGCTGCCACGTTCAAGGTCTTGCAAGAGCACCTGGCATTGGCTCTCGAGGGTCTCAGCGAGCGGGAACGGGAAGTCCTGATCATGCGCTTCGGTCTCGCCGATGGCCGGATGCGGACCTTGGAGGAGGTGGGCGACCACTTCAAGGTCACCCGGGAGCGGATCCGTCAGCTGGAGACCAAGGCGCTCGCCAAATTGCGTCACCCGGAGAAGTCCCGCAATCTCGAAGGCTTCCTCGAAAACGGGTAACTAGCGGTCTGTATTGGCTGCGGCGGGTTCCCCACTCAAAGCAAACACCGATCGTTTTCCCGAAAGACCTTTGAACTCGTAGGTGCCGCGATCCTCGAACTCCAAGCCCGTGACGTCCAACAGCTCCCGGGTGGTCCCAGAGATCAGGGTTTCGCCCGCCCCGGCCAAAGCCATCAGGCGAGCGGCGGCGTGAACGGCTACGCCGCGGATGTCCCCGGGCACGAGTTCGATCTCCCCGCTGTGAATACCCGCTCTTAGCTTGAGGTCGAGGGCTGCAAGCTCTCGATGAAGCGCTGTCGCCGCCCGCACCGCCCGCTCGGCTCCATCGAAGATGGCGAGAATTCCATCGCCGGTGGTCTTGATCAACCTGCCGCTGTACCGATTGAGGACAAATTGAACCCGCTCATTGTGGGCGGCGACCAATTCGACCCAGCGGCTGTCCCCCAGTCGTTGCGCAGTGGCCGTTGAGTCGACGATGTCGGTGAACAAGATCGACGCCAGAATCCGTTCGCCGCGCCGCTCGGCCGTTCGTCCATAGTTCCGCATCGCGGCGAAGTCGACCGACACCCACGGTTCCTCCCCGACCACCCAGGCATCATGACCGGGCGGGAACTCGAACACCTCTCCCGGACCGACTTCGAGCTCGGTTCCGTCGACCATTTCGGCCCGCACCCGCCCTGACAGCGTGATTCCGAGATGGTGGTATTGGCACCTATCTGTGCCTGCAATCGGCTTGACGTCGACCGACCACCTCCATCCGGGCTCGTAGCTCATCCGACCCACCACCACGTCATCGAGTTCGACCACCTCGACCTTTCCGCGCGGAAACTCGCGGACATCGACCGCCTCCGTGAAGCGTTTGCGCTGGAGTCTGGCCATCAGGAACTTGGGGGAGAGCCGGCCGGCCCCTCATAGGTGGCCATGTCCTCCGACAGCTCGCGCAACACGCAAAACTCGTTCCCCTCGGGGTCGGCGAGAACGACCCACGACTCCGTCCCCTTCTGACCGATGTCGACCCGCTTGGCCCCGAGGGCCTCGAGGCGTGCCACCTCGGCGTCACGATCATCGGGTCGCAGATCGAGGTGGAGACGGTTCTTGACGGCCTTGCCTTCCGGGACCCTAAGAAAGAGGAGATCGGGGATCAAGCCGTCGAGCGGGCTACCTGCCGGGGGCTCGAGCACCACTTCCTCAGGCGAGTCGTAGGTACGCCGCCAACCCAAGGCCTGTTCCCAGAAAGTGGCGATCGACTGGGGATCATGGGCGTCGAAGTCGACGCATTGGATCCGAAGACTCATGGCTCGGCATCGTAGGCAGGCGGGGGGAAACTGCCCCGCTGGTACCATGTAGACACCGGCCGATTGCCGGTTCGACCTATTCCGGGGTAGCTCAATTGGCAGAGCGGCGGACTGTTAATCCGTAGGTTGCGAGTTCGACTCTCGCCCCCGGAGCAAACAATGAGCCTTGTTCTTCAAGGACTCTCCGAGTAATGCTCGATCGTCGGCTGGTCTGCCTTTCGTTCCTGACCGTCTGAGAATTTCGATAAAGGTCGTTGAGAGAAGAAACGAGTTTGTCTGCATCCGAGGGAAAGAGGTGTCCGTAGACGTCCATCCTCACCTTGATCAAGGAGTGACCGAGCTGGCGCTTGATCACTTCGGGATGGGCGCCGGTGATGATCATCAGAGCGGCGGCGGTGTGGCGGAGATCGTGCATTCGTAGCTCGGGATTCGAGTCCCTCCGCGCGTGCGAGCTGCCCTTGGCGCTCGATCACCGCGGCAGCCGCTCCGGGCCGCTCACGGTTACGAGCCGCTGCAGGACCCAGTCGTCGGGTAGACGAAGCCGTTGGAATGTGCCTCCCTCGAGGACGCACCCCTCGTATGTCGACTTGAAACTCTGAGCCGGCTGGAGTTCGGCTCGGGGGCGATCGCGATGCGGCATGAGCCAAGGAGGTAGCCGTTGAGCCTTTCCCAGACTGGGTCCTCGCCGCATTCACCTGACCTGGCCGACCTCTCCAATCGGAGGTACGAAACACCTAACTGCTTCGACGATCCCCAGACCTACTCCTGCGCCGATTGCATAACCACCTAGATCAAAGTGCTCAAACCACGCGGTGCACTACGGAAATGCTCCCGGCATCCCCATCGACGGTCACTAGCTCGCCGTCGCGAAGTAGCTGCGTTGCGTTTCCGGTGGCGACGACCGCCGGAATGCCGAACTCCCGAGCGATGATGGCGGGGTGAGAAAGGATCCCTCCGGTGTCCGTGACGAGGGCCCCGATCCGGGAGAACAAGACCGACCAGACGGGCGAGGTGACCGGGCACACCAGCACATCTCCGTCCTGGATCTTGTCGAATTCGTCTTCGGCCATCACGCGCCGAACCCTGCCTTGGTAGCGGCCCGGCGAGGCGGGGATGCCTTCAATCGTCCCCACCTCTTCCGACTGCTGCTGACCACTGCGAGTCGTGGCGAAGATCATCTCCACTGCCCACAGCACCGTCTCTAGGCCCCGACGGGTTTCAGGGGTCAGGGCGGCGAGGGGCGGCGGTGGCGGGCGTCGGCCATAGGTCGCCGGGCCCGGTCGTCTCTGTGCGCGCACCCGATCGGCCTTCCGCCTCGTAACCTCATCATGGTGGGGTTGGCCGGCTAGGGCTGGCAGCACCTCCTCATCGGTGAGGAAGAACACTTCATCGCGGTTCTCGAGCACGCCGCGGGCGGTGAGACGCCGGCCGATCTCGAGCAAGGTGATGCGGGCGATCGCCAGGGTCACACTCAGGGTGAAGAACTCGTTCTCCTCACGGACCGGATAGGCCAATTCCGCCCGCTCCAATACTCGTTCGAATCTCGTTCTCGCAGCTTCGTCCCGGTCGGCAAGAAGGCGGCGAGCGTCAGCTACCACGGCGGCCCGCCTGGCCGCCAGCATCTCGGCCTGCTGCTGTGGGTCATATCCGCGCTGCATCTGGTCTCGCAGCGTCGCCAGAGTCAGTTCCGGGGTCTCGGCGAGGACGGGGTCGGCGAGTTCGTATCGGAGAGCTCTGATGGCGTACTCGCGCTGATAGCGGTCGAACGCCGCCGCGAACTCCGGATCCTCGGCCAGACGGCTCACCGACTCGCGGTCGGCCCGCTTGATCGCCTCCAACACCATCGGGCGCCCCACTGCCCGTCGCGCCAGCTCCGCCAATTCGAACGCTGGGCGGGTCGACATCGACGACAAGCCATTGAGCAGTTCGAATGATCGCCGTTCGTCCCACCCGAATAGCTCGCGACACGCCACTGCTACGTCGTAGAGGGCTACGGCGATTGGAGCGTGGAGGCGGAAGTGGGCGCGTATTCCGGCCGACAGGAGGTCCACAACGGCATTCCAGTGGCTCACCAGCGATGCGTCGTCGAGGCCCACGAGGTCGATGTCCCGAAGCTCCCTAAACCGCCTTTCGAGGTCCGGCCGCGTCTCGGTGTGCCAGCGTCGGATGAGTTCGCCAGGGAGATCTTCACGCAACGCCTTGCGGGCCACCCTTTGCCGCTTCCTAAGCTCTGGTTGTAGCCGCATCATGAGCCACATCAGCGCCGTGGGCAGCGGCGGCCGGTCGACTCCGCCGGGGGGTACGAGGCGTGCGTAGACCCAGCCCCCGATCGAGCGGAACTCGAGGCCGTCGGCCAGCATGCCATGCTCGGCGAAAGACTCCCGGAAGGCCGAGTTCTGGCGGGGCGTACAGAGCGATTGCATCATCGGCGTGATGGGGACCGGGAAGTGGCTGGCATCGCGCTCCCAAAAGCCCGCGGGTACCTCGACCACTCCGAGATCCTCGGCGCGCTCGCTTTGCGGAGGAAGTGCGGTGATCGGCCGCGATTGGAGCACGAATGTCTCGCCGGCGGCAATCGCCCACTCGACGTCTTGGGGAGCGCCGAACAGGCTCTCTAGGCGGCGGGCGAGACTTGCCACCTCAAGCACCTTGTCCGGAGTAATGGCCGGTTCAGCACCACTTGATCGGAGCTCCGCCGTCTCATCCTTCACCACCCATTCGTCGGGGCTCACCGCGCCGGAGACCAGGGCATCCCCGAGACCGCGAGCGGCGCTGACCAGGATCTCGTCGCGGGCGCCGCTAACCGGGTTGGCGGTGAAAGCCACTCCGGCGGTCTCGGCGGGGAGTAGGCATTGGATGATCACCGCCATCGGCGGCGGGTCTTCCTCTTGACGGCGCCCGGTATAGGCAGCCACCCGCTCTGATGACGCCGATTGCCAGCAGCGTTTGACGGCCGCCACCACCTCATCCACTCCGCTCAAGCCGAGTTCCGTCTCATACTGACCGGCGTAGGAAGCCTCGGCGCCATCCTCGGCGATGCCCGACGATCGCACGGCCACCGGACCGGGCCCAAGGTGATCGAGGGCCGCCCGGACCCAACCGGTGAGTAAGACCTCCCGCGCGTCCGGACCTTCCGGGCCCTCCGACGTGCCCAAGGCCAGTTCGAGAGCGTGGCTCGGCAGAACGAAGCCGGCGGGCACGTGAAATCCCGCCCCGATGATGACGGCCAGGTTGGCGGCCTTCACACCGACTTCGTCCCTACGTGCACCAGCATCCGCCAGTCGAACCAGCGGGGTGTCCGCCTCGCTAGTCGGTCCGCGCCCGCCTTTATTGCCCGCAAGCTGATCTCTGATCGCCGCCTCGCTCATGACTTCCTCCCCGCGGCCGCGTTGGCCGCCTCTTTGTCGCGACGCTCCAAGTCGACAAGTGCGACCTCGACCATCCGTCGCATCGCCTGCGCCGCCTGGGCCGAACTGATCCCGGGCTCCGAGGTGAGCAAATGCCACCCAACCATGCCCAACAGATTCCTGATGATGATGAAGGCGGGCTCCAAGTCTTCCGCGGCCAGGTTCGGGTAAGCCGCCTTCAACACGCCTCGCCAGTGCTCACTTCGGCGCTGACTGGGCCCCGTTCGCTTCCCGGTGGCGAGCGTCTTCACCGCCACCGCATGCACGAGGTCGGCTTCGCTGTCGAACCAGGCGTAGAGGACATCGAGCTCGTCGAGCAAGGCCTGGAGCGTCTCAGCCTCTCCGAGGCGGTTCATGGCTACGCCCGATTCGAAGCGTTCCGCAACGGCATCGACCAACGCCTCCCGGGTCGGGAAATGCCGGTACACGGTACGGTGGGCGATCCCGGCTCGATCCGCCACATCCTGGACCGAGAAGTCAAATCCTCGGTCTCCAATCACCTCGACAACGGCATCGAGCACGGCATCCCGCGTCACCTGGCGTTTCCTGTCTTTGATCGTGAGGCCCCGAGGAGAGCTAGCCATAGCTTGTGCCATTGATGTCATAGTCTATGACTCTTTGCTCCGGGCTGTCAAGAGGATCCGATGCGACTGGCTCATCGCTCGGGACGGTTGTCACGACTACGGATCAGGAGGTTGGGGGTTCGATTCCCCTCGTCCGTACTTTCCAAATCCTTGCATCGAGGAACTAAGAGTTGGCTTCGCGATGCGCTTCCTCAAGTGGATCCACTACTTCCGGCTGGTTTGTATTCGGCGAGCATCTCAGCGGAAAGTGCAGTCACCAAGCCCAAGTCGCTCGCTTGGCTGACGTTCTCAGCCAACATCTCCAGTTACCGGCCCAGGTCCTCCTCGAGTCGATCTCGAGGCGGCAGCTTCGCCTGCCGCCACCAAGGAAGTCGCTTACATCTGCGGGAAGCTGAGGTCGTCGTGCCACGTCGCACCTCCTGTTCATGGAGAGCGGATAACTGAGCTACTTTCGCTCAGTCGCGACCAGGGGTTTTGCCACTTAGCACACCGCATTTACGGCAAGTGCTGTTAATCCGTAGGTTACGAGTTCGACTCTCGCCCCCGGAGCCTACCGGCACCCTGCTCAGAGCTCAGGGCTTCCCCGTGGGCACGGGCTAGCACAGGAAAGGTTGATCGAGGCCGGGAGACAGAGGGCGCGGATTCTTATCGGGCGATAGCCTGGACTCTTCGTGCGGTTAGCTGTTGGAGGTGGAAATGATGAGGTCCGATCTCGCTGCTGCCGTCGAGGACAGTCACGAAGCAGTAGACGCATTCGTTAGGGGTGACCCGGAGCCGTTGAAAGCCCTGTACTCAAAAGGCGACGACGTCACCATTGCCAACCCGTTTGGGCCACCATCACTCGGTTGGAGAAATGCTGCCGAGACAATGGATCGTGCCGCTACCAACTTTCGGGAGGGAGCGGCGATCGGCTTCGAGCGAATCTCGGAGAATACGACCGCCGATCTCGCCTACATTCTTGAGATCGAGCGGTTCCGTTCGAAGCTTGGCGGCGCCGATGAGATGACCGAGTTCTCCCTTCGGGTGACCACAGTCTTTCGGGTGGAAGATGCCGGATGGAAGATCGTCCATCGACATGCCGATCCCATCACCACTCCGCGCTCGACTGATTCGTTGTCGGGGGGTGGTTAATAAGCCCCAGACCCGAAAAAGCGCTCAGCTCCCCGGCTCGCCGAGCTCGGTAAGCCAGGGGCTCGGTCAGTGGATCCGCCCGGGGGACGGTTTACGGCTGAAGGGCCGCGCAGTTGGTACTCGGGTGTACCGGCTCGGGCAGATCGAAGGCGATAGATCCGGCTGGGTACTTCGCCGCTGGTCGATCTTGCACGATTGGTAGGCCACCAATCTCAGCCACGACACCATTCGATATGACAGGTTGAGCAAAGTTCTTCTCAGTGAAATCCGAAATCCCGGGCGGCTCAAGGAATCCCTCGGTGTCAATTGCGCCATGACCGCCACCGCTGCAATACGCCGCCACCATTTCGTGAATGGCCGCGGGAGCCGGAATTGCCAATGCCAACATCACAAACACCATTGCCATAAGGACGACGACTCGCCTCATCAGATACTCCCTTCCCTTCGATCTCAAGCTAACCCTGGCAAGTCGCGCGATGCGACGAAGAACGGACCAAAAGAAGCCGACGTGATGTCGAATCAGTCGCCTAAGTGTGGGCCTTTCCTCGGTCTGAATCCAACCTCAGGTTCGTACATCATGAGAGCTCCTATACGAGAAAAACGACCCTAAAGGCCACCAGCCAGGTCGACCATCCGACCTACAGCAAGGGGACCGCGGCCAGCGAGCCCAGCTCTCGCTTCATTCGGCCCGAGGAACTCCGCCGAACTAAGACCGACCCGATCAGGAGAACCGCCGCCCAGATCTGAGAGGATTCTTGCCCAGCAGTCCCTCGGGACAATACCGAGCGCGGAAAACTTCCTGCCGTACTCTGATGGCATGGACACCGTTCTACTGATCCTCGCTGTGATCTGCTTCCTCATAGCCGCCTTCAATGTGAAGTTGGGGACGGTCAGTTTCGGCTGGTTGGGACTGGCGCTCTACGTCATAACCGCCCTGACGGCCTGAGGCCGTTGGCTTTCGGGTAGCAAAGCGGATTCGCACAAACGCGGGTCTGGATTTAATTCGTCTTTCCAAGTCGACTCGGCTTGTAGGGTCGCGCATCGCGATGCAATTCAGGATCTATCCTCGCCCTCGGTTCATCCCTCTGAGCGAGTAATCGCTCAGATGCGACGCTGCTTCGGTTGACGAGGTCGATATCGATCACCGCCCCGGCCCCATAAGTCTCGACCCGATCTCGCTCTGCGATCGTCACTGACCCGGCTCCCAGGACCTTCATGGCACCCGGCCGCCCGACCAGGCCTGTCGACTCGTCGAGTCCGAGTATTCCGAGAGGGGCGACTCGACCGAGCGCCAAGGCGAGCCATCGGCGGACATGAAGCCGATCAAAATGCGGGCCCGCCACGTAGCCGGCCAACAGTCCCAAGCCCGGTACGAGTCGCAAAAGGTTGGTCGGGTCGAGGGCGACGCGCTTCTCGAAAAGCGCCATGGCCCCGGCAGAGGACCCGGTTACGGCGGCGCCAGCCCGCCATCGATCGGCGACCTCTTCCCACAGCAGGGTCCCAACCAGTGCTCCGAGGAGACGGTGGGGAACGCCCCCTGGAAGAACGATCACATCGGCGTTGCGAATCGCGCCGAGAGTGGCCAAATCAGGAATTCCACGTTGGCGGCATTGCACCCTCACCCGGGCGCCGATCCGAGTCCAGTGGGATCGGGCCAGTTCTCCTGCGGCCACTTCCTGCCAGGGGAGACAGGCGAACGGAAGCACGATCACCGACGGCGAACACACCCCAACCTCCTCGAGCAGTTGGCGGTCGAGGGACTCGGTTAGGGGGTAGTGCTCGAGTCCGCCCAGGAGACCAATTGGCCCGGGCATCAGGCCGCCAGCCTTTGCGGAGTTGCCGTCTGAAGGCCCGGGGCAGCGCGCAGCATTTTCAACCCAGGGACGAGCCCCACCCCGACCGGCAACCAGTAGGAGAGGAGCCGGTAGGCGAGCACTGCCATCATCGCTATTCCCGCGGGGACCCCAAGAGCTGCGTAGGCCACGGCCAGGGCAGATTCCATGACCCCGAGCCAACCCGGGGTCAGCTCGGGGAGGGCATTGATCAGATTCGCCAGGCCGTATCCGACCATCAGCACCCCGGGGTGGAGCAACTCCCCGAATGCGGCGAAGACCAACCAGAGGGCAGCGGCGTCGCTCACCCAACTCGTCAAAGCCCATCCGGCAGTCCGAGCCATACCGTGCAGACTGGGAGCGAGGCGGTCCCAGGTTCGAGACGATGATGGGAGACCGTATCGGCCGGCGAGGCGGTCGACCCGAGCGCCCACGAGAGTGCGGAATCCCACGCTCCCTCTTGCCATCTGTGCTGCTCCTCCCATGGCTACCAGGACGGCGAGCGCTAGGGCGGGGCCGACGACGTAGGCGGTGGGAACGGTTCCGGCGACGACTCCCAAGCCGGATCCAATCACGACGAGCCCGGCAAGAGTGGTCACTGAGATCCACCAGGAGAAAAGCATTGACGTCACGGTGGTCGGGACGTCGTTTCCGATTCGAACCATCTCCCGGGCCGCGAAGATGCTTCCGGCCGCGCCCCCGCCGGGCAGCATCCGACTCAGTGAGAACGCCCCCATCGAAATGTGGAGAGCCCTCCCTGCGCTCATCCGGCCTCCCTGAGCGATGAGCGATTGTCGGTAGACGTTGGAGAGCGAGTAGGTCCACACCGTCTCGAGCATCAGCGCCCCGGCGATCAGGCCGGCATTGGCGGCCGCCACTTGACGAGATGCCTCCCTGATGATCGGGAAGTTCACGATCCCGGTCCTCAAGAGGAATCCCAGCGATACCAGCATGAGCAGGCCTCGCAACCACTTCCCGGCGGTGCTCTTCCATGGACGAGGAACCTCGGGTGCGCTCGGAAGCAGGGTGGTGACGTTTCCCATCACGGCAACTACATGGATTCCGAGCCCATTTGCCTATTGGGGATGGCCCGGTCAGATGACTACTCCCATCAGGTATTTCCCTGACCGCGGGGTTGCACTGCGATGCATAAAAGGAAGCGCAACCGGGTAGAAGACCGTGGCGGAGGCTTGGGTGTCCGACTCTCGAGCGGCCGCTTCGGTACAAGTCGGAGACGGGAGACGGACATGGGCTCTCGGCAGGAGCGCTTCTTTGCGGCTCAGGAAAAGTTGAGACAGTCAAAGCATCGCCTCCGTACCAGGAAGCAGGCGGCGGGTCACGAACTACGAAACGTGGCGCGGCTCGATCGAAAAGCTCGAGACATCGACCGCAACCTGCGCCGGATAGTCGGCTTCGTAGTAGCCGACGATTGATCAGACTCGAATGCCGCGGCTTGGCAGCTAGGAGTTAGATCCGCTCACGGGCTGTTCCTGCTAGGACGTACCTTCTCATTAGCTTGAGAACGGAATGTGGCCTGCCACGAGAAAGATGCTGGCACAAGTTGCTGGCATCAGGGCTGAGTCCGTGGGGCAAGTGATAGCCGAACCTCGCGGGCGATCTGGAGATCCTCACGGGCTGAGACCACTACCACTCGGACCGCGGCGCGAGACGGGCTGATTATCCGGTCGCCAGAGTTCTCGTCATTTTTCAAGGGATGGATGGCCAGCCCGAGGTGCTGCAGCCCCTCGAGGGCACGTTTCCGGATGAGCGCCGAATTTTCACCCACGCCTCCGGTGAACACCAGCCCATGGAGCCCGTCCAGCGACGCCGTCATCGCCGCGATGCCCGATCGCAGCCGGTGGAGATAGACATCGATGGCTAACTGAGCGTCGGCATTCCCAGCTTCGGATGCAGCCAATACCTCGCGCATGTCGGCAGTCCCCGCTAGGCCCAAGAACCCCGATTGTTCTTCAAGTCCTTTGGCAAGCTCCTGCCCCGGCATACCGACCGTGTTTGCCAACCACAACAGGAGCCCGGGGTCGATCGAACCCGAACGGGTCGCCATCATCAAGCCTTCGAGGGGGGTGAAGCCCATCGTGGTGTCGACCGAACGGCCATCGCGAACCGCCGCCAACGACGCCCCGGCTCCGAGGTGACAGGTGACGATGGAGGTGCCCTCTAGGGGCCGGCCGATCAGCTCAACGGCCTTTGCGGCCGCATACGAGTGTGACAATCCGTGAAACCCGAAGCGTCGCAGGCCCCATCGCTCCCTCCACTGACGGGGAAGCGGATATGTCGCCGCCGCCGGCGGGAGGCCGGCGTGGAAGGCGGTGTCGAAACATGCCACAGCTGGCACCGAAGGCAGCGCCGCGGTAACGGCATCCAAAGCCGCCAATGACATCGGCTGGTGGAGCGGGGCCAAGTCGACCAGCCGGGCGAGCTGTTGGACGACGTCTCCATCGACTGCGACGGGTCCTGAGAAGGTGTTGCCGCCATGCACGATGCGGTGGCCCACACCCTCGACTGACCTCCACCCGGCCAGCGCCGAGGCGATCTGCTTCGGCCCGGTACCGCTTCCGATCGCCGGCAGGTCGGAGGAATGAACGACGTTGTCGTCACCGTCGATCACCCGCAGCTTGAGGCTGCTCGAACCGGCGTTGACTACAAGGATCCTCAAAGCGACCCCCGCTAGTAGGGCCAAACCCAGTCGCGGATTTCGGGGGAGTCCTCGCCGTGCTCACGGGTGTAGGCACGATGTTGGACCCGAAGATCGCCCAGGGTCTGTCTAAGTCCGGCGTACCTGGCTCCCAACCCTGGGACTCGGTCGATCACATCCATGACGAGATGGAATCGATCGAGGTCGTTCACCATGACCATGTCGAATGGAGTTGTGGTCGTGCCCTCTTCCTTGTAACCGCGCACGTGCAGATTCGGGTGATTGGTGCGGCGATAGGCAAGTCGGTGGATCAGCCAGGGATAGCCGTGATAGGCGAAGATGATTGGCCTGTTCGTGGTGAAGAGTGAGTCGAATTCCGAATCCGACATGCCGTGCGGGTGCTCGGACTCGGTTTGTAGGCGCATGAGATCGACGACGTTTACTACCCGCACCTTGAGGTCGGGGAGATGCTGACGTATTAGGTCCACGGCGGCGAGAGTCTCAAGAGTGGGGATATCGCCGCAGCAAGCCAGCACAACATCGGGTTCGTCCTCCTCGTCGTTGCTCGCCCACTGCCACGTGCCGATTCCCCGGGTGCAATGAAGGATGGCGTCCTCCATCGACAGGTACTGCAAGGCCGGTTGTTTTCCGGCCACGATGACGTTGACGAAATTGCGGCTGCGTAGGCATTGGTCGGTAACCGCCAGCAAGCTATTGGCGTCCGGCGGCAAGTACACCCGGATGACCTCGGCCTTCTTGTTGACGACATGATCGATAAAGCCCGGATCCTGATGCGAGAACCCGTTGTGGTCCTGACGCCACACGTGCGAACTAAGCAGATAGTTGAGCGACGCAATGGGCCTTCGCCATGGGATCTCACGGGTGGTCTTCAACCATTTGGCGTGCTGGTTGAACATTGAATCGACAATGTGGATGAAGGCTTCGTAGCAGTTGAACAGGCCGTGTCGGCCAGTGAGCAGGTAGCCCTCCAGCCAACCTTGGCATAGATGCTCGGAAAGCACCTCCATAACGCGCCCGTCGGGCGAGAGGTACTCGTCCGTTGGCAACGTCTGCGCGATCCAGGTGCGATTGGTCTTCTCAAAGACGGCGCCGAGCCGATTAGAGACGGTCTCGTCAGGCCCGAACAACCTGAAGTCGGTGGGATTCTCCGCGATGACATCGCGGAGAAAACCTCCCAGCACTTTGGTCGCCTCCCCGAACATGACCGCTGGCTTGGGGACCTCGATGGCGTAGTCCTTGAAGTCCGGCATGGTGAGGTCACTCAGCAGAAGCCCGCCGTTGGAATGGGGATTGGCGCTCATTCTCTTGTCTTTGCGGGGAGACAGCTCCCTCAGTTCGGCTCGCAGCGAGCCACGGGCATCGAAGAGTTCCTCGGGTCGATAGCTCCGCATCCATGCTTCGAGTTGGGAAAGGTGCTCTGGCCGAGAACGAATGCTCGACAGTGGAACTTGATGCGAACGCGACGTGCCTTCCGTGGGGAGGCCATCGACCTGAACAGGGCCCGTCCAGCCCTTGGGCGTTTTTAAAACGATCATCGGCCAGGTCGGCCGCTCAATCGCACCGCCGGATCTGGCAGCCGTCTGGATGGTGGCGATCTCGTCTAGAGATCTGTCGAGGGCGGAGGCCATCTGTTGATGGACGTCGTCTGGGTCGTCTCCAGCCACGAAGAGTGGGGCGTAGCCGCAGCCGGTCAAGAGGGCGGCGAGTTCCGCTTCGGGAATCCGGGCTAGCAACGTCGGATTGGCGATCTTGTATCCGTTCAGATGCAAAATCGGCAAAACCGCTCCGTCCGTCCGTGGGTTGAGGAATTTGTTCGAGTGCCAGCTGGCGGCTAGTGGACCGGTTTCCGCTTCGCCATCGCCCACGATGCAGCAGACAACGAGATCGGGGTTGTCGAACGCGGCCCCGAATGCGTGGGCGAGGGCATAGCCGAGCTCACCGCCTTCGTGAATCGATCCCGGGGTCTCAGGAGCAACGTGGCTGGGCACTCCACCAGGGAAGGAGAATTGCCGAAAAAGCAACCTCATCCCATCCTCGTCGGGAGTGATGTCAGGGAAGATCTCGCTATAGGTCCCCTCGAGGTAGGCCATCGCCACTATGCCGGGACCTCCGTGGCCGGGGCCGATGATGTACATGGCGTTCAGGTCCCGGGCCTTGATCAACCGGTTCATGTGCACGTACGTGAAGGTCAGGCCGGGAGTCGTCCCCCAATGACCCAGCAGGCGGGGCTTTACGTGTTCGACCCGAAGGGGTTCGCTCAACAGCGGATTGTCGAGCAAGTAGATCTGTCCCACCGATAGGTAGTTGGCGGCACGCCAGTAGGCGTCGATCCGACTCAGCTCCTGCTTCGACAGGGGCAATGGATGCTCCGCCTCTGTTGACGATGCGACGGGTGTCATGTTCCAGCTTTCTAGCGATCTGCTGCGCTCAGCATCCCATTTGCGTACCCTTCCTTCGTGGCCAGGATCCTGGTGGCAGACGACGCAGCGCCGGTCCGGGTACTTCTGTCCCGGCACCTTCGGGCGGCCGGTCACGAGGTGATCGAGGTAGCCGACGGAATGGCGGCGCTGCGGACCGGGTCCGAGGCGGGCCTTGACTTGGCGGTCGTGGACCAGCTGATGCCCGGGATGCTGGGAACCGAGATCATCGCCGCCTGGCGCGAAGAGGGGCTTGACTTTCCGGTTTTTGTCCTCACCGCCATCGACGACGACGACACAGTCGTTCACTCTTTTGAGCTGGGGGCCGCTGATTACATCAGGAAGCCGGTCAACATGGCTGAGCTCACAGCCCGTATCAACGGCCGGCTCCGGGACCGATAGCCCTCAATAGCCGCTGCAGCCGGGCTCGCGCCGAGCCGATTCAAAGGTATGGGCCTTTCCCTTGTTACGACCGTGCTCGCCCTGGCCACCGTCGTGGCCTCGGTGGCCCTGATCTCTGTGAAACTCGCCCATCGGATCATGCTCAAGGGGCGGGGGGTTCGAAGCGCCCATTACATCGCCGCCCTGGGAGAGATGATCTCCCGCAAACTCCTCCCCACTGATACTCCCGGACAGTGGGCGGAGGATCCCCTTTTCGGGGATGCCGTCATCGAATACCGCCACCTCCTGAGCGGGGAGGAGCGGGAGTTCGTCGACCATCTGATCGCCGAGGTGGGGATCGTGGACGTCCTCCAGAGGCGGGCCCGCCGACGATGGCCCCGCGCGGTGCGGCTGCGGGCGATCGCGGCCCTGGTCGAGCTGGCTGGTCCTGACCAAGTGCCGTTTCTGCGTTTTCTGCTTGGCGATAGCAACGACTATGTACGCTCCCACGCCGCTCATGGACTCGCCCGGCTGGGCGACGTCGCCTCGATCCCGCTGATCCTCGATCTCGCCACCCGGGTTCGACCCTGGGAGGCGGCGCGTCTGGCCGATGCGCTCGCTAGCTTTGATCGTCGAGCAGTCCGGCCGATCAACCAGTGGATTCTCGAGCACTGGCACGGAGACGAGAGCCACGTCGAAACCGTGGGTCAGGCTGCGCGAGTGCTCGGCCTCCTCGGGGAGACCTCCGCCGAAACAACGCTGATTGAGATGCTTGAGACCGACCGCCTGGGATGGAGAGTGGCCGCCGCCTCCGCCCTCGGACGTATCGCCTCCGACACCTCCCGAGGAGCACTGCTCAAGGCTCTGGGCGACGATTCCTGGGAGGTCCGAGCTCGCGCGGTGCGAGCCCTGGCGTCGCTGGCGGACGGCTCTGTGGCGCCGGCGATATCCGAACTGCTATCTGACCCGCAATGGTGGGTTCGTCAAAACGCCGCTGAGTCTCTGGGCGAGTTGCCCGGCGGTGTGGCTCAATTGCAGAAAGCCCTTTCATCCGAGGATCGGTTCGCAGCCGACGCGGCTCGCAACCAATTGGCCGAGCTCAGGTTGCTGCCCGCCGGCACCGACACGGCTTTGGCAGTCGGATCCCGGGAGGGGAGCGAATGAGCAGGATCCTCGGAGTGGTGGGCACCGTCGTTCTCTGCTATTTCGTTGTTCTCCAGCTCTACATGTTGACGTTGGCCGCGATCGCCGCCACCGCGCTCTACAAGGAACGGATGCTGGAACGCTTCGGGCGTCTCGACGACATGCTCGCCAGCGACATCAGCCCCCCCGTCTCCGTCATCGTTCCGGCCTACAACGAGGAGGCGGGAATCGTTGAGTCGGTGCGATCGATCGCCATGATCAGCTACCCCCGAGTCGAGGTGGTCATCGTCAATGACGGCAGTAGGGACGGCACCCTGCAAAAGCTGATCGCCAGCTTCAAGCTCGAGCCAGTACCGCTTCCCTTCCGAGCCAACCTGCGCACATCTCTGGTTCGACAGGTCTATCACACCAGGCGACCGATTTCGATCACCGTTGTTGACAAGGTCAACGGCGGGCGGGCCGATGCCATCAACGCCGGAATCAATGTTGCCCGCTATCCGTACGTGATGATCACCGATGCCGATGTTTTGATCGATGGCACCGCTTTGGTCAAAGCAATGAGACACGTCGCTGAAGATCGCCATCGGACGGTAGCGGTGGGCGGAAACGTCCGGCCCCTCAACGGATGTGTCGTCAAGTACGGGCACATCGTCGAGGCAAAAGTGCCGAGGACCTGGATCGAGCGCTGGCAGGTGCTCGAGTATGTCCGCTCATTCATATCTGCCCGACCCGCCTGGTCGGCGATGAACGCCCTTCCGTTGATCTCGGGCGCTTTTGGAATCTTTCTCCGCCAAGCAGTGGTGGAGGTGGGGGGGCTGACCTCGGGCCACATGGGCGAAGACATGGACTTGACCATGCGAATCCATCGCCATTACCGCAAACTGGGTCGGCCCTATCGGATGGTCTATGCGCCCTCGGCTGTGGTATGGACCGAGGTGCCCTCGACTCGGGCGGTTCTCCGCCGCCAGCGGATACGTTGGCATCGGGGATTGATGACCGCGATCCGTGACTTTCGCAGTTCCTTCTTCAATCCTCGTCATGGCAGCATCGGAATGATTGGCTGGCCTGCCATGGTCCTCTTCGAATACCTGGCGCCGATCATCGAGGCGGCGGGTTACATAATCGTCCCATTGGGACTGATCCTCGGGGGGATCGACCCTATCTCTGCGCTGCTCTTGCTGCTGGTGGCTTTGTTGGCAGGCGCACTGACTTCGCTCGCTGCCCTCATGCTCGACGAACGCTACGGATACTTCAACGAGCCCTTGGAGGCGCTGAAGCTTCTCACCATGGTGTTCGTCGAAAACCTTGGTCTCCGCCAACAGACCGTGTGGTGGCGTATCCGGGCCATGATTGGCGGCAAGTCGACGCAGGCTTGGGGCGATATGCAACGCCGGGGGGTCGGCAACCTCGACCGCAAACAATCCGCGGCCTGATACCTTTCTGCTCCGAATGTCGCGTACAGGAGCCCGCAGAACAGTAGATCGTGTCGCCGCCGAGGCAGAAGCTCGGCGAGAGGCGGAGGCGCGTCGTCTTCGCAATCGTCGGCTTCTCACGGGGGCAATCGTCGCCGCGATCCTGGTTGCAGCAGTGGTCTTCTTCGCCACCCGGCCCGAGCCCGCGGCACTGGCGAATGTGCAGACATTTCCCAGCCAGGGGCAGCAACACATCGATGCCACCGCCCCGCTTCCCGACTACAACTCCGATCCCCCGACCAGCGGACCTCATGCTGCCTCCCCGGCACCCTGTGGCATCTATCGGCAGCCGGTGCCGGATGTGACCCAGGTCCACGACCTCGAGCATGGAGTGATCGTCATCCAATACGGCCCTGGAACGACCGACGACGAGCGCCAGCAGTTGGAGGACTTCGCCCGCGACGCCGGCACCCACGTGATCGTTGCCCCTCGGGAAGGGATGGCTCAGAAGGTTGCCGTCACGGCCTGGACCAAGCTCATGACCATGGACGCGGTGGATATCGCCGCCATCGAGACCTTCTACGGTCAATACGCCCAGTTCGGACCCGAGACCGGGGTGCAGTGCCCCTTCCAGGTGGACGAGTCCCAGCCCGGCTAGTTCACCGCGATCGTCGTCTCCGTTCCCGGATCCTCGGTATTGATATTGACGTCGATGTCTTCGGGTATGGCACCAGACGCACCGGAATTGTTGAAGTACCAGATCGCAAAGATGATCCCGAGCACCAAGATGGCGGCGGCGACGATCATGCCAACACCGCGCCCCCCGCCATGATTGGTAACGATGATCTCTCGATCCCTGCCCTGGCCCATCTCATCGCCTCCTTTCTTCGCAATTATCCCGCGTTCTGTCGGCAGATAGGAGAGGCGCCCTGCCAACCCTGGGTTTGCTTTAGGCTCCCGAGCTGTGGTTGATGTCGAAGACGATCCCTTCCAAGAGGAGTGGTACTACTGCCTCGATCACAAGGAGGTCGAGCCCGAGCTCGGTTGCCGGGCCGAGGTAAGGCTCGGTCCCTATCCCACCGAAGAGGAGGCGGCGGCCGCCTTGGAGAAGGTCGAGCAGCGCAATCGGGAGTGGGAGACCGATCCCGCCTGGAACGACGAGGATTGAGTGCGTGGCATTCGGGGTCTTGGAGTCGTCCTTGGCCGCCAACCCCCCGGACGTGATAACGCGATCACCGACGTCCCCGGAGTCCTGGTCGGCCAAAGTACGCTGGTAGTCGATCAACCCCGAACGGTGCGGACCGGGGTGACGGTGATCTTTCCTCGTGAGGACATCTGGACCGACTATGCGGCTTGTGGTTGGTTCAACTTCAACGGCAATGGCGAGATGACCGGGATCCCCTGGATCGAGGAGTCGGGGCTCTTGGGTTCGCCGATCGGGATCACCAATACCCACCAAGTGGGACTGGTTCGTGACACGATGATCAAGGCCGCGGTCGAAAGAGGGGTCCTCGACGGGTTCATGCTGCCAGTCGTCACCGAGACGTACGACGGGTGGCTCTCCGATATCGACGCTTTTGCTCTTACCGAGGAGCACGCTCGCCAAGCCCTTGAGAATGCGGCCCCGGGCCAGGTGGAGGAAGGCAACGTCGGCGGCGGGACGGGCATGATCTGCCATGAATTCAAAGGCGGGATCGGGACCTCGTCGCGGGTGGTGGACACTGCCATGCACTCTTACGCGGTCGGAGTCTTGGTACAGGCGAACTATGGCGCTCGAGCCGACCTGCAAATTCAAGGGGTCCCGGTCGGAAAGCACATCACTTATTCCGAGGTGCCGGCGCCCTGGGAGAAGAAGCGCAGCGACGGCTCAATCATCATCGTGATCGCCACCGACGCCCCGCTGACCTCAGATCAGTGCCGTCGGGTTGCTCGGCGGGCGGCGATCGGACTGGCGAGAGTGGGCGGGGTCGGCCACAACGGGTCGGGCGACATCTTCATCGCCTTTTCGACCGCCAACCATCATCCTCAGGCCCACCGCGGCACTTATGAACTAAAGGCGTTACCTCCAGATCATCTCGACAGCTTGTTCGCCGCTGTCATCTCCGCCACCGAAGAATCGATTCTCAACGCCCTATGTGCAGCCGAGACCATGACCGGGCAGCAGGGCCGGATTGCTCATGCCCTCCCTCTTGACCGCGTGGCGCAGTTGATCAAGAGGTTTGGCGGTCTGCCAACCGACGTGGGCTGAGCCCGTCGACATCGACGTCATACTCCTCCAACGCCGATGGGAGAGACCCGGTGGTGATCAGGCCCGCTGCCAGAAATGCGGCCGCGGGAGCCGTCTGGATCCCGGTCCCACCTTGACCGACCAGCCAGAAAAAGCCGTCGACTAGCGGATCGAAGCCGATCACCATCGCCCGGTCGGCCACGAATGTGCGCAGTCCGGTCCATGAGGCACGAACAGTGCGGATTCCTAGGGTCGTTGCCTCGTTGATCCTGTCGATCGCCAGGGCGATATCGACCTCGTCGGGACGGGCGTCCTCCGGTGGAGAAACGCGTTCTTCCGCCAGCGAGCACAGCAGCTGGGTGCCGTCGGGCCGGAAGTAGAACTGGTTGTCGGCGTCGGCCACCAGTGGCCAGTGGCGGTAGGCGTCATTGCCAGGAACTGTGAAAGCGGTTCGCCGCATCGGCATGAGCCCAACGGGCCTCGCTCCTGCCATCGATCCGATTTCATCGCCCCAGGCACCGGCGGCGTTGACGACCACATCGCATCGGATCTCCTCGTCTCCGGCGGCGACGATCCATTGCGAAGCGGAACGTTGCAGCCACCGCACAGGAGCGGAGACGCGGACTCTTCCGCCACCACGACGGAACCCCCTGACGAACGCCTGATGGAGGCCGGCGACGTCGAGGTCAAGCGCCTCGGGCTCGATGACTGCCCCTCCCAGATAGTCGAGACGGAGGACGGGTACCAAAGCTCGAGCTTGAGATGGACCAACCCACCGACCCGGGTGGCTGCCGGCTTCAGACTCGGCCAGGTGAGCCCGGAGGCTTTGCTCTTGGTCAGGGGTGCCGATCCACATCGCCCCTCGTTTCACCAATAGGTCGTGATCGACGAGGCCTTCGGGTGGAGAATCGAAGAAAGAACGGCTGGCTCTGGTCAGTGCCCGGTTGGGCAGCGCACCGTAGTTCTCAAAATACAGTGCGGCCGATCTTCCGGTGGAGTGAGAGGCAAGAACAGGCTCGGCTTCGAGGAGGGTGACGGTGCAGCCGGCCGCGACCAGTTCGTAGGCAGCCGAAGCCCCGGCGATTCCGCCGCCAATGACCACCACCGACAGGTTCACGCAGGGATGGCTCGCTCGATGATCGCCGACAGGCCCTTCGTTCGGGGGAGCGTCCCGTACAGGCGTCCTCCGTTGCCTTCCAGTCGCGTCCCGATGAACGCCTCCGTTGCCGCGGCCTCGGCGGCCCTTGACATGAGTGAGGCCTGGACGATCGCGCCCAGCCTCTCAGTGATCAGTCGAGCCTGACCTTCGGGATCGGAGAGATTGGAGAGGAGGGCCAAGGCCGAGTGGGCGGCGGCGTCGATTCGAGAATCGAGCCCCAGTACCTCTTCTTCCAGCACCCGCACCGAATCCGGGTTGGTCCTGACCGCTCGCAGTACGTCGAGGGCGATGACATTGCCCGAGCCCTCCCAAATGGCGTTGAGTGGTGACTCCCGCAGCAATCTGGGCATCACCGACTCCTCCACATAACCGTTCCCGCCCAGACATTCGAGGGCCTCATGGACCACCTCGGTACAACGCTTGGTGACAAGGAATTTGGCGATTGGAGTGATCAGTCTGCGGAGAGACTGCTCGCGGGGGTCGTCGCTTCGATCAAAAGCTCGCGCCACCCGGGCCATTAGCAAGACCGCCGCTTCGGTCTCGATCTCGAGGTCGGCGAGCACGTTGACCATGGCCGGCTTGTCAATCAGAGCCGTGCCGAAGGCTCGTCGATGGCGGCAATGGTGGATGGCTTGGCTCACCGCTTGTCGCATCAGGGCCGCCGAACCAATGATGCAGTCAAGGCGAGTGCCATTGACCATTTCGATAATCGTGGCCACGCCGCGCCCCTCTTCACCGACCAATTGGGCGAAAGCAGCTTCGAACTCGAGCTCGGCTGAAGCGTTAGATCTATTGCCGAGCTTGTCCTTGAGACGCATGATCCGGATCTCGTTGACGCTCCCGTCGGGAATGTGACGGGGGAGTAGAAAGCAACTCAACCCGCCTGGCGCCTGAGCGAGGATCAGAAAGGCGTCGTTCATCGGAGCCGATGTGAACCATTTGTGACCGAAGATTCGATATCCGTCGACCGACGGCTCGGCCCGGCTGGTGCTGGCGCGGACGTCGGACCCACCCTGTTTCTCCGTCATTCCCATTCCCAGGAGAACGCCTGCCTTCTTTTCCATCGGGGCGAAGGCGGGGTCGTAGAAACGGCTCAGGATCTGTGGCCCCCAGGTTGCGGCGAGGTCGGGATTGTGGGCCAAAGCCGGGATGACGGCGTAGGTCATCGAAATCGGACAAAGGTGGCCGGCCTCGATTTGATTGTCGAGAAAGGTGAAGGCGGCGCGGGCGAGATGGCCTCCCGGCTGGGTAGTGGTCTCCCAGGGGAGGGAGTGAAGTCCCCAAGTCACCGCTCGTTCCATCAGGTGATGCCAGGAGGGATGGAAGTCGACCTGATCGATGCGGTTGCCATAGCGATCGTGGCTGCGAAGCTGCGGCGGGTAGCGGTTGGCGTCGGCTGCCCACTGGTAGGACTCTGCTCTCGCCAGTTGGCGCCCGAACTCGATCAGTTTCGGTGCCGCCCAACTGGCTCCATCGCTCACCGCCCCGAGGAGAAGTGGATCGGAATGGGCAAGGTCGTAATCGACCAGGGGTGGCGCCTGATTCGAGACTTCGTGGGTCGTCATCGGCTGATCGCGAGGGTATACCTGACCGGTGCCGACCGAACCTTCCCCCTCCCGCTGGGAATTTCCCGAGCCTGACTCCTACGGTCCAGATGACTTGGTGGCGATCGGTGCCGATCTGGAACCGGGGACACTCTTGGCCGCCTACCGGCGGGGTCTTTTTCCGATGCACACCGAGGATGGTTTGCTGGGTTGGTGGTCACCGGTCGAACGAGGTGTCATCCCTCTCAATGGGCTCGTCGTCTCGAAATCGCTCCGAAGATCGCGCCGGCGGTATCGAGTGACCTTCGACAACGATCTGCCCGGGGTCATAGCGGGTTGCGCCGACCCCCGACGTCCTCGGGCATGGATTGGGCCGGAGGTCGTCGCGGCATATCTCAGACTCGGCGAGATGGGGTGGGTGGGCTCGGTTGAAACCTGGGATGAGGACGGCGCCCTGGTTGGAGGTCTGTACGGGGTGAGGATTGGGGGATTGTTCGCGGGAGAGTCGATGTTCAGCCAAAAGCGCGACGCTTCGAAGGTGGCACTGGTGGCGCTCGTTGAGGTGCTGACCGGCCAGCCGGCGGCCCTTCTCGACGTCCAGTGGGTAACCGATCACTTGGCTTCCTTGGGGGCGATAGCGATTGGTCGCGCCGAGTATTTGCGGTGGCTCAGGGCCGCCATCGATGCTCCTAGAGTCCCTGGCCCGTGGAGGGACAGCGTTTGAACGATCGGGTCGTCGCCGGGATCGACTTGACACCGATCGGTCGGCGGGTTGCCGAGCGGGCCCGGCTGGTGGCGGATGCTCACGACCTTCCCCTCCACCTGGTGAGCATCAACGAGTCATCGAGCGAGGCGTTTCTCGATGACGGTCTTGGCCGCTTGCTCTTCGAGCGCTATCAGAAGAACCTGGTCGACGTGGCCAACTGGGTCCGGAACCGGGCCTCGGTTCCGGTCACCCACCAGGCGCTGCGGGGGTCCATCGGCTGGGAGCTGGTGCGCGAGGCGAAGAAGGCATCGCTCGTGGTGGTGGGCACTTCCGCGGTCGACGTCGAGCGCTGCGGACCGATTGCTCGCCGGGTCTCAATCATGTCGACGGGGGATGTGCTGGTGGTGCGTCGCCAACCTCGGATGCCATACCGAAAAGTGATGGCGGCGGTGGACTTTTCGAAGCATTCCGAGACCGCGGTCGAGGCCGCCCTGAGGTGGTATCCGGAAGCGGAGCTGACGGCAGTGTTCTCCTTGCCCGATCGCTGGGATCCGGCTCTTTCGGAAGCCGGCCTGTTCGATGTCGAAGTGGTGGCGGCGAGGTCCATGCGCTTGAAGCTCGCTGCCGAGCGGATGGAAGAGTTCGTCGCCGCTTGGCCGGGCCGGGTGAAGCCCCTGGTGGTGGACGGCGCTCCTCCCACGGCCATCGATGAAGTGGTCAGGCGGCGGGGAGTCGACCTCGTGGTGGTCGCCAATCGGGGGGCAGGCGCCACCCGGATGATCCTGCTCGGCAGCGTCGCCGATGGCGTCCTCGAGACGATGCCGGGGGATGTACACGTGGCCCGGGTCGAAGGCGAGTTCCGCCGCCCCTGATCGCTCCACCCCGGAACCTAATGCTATAGGCCGCGGAAACCGCGGCCTATAGCATTAGGTTTGCGTACCGACCGCGGGAAGGGCGACCGTGAAGGTGGTTCCGGGACCGTCGCTGGCGACTGAGATCTTGCCCCCGGCCCGGGTGAGGATGGTGTGAACCGTGTGCAAACCGAGCCCGGTGCCTTTGCCCGGTTCCTTGGTTGTGAAGAAGGGGTCGAATAACCGACTCATGATCTCGGGGGGAATTCCGGGGCCGGTGTCCGAGATTCCTATCACTACCGATCCGTCTTGGTTACTGACCGAGATCTTCAAGCTGCCCTCGCCGTCCATGGCATCGGCGGCGTTGTCGATCAGGTTGGTCCAGACCTGATTGAGGTCTCGGCCGGACGCTTCCACCTTTGCCACGTCGGCCTCGTAGTCGCGCACGACCTCGATGCCACGGAGCTTGTGTCTCAGCAAGATCAAAGTGTCGTCGATCCCCTCGGTGACGAGGACCTCTTGGACAGGTGCCTGATCAAGGAAGGAATAGTGTTTGACGACTCTGACCAATTCGGAGATGCGTTTCGCCCCGATCCCGATCTCGCGAATGAGATCCCCCGCGTTTGCCCGCAACGCCGTCAACCGAACCCAACGAGGCGCCAGCTCCGGTTCGATCTCAGCGATCAAACCGTCGAGCAACCCGGGATTCCAACCCGCCGCCACGAGCGGGGCGGCGAGCTCCCATGGTTCTTCTACGTCGTGCTCCGTCAGCCACTCTTCCACCGAACTTTCGGCCTCGAGGCGTTCGAGGTTGGTCATGGAAGCCGGCGTGGCGGGTACCGCCAAAGCCTTGTCACTGAGCCCGGGGAGGAGGTCCTCAACCGCTTTGGTGAGCTCCTCATATAGTCGGGCTAGCTCCTGGCTCGCCCGTCCCACTGCGGCGGCGGGATTGTTGAGCTCGTGCATGAGCTGGGCGGCCATCCGACCTAGAGCCGCCATCCGCTCCTCGTGTCGGAGGACCTCCTCGGTGCTGCGAAGACGCGAGGTCACGGTCCCGACCATCCGCCGAACTACCCGCGAGTCCTCCAACAAGGTTTCGAAAGCTTCGGCCGGAATCCTGACCAGACGCGAAGGGATGCTGGCCGAGACCGAGGCAATTCGGGGCCTCTTGTCGAGAAGAGCCAGCTCGCCGACCACCTCGCCGGGACCGATCCTGGCCAGTTCGACATGGCGGGAGTCCTGGAGCTTGGTAACGACCAGCTCTCCCTCCACCAGAACGTACATCTCTTCGGAAGTGCTGTCTTCCTCGATGATTACTTTCCCCGCCTCGACGTCGATTTGCTTGGACTGATCGCAAACGGTCGAGAGGAGCTCTTCGGGGAGGTCGGAGAAGTAGGGGAGTCCCCGCAGGATTTCGGCCGTGGTCCTCATAGCGAGGCCAAGTGCTGATGCACGAAGCGAATCGCGGTCGCCCCCTCGCCCGCGGCCCCTGCCACTCTCCTAATCGACCCGTGTCTGACGTCGCCGGCGACAAAGACACCCGGAACCGAAGTTTCCAGGGGGAGAGGCTGGCGTTCGACGTTCCAGCCCACGATAGGCCCCAGGTCTGCCCCCGAGAGCACAAAACCCTTGTCATCGAGCTTCACCAGGTCGGCCAGCCACTCGGTTTGGGCCCGTTGGCCAATGAAGATGAACATGGCGCCGGCTTCAACGGTCGTCTCGTCGCCGGTGATGACGTTGCGCAAGGTGAGATGCTCCAGGTGGCCCTCGCCACTTGCTGCGATTACCTGGGTATGAGGTAGAACCGTCACTTCCTTGGTTGCCTCGATGTTGTCGATCAGGTACGAGGACATGGTCTGGGTGAGATCCTCGCTCCTAATGACGATGGTCACCGAGTCGGTGAACCTGGTGAGGAACATTGCGGCTTGGCCCGCCGAGTTGCCGCCGCCTACGACATACATGGGTTGGTTGGCGTGGGCCTGCGCCTCGATCCGAGAGGTTCCGTAGTAGACGCCTGCTCCGGTCAACTCTTCGAGGCCCTTGGCCGGGAGCCGACGGTAGGAGACTCCGCTGGTGGCGATCACGGCCTTGGCCGTGATCTCGGTTCCATCGGCGAGATGGATGATTCGAAAGGGGTCCTTGCGCTCGATCCGGGTCACCGAGGCCGGCAGCAAGACCTCTGCTCCAAACCGGGAGGCTTGCGCATAGGCGCGCCGAGCGAGGTCGGCGCCGCTGATCCCTCGAGGAAACCCGAGATAGTTCTCGATCAGAGATGACTGGCCAGCCTGCCCCCCAGGGGCGGCGGACTCGATCAAGATGGTTCGCAGCCCCTCTGAAGCGCCGTAGACGGCGGCGGCGAGGCCAGCCGGACCGGCTCCGACGATGGCGACGTCATAGGCGGCGGCCTTGGCATGGATGGGGAGACCGAGGCGCTCGGCCAGGGTTCGCACATCGGGGTTGAAAAGCGGTTCTCCGTCGATGGGGATGACAATGGGCAGGTCTTCGATGCGTCCTTTGAGGCTCTCCATGAGGCGGTCGGCTTCCTCATCGCGGGCCGGAACCAGGTAGCGATAGGGGATCTGGTTCATCGCCAGAAATGCCTTGAGTTCGTGGGCGGGGCGCGACCATTCCTGGCCGATCACCCGGACCGCCTCGAAGGTGGGGCGATAGTCGGCTTGCCAGTCATCGAGGAGGTCGTCGAGGATGGGATAGAGGAGGCTTTCGGGCGGATCCCAGGGTTTAAGGATGTATCGGTCGAGGCCGACCTCGTTGATGGCACTGATCGCCACTTCGGTATCGGCGTAGGCAGTGAGCAAGGTTCGCTTGGCCAAGGGAAAAGCCTGAAGGGATGCCTTGAGAACGTCGATTCCGGTTACCCCCGGCATCCTTTGGTCGGCGACAATGAGGGCGAGGGGGTTGTCCTTAAGCGAAAGGCCTTCGATCGCCTCGATGGCCTCGGCGCCTCCCACTACCGGGAGGATCTGATAATCCCGTGCGTAGTGGCGCCGAAGGTCGCGAGCGACCGAATTGAGAACTTCCGGCTCGTCATCGACGGCGAGGATCACGGGTCGGGAGGTAGCCACCACCCAAACCTAATGCTCTAGAACGCGGGTTCAGCAGCGAAATGGATTAGGTTCGCCCGGCAAATGAGCATTGTCCGCATCACCCCTCCCCGACTTCGGACAATGGAGCACGAGGAGCGACGAGCCACCTGGCTCGAACTTTTCTACGACCTGGCCTTCGTCGTCGCCGTCGCGGTCCTGGCCGATCGACTCCATAGCGACCTCTCGGGAGTCGCCTCCTACTTGGGCTATTTCGGCCTGCTCTGGTGGCTGTGGGCGAGCCATACCTATTACGCCGACAGATACGACACCGACGATCTCGTATATCGGCTGTTGGCGGCGCTGCAGATGGTGGCGATCGTTGTGATCGCCGCCGCTCTCGCGGGGGCGACCGAGTCAACCGCCGCTTTCGCCTGGGGTTACGCGGCTGCCAGGTGGGTCCTGGTCGTCATGTATTGGCGCGCCTACCGCTACGTGGAGGAGACCCGGGGACTGGTGAAGGGTTATCTCGTCGGTTTCAGCCTGGCGGCGGTGGTGTGGACTGCCTCGGCCCTTGTACCGGAACCGGCCCGGGTCACGGCCTGGGTGGTGGCCATTTGTCTTGACCTCGCCACGCCCTGGGTCATGCGCCGGGAGCAAGCACGCGTCCCCCTCGACGTCTCACACCTCCCCGAGCGATTCGGTCTCTTCACCATCCTCGTGCTGGGCGAGGCGATCGCCGCCCTCGTGGCCGGGCTGGCTCACGCCGCCTGGTCCTTCTCCCATGCCGCCACCGCCATCATGGGGGTGGGGATCGCCACCGCGGTTTGGTGGATGTATTTCGACAATGCCTCCGGCGCCGTCGTGCGCCGTTCCGCGTCTGTCACCCGCACCTGGCGGCCGACGGCATGGATCTACACCCATGCCCTGCTGGCGGCAGCGCTGGCCGCCCTCGGCGTCGCTCTCGAGATTGCCGTCGCCAATTCGGGAGATGAGCCGATACCCGCCGCCGGCCGTTGGCTTTTACTAGGTGCCCTAGCCGTGGCGTTCGCCTCGATGGCATTGATTCAACTGGCAGCGATAGCGGGCGAGGGTCAACGTCCAGGCTCGACAATCGGCATCAACCGGCTGGCAGGAATCCCGGTCCTGTTCGCGATTGGGCTGTTTCCGGAGCTCCGACCGCAGTGGTTCACACTGGCAGTGTTTGTGGTGTGCGTCGGCGAAGTGATTGCCGATTTGCGGACGCGGGCGATACCTGTCACAGCCGCTTTGAACGTGTCCATCCTGGAAGAGAGGATGGACAAGCCGGATCAAACCTCTCTCTGAAAGCCGGGTACGCCTGCCGAGACCTTGAACCCGTCGGCGTTGGTGGTAATGGACCCGTGGGCTTCGTCGAGGAAGTCGTCAGTGTGAGCTGGATCGTGGTGAAAGGTCACCAATTCGGCGACGCCGGTGATCGACGCGAACTTCTCTAACTGCGAGAACGATGTGTGTCCCCAGCCAACTCGCCCCGCGTATTCCGCATCTGTGTATTGGGCATCATGGATCAAAAGGTCCACGCCCTCAGCCAGCGCGAAGCCCGATGTCCAGCGGGGCTCTTTGGGAAACATGTCGCAGCCCAACGCCGGCTCGTGGTCGGGCATGTAAGCAAGCGACGAAGTCCCCTCCTCGATTCGAAATCCGAGGGTGGTACCCGGGTGGGTGATGAGGTCGGCGGTGATCTGGAGACTGTCGATTTCGAAGGTGTTTAAGGGGACATCGTGGAAGACGGCGTTGGGGAGGTCCCGCACCCGGATGGGAAAGAGGGGAGGGGACAAGTAACGAGCCAGGCGGGCATCGAGGCTTCGAGTCGAGGACATCGGTCCCCAAATATGGACCTCGACTCCGGGGTCCAGCAAGGGCCGGAAGAACGGGAGCCCCTGAACGTGGTCCATGTGGAGGTGACTGAGCAGAATGTCGACCCGCTTGGCCCCGGCCAGGGTATTTCCCAGGCGACGGACTCCACTACCGGCATCGAGCACCACCACCCGATCGTTGACCGTCCGGAGCTCGATCGAGGAGGTGTCCCCGCCGTACCGCACCGTTTCGGCGCCGGCGCTGGCGATCGATCCCCTGGTCCCCCAGAGTGTGATCTTCACGGAGCGGCTTCCCAGAAGGTGGCGAGAACCCCGGCGAAGCGTTTGCCATGGCCCTCCACCGGTATCGCCGTCGCCTCGACCTCGTGCCAGGCTCCATCGAGCCCTCGGAACCTCAGTCGGCGGTGGTAGGGCCGGCGCTTCTGGAAGGCGGCCACGACCGGGATCTCGCTGTCGTGCAAGGGATTGCCGTCCAGGTCGGTGGCCTCGAAAAGGCCCCCCAGCTGATCGGCCGCAATGGGTCCGGCGTCGTCAAAGGACACGCCCAGGAGGTGTTCGGCTGGTTCGTTGTAGAAGAGCAACGAGCC
>DATFBM010000032.1:0-39654 GCA_035253825.1 Acidimicrobiia bacterium | reverse complement strand
CTGGCAGCCGGTGGCGGCCGCACTCCTGGCCGGTCTCATAGCCGGTGCTCTGATGTCCGGATTCGGCCGGGTTGCCTCCTTGCAGGCGCACGAACTGCGGGGCCTTTACGACCTGGCTAGCCCTGCCCTCGGCGGACTCACGGCCAACCTGGGGGTGGTCGAGCGTGGCTGGCACCCCGCCGTGGCCGAGCGTCAGTACCGCGGCGGGCTGACGTATTCGGCGCCCGAGTCTCTGGCCATCGACCTGATCGACGAGACTCAGTATCCGGATCCACGATGGCAAGGCAACGACCTCGAGTTGCGCTTCGTTGACGGAGATTTCTTTGTCCGCTCGACCCTTTCGTGTCCAGTCACCGCCTTGCCGGGGTGTCAGCCCGAGCCGATGGTGCGGGCCATCGCCGGCCTGAAGCCATTTGATGAGACCGTTCTCACCCCACTCGAAATCATCGGGCCCTCACGCAGCTTGACCTGGTGGTCAGGGCTTAGGGTTCTCGGTCGAACCGAAATGGATGGCCGGTCGGTCGTCCAAGTCGAGACGACGGTTTCCGGCTCCGACATCTTGACCGCCATCACCGAGTATGGCGGATGGCGAGAGCTGCATCCAACCGATCGGGCCTTGATCTGGCTCGACCGCCAGACCCTCGTCCCCATCCGGCTTGAAGTCTTCGCTGCCCTTTCCCCTGAGCGTCAGCTTTGGGCGGGTCGGCACGGCTATCAGGACGGGAACCGCGATCCCTATTTCGTGGTCGAGATTGAGTCGCTTGATCTGGGCGGATCGGAGATCGAAATCGAATTCGGGCCGAACTTGCTATCGGGCGGTTTCGGTGAGGAGGAGACGCCCATCCCGACGCCCTTCCTGCCGCCGGACTTTGCCGACCATCGAGAGGGAAAGTGGCTCCTACCCGATGGAGGCATCGTCTGGGCCCGGTCCTGGAGCGACGGCCGAGCCTGGTTGATGATCGAGTCGACTCGAGAATGGCGTGATCCTCACCTCTTCGGACTGCCCTCGCCATTCGTGGAGCCGCTTTCCCTGCCCGGGGGCGGGATCGGCTATCTGAGCGCAGACCGGAACCGCCTGGCGGTCCACTCCGAGCAAGCGGACGTGGTCGTCTCCGGATCGGCTCCAGTGGAGACGCTGGTCGCGGTGGCAGCATCGCTCGAGAATCGCGGCCAAAAGGTGCCGGCCGATTGGAAAGAGTCGGCGGTCGTAGCGGCCCACGAGCTTCCCCCGGGGACGCTGGTGCCCGATGTTTCGGGATGGTCCTTGGCGGGCCTGGTCGACGGCGAAAGGCGGGTCATGCTTTTGGTGGGATCGGGGAATCAGAATGTGCTTATCGACAGCGAACCCGGCGAACGTCTCGATAGTCCCACGGGGCCAGACTTCTCCGAGGTGCCCGTCCGAAGCGCCACCGGTCGCTATGACGCCGGAACTGGCACCCTGGAATGGATCGAAGGCGGAGCCGTCGTGCGAATGCGCAGTTTGTCGGTTTCGCTCGCGACGCTGATCGAAATTGCCGAGTCGATGAAACCGCGGTGAGGAGTCGCTGGTCGCTCGCAGCCATCGTGGCTGGAATTCTCATTGGATACACGTTGCCAGTGGCATTGACGTCGTCGGGGCCACCGGTCAGCGCATCCGTGACCTCGCCGAATCCCACCAGAGCGGCCAGCATTCCGACCAGCACTCTTGCGCGTATTGAAACGAAGACTGTGCCAACCACTGCCGCCACCTCATCTGGGTCTGGCGTTTTCCTCGTGTGGGCCACGGGAGGCCTTCCGAGGGCGTTGGTCGACGGTCTCGCTGCCAACTTCGAAGAGATTTCGATCGTCAAAGCTGACGCCGTTGAACTGTCGAGCGGTGGCAGGCTCATCCCCCTTGACGCTTTGGCCTTAGATCCGAAAGCGCACGCCTTCTACGACCGATCGGCCGAACTCGGTCGGCTCGATCCCGGCACTGTGGCGTTGGGCGAGACTTCGGCTCGATTGCGGGATGCCGCGCTGGGATCAACATTGCATCTGGATGGGATCGACTTCGCCGTCGCCGCCTTCGTCAGTGATGAACTGATCGGGGCAGCAGAGGTGGTTTTCGCCATCGAGGATCCCCTCTCGCCGGTTTCCACCGACCGATATGCGCTGATCCGCTCGCATATGGCCCGCCAGGACTTAGAAAACCTGGTCCGCGGTCTCTACCAAGGCCCGGCCCCTTTGCGGATTCGGACAGAGGGAGAGACCCCCTGGCTCCGACACGGGGACGCCGTCCTGCCCCAGGTCTTCATCAAAGAGGCTCTCGGTGAGTTCTCGTACACCGACGTCGGAGGCACGACCTTCGATCAGGATCAAACGTTCATCGCAAAGAACATCGTCACTGAGCGGGTGCCGCTCCTCGGGGAGGTCCGATGTCATCGCCGGCTGGTCGAGATGCTGACCGGCGCGATGGCCTCGCTAATCGATCGAGGTTTGGCCCACCTGGTGGAACCCGCCGGCTTCGCCGGCTGCTGGTTCCCACGTTTCATTAGCCCGACGGTTGGAGTCTCGTCGGGCCTGTCGCGGCATGCGTGGGGCGCAGCAGTTGACCTCAATGCTGGTTCCAACCCCGTAGGTTCGTCGGGCAATCAAGATCTGCGGTTGATCAAAACGATGGAGCGCTTTGGACTCACATGGGGTGGGGATTGGCTCGTTCCCGACCCGATGCACTTCGAGTTCGCGACCCAGCGATGAGGCTGGGCCGCGAGACGTTGTTGGTCAGCGACTTCGCCGAGCGAAGCCGAAGCCACCGAATAACAGAAGTATGACAAGGATCAAGATGATCCACCCGGTGGTGCTCATATGTTTCTCCTTCTGATGGGTGTTATCCCGTCGAGAGTCGGTAGTACCCGCAGGCCGGAGAAACGAAACGACGCCCGCTACATCATCTGCCGGGTGCCGGCGCATTCCGGATGACCGCATTGACACGCCATCTCGGCGGTGTGATCTTCGTGCTGACGGCAATGGTCGCTGCAGTAGTCGCCTGATCCGCTCACCTGACAGGTGCAACCCTCATGTGCGCATTGCATTGCTTCTCCTCTCCAGAGTCGATGCTGTGCAGGTACCCGCTGTCAATTGAGATCTAAACGAGTGCCTACCAGACGTCGCCTGATCGCCAATCGCAGGTGATCAAGCCGCCGAGATCGAGGTGCATCGACGCTTCGGTGAGAAGGACCATTATGAAACCGTCGTCGTCCGACGTGCGCTCGACGCCCGCGGGAGTGCGAACGCCCGACGGACCGCGCCAGCGTTGCCAGCCGAGACGCTCGTAGAAGTGAAACGAACCGGTCCCGAGGGCACCAAGCCGATGATTCTCCGAGATGATCTCAGCGATATCGATCATCACCTGGGTGCCAAACCCCCGGCCCCGGAGCAGGGGATCGGTCGCCACCGCTTCGACATAGCCGGCGTCCCAGGGCTCACCGTCGACTTCGAGACTCCTCCTCACCACCGAAGCGTGGGCCAGCAGCTGATCCCCGTCCTCGGCGAGAACGTGCCAGCCGCCGAGGGCATGCGTCCAGTCGTCCTCGTCGAAGCCATCTACCGAGTCACCTCCAAACGCCCGCCAGAGAAGGGATCGCAGTTTTTCGATTTCCGCCGGAGTCAAAGCGGCCGACGCAAGTCTTCGTATCGATGGCACTTAGCGCACGGAAGCCGAATCAGAGATAGATGTTGTCGTGGGCCAGGAAAAAAGCTGTCTGCTCTTCCTTGGAGAGCGAGCCCAGATGGTTCAGGCCCTCGAAGTAGGCCTCGCGGGGAGCGCCAGGCGCAAAGTGGATCAGCATCGACGCTGGAGCACCGGACTCGTTGCTGAAACCGTGAATGCCTCCAGCCGGCACGTGGACAAAGTCCCCCGCCTCGGCGTCCATCCAATTGCTGCCGTCGAAGATCCTGACGGTGCCGTCGAGGACGTAGAAGGACTCAGACAGAGTTCGATGAAAATGGGGCTCGGCCCCTCCGGGAGTGGGGCCCATCGACCATCGATAGAGACCGAATAACCCGTCCGTGTCGGCTCCGGTGGCGAGATAGTGGACCCTGGTCCCGCTGGTCCGAACGAGTTCCGGCTCGCTCGCAAAGCGACGAAGGCGAGCGCTCACCTCGCCGGTCTCTTTCGTGTACAGGGCTTGGGGATACGTCATCGCCTCCTCCTCTTTTATCCGCCCGTATAGCGGGGTTCCCGAAAGATCTCGTCCACTTCCGGAGTGCCCTCGGCGAGGAACTTGGGAACAACCAAGCGCCAGGCATCCACCACCAGTTCTGCCATCTCCGGATAGTCGATCGCCGCCAGTCGCACCACCGCCCAGTGGTATCGCATGTCGGCCGGTTTTGGCATCAGGAACTTGTCCGGATCGGAGGCAACCAGACCCTCCCGTTCCTGTTTGGGAAATCCAAAGCCAAGGAGGGTCTCATCGCGGGC
Source organism: Acidimicrobiia bacterium (assembly GCA_035253825.1). Taxonomy (GTDB): domain Bacteria; phylum Actinomycetota; class Acidimicrobiia; order Spongiisociales; family ZC4RG35; genus JACCTH01. Next base: position 35,216 of record DATFBM010000032.1, on the reverse strand, counting down.
GGCTGCGAGGTATACGAGCCGGCCCACCCGGAACTTGACCCGGCCCCGCACCAACACCTCCACCGACCGCGGGAGCCGTGAGGCCACGGAGCGGACGTCGTCGAGGTTCACCATCTCGTCACGTCCTGCGTCGTTGCATGCGCCAAGGTTATGGAGGCAGTGTCGGCATTGGCGGATGCGCCGCTCCGGCTGCCCTATGGCCAACTCGGTATCTCTCTTCGAACAGCTCGCACCGTTTCACGACGAGACCCACGCCGGACTGCCCGACGCGGATTCAGGCGGACGCGTATCGACCCGCGCTATCAGCGACCTGGTGGAAGCCGTGCGCACTGGGTTCGAGCTTCTGACCTAGCGGGTTGGAGTGAGGAATACCACGGAGCCCGAGTGCTAATCCCAACTCCGACCAGTTTTGACATCATCTTTCGGCCTGAAAGCCGTTAGCAACGTGACCCCTGCCGCCCCGAGCGCCAAAGCCAACCACGCAGCACTTCCTGCATCGACTCCGGTGAAAGGCAGGGCCCGCTGAGCAGCCACAGCGGCTGCCGGTGCCGATACCTGAATCCCCGCAACTTCGACCGCAGCGACCGTTGTTTCTGTCACGACCCCAGCCTCGGCTGCCACGCTGGGCCCGGTCGTTGACGGAGTTGTCGTCACCTCACCCGCGGCCCCGACATCAACCGTCGTCGCCGAAGATGTCGGCGTGGGTATCGTCGTTGAACTTTGCGCCTGGGTTGTGGTCGTCGTGGATGCAGTAGTCGTCGAAGTCGACGTGGTCGACGACGAGGTCGTCGAGGTAATTCCTGCGCACTCCTCTAAGAATGCAGTCGACAGGGCCAAAGTCACTTCACGAAACTCCCCTAGACCGGCACCGGTCTCGAAATCGGCAAAGGCCTCCGCCCGGAGCACAACCGTCAATTCCTCGGAATCGGGCCAGGCCGTCTCCCCGGAAAGCTCAAAAGAGTTCTGGACCGTAAAGGCTCCCTGAGCAACCAGCTGCCCATCAACAAATATTCGAATATCGGGATTGGCCGATGCCTGGTCCCAGGACCAAGTCGTCCAACGGATCACAGCCTGATTGTCCACGCACACAATCTCCGCGGATACTTCGGGATTGTGTGCTTGTGCCACCATCGCAGGGCCGACAACGCAGCCCACCATCGTCACCACCGCCGCCAGGCGTCTCAGTGTCCCGGCCGTGGCTGGCCGGCTTTTCTGTGTGTTCATAACACCTCCCACCCCGCTTTTCCCAATGACTAGTGCCACGAGAAGTAGCGAGCCACCACTCGCTGGGTACCCCTGGAGGACCGCTGCTACTCGCGAAATATGCAGCCAGCTCTGTCCAAGTTCCGCGTCTCGGATTCAACCTTCAGGTTGGAGGGACCGGTGAGTGCGCCTTTCATTTTTGTGGCGTCGTACAAGGTCAGAGGGGGTCAGTTCGAGGACTACAAGCCATGGGTGAAGGAACTTTGTAGGTTCGTCGAGTCCAAAGAGCCGCGAATGATCGCCCTCAACATTTACGCCGACGGCACAGAAGTGACCGCGATCCAGGTCCATCCCGAAGCAGGCTCGATGAAGCCCACATGCAAGTCGTCAGCGATTACATCCAGCAGGCATACGGCGACTTCTTGGAGCGCCCCACGTTCATCCTCGCTTGCGGAGAGGGCGAGTCTGCACGAGCGATGATCAAACAGCTGACTCCGAATGACTTCCCACTAGTCGCGATGCCACAGCATCTGGGAGGATTCACGCGCTCTTCAGCAGCGGACTGAGAGGTCCGTTATTCGTGGGTGGGCGTTGACGGATTCGAACCGCCGACTTCTTCCTTGTAAGGGAATATCGAAAGTCCCGTAACCAGGCCCGAAACTCAGCATTGGCTGGTTTTTGCTGGATTCCTGCCTTGCATCGCCTCGCGCTCCCTCGCGCCGTTTTGCGTCCTTCCGCGGACAAACCGCGGACAAGAATCTTGCCGTCGCAGGCGGCGAGGAGACCGACAAGGAGATCATGGCAACGAGATCTTGTTTGTCTGGCGACCCAGCAAAAGAGCGGCGTGTGTGCAGTGTTCGCGGGGCTTAGATGAGGGTTCGCCGATCCATCTGTCTTTGCGGTAGCCGTCGCGTTGACGCGACCCCGTTAGCTGGTCGATCAGTTCTCCAGCCGAAATGCTTTGGCCATCGCCGTCACGCCGAAAGGATCGCCGCTGACGGTGAGCAACATCTCCTCGCCTTGGTCATGGAGTTCCCAGGTAACGAATCCGCAGCACTGCCGCTCGGCGACGACCAGTCTGGCAAGTTCTGCTCGCGGTATGGCGTTCGCCGCGAATCGAATGGTTAGCTTCTGGTCCGAACGTTGCACCTCGAGGTGTTGGCCGACGAGAGCGTTCCATTCCTGCGAGCGGCGCCGTGCGTCGCCTCCTTGCAGGGAGCAGGCAATGGGGACCCAGGTATCCATTCGCAGATTCTTGCACTTCGATAGCGATTATTGGCTGGCCCAGGGCAACGCGCCCATCTGCGCCAACGGGCTAATGATGTCGACGACGGACCATCGCTCGATGCACTTGCCATCACGAAAGTGCATCACGGTCATCCCCTCCATCGTGATCTCACGACCGGTTGGAGGCACCCCGAGTAACTGGCCTACATGGGATCCGGTGTTAGTGAAACGCACACAGAGCCTGTCGTTCTGGCCGAAGACTTCGTCGATGGAGAGCTGCTGGTTGGCGTATGCCTCCCAGCTTTCTTCGTAAAACTTGTGGACCGAAGCCTTGTTCATTGGTTTGGGCGAATACCCGTGCAGCTGGATGCCCTCGTCGTAGAGGTCGAGATACCTTGCTAGATCTCCGGTGTTCCAGGCATCGATCGCCTTTCTGAGCGCAACTTCATTGGATTGAACTGACATTGCACATTCTCCAGTCACTTTGGGGCGACTCCTTTGCGGCGACTCACCGAGGGATTCGAAAGACCTCTAGTGCGAGCGCCCGGGTTCCTTTGCGCCACTCAACTGGCAGGCCTTCGATGACCTCCTCTGAGGAGGTTCCTTCGAGGATCATGTAGAAGCCGTGCTCGCCGAATGGGCAGGTGCAGTAGAAGTCCTTGCCCTTGAGATGCTCTCCGACCCGGCTGATACCGGCGTCCATCGGTTCACAGTCTTCCGGTTGGTGTTTGTTGATCACCATGTAGTTCTGTGTCACCGAAACCTCCAATTGGCATCGTATCGGGCCGGAACCATTCAGTCATTGCCTCCTTCCGCGACAAGAAAGTCCATGCCGTACTTGGCAAAAGTGGCGATGATTAGATCCTCGGAAACATGCAGGGCTCGCTGTTGGGCATCGGGCTCCGAAACGGGCACGACGATGGGCTCATCGAACAGTCCCTCGTTGTCCTCGCGTGTGATCCACAGCCACCGACCTCCCGAGGCACCGAACTGGAGGCTGTGAGGAACCCGAGCGGGCAGATAAATGAGCGAGCCCGGCCCGGCGTCGAGGGTGTCCTCGCCGACCCGGTACGCAGCGGTTCCTTCGATTAGGTAATGCAGTTCGTCATCGGCCTTGTGAACGTGCAACGCAATCTCCGAACCGGGCGGGCTTTCAAATTCGAACACGCCGCGCCCTTTCCGCTCGACCCGCATATTCGTCGCCCACACCTGCTTGCCCTCGGCCCGCCTGACCACTGATCCTCTGACAACGATGACACTCATGCACTGCTCCTTTCTCGTACGACCTTGCTGGCCGCTGATGCAGCTTGCGACATGGTTGAGCAGCCGACATCCGGCTAGGCCCGTGATTAAGCGGAATGACGTCCGGCGAAGGCCACCAGCTGGGGCCGGCTTTGGCTTTGGGTCTTGCGCATGAGGCTTGTGACGTGGCTTTCGATCGTGCGCGGCGAGAGAAAGAGCCTCTGTCCGATTTCTTGATTTGAGAGACCCAGAGCGACCAACCTGAGAACTTCCATCTCCCGGCTCGTCACCCCAATAGCCCCCAACGCGGCTGGTACGTCAGGCTCTCCCTGCCTTCGACGAGGAACCGGAACCCCGGAAATGCGCATGACCGCTTTGGCGTAGGTAGCGAGGCCACCGAGTCCAGCACCCTGGAAATATGTCAGCGCGTCAGAAGCCCACTGACCCGGCTCACCCCACCCATCTTCGGCTGCGGCTTCCGCCACCAGAACCCTGGCATAGTGCCGCCTCCATCCTGGCGGCATCACGCCGTCGCCCAATGCGAAGGCTTGCTCGGCTGGTGCGTTGTCTCCGTTTCTTCCCAAAGCCACAGCCTGGGCGTAGCTTCGAAAGGCGCGGTTGGCGGGGTCCCCGAGTGACGATGCCGTGAGGTGGTCATCGGTGGCACCGCCCCTCAGCGTCTCCAGCAAGAAATGTAGACCCTGAAACCACCAGGGCCGCCCAACCGGCTTCTTGAGGATCGCGACCGCGGTGGCCAGCTCGGTAATTGCGGGCTCGGGCTTTCCCTCCAGCAAGTGGAGAACCGCCCGCCCATTACCGTGAATGCCCGCGTTGATTTGGGGGTCCTTGGGGGCGAGTTCGAGGGCCTCGGCAATGGCATGTTCCATTTGGGCTCGTTTCCCGGTCAGGGCATTTAGCGAGGCTTGAGCGACGAGCACCATCGGCAATGTTCGAAGGCCGAACCTGCGTGAGATATCCAGTGCACGTCCGAGGGTGGCGCCTGCTTCATTGGTTTCTGCCATGCCCCATTTGGTCCACGCGATCTCCAAATCGATCCGGGCCAGCGTGGAAATCGCTCCGCTGTCTAGGGCCAGGCGCCTGGCCTCCTCCAGCTGTGCTACGTCGGCCTTCGCCTGAGACCTAATGGTTCCAAGCTCAGTCAAGGATCGCATCCGCTGCAGAGGCAATCGCGCGGTCCGAGCGATCTCCTCCATCGTTTCGAACGTGAGTTGGGCTTTCTCCAGATCACCGAAGAGGAAGGCAGCTCGCCCTTGCGCCTCGAGCATCTGGCAGCTCAATTCGAAACGTCCTAGATACGCGGCCCGCGTCTCGACTGCCTTGGCTCGTGCCTGCACTTTGGAATAGTCATTGCTAGCTAGGGCAAGCTCGACATCCAATGCGTCAATCTCCACCCGTAGCGACTGAGCTGCATCCGACGGCAACGCATCACGTGCCTTCTCGAAGTGTTCATCCGCAAGCTCGAGGTCGTCACTAAGCATCGCTCCTCGAGCAAGACGCAGATGAAGCTGGGCTAGCCGTGACCTATGCATCGTGCCCGGGTTGATCAAGAGATAGCGGCCGTATCCTTCCAATAGCCGCTGACCCATCTCAACGAGACGACCATGCTTGCCGGCCATGGACATAACTTGCAGGAGCAACTCGTCGGCGCCCATCCAAGCCATGGAATCCTCCCCGGCCAGTTCTCTAGCGCGCAGCAGCGCAGACTCGGCGGTGGCGAGGGCACCCCTGGCGAACGACCTGCGACCCGACTCCTGCAGGAGCCGGCTGGCTCCAAGATGATCTCCGGCCTGTATTCGAAAGTCGGCGGCCCGCTCGCACCACTCACCCGGGAGCCCTGGATAGCTGTCTTCGATTACGTCGGCCGCTCTCGCTGACAGCGCGACGAGGTCGGGGGGCAGCAGGTCCGCTAGCACAGCCTCCCGTGCGATGGCATGGCGAAATGAGAAGGCAGTACCACTAGACCCCGCGGCGGCTCCAATCAGGTCTTCTCTCACGGCTGAGGCCAGGGCTTTCAACAATGAACCACTGTCAGTGTCAATGATTGAGCTCAGAAGGCGGTACTCGAAGGTGCGACCGAGTACCGCCGCGGCGTAGACCGCTCGGCGGCTGGCCTCGTCGAGTCTGTCTAGCCGTGTCCGGACCAGATCCCGATAGGAGGACGGAAGCGAGTCGGCGATCCGCCGGGAAACCCACCACTCGGTGCTTCGAACGGTCGAGCCGATGGCCGCAACGTATGCAGAGAGCATCTCCTCGATGAGGAAGGGAACTCCACCTGCTCGTTGGCGGAGTGCCCCGACCACCGCCGCAGGCGCCGATTCCACACCGAGCACCAGATTGGCCATCTCCCCGACTGCCTCGTCGGGGAGCACATCGAGGACGAGGCGACTCGCCGAGCGGCGCGAGACGAGATCCCCCAGGACCTCGGCCGCCGGGCCCACCGAATCCGATCGCTCGGTACAAATCATTAGGACCTTCTCATCTTCGAGACTGTCAGCCACGTACTCGATCACGGACAGGCTGTCGGCGTCCGCCCAATGCAGATCTTCAAGCACAAGAAGGAGCCCGTTTTCCTTGGACAAGACTCGAAGCAAGCGAACTACCGCTTCAGGGAGCACACTTGAGACGTCGTCAATTACTAGGGGCGAGCCGGCTGATGCCGACACCAGGCGGCCAAGGATTGCCTGGAAGGGTTCCAACTCACCGGTCGGAACCACCTGGTGTCGCAGCACTGAATGGAAAGCCTCGGCCAAAGGACGGAACGGCATATGAGCCCCAGCGTGCACGGCTCGGCCAACCAGGACTTTCATCCCCAGAGATTCAGCCCGAGCTTCGACCTCATGAGCCAGGCGGCTCTTACCGATCCCCGCCTCGCCCGAGATGACCGTCACAGCTCCCCGACCCGCCAACGCATCGCTGAGAGCCGCCTCCAGGACCGTCAGCTCGCCACGGCGACCGACCATGACCGGACTGAGCCTTTGCGCCATCCCAAAAAGCTATCGCCATACTTCTTGGTATGACCAGTCGATCCGAAGGACACCACGATTTTTTCGGGGGTCGGGCCCATGTTGGGCTCAGCTCTTGCTACGCCCAGACCCTCAAGTCCAAGCCGCAGAAGGAATAGAGCTGGTGTCGCTCTTGGCCGGTACGAACCACTCGAGCCGAGCCCAACCGAGAACCTCATCGTCGGCGCCGATTTCGTAACCTCTCTTGAGGGCTATCACGAGATGGCAGCTGAAGCCATTGACGTCGCGTTCACGGACAAACCGCGGACAAAAAACCGTACCGAACCTTGTATTCACTCGATCGGCCAGGTCTAGATATTCCCACGACGCTAAGGGCTCTCCCCGTAGTGGGCGTTGACGGACTCGAACCGCCGGCTTCTTCCTTGTAAGGGAAGCGCTCTACCAGGCTGAGCTAAACGCCCTGGAGAACAGGTTACTTTCCACCCCGGATCGCAACGAGGGGGACCCCTCTCACAGTCCGCGGCTACAGCTCTGCGGGGAGCCGAGACCGTATCCATTCTGCCCAGCGCCCTGTGAGGTCCTGGGCACCTTGTCTACCCCTTCCCTCGGGAATAAGCGCCGGACCGACGAAGACATTGATCCGGCCCCGCCGGAGCTTGTTGTCGACTCCCAATACCTTGTCCGTGCCCCCAATCGCAATCGGAACCAAGGGCACCCGAGCTCGCAGCGCCAGCCATGCCGCTCCGAGTGCGACCGGTTTGTCACCAAACCGCCAGGCCCGAGTCCCCTCGGGGAAGACCGCCACCACCCCACCTTGGGCCAAGTGATCGAGGGCTTGGCGCAGCGCCCGGAGGGGGATCGACCCCCGCCTCACCTCTATCACCTCGAATGTCTTCAGGGCCAGGTCGAGGGCTCGATAGTTCCCGAAGAGGTCGACCAAGCTCAGAAACCGAATCCGCCGCCGGTAAGCCGCCCCCACGATCGGCGGGTCGAGAAATGAGGAGTGGTTGGCGGCGATGACGAAGGGTGGCTCGGGAAAGCCGTCGCCGTAGTCGATGCGGAGTCGCCAAGCGACGGTCGACACAAGATGTATCACCCGGGGCGCCACCTGCCAACTGACCCGACTGAGAAGTGAACCCCGGTCCCGCGCTTCTGTTGCCTCGGCCAGAGCCAGATCGTAAGCAGACGAGACGAGAGCCGTCTACACGCCGAGAACAGGCCTTTTGGCGGATTCAACTTTGTAACCGTTTCAGCCGATATAGGTCTTGACAATCGCCACGAAGGGGTTACGCGCCGCGTAGCCCCCTGAACACGAATGGGCCAATGAAATACATCGACGGAGATTCAAGCGAAGAAGCCATCCGCCAATACCTGGACGGGATCGGAAGCTACGACCTTCTCACCGCCGAGGAAGAAGTCGTTCTCGCCAAGACCATCGAGCGGGGTCGGCGGGCCGAACTCGCCCTGGTCAACGAAGCTGACCCGGAACGCCACCAGAGCCTGATGGAGGTCCGGGCTGCGGGCGAGCGAGCCCGCCGCCGCTTCATCCAGGCCAACCTTCGCCTGGTGGTCAGCATCGCCAAGCGCTACCCCAACGCCGGACTTCCCTTCCTCGACCTCATCCAGGAGGGAAACCTGGGGCTGATCCGAGCAGTAGAGAAGTTCGAGTACCGCAAGGGTTTCAAGTTCTCCACCTATGCCACTTGGTGGATCCGGCAGGCCATCACCCGGGCCATTGCCGACAAGGGGCGGACGATCCGGGTGCCGGTTCACATGATGGACACCATCACCCAGATGCAGACCGCCGAGAACACTCTGATCAAGAAGCTGGGCCGAACCCCAACCGACGCCGAGATCGCCGAGGAGGCGGGCCTCACCGTGGCCAAGGTCGTGGAAGCCAAGCGCGTCGCCCCCGAGCCCATCTCGCTGTTCGAGCCAATGGGCGAGGACAACGCCACCATCGGCGACTTCATCGAGGACAAAGAGGCCACCGCTCCTTTTGAATGGGTCGTCTCCCGAATGAACCAGGAAGACCTCCGTCATGTCCTCGGCCGCCTCAACGAGCGCGAGCGGGCCGTGATCGAGATGCGGTACGGCTTGGGACCGGACGAGCCCAAGACCCTCGACGAGGTCGGACGTCATTTCAACGTCACCCGGGAGCGAATCCGTCAGATTGAAACCAAGGCGCTCGCCAAGATGCGTCATCCCGCCAACCCGGCCAAGCTCCGTCGTCTCGCCGTCAGCCAATAGCCCAGTATCTGTGAGGATTTCCGCGGCCTAGGACCGCGAAAATCCTCACATTTAGTTCTTAGGCGGACTTGGTCAGTTTCAGCAGCTCGGCTCGGCTGGCTTCGACCGGAAGGTGGCCCTCGCTCCGGGAGGGGCGGCCCCTTCCTCGTTTGCGATGGAAGACCCGGCCATCCCAGAAGATGACGCCTCCCCAAACGCCCCAATCGAGACCGTCTTTCAACGCCAGCTGCAGGCAATCGATCCGGACCTGACAGCTGTGACAGATGGCCTGGGCAGCCGCCAGGTCCTGGGGTCGCTCGGAGAAGAACAGCTCATGCTGTCCCGTCCCGACACATTTTCCGTCTTGTAGAACTTTGTCCATGATTTCCTCTCGAGGTTTCGCAAACGAAAAAGCCGCCTGCTGGGGGTGCTGGCGGCCTCGGAGGTGATCGTGGACTAGGAGGTCAACGGAACTGAGGCCGCCTGGGGGAGAAACCGCTCCCGCCGGGAATAGTGTCCGAAAAGGCGAGAAGACGCGGTGTAATCACTCCCCGGGGTAGGGCAATGTTTGTAGGCAGCGTCATCACCACCATTGCGGGCCTCATTTCGTTACGACCCAGTCACCCTATGAGCGCGTCAGGGCCAGTGTCAAGGTTATTAACCGATCGCATCGAGCACCGTCTGCAAGCCCCGGCGGCGGTTGGGGCCGAGATCGATTCGCAGAACCCGCCGTCCCCGTTCTCGCAGGGCCTGATAGTCGCCCAGTGCTTGGGCGGCAATCAACCTCCCAAAGGACTCCTCGGTTTCAGGGATGGCGAGATCGGTCATGGGGCTGTCGACCAATTGGATGAAGGCCCCGGTGTTGGGGCCACCCTTGTGTAGTTGGCCAGTCGAGTGGAGGAAGCGAGGGCCGTAGCCGGTCGTGGTGGCGTTGCCGGTGCGGTTCCCGACCCGATGCCGAATGGCGGCCAGGATCGAGTCAGTTTCTGGTTGAGCGGGGAGGAACGCCTGAAGTGCGAAATAGTCCTTCGAGCCGATCGTCATCAAGAGAGCCTCGATTTGATCCGCCAGGGTGGGGGAAAAAATGTCAACTAAGTCTACGCGGGCGGGCTCGGCACCCAGGGCCTGGCGTGCCCGTTCCTTGGCCAATTCGACATCGGGTTGATTGAAGGGGTGTACACCGAGGCCGACCCCAGCCGTGGCCGTGGCGATCTCGGCAGCCATCATCTCGGTGGCGAGGCCATGCCGATCCGTCAGTTCCCGTCGCAAAGCCTGCTGCCCCGGCGGAACTGCCGCCACCGGCTGCCCCTCGAGACGGTACTGGACGAAGAGACGGTCGTCGCCGTAGCGATCGAGGGCCGGTTCCGAGGCAATAGGAACGATTCCCTTCCCGGCTTTGCCGAGAGACTCCGCCACCAGTTGCTCGAGCCAGGTTGGGAAGGAAGCAATCGCCGGCGATGTCAGGAAGGTCAGCTTGTCTCGGCCCTCGCCGGCATGCTTTGCCCATTCCTGGCCCATCTCGACTGCTCCTTCCCAGTCGGCTGCCGCGCCGGCCTCGAGCAACCTCGCCGGATCGACGCCGATGATGGCCGCCGGCAGTAGGCCGAAAGGGGTCAGGGCCGAGAAGCGCCCGCCCACCTCGGGTGGGGCAAGGACCGCGGCGAGAAAACCGCGTTCTCGGGCGAGGTCCTCGAGGGGTGTTCCGGGATCGGTAATGGCGATGAATTGGCTGCCATCCTCACCCGTCGCCTCCCAGAAGAATCGAAACCCGGAAAGAGTCTCGAGTGTGGTGCCCGACTTCGACGCCACCACAAAGACCGAACGACGGAGGTCAATCGATTCAGCCAGGTGACGGACCTGGTCGGGATGAGTCGAGTCGAGCACGCGCAAGCGGGGATGCTCGGTGGCCACCCCGAAGGTCTCGGCAAACACCTCCGGGGCTAGCGAGGAGCCACCCATGCCGAGGACGATCACGTGGTCGGTTCCCCGGTCGATGACCCGGTCGCGGATCTCGGCCAGCTCACCAAGGCGGGGTTCCATCGTCGCTGGGAGGTCGACCCAGCCGAGCCTGTTCGTTAGCTCCGGGGTATCGGCATCGCCCCAAAGCGTGAAGTCCTTGTGACGAATCCGGTTGGAAAGCTCCAAGAGTCGAGTATGCCACTCGAACAGAAAGGGAGGACTGACGTCCTCCCTTTCCGAGATCGGTTTGTTGGTGTCAGCCCTCCACGGTGAACTCCGCGGCCATCCCCAGGAAGGCATGGGGCGTGCCCTCACCCATATCGGGTGGTCCCTCGCCCCCTCCGGCCATGGCCTCTTCCACCACCGCCGGGTCAGCGCCTTGAGGGATGAAGCAGACCACTGCGTATCGTCCGGGCTCAGAGACGCTGATGGTGTTGCCAGCTCCTTCGGGATTGGCACCATCCTCGCCAGGCAAGGCCACCAGCACTCCCTGGAAGGGGAAGTCGGCAGTTTCTTCCTCGGGCAACTCCAGCAGCTCTTCGAGCGTGCGGGTCTCGTCGGCGGGGATGCCGATCACGATCATTTCGTGCACCTCTCCCGCCGAGGCGTTGGTGAACGTGAACTCGGCCCCGGAAGCGACCAGTTCCGGGATCCCTGCGAACTCGTAGTCCCGGCCCGTTACTTCAATGGTTCCGCCGACGGGTTCGCCACCACCACCCTGACCACAGGCGGCGATCAGCACCAGGCCGAACGCGATCAAGACCTTTGCTTTCATGTTCTCCTCTCGGTTTGTGCGACGTGGCACGTTACGGAAGGATCGGTGGTATGCGATACGGGATCGCAACGGCGAGGGCCGTAACGTGGGCCCGGATGTCGAAACTGCTGATCGCCCTCATCTCGCTCCTCGCCGGAGCATTGGGCGTGGCTCGTGTCCTCCTCGTCGACCGGGTAAATGAGGAATCTGACGAAATCGACCTGGCGGTGGTGGCGACCCGGCGCCGCTATCGCATCAGAGCCCGCCCGTTCATCGGGGCGACGATCTTGGTGGCCGCCGGTGATGCGGAGCTCGATCTGCGACGCGCGGTGCCCTCGCCGACCGGAATCGAGGTGAATGCGCTCGTCATCTGCGGGCGTCTATCGGTGATCGCCAACGCCGACTGGAATGTCGACAACCCGCTCGGCGAAGGGACGTTGAGCGTGAACCCTGACGCCTTCACCGTCAGGATCAGAGGGCGGCGGGTCCTGGGCCGCGTGCAGGTGGAACACCGTTCGGCCCTAACCGTCCTTGCCTCCTGATCAAACGATTCGGCGGTCGCTCGCCCAGCGAGCCAATTCATGGCGATTCGAGAGTTGCAACTTCCGCAGCACCGCGGAGACATGGCTCTCGACGGTTTTGACCGACAAGTTGAGGCGACTCGCTACCTGCTTATAGGCGAAGCCGCGGGCGATCAGACGCAGCACTTCTTTTTCACGAGCAGTGAGCTGATCGAGGTCATGGTCGAGTTCGATGGCCTGTCCGCCGCTGAAGGCATCAAGGACGAATCCCGCCAGCCGGGGCGAGAAGACCGCATCACCGGCCTGGACTCTTTCAATCGCCTCGGCCAACTCATCGGCGGCGATGGTCTTGGTCACATATCCGCGAGCGCCGGAGCGAATCATGGCGATCACGTCCTCGGCCTCATCAGAAACCGAAAGAGCGAGAAAGCGAACTTCGGGGTTGGTTTCGGCGATCGCTCGGATCACCGCCACTCCCCCACCCCCGGGCATGTGGACGTCGATCAAGACCACCTGCGGTGACGTCTCTCGAATCCCTTCGATGGCCTCGTCGACATCGGTGGCGGTGCCGACAATCTCCGCCCGATCCTCGAGCTCGCTCCTCACCCCAGCCAGGAAGAGGCGATGGTCATCCACCAGATACAACTTGATCATTTGGTCACCGGCTCGACTCCGGGGAGAACCAGGTGCACCTCGGTTCCCTCGCCAGGACGGGAGGAGATCGCAGCCGTGCCTCCCTGCCGCGCGATCCGCTTCTCGATCGACTCTGCCAACCCCTTGCGATCGCCGGCCACTTGGGCGCGATCGAACCCGTTTCCCTGATCCGTGATCCAAACCTCCGCGCGACCTTCACCCACCTCGAGGTAAACCGAGACCCGATCCGATCCCGAATGAGTGACGGCGTTGACCATTGCCTCCGTGGCCGCCGCCACCAGCGCCGAACCGCGGGAGTCAAGGCGGGCATCGCCAACGGTGACCAGGTCGATCGTCGCGGCTCGTTCGTCCTCGACGCGGGCCGCCGCCGCCGCCAGGGCAGTAGAGAGAAGCTCGCCCTCCTCGAGCGGCGCCTTGCCAAATAGCCAGGTGCGAAGCTCGCGTTCCTGAGTCCGGGCCAGCGAGGACATCCGCCGGGGGTCGTCGGTGCGCTGGATCAGGGCCAGGGTCTGAAGGACCGAGTCGTGAAGATGGGCCGCCATCTCCGCCCTCTCCTCTTGCCTCGCCCGCGCCAGCCGTTCCTTGCCGAGATCATCCCGCATCCGCACAAACCAGGGCCCGAAGGCCACCATCAAACCGATCGCCGTCAGCGCCACGGCGATGAATGTGGAGCCGAGCGACGAGGTGACGCGGTTGGTTCCGAAAAAAAGTCCCAGGCCCACCATCAAGAGGACGACCCCGGCGATGAAACGAAAGACCGACACCCCCTGGGTTTCGCCGGGCATGATCAAACGAGCGATCCCACCCGATTCGGAACGGTCGAGCACCGATGCCACCCCGAAAGAGATGGCCGCCGTGACAAACGTGGCGAATGGATCGGGAACGAAACCGGAGGCAACTAGGAGCCAGAGGAGGGCGACGAAAATTACCCCCAGGCCCACCCTTTGCCCGGTTTCGAGCTCACGCACCACGGGCGTGGCTTGGTGGTCGAGGGTTAACCACCAGATCAACAGGTAGAGCAAGATGCCGATGCCCCAGACCGTGGTCAAGGTGACAAAACCTGCTCGCACGTATACCGCCGGGACGCCGACTCGATCGGCGATTCCTCCGGCCACACCTGCGAGCAAACGCGGTTCGGACCGTCGCCATAGCGACAGCCGATTGACCAACTCGTTGCGGCCTGCAGGCTCCACGGGCTCCACCAAGGAGATCTTGCCAGCCCGACGATGCCGAGGACAATGGGGTGAACCCCTGAGCGATCCCCTAATCGTCAGGGAGCGCCGAGGGCCATGCCGGATAGACGGAGCCTTCGTCGTTGCTGCAAAGTTGGGGGCATGAACGACACAGCTCAGACGGAGCCCGCGGACGGATCCCGTCCCACCGCCGGGCCCTTGTATCGACCCGCGGCGGGGAGGATCATCTCCGGTACCGCCCTTGGCCTGGCCCAAAAGCTCGGCTTGCCGCCGCTCCTGGTTCGGGCCGGATTTGTCCTGCTCGTGTTCTCGGGGATCGGCATCCCTCTCTACATCGTCTCCTGGCTCTTGATCCCTGCCGAAGGTGATACCGAGTCGGTCGGCCAGCGATGGCTCCAGAAGATGTCGGGCTCGCAGGCTTGGCTGGGAGTGGTGCTGGTGGTGGTGGCGGTGGCCATCCTCGCCAGCGCGCTGCCCTTCATGGATGGAGGCATTGTCATCCCGACGGTCCTGCTGGTGTTGGGCATCCTCTTGTATCGCGGGGAATTCCGTCGTCCGGCGGGACCGCCGACGCCGTCGGCCAACTTTTCAGGGTCGACGCCGGCTACCGGGATGGTCTCTCCTCCCTCGCCGCCACGCCGCCCTTCGAATCCGCCGTCGCCTTTGGGACAAATCACGATCGGCCTGGTCATCATCAGCCTCGGGGCGCTGGCTTTGATCGACCGCGTCTCACCTTTGGTCGACGCTGGTCCGCGTCACTACCTCGCCCTGGCGATCACAGTGATCGGCCTCGGCGTGCTGGTCGGGACTCGTTACGGGCGGGCACGCTGGCTTATTCCCTTGGGCCTGGTTCTCATCCCGGTATCGATCGTGGCCGGAGTCGCCGAAATCGACGAAACCGCCAGCACCCGTTTGATCAGCCCAACGTCTTTTGCAGAGCTTGCTGGAAGCTATGAAATTTCGACTGGCCGCCTGACCATCGATCTCACTGATCTTCCTTGGGAAGGAGAGGTAGTGGAGCTCGACGGTTCAGTAGGCGTTGGAAGTCTCGAGGTTCTCGTGCCGCCGAATGTTGGGATCGAGGCCGACACCGAAGTCGGGATCGGCGAGTCCCGGGGGCGCGAGAACAGCGAAGGGGGCCTCGGGGTCGACTACACCTACTCATATCCCGACCGGGGCGGGGGCTTGTTGGTCACCCACCTCGAGGTCGGTATCGGAGAGATCGAAGTATCTGGGCCCGGAGCCGAGAATTCTGGTGGCTTCGTAGGAGGGTCGGGCGACATCGTCATCGCCGCCACCGACCGCAGCAGCCTTGCCGAGGGATATTCGGTGCTCGGTGACAACAACATCGTTATGGACCTCTCGAGAATCGATACCGGCGACGACTTGTTCCTCGACCTGGCCGCCGAAGACGGGATGCTGACCGTGATACTGCCCGAGGGGGTTTCCTATTCCGTCAACGCCTCCTCGGCTGACGGCTTTATCGATGTCCTCGGCACCACGTCGGAACAGGGCGGGACGGTGACATCCGAAGCCGATATCGGACGGAGCCGAATTCACATCAACGCGGTCACCGACGAAGGTGACATCTTGATCACGATGGATGGAGAAAGATCATGAAAGCTCATAAATTCGATGCCTGGTCGTTCGTTGGCGGCCTGGTCCTCATCGTTGTCGGACTGTTCGTCCTGCTTCCCAACACCTCGACCTTGCTCGAGCTCCAGCAGCTCAGCTTGTTCTTCGATTTGATCCTGCCGGTTCTGGCGCTGGTGGTAGGCGTGGCCCTGGTGGTGCCGGCCTTGCGGCGGCGACAGCCCGACGAAGTATCGGCTTTCGAGAGCGAGGCACTGACGGCGGAGGAGGCTCGGGCGCTCGAAGAGCTCAACGACAGCTCTCCCCCCATGGCCTGACACCGACCAAACCCGTTTTTCATGACCGAGAAGGACCGGCCAATGGTCCTTCCCCTTCATAAAAATGGGAAACAACGGCGAGTCCGGGGCGGTTGGACCTACAAAGGTTCGACCATAAGGAGCGAAGTGGAAACGATCACCGACCAGGAATGGCGACAGCGCCTCACCCCGGAGCAGTACGACGTGCTACGGCGCGGAGGCACCGAACGGGCCTTCACGGGCATCTATTGGGACAACCACGACGCTGGCATCTACCGCTGTGCCGGTTGCAACGCCATCCTGTTCTCATCCGTGGACAAGTTCGATTCGGGGACGGGATGGCCTTCGTTCACGTCTCCGGCACCCAATGCCCCGATCGAGGAAAAATCGGACCGTAGCCATGGGATGATTCGAACCGAGGTGAAATGCGCCAACTGTGGGGGGCACCTGGGCCATGTCTTCGAAGACGGACCGGCCCCGACCGGACTCCGCTATTGCATGAACTCAGCCGCCCTCAAGTTGGATCGGACCACCGACCCGGCTTAGATCCTCAGCCGTTCTCGAGTCCGTCCAGAAAAGCGACAACGAGCTCGCCCAGATGGTCGAGGTCGTAGCCGCCTTCCTGGACTACGACGGTGGGCTTTCCCAGCTCTTTGATCAGGCTGCCCGCCCGGTGATGACCTTCGACACTGACCGCAAGCGGGCTTTCCGGATCGTCGAGAAAAGAGTCGACGCCTAACGAAACGACGATGAAGGTGGCACGGGCGCTGTGGTCGATCAGCGCCCGGATCCCCGCCAGCCAGTCGGCATCACCCGTCCCGGGCGACAGCGCCACGTTTTTGTTGGCTCCCTTCCCATCGCCATGACCGGTCTCCTCGGAGAAGCCCACCCAGTGGGGGAAGTACCCCGAACCAGGATCGATGTGGACCGATCCATACAGCACCCGGCTTGTTTCGTAGAAGATCTGCTGGGTGCCGTTGCCATGGTGGGCATCGATGTCGATCACCGCCACCGTTTCCCCGGTTGCTCCTGCGAGCCGCTGGGAGGCCAAAGCCGCATTGTTGAGGTAGCACGAGCCTCCATAGAACGACGTCCCGGCGTGATGGCCAGGCGGTCGCACGGCCGCGTAGGCAAGGGGGGCGCCGCCCAAGATGAGATCGGCGGCGGTCAGAGCACAGGCAGCGGCGGCCCGCACCGCCTCCCACGTACCCTCCCCGATGAGTGTCATCGTGTCCATGGCGAAGAGGCCGGTCCGAGCGCCCACGGAGGCGGGATTGCGAGGCCTGGGGCCGACCAGCATGTCGGGCTGGGGGAAGGCGTAGGGAACGACTCGGTCCTGGCCCGGATTGCGGGGGTATTCCGACGTTTGCCAGTCGGCGTAGGCGTTCTGAAGAAAACCCACCAGTGCCGAGTCATGCACCGAGAGGAGGTCGTCGTCTTCGATCGGGTGAGGGGCGACCACGTCATACCCGGCGGCAGTAACGGCGGTATGAATCGCCTCACCCCGAGAGGGAAGCTCGGTCCCCGCAATTCGGACTCCGACCCAGATCTCGCCATCGGGCACGTGCCGGGCATGGTCGGGGCTGTAGACAACAGTAAGGGGCACGAATATCCACGATACGGGCGAGGCTCAGGCCAACCCTCTTGTAGGCGGGTACAACCTTCATTACAACGGCTTCCATGCCGCCACTCACTGCCAACCAACATCAGTACCTGTTGAATCTCGTTACCGAGCAAATGGGCGAAGGTGCTGAGGTGGCTGAAGATGGCTGGTCGGTGACCCATCCCCGAGGTGGGATCATGGGATTGGTGAACATCTCCCGCACCCTGTCAGAGATTCCCGAGGAGCGCTGGCCCGAGATCGTGGACGACTGGGTGAGCCGATTGGCGACTCCGCCTGAGTTACCGGCCACGTTCGAACAGGCTCGAGCGCACCTTCGGATTCGACTCGCCGCCGATGGCTCCGAGCCCGGGTGGGCGTCGTATCGGCCCGTTTGTGACGGCCTCGATCAACTCTTGATGATGCGAACCGAGCTCGGCGCTGTGACCATCAGCGACGAGCAACTGAGGACTTGGGGCGCCAATCCGGAGATTGCCTGGAAGGAGGCGCTCGAACACACCATGTGGGACGAGGCCCGTGAACGACGGATCCTGGCCCGGGGTCGAACCCGAATCGTCTGGGTCCGCGACAACTTCTTCGCATCGAGTGTCCTGCTCGACCTTCAGCAGCTGCTTTCCCCCGCCAATCGCTTCGGCGCCGTGGTCATGGCACCGGTGCGAGACGCGCTGCTGTATGCCGAGATTCTCGATGAACACATTCCGTATGCCGCCGCCGAGATGATCGAAATCGGCGGACGCTGGTTCGTCGACGAGCCGGGGCAGATCTCTCCCGACCTCTTTTGGTACCGGACTACCGATGAGGGTGCCAGGGTCAGCCGGCTGGTGCGAATGATCGATTCCCGATACGAGCCTTGTTGGGGATCGGATTTCTCTGCTGCTTTGGCCGAACTCTCAGCTGACTTACTCGACCTCGACGCCGGTCACCGGAAATCGAGGCAGAGGCGCTCACCTACCATTTGGCGGTGATCCCACATCCGAAATTGTGTGATTCCAGCCGGTGCTGGCGCTGATCACCGGTGCCGTTGGCGGCCTCGGGAGCGAGGTGGCGAGATCATTGGAGGCAGCAGGCCATCAGGTGATTCGCCTTGGTCGGGCCGACGCTGACCTTTCGGTCTTGAAATCGGTCTCCCAACTCATCGCCCGATTGCGTTCTCGTCAGCCAATCGACCTATTCATCAACAATGCCGCGACCGCCGGCCGGCAGGAGATGACCATCGACGGATTCGAACCTGCTTTCGCAGTCAACTATCTATCGCATTTTCTGCTCACCAAGGCGCTGATCTCGCCCGAGGCGCGGGTAGTCAACGTCAGCTCGGAGGCACACCGGTCGGCCTCGTCCATCGATCCGCACCAAGGGCTCGGTCGCGCCAGGTCGTGGCTGGGTTGGAAGGAGTACGCCTTCTCCAAGGCGTGCCAGGTGGCCTTCACAATCGGCCTCGTCTCCCGCGGGGTCGACGCCTATTCGGTCCATCCGGGTGTCGTCGCCACTGGCCTGTGGAAACCGATCCCCCAGCCCCTGCGCTGGATGATGACCAGACGAATGGCTCCTCCCGCGGTGGGAGCACTTCCCATCGTGCGCGCGGCCCTCGACCGCACCCTCGAACCCGGGGCATACGTCACACCATCGGGAGTCGTCGAACCCTCGACTGTTGCGAGCGATGCCAGAGCGATCGCCCAACTCTGGGAGCAGAGTGAACGCTGGGTGAGCCCTTATCTCGCCTGAAGCGCTCCGCCTTCCGCCGGCCGCCCGCGAAGCCATCGATTCGCATCTCCGCTTCTCGCTGCCAGAGGAATGCTGCGGCCTGCTGGCCGGAGTCGGTAACGAGGTGCGGTTCGTCTACCCGCTCACCAACGCGCAGCATTCACCTACGGGGTACACCCTCGACCCGGTGGAGCACTATCGAGCGTGGAAGGCCGCCGAATCCCGGGGTTGGGAAATAATCGGTGCGTTTCACTCCCATCCCTCGGGCCCGACGACCCTTTCTCTGACTGACCTGGCCCTCGCAAACGAACCGGACTGGTTTTACCTCGTGGTCACCGCTGACACGGTCCGGGCCTTCAAGGTCGACTCACGACGGGCCGAGGAGGTAGAGATCGTCTCCTAGCCGACCCGACAGAGCGGGTCATAGTCGACGATCTTGGGGGGACGCGCAGGATCTGAGCATGCCGGACAATCTGGGCGACGGTTGACCTTGACCGACATGAACGACTGGTCGAGGGCGTCGTAGGCGAGGAGCCGACCAACCAGGGTCTCGCCGATACCGAGGAGGTGTTTGATGGTCTCGGTGGCCTGGATCGAACCAATGATGGCGGGCAACACTCCGAGAACCCCGGCATCGGCGCAACTGGGGGTCAGCTCGGGAGGCGGAGCTTGGGCGAAGATGCAGCGGTAGCAAGGTCCCTCGTAAGGGATGAAGAACGATGCTTGCCCCTCGAAGCGAAAGATCGATCCGTGAGCCACCGGTACCCGGAGATGCAAGGAAACGTCGTTGACGAGATAACGAGTGGGGAAGCTGTCCGATCCGTCGACGATCACGTCGTATCCCGTCAAGACGTCGAGAGCGTTGGCTGCGTTCAGCTGCTCGCCATGGGTGACGACCTCCACATCGGGGTTAATTGCCCCCAAGGTCTGTTTGGCCGAGTCGACCTTGGGACGTCCGATGCGATCGGTGGTGTGGAGGATCTGGCGTTGGAGGTTGGAGGCATCGACGACGTCGAAGTCGATCACGCCGATGGTGCCCACCCCAGCTGCGGCTAGGTAAAGAGCAGCCGGAGAGCCGAGCCCTCCCGCGCCGATCACCGCCACTTTCGCCTCGAGCAGCTTTTGCTGACCCTTTTCCCCTACCTCGGGCAGGGTGAGATGGCGGGCGTATCGCTGGCGTTGCTCGTTGCTGAGGCCGTCGCCTGACCGCTCGATCGGATAACCCTCACGAAACCAGCGCTCGAGCCCACCCGCCAGCGAGGTGGCCGATTGATAGCCCATCTCGCGCAAGGTCCGGGCGGCGAGGAGTGAGCGTACGCCGGACGAGCAGTAGACGACGATCGGAACATCAGTAGCCAGTCCCGCCCTCGCCACCGCCGCCTCGATCGATGCCCGGGGCACGAGCGATGCTCCGGCGATAGTGCCCCCCGCAAACTCGGCGGTCTCGCGGCAATCAATCAACACCACCGGGCCGGCCTTTCGCATCTCGTCCAACTCTGCCGGGGTGATCTCCCCCGTGATCGCCAACGCCTCCTTGACCAGTTCGGCATAGGTTTTCGGCACGAGAGAAACATTAAGCGAACAGGGTTCACAGGGCGGTCCGGCGTATCTACCAGCCCGCAGAATGCCGCCACCTAGTCTTTATGGGTGTCTTTCTCCGATCTCTACGTGTTCGTCCTGGCTGCCTTCGTGGGCTACCAGATCATCACCAGGGTTCCGGCCCTTCTTCACACCCCGTTGATGGCAGCAACCAATGCCATCTCGGGGATCTCGCTGGTCGGTTCACTGGTAGCGGCCGGCTCCGACCGAAATACTCTTTCGACCGTTCTCGGCGTGATTGCGGTCGCGGCCGCGATGGCCAACGTGGTAGGCGGCTTCCTCATTACCGACCGGATGTTGTCGATGTTCAGGCGAGCGACTCCGGCCAACAAGCCCAACTGATCCCAGCGTGAACCGCGAAGTCGTCAGCCAGCTGGCGTATCTCGCTGCCTCGATCCTCTTCATCTTGGGATTGCGGGGCCTGACCAAGCCCGACAAGGCGCGCCGGGGAATGATGCTGGCGGCGATCGGGATGCTGATCGCAATCATCGGCACTCTCGTCAAGGCCGAGATCATCAGCTACGGCTGGATCCTGGTCGGCCTGGTGCTCGGATCCCTGATCGGATACCCCCTCGGTGTCTGGGTGCCGATGACGGCGATGCCCCAACGGATCGCCTTTTCCCATATGTTCGGTGCCCTGGCGGCGACGCTGGTCGGGGTCAGCGAGTACTACACCGACCTCACTGCAGGTCACGAGATCGGCGTCGCCAAGATGTCGGCGCTCGCATTCGAGGTGCTTTTTGGCGCCCTCACCGTCACCGGTTCCTTCGTTGCGTTTGGAAAGCTGGCCGAGTTTCTCCCCGGGCGACCTGTCACCTATCGGGGCCAGAACGCGGTCAACCTGGTTCTGGCCGCGGGCGCAGTCGCCTTATTCGTCATGGTGGTCTTGAACCCCGAGGCGAGCATCGCCTTCTATGCGATGTTGGTCCTGGCAACGGTGATCGGACTGTTTCTGGTCCTGCCGATTGGGGGTGCCGACATGCCGGTAGTGATCTCGCTGATGAACTCGTATGCCGGACTAGCCGCCTCCGCCACCGGATTCGCCATCGGGAACGACGTCCTCATCATCGCCGGGGCTCTCGATGGTGCGAGCGGCTTCATTCTTTCGATCGTGATGTCGAAGGCGATGAATCGATCGTTCGGCAACGTGCTGTTTGGCGCCTTCGGCTCCGCCCCCACAACTGCCGCTCGATCGGCCGAAGGACTCTCGGTGGCCTCGATCACCGCCGAAGACGCGGCGCTCCAGCTCGCCTACGCCCACTCGGTCATCGTCATTCCCGGCTACGGATTGGCGGTGGCGCAGGCGCAACACCAGATACGCGAGTTGGCCGACCTGATCGAAAAGAACGGCGGGGAGGTCCGTTATGCCATTCACCCGGTGGCCGGGCGGATGCCAGGACACATGAACGTTTTGCTGGCCGAGGCGAACGTTCCTTATGACCGGCTGTACGAGATGGACGAGATAAACTCTCGTTTCGAAGAGACTGATCTCGCCCTCGTGATCGGGGCCAACGACGTGGTCAACCCGGCGGCGCGCAACGATCCAGCCAGCCCCATTTACGGCATGCCGATTCTCAACGCCGATCGCGCCCGGAGGGTGATCGTGCTCAAGCGAGGGATGTCACCAGGCTTCGCCGGAATCGAGAACGAACTCTTCTACGCCGAGAACACCTCAATGCTGTTTGGCGATGCCAAGGCTTCCCTGCAGAAGCTGATCGCAGAAGTCAAGGCGTCCTGACGGTCCTAGCCTCACGATATGTCTTCGCTCTGGCACGCCTTCGCCGAAATGAACACCGTTCAAGACGCCCCCTTCGTCGTAACTCGAGGCGAGGGGTGCCATGTCTGGGACCGAGGCGGCAATCGCTATCTCGACGGAACCGCCGGCCTTTGGTTTGCAAATCTGGGATACGGGCGGCGTGAAATTGGGGAGGCGGTGGCCAGGCAGATGGGCGAGATCTTCGCCTATCACAACTTCACCGACTACGTAACGGAGCCCACCCTGGCTTTGGCCGACCGGATCGCCTCCCATTGCCCCGATCCCGCATCAAAGGTCTTCTTCACCAGTGGTGGCTCGGATGCGGTCGATTCCGCGGCCAAGCTGGTGCGGCGCTATCACCAGCTCACCGGGGCTCCCGAGAGAACGGTGTTTATCGCCAGGGAGTGGGCCTACCACGGGATGCACGCCTACGGAACCTCGCTGGCGGGAATTGAACCCAACCGCAGCGGCTACGGGGATCTGGTCTCAGACATCGTTCTCGTCCCTTTCGACGACACCGAGGCGATCGAGAAAGCCATCGACCACGCCGGGCCCGAGCGGATTGCCGGCATCTTTTGCGAGCCGGTGATTGGGGCGGGCGGAGTAAGGCCGGTTCCGGTGGACTATCTCCACAAAGCCCGCGAGCTCGTGCGAGCCGCCGGAGGATTGTTCATCTCCGACGAGGTCATCACCGGATTTGGAAGGATCGGTGATTGGTTCGCTGCCAATCGGTTCGATCTCGACCCCGATCTGATTCTTTTCGCCAAGGGGGTGACCGCCGGGTATCTCCCGCTCGGCGGGTTGATCGCTAGCCCCCGGGTCTCGGAGCCGTTCTTCACCCAACCCGGAGTCATGTGGCGTCACGGCTACACCTACTCCGGTCACGCCACCGTTTGCGCGGCCGGCTTGGAGGTACTTCGGATCTACGAGGAAGAGCCCATCTTTGCGCGGGCCTTGGAGTTGGAGAACGAATTGCAGACGGGCCTGAGCTCACTGGTCGGCCAGGGTCCAGCGGTTGGCCTTCGAGCCGGAACCGGAGCAATGGCCGCCCTCCAGCTTGACCCCTCCGATACCACCCTCTCGGGACGAGTGGCCCTCGCTACGAGGAGAGAGGGAGTGATCGTGCGATCAGTAGTCGGCAATGGGTTGCAGATTTCCCCACCGCTGATCATGACGCCGTCTCAAGTCGACGAGTTGGTAAGTGGACTCGAAACGGGCCTTCGGAGCGTCTGAGCTCTAACCTGCCGGCTGCCGCAACCAAGGGAGAGCTTCAGTATGACCGTTCCGTTGCCGCCGGCCCCGGCCAGTCCCTATCCCGAGGCGAGTCAGGCCACCACCATCCTCGTTCTCGGCATTCTCAGCCTGGTCTGCTGCTCCCCTTTGGGGATTGTCGCCTTGGTGATGGGGAACAACGAGATCCGGGCGATCGACGAGGGCCGCCGACCTCCGGAAAATCGCGGCACGGCCAATGCCGGACGAATCTGCGGAATCATTGGCCTTGTCATTCTCGGCCTCGGATTGATCCTCCTGGCGACCGGGATGGTGGCGATTCCGATGCTGAGCGAAACCTTCGTTGGCTGAGATCCCAACCCTCTGTCCGTTCGCACTCTTAACCGGGTCCGCCTGTCCCGGTTGTGGGATGACCCGGGCCATTGCTCATCTATTCAGAGGCGATTGGTTATCCGCCTGGACGTTGCATCCCCTGGCGCCTTTCATGGTCGTTGCAGTGAGCGCAGCGCTTATCTGGTGGTTGGGGGTAAGAATCCTCGGCTGGCGGCCGATCGGTCGCCGGATCCTGGATGCCGGCCTACTCGGTTCGGCTCTGCTCTTTCTGGCGGTGTGGGTGGTGAGGCTCGGCGCTGATGCCCTTCCTCCCGTAACCGGCCTCTTCGATCGATGACGGCCGGCGACACTCCAACGCAGGAGCCGAGCCAGGCGGTAACCGTTCTTGTGCTTGGCATCCTCTCCCTGGTGGTGTGCGGCATCCTGGGGCCAATCGCCTGGAAGCTGGGTAACGACGAGTTGGCCGCCATCTCCGCCGGACGCCGTCCGGGCGAGAACCTGGGCATGGCCCAGGCGGGCCGAATCTGCGGGATCGTCGGCACCTGCCTCTTAGGCCTCGGCCTGCTGTTCCTTATCTTCTGGCTGGTCCTGGTCGCGCTCGGGATCGCCGGCGCGATCGGCGAGAGTATCCGCACCTGATCTGGTCAAGAGTTGATGACGAGCTGGGGGTGGGTCCGCACCCGGGGCCTGCGAGCCTCGACTCCGGTCGCCAGATGATCGAAAGCCTCCGCCGCCTCGCTACCCGGCGCGGCGAGGGAAACCGGTATTCCTCGATCTGCTCCTTCCCGCATCGCTGTTAGCAAGGGGATCTGGGCCAACAGTGGAACCTTCAACTCCTCCGCGAGCGCCGCTCCCCCGCCGGACCCGAATAGCTCATATCGCTTGCCGTCGTCGGCTGTGAACCAACTCATGTTCTCGACAATGCCGAGCACCTCCTGATTGACCGTGTCGGCCATCAATGCCGCCCGCCGCGCCACTCGTTGGGCCGTCGGCTGAGGGGTCGTCACCAGTAGCACCTGTGCCCGGGGCAAGAACTGGCTCATGGAGATGGCGATGTCGCCGGTTCCGGGCGGCATGTCGACGATGAGGTAATCGGGGTTGTCCCAGAACACATCGGTCAGGAACTGCTCGATGGCCTTATGCAGCATCGGTCCTCTCCACACCACCGCCCGGTCCTCAGGGACGAAGTAGTCCATCGACATCGCTTTGATCCCGAAAGCCAGCGGCGGGATGATGGTCCCACCGATCACAAGTGGGGCGTGGCGAACCCCCAGCATCTTGGGAATCGAAAAGCCCCAGATGTCGGCGTCGATGACCCCGACTCTCTTGCCCTGTCGGGAGAAGGCCACTGCCAGGTTCGTCGCTACTGACGACTTGCCAACCCCGCCCTTCCCGGACGACACCGCCAGAACTCTGGTTGTCGAACCGCTTTGCCCGACGCGCGGACCCGAGGCATCAACCAGTCGAGTAATGAAGGCAGTCGCCTCTGATTCCCCCATCGTCACCATCTCGACTGACAGCCGCCCGCCTGCGGCCTCTTGAAGGCTCTGGGATAAGTCGTTGGCGAACGGATAATTGGGGAAGGGGATGCTGACCTCCGCCCGGGCGACTCCGAGAAGACCCTTTTCAACCTTTGAGAGCAGCCCGAGGTCGCCCAGGCGCCGTCCCAGGGCGGGCTCGATCACCTCTTCCAGGGCGCGTTGGAGTTCCTCGCTTGTCCTCACTATTTCCTCTCCGCGTTGGGCCTTCGGGCCACAGGGGTTGGAAGAACCCCCTAAGTATAGTTTCGGGGTGGCCTCTAGCCGCTTGGACGATCCAACCTCGAGACATTCCCTGGCCGGACTTGACCGCAGCATCGGCGGGTTGGTGGCAGCCCTGGGCGATCCCACCCGCCGCGGGATTTATCTCGCCCTCCGCCAATCGGCCGAACCGATGACCAGTGCCCGAGTCGCCGAATTGTTTTCGATTCACCCCAACGTCGCCCGTCATCATCTCGACAAACTGACTGAGGAGGGCTTCGTCCAAACCGCGCGCCATCGCTCGGGAGGGCGTTCGGGCGCCGGGCGGCCGGCCAAGGGCTACGAAGCCACCCAGAAGTCGGTGGCTATTCACCCCGGTCGCCGCTACGACCTCCTCGTCGATCTCCTGGTCCGAGTGATCAACCGGGTCGACCCGGCCAACGTCTCCCTCATCGCCGAGCAGGTCGGACGGGAGTACGGGCAAGAACTCGCCGAATCTGTCGGCACACCAGCGGAGCCGGGTTACGAGGAAGCGGTCGCGGCTTTGGCGAAGTTGATGGGGGGCGTCGGCTTCGAAGTCAGCGTCGACAGCGAACAGAGACGGCTGCTCACCAGTCACTGTCCTTTCGGTGAGGCGGCCACCGATCATCCGGAGGTGGTCTGCTCGCTCGACCGTGGGATGGTGGCCGGGATCATGGGTGCACTCCACCACGAGTGTCTCCCCGTGCTCACTCCACACACCGAGCTAGATGAAGATTGCGTGACCGAGGTGCCGGTGGCAGTCGCCATCCGTGGCCGCACGTGACGATGGGCTCATCGGAACAATTCTCAAGCCCTCTCGGCGAACGCCGCATCGCCTCGTTGGCTGGCATCGAAGGCATCGAGCACCTGCCCTACTCAATCAGGGTTTTGCTGGAGGCGGCGATGCGCCGCCTCGATGGGGTTCTTGTGGAAGAAAAGGATGTCGAGGGAATCTTGAGATACAACGCCACCGCGGTTGGCGAGGTCGAGATTCCCTTTATCCCCGGCCGGGTCGTGCTCCAGGACTTCACCGGCGTGCCGGCGATCGTCGACCTGGCCGCCATGCGGGCTGCGATCGTCCGCATGACCGGGAGGGAGCAAGACGCCGCCAAGGTCAACCCCGGGGTGACCTGTGATCTGGTCATCGACCACTCGGTCCAAGTCGATGCTTTCGCTCGATCCGACGCCTTATTGATCAATAGCCAGAAGGAGTTCGAGCGCAACCAGGAGCGGTATCAATTCCTGAAGTGGGGCCAACAGGCCTTCGCCAACTTCCGCGTGGTCCCACCGGCGACGGGCATCGTCCATCAAGTCAACCTCGAATACCTGGCCAAGGTGGTTTGGGACGACGGCGAGTGGCTCTACCCAGATTCGCTGGTGGGGACCGACTCTCATACGACGATGATCAATGGGTTGGGAGTGGTTGGCTGGGGGGTGGGGGGAATCGAGGCCGAGGCGGCCATGCTCGGGCAGCCCATTTCGATGTTGTTGCCGGAGGTGGTCGGTTTTCGCCTCACCGGCGCTCTGAGGGAGGGGGCGACGGCCACCGATCTGGTTTTGCGGGTGACCGAGATGCTGCGTGCCCATGGAGTAGTGGGGAAGTTCGTCGAGTTCTACGGACCGGGCCTCGACGCCATGCCCGTGGCGAACCGGGCCACCATCGCCAACATGGCGCCCGAATACGGGGCCACCATCGGGTTTTTCCCGGTCGACCAGCAGACCATCGAATACTTGCGCTTCACGGGCCGGCCCGAGGGCCTGACGGAAACGGTTGAGAGCTACTACCGCCACCAGGGACTCTGGCGCGACGACAACCAGAGGATCGTCTACAGCTCGGGCCTCGACCTCGACCTGGGGACGGTTCGGCCCGCCTTGGCCGGGCCGCGGCGGCCCCAGGACCGCGTCGATCTCGACCAAATGAAACAGAACTGGAGTCAGGTGTCGGCCACCCTCTACGAACGAAGCGGTCCGGCGCCGGTGGTGGCGGTTAGCGGATCAGAGGGAACGTTCAACCTCACAGACGGGGATGTGGTGATCGCCGCCATCACCTCGTGCACCAACACCTCGAATCCCGACGTGATGGTGGCGGCCGGTCTCCTCGCCCGCAATGCCCGCGAGAAAGGGCTCACTCGGAAGCCCTGGGTGAAGACCTCCTTGGCACCGGGGTCGAAGGTGGTCACCGAGTATTTGGAGAAGGCTGAGCTCCTCGATGACCTCGAGGCCGCCGGCTTCTATGTCGTCGGCTACGGCTGTACGACCTGCATTGGAAACTCGGGCCCGCTGCCGGATGAGATTTCGGCCGCAATCCACTCTCACGGGCTGGTGGCGGTTTCGGTTCTCTCCGGTAACCGAAATTTTGAGGGCCGGATCTCACCGGACGTCCGCGCCAACTACCTGGCCTCCCCTCCGCTGGTGGTGGCCTACGCCTTGGCCGGCACCGTCAACTGGGACCCGCTCACCGAGCCCATCCCAGGTTCTGGGGTGATGCTGGCAGACCTTTGGCCCGGTCAGGAGGAGATCGCCCGTGTCGTGGCGGAGTCCGTCAACCGCCGTCAGTTCACGGAGCGCTACGGGGATGTGTTCACCGGCTCAGCCGAGTGGCAGGGGATCGACACCAGCAGCGGACTGCTTTATGACTGGCTGCCGGAGTCGACCTACATCCAGGAACCACCATTCTTTCAAGACCTATCTCCCACACCGGCGCCGATCGCTCCCATCCGCGAGGCCCGTGTTTTAGCGATGGTTGGAGACTCGGTGACGACCGATCACATCAGCCCGGCTGGTTCGATCAAGCCGGACTCCCCCGCCGGCCAGTACCTGATCGAGCACGGCGTCCAGCCTCCGCTTTTCAACTCTTACGGCTCTCGCCGTGGCAACGACCGGGTTATGACCCGGGGCACCTTCGCCAACATCCGGGTTCGCAATTTCCTCGCTCCCGGGACCGAGGGAGGTTGGACGACCGACTTCTTGGACGGCACCGTCAAGAGTATCTACGAGGCCTCAACCCACTACCAGCAACAAGCGATCCCTCTCGTAGTGCTGGGTGGAAAGGACTACGGCATGGGCTCCTCGCGCGACTGGGCCGCCAAAGGCACCTTCCTCCTGGGCGTCAAAGCGGTCCTCGTGGAGAGCTTCGAGCGCATCCATCGATCGAACCTGGTGATGATGGGCGTCCTGCCCATCGAGTATCTCCCCGGAGAAGGCGCCTCCACTTACGGCCTCACCGGGACCGAGACCTACGACGTCGAGGTGAGCGACGATCTGGTACCCCGCCAGCGATTGGTCGTTAAAGCGAGGAAGGAAGGCGGCACCGTCGTCGAGATACCGGTTATCGCCCGCGTCGACACCCCGATTGAGGTCGAGTACCTTCGCCACGGCGGCATTCTCCACTACGTCCTCCGCCAGATGGCCTGAAGAAACCTAAGGCTTCAGCATGCGGTTTCCGCACGTTTCTGCACGCGCAATGGCGTAGTGACGAGCTAGTCGCCCCAGTAGCGCTGCTCGCGGAAGGGGTCCCCGTACATGTGGTACCCGTTGCGCTCCCAGAAACCAGGAGTGTCATGGTCGAGGAAGCGCAAACCTCGCACCCACTTGACGGACTTCCAGAAGTAGAGGTGAGGGACGACTAGTCGTAGGGGCCAGCCATGCTCGGGTTCGAGATCCTCTCCTCCGAAGCGATAGGCGAAGAGGTTCTCGTCTCGAGTGAAGTCAGGCAAGGGAATGTTGGCTGTGAATCCCTGTTCGGCCTGTACCAGCACATGAGTCGCCCTCGGATCGACTTCCACCCGCGACATGAGCTCGTTGACACTGACGCCTTCCCAGCGTGTGTCGAGCTTGGTCCACTTCGTCACGCAGTGGATATCGAGGATCTTCTCGGTGGCCGGCATTGCTCTGATGTTCTCGTACGACCAGACGATCGGAGCGGCGACCAGACCTTCCACTCGGAAGTCCCACTTCGACAAGTCGACCTTGGGGATCACCCCGGCATGTAGTACGGGGAAGCGCTCGGTTACGTACTGACCTGGTGGAACTCGGGTGGGATCGACTCCCGCCAGGTCGGCTTTCTTGCGTCCCAACAATGACATGGCCGTGTATTACTAGCCGACCGCGCCACCTGAGTCGAGCAAGTCCCCCGCCCACTCGAAGAGAAAGTAGAGGACAACCAGGCCAACGGCGATAGCGACGACCCAGGTCGTCACCCTTCGAGCCCTGCTCATGCAGCCGGGCTCGCCGCTGTGGAGGTCATCGCCTGGACGTACTCGAGATTTGGTCCTCCCACCAGCTCCGCCTGGATGATCAGGCGCTCGGCGGCCGAGAACTTGGGATTGCACGTGGTAAGCGTCAACCACGCCCCCTCAATGGGATCTGTGACCCAGACGTCGGTTGGGGCAACCACCAGGATCTGGCGGATGGCATAAGTACTCATCCCGAGAGCCGTCTCAACATCGATCGTGTCACCCACGACCAGCTGATCGACATCGAAGAAGGGCCTTCCATAAGTGGTCCGGTGCCCACTGACGACAGCATTTCCGGGTTGACCGGGGAGCGGGGTCTCGGGCATATGGCCCGGGCCGAGCTTGAGAGTGTCGCGGTCAACCCCCTCGAAAAGGACGGCGTCAAGGCCGATTTTGTCAATCTCGATTCGCCCGAAGGGTACCCCGACCGGCACCGGCGGCTCCGCGATCAGCTCAGGAGGGGGCACCACCTCGACCGGCTCCCCGACTTCGGGAAGAGTCGTGGCGGTTGTCGTCGTGGTGACGACCGCCAACTCAGCTCGCCGAATTTCCAGGCTCGTCTCCAACTCGACTTCGGCCCGGGCCTGGGAGCGAGCATTGAAAAAGTCGGTGACGAAAAGCTGATAGAAGAGGAAAAGGACGACCAGACCCGCCATCCCCAGAAGGCCCCACCCCAACAGTCGAAAGACCCTTCGCACCGAGTCAGGCTACCCCGAGCCCCCCAATTCTCTCTAGCGGCCGGTCCAGGCGGGATCGCGCTTTTCGGCGAAGGCGAGCAACCCTTCCCTGGCGTCGTCGGTCAAAGTCAGCGAGGTCAGTCCGGCTTGGAGAAAGTCGAGGGCGGCGAGAGGGCTCATCCCGGCGACCGCTCCGAAGGCCCGCCGACCAAGCGCCAGGGCCGCCGGGCTTTGCCGAGCCAAGGAGGCGACCACCTCCTCGATGGTGGCATCGAGATCCGAACGTGAGACCACCCGCGACACTGCTCCCATGCGAAGCGCCTCGTCCGGTGTCAGAACCCTTCCGGTGGCCATCAACTCGAAGAGCGTTTTGGGTGAGATCGCCCTGAGGAGCGGCACCGTGATCATCATCGGCCAGAGTCCGACCCCGATTTCCGGCGTGCCCAGGCGGGCGTCCTCGACACAGACGGTGATATCGCAAGCCACTGCCAGCCCAAAGCCCCCGGCCAGGGCATGACCATTGACCCTGGCGACAGTTGGTTTCTCCCCCTCCCACATGGTTCGGAAGAGCTCGGCGAGGCGCCCCCGCTCCCGGTGGAGACCGATGGGATCATCGAAGAAACCTGACGAAAGGTCCCCGCCGGCCGAGAAGGCCTGATCCCCAGCCCCGGTGTATACGATCACCCTGACCTCGGGATCGGAGTTGGCCTCGACCGTGAGCCTTACCAGGTCATCCACGGTGGCAGCAGTAAGAGGGTTGCGTCTCTCGGGATCGTCGATTGTGATCGTCGCCCGCGCTCGGTCAAGGTCGATTTTCACCATCTGGCGGAAATCCCTTCGTGTGATAGCGTCGGCCAATGCTATGGCTGGTAACGGTTTTGTTCCTGTCCATGGCGATTGCCATCCTCCGCGGCGGGCGATTGTCGAATCTGGGGGACATCCACCTCCGCCTTTGGTGGCTGTTGCCGCTCGGCTTCGCTCTGCAGATCGCCGCCCGTTATGCGCCCAGCTCCGGGCTAGGGGTGACCCTAATTCTCCTCAGCTATCTCCCACTGATCATCCTCGTCTTGCTCAACAAAGAGCGGCCCGGACTGTGGCTCGCCGGCTTCGGCGTCCTCATGAATTTCAGCGTGATCGCGCTCAACGGAGGCATGCCCGTGCTCTCCGAAGCCGCGGAGGTGGCCTCCGGTTTTGCCCCCGGCGATCCAGTGATCGCCGAGAGCTACAAGCACGTGGTTCTCAATCGTGATTCGTTGTTGCCGTTCCTCGCTGACGTGATCCCGATCAGAGTGCTGAACATCGGCCAAGTGCTCTCACTCGGCGACGTGTTCCTCGCTTTTGGTCTCGGGCGGTTTATCGAGTTCGAGTTGCGACGACCCGTGCGTTGGTTCAAACGAGGGGCGCGAGCCGAAGCCGGCTCAGCTTCTCGCCTCTAAGTCACGCTTGCGTCGGGTGGAAGGCGAGTCGACGCTCAAGCACGCGTCGCAACGCGGCAATCACCGATGGGTCAAAGTCGTACGCCGCTCCTTGATGGAGCACCTCCACCGCCTGCAGCGGTGAGAGCTTACGCTCCACGATCAGGTGGTCATACGAGCTCGCCGCTCGCACCACTTTCGAGATCAGAGGGATACCGGGATCGCTTTGCTCACCGGGCTTGCGATAGGGCTCATGCAGTTTGCGAACCAGCTCTGCCACTCCGGAAAGGGATGGTGCTTCACTGATGATCTCCGCACCCCAACGGGCGATGTCATCGTCGGTGTATCCAACGCGGAGGATCGCGGGCTCGGTGAGGGTTATGCGGCCGATGTCGTGCATCAGAGCTGCGTATTCGAGGTCCTCGAGCTCCCGGCTCCCAAGTCCCAGGTCGTAGCCCACTTCGGAGGCGAGGCGGGCGGTGCGATCGGCGTGACCGTCCACCCCAAGGCCGGCAACTTCTGGAATTCGAGCCAAAGCCCGAATGGTTTGCCGATAGGTGCGCTTGATTCGCAGAAAGCGACCAAACGCGGACTGGGCAAAAAGAAACGGAAGTCCTGCCACGCCGATCGCCCAAAGCCCCAGCCGGCGATAGGTCAAGGCGAGGAGAGCACCAGTTCCGACCAGGCTCACGAATACGTTGACGTCACCGATGAAGTCCCTATTGAACGGATCGACACCATTGGCCCGGTGACGCTCGAACCGAGTGCCCAATCTGACGATTAGCAACCAAGTTCCGGCGCCGATGGTGAGTGGGATCATCATCTTCCACTCGTCGTCAATTGCCTGTACGACGGGAAGCGGTAGAACCGCGGCGAACACCAGCACGTAGGCCGCCATCCCCGCCAGCTGATAAAAGAACGACGGAGCGCTTCCTGACGGCGACCGCAGCAAACTCCACGTCAGCCCCAAAGCGGTTCCCAACCCCATCACGACGAGAATGGCCCCCAAGTCGGTCTGGCTCTCGCGAATGAAGTAGACCGGGGTCGCCGCTGCGATCGCGACTCCCAATCCGAAATAGGTGGTTGAGCGTGGTGGCACTTTGACCTGCATCGCCAGACACATGGCGGCGACCCCCACCACGAGCTCACGCGTGCCGGCTTGCTCCTGTTGCAGACCGAAGATTCCAGCTCCCGCGGCGGCAACGATGGCTATCAACAGCGACACCCGCGAAGAGTTCCGATCAGACCGATTCACGAATCGCTATCTGTTCGGCGAGACGACGGGCAAGTTCCTCGTTGTCGATATTGGTCGATCCATATGTTTCTCCGGTTTGACGAAGCGCCTGTTCGAGAGCGTCGATCACGAGTGGGTCGAACTGGGCGCCAGCGTTCCGACGAAGCTCGTCGAGGGCGAAGGCCTGAGTTAGCGCCATTCGGTAGCTGCGGGTAGAGGTCATGGCGTCGAAGGCATCGGCCACTGCCAGGATCGAGCTCTCGAGACTCGGGCGTTCACCGTGGCGATGACCGCTGCCTCCATATCCGGTACCGTCGAAGTTCGAGTGATGGCCCGAAGCAATTTCGACCATCGGTTGTAGGAATTCGACCTCGGCCAGGATTTCCTCGACCAGGTGAGCATGGCTTTGCATCTCGGTGTATTCGTCCGAGCTGAGGCGGCCCTTCTTCCGCAGCAGCTCGGCGGGAACCGCCAGTTTGCCGACATCGTGAATAAGGGCGGCCCACCGCAGGCGTTCGAGCTGGGTGCCCGAGAAGTGGAGCTGGCGTCCAATCAACTGGGCGAAGTAAGCCACCCGTTCGGTGTGCCCGCGGGTGTAGAGGTCTTTCGCTTCAAGCGCTTTGACAAAACCTCGCAAGGTGGCCTCGTGCGCCTCCCGTAGCTGGCTGAACGATGACAGGGACATATGGCCGATGAGGTAGACGATGAGGATCAGCGGCGTCACTGCGGCTTGGGCCAGCACCATGGTGGCTCCGAGCAATCCGCCGATAACGCCCATGACGAGAAGTGAGGCCATCAGGACGGGTACTTGCGACCACGGCAAAACGTCGCGCGATCGATACACGATGCGCACGGCAAGTGCCACGAGTTGCCAATTGATGAGTGTGTAGACCAGCGAGGCCACGGTGCCGGCTAGAACAATCGCACTGAGGTCGCTACGACTTGCGAAGCCAACATTGAGCAGCATCCGATCGAGGACAATGCCCGAAACGGCCGCAGCGACGATTAATTGTCCGAAGTTTGCGAGTGGCTGGAACCAACGCCTGTCTCGAAGATCCTGCGGCACGAGGGGGCCGAGAGCGGCGATTGAGGCCATTCCCAGGGCAGCAGATTGTCCTTCGAGCGCAAACACGACGCCGGCCGTGAGGGCCACCATGACCGAGGAACTCTGGAAAAGCCGATCGTTGACCTCGACGGAATTGAACTCGAGGACGACAAATGCAACCGCGAACAAAAGCCATCGCCAGAACGAAGGGAAACGACCATCGAAAACAACCAGAGCTCCGAGGGTCAACAGACCGGCAGTCGCGTAGGAAGAGGCGACGATTACACGACGACGGCTAAGAGTCATTGGTATTGAGGTTTACTCCGAGGGGCGGGGAACCGACGGCATTGTCTCAGCCGATTTTTACTGAGGCGGAACCTGCAACGATCATGGCTGCCAGGCTTCCCAGGGCAGCAACAATCCTCACCAGCTTGCCCTTCATTCGATCACCGTCTTATTTAGGTTCACCGTGTCCGCTACAGACCAGTGGACCGGATCCGCTCCGCTTAGGTGATAGGCACTAAGGGCCTCGGCAAGCCGTCGGCTTTCCCCCGCGCGTTCCCGGGATCTAACCGGGAGCTCTTGTTGTCAAGGAAGAACCCCTCCCACCGCCATGACTGACGGATGACTCTGCCCGACCCAGCCAGGAACACTAACGATTGGGGTGCAGCGCTACAAGGGGAAAGCTCCAGAGCTAGTCCTAAGACCTAGGGCGCGGTGTCGAAAGCTACCCTGGACCGGTGAATCTGCGCGAG
>DATFBM010000031.1:0-54912 GCA_035253825.1 Acidimicrobiia bacterium | reverse complement strand
GCGCTGTTGGCCTGCCAATCATCGAGGCTGACATCGGCTCGCAGATCGAGATCACCGACGATGTCGAGACGGGAATGATCGGGAGCGGAGATGTAGTTGCCGGCCAGCCCGGGCAACTCCACGTGTCCGTCGCCGGTGCCGTCGGAGGTGACGGTGATGGTGACGGTGTCGGTGTCGGAGCCGCCCTGACCATCGTTGACTTGCAAACCGACCACCTTGGTCCCGGCCGTGGTATAGGTGAAAGAAGGATTGACCGAGGTGGAGTCGTCGAACTGGCCGTCGCCGTCGAGGTCCCAGGCGTAGGTGAGGGGATCGGAGTCGGGATCGCTCGAAGCGGACCCGTCGAAGTTGACCGTCAGGGGCGCGGTTCCGGAAGTGGGGGAGGCGGTCGCCACCGCGGTGGGCGGGTTATTGCCGCTCTGGAAGACGTATCGGAGGATGTTTCCCCCGAGATGGTCGATGGCGAAGAGGTCACCGTTTGGTCCGATTTCGAGCCCCACGGCTGGGGCGGAGCTGGCGAACAAACTGACGTTGGCGGGCGAGGGCAAACCACCGGTCCCCGGAAACATGGTCCAGATGCATCCCCGCGTGAAATCGGCAAAGAAGAGCGCGTTGTCGTACTGAGATGGGTAAGGCCCACCTTCATAAAAGGCGAGACCGCTGATCGAGCTACCGCCGCTCGGGCACCCGGCTAGATCCTCATGGTGGCCGTAGCTGAAGTAGGGAGCATTGTGGGCGCCGGCTTGACCGTATAAGTCTTCGCAGATGTCGAGGTTGGCGCTGTTGTAACTGCCGTGGGGGCCGCCACCCTCGTAACAGGGCCATCCGAAGTTGGGAACGCCCGCGGTTGGGTTCTGGATTCGGTTTATCTCCTCCCAAACTCCCCAACCAACGTCACCGATCCAAAGCTCATTGGTTCCCGGTCGAATCGTGGTTCGGAAAGGGTTGCGAAGCCCATAGGCGATCACGCGGTCGTCGCCCGGGTCGCCGCCCAGCAGGGGGTTGCCCGCGAACGCCGATCCGTCTCCCTTGTTAACCCTAAGGATGGCTCCGTCGAAGCTGACCGCATCACCCGAGGTCCTCAGGTCCTGGCTGCGAAGGGCACCTCCTTCGGCCGTTGGCGGATTCTGGTCGCCGCCAATTGGAACTGGGGGATCGCCGCAGGGGTTTTCAGGTGTAGGCGGAGGGTTTCCTCGCGTGCCGCCCCCTTGGCCCCAATCAGCAAAGCCAAACGAGGCTCCGTCCCCGGCACTGAGATACAGGGCCCCATCAGGGCCAAACTCAAGCTGGCCGATCGAGTGGCTCGGATACTGCTGGCACCAGAAGCCATCGAGGAGGACTTGCTCGGTACCGACGATGTTGTTGGAAGCGTTTACTTGGATTCTCGACAGTCGAGCATTGGCCATGCAGCCATCCGTTGTGCCGCCGGGGGGATCGGGGCAAACGTCCCCGTAACCTTTGATGTCAGTGGTGTAAAGGAGATATATGAAAGGATCGGTTGGGAAGCCTGGATCAATGGCCATTCCCAGCATCCCTCGGTCCCACCAGGCATAAGTTGCGGCGTTGAAATCTACGACGGTTTTCGAAGTCGAATCGGTCAGAGAATCGAAGGCGAGCAGAGTCCCGCGCTTCTCCGTGACAAACACCCTGCCATCCGGGGAGAAGCGGACAAAAGTTGGGAGATTGAGCCCTGAATACACAGTTTGCTCACTGAATCCGGTGGGGAGGGCCATAGCCTCAACGGCGGCAGCAACCGAAGTTTGATCGCTTGGCTCCGATTCGGTTAGTCGCAGGGGATCAGCCGTCCCGGAAGTCTCGTTTGCGGCTTGGCTCGCCGGCGAGCCAAGCGAGACTGGGCCGAATACGAGCGATGACGTTAGGAAAAGGCAGAAAAGGCCCGCCCGTTTTGTCCTCATCACCCTGATCTCCCAAAGCCGCCGATCCAATGCTACGTCGACTCTCCAGCGTTGTGAATGGCTCCTTTGGATCACTCGTCAGGCAGCGAGCAGTGCGCGCTTCAGGGTATCGAAGAGGTTTGGACCTGAGGCGATGAGACCTGGCAAAAGCGAAGATGCCTGATTGAATCGCGGTTCGCTTCCATCGGATGAGACCACTCGGCCGCCAGATGCTTTGACTAATGCAACACCAGCCGCGACATCCCACTCATTCTTGGGCACCAACGTCCAGGTGGCGTCGGCGAGTCCACACGCAACTCGGGCAAGCTTGTAGGCGACTGATCCCATAGGCTGAATCTGCAACCCGGACTTTGCCCAATGGTCCCACTCCCCCCGATCGACTTCAGTTCGACTGGCCAGGATTGTCGCCTGCTCCAGTGAAGCGGTATCGGAAGGTACAGCATCGATCCCGTTTAGACGGCAGCCGACGCCCGAGGCGCCGAGCGCCAAGAATCCGGTCAGGGGATTGAGAATGCCACCGGCGACAGCGACGCCATTTTCTACCAAGCCGACTGACACGCTCCATTCAGGGATCCCAGCGACGAACTCCTTAGTCCCATCGAGTGGATCGACGACCCAAACCTTGGCGAGGTCAAGGCGCCTTCGCTCATCCTGTGTTTCTTCCGACAGCCAGCCCTCACCAACGTCGAGAAGACGCTCCTTGAGAAGACTGTCGAGGGCCAGGTCAGCTTCCGTCACGGGGTCGAAGTTGCTCTTGCGCTGAGCGGTGGTCGCTCTTGGGGTAAATCGCTCCACTAGCTCCTTGGCGGCAAGGAGTGCGGATTCGATCCGAACTAGATCGACTCCATACCAAGGACTTCCAGGAGTTCGATCATCGAGCGGCCGCTCAGCATGGCTATGCCCGAACTCCTGTACCCCCTCGCCTTCTCCCATAGGATTCCGCGCGCTGGCACAAGGCGCGTTCAATCGTTTCACTCCTCCACTCACCCTCTGCGTCCGCAAGTCATCCTAAGGGGGAGGACCCGTTTATCTAGAGCCGATCCCCAGGGTCGGTAGGTCGATTGGCCCGCTTCCGGATAGCCAGGCCGCTGCTAGCTTCCTGCAAGGGAGTCGATTAGGAGCGGTGGACATTCAAACGAATGACCTGCGGGGGGCACTCAGTGCGCGCTTTCACGCATTTCTAAAACGACATCCGCGCCTTCGCCAGGGCACCCTCACCACCTATACAGCTGTCGACCGGGCCTGGGCCCGGATTCGCCATCCGCTGGTTGGAACTTCCCCGAGGCCCCAGCCCGTCGTCTCCAGCGCCGAATGGGTTGCGGCATTCAAGGGCGGCGCGCACCGCCCGACATTCGTCTGGTTGGGTCACGATGAGGTCATCAACAATTCTCCGCCCAAGAGCCGCCACGGATTCGTGGATAGTGAATATCAACGGGCGCGTACTGGCGAGATTCCACGCGCTTTTGTCGTCACCATTCCGAGAGGAAGGGTCGTAGGGGAGCACGGAGCCATCGTCACACCTGACCACCAGCTTTTGCTCGATGTTTCAAAGCCGGTGGGGTCGTTACGGTCGAACATGCTCGGGGATCACGGTTCAATTCCGGGGAGGGATCAATTCTTTGTCGATGCGGCCCTCCCTTCTCGCCGCATTCAAGGCACAACGGCGGTCATCAGCGCGTTTGTGGGGCGGGGTTACTTTCATTGGCTATGGGATGTCTTGCCGAGACTTGGGCTGCTGGAGGAGTCGGGCAACTCGATCGACTCCATCGACTCATTCGTTGTGCCCGGTTACTTCTCGGGTTTTCAAATCGAGACACTCTCGGCCCTCGGGATTGGCAGGTCGCGTGTAATCAGCAGTCTTCAAGATCGGAACATCGAGGCAGAACGATTGGTGGTGCCATCTCTGCCCCGAGTGACGGGGTTTGTACCGACCTGGGCCGTTGAGTTCCTCCGCAGAGCCTTTCCACCTTCCAAGCCCAGCGGTGAGGACTTTCCGAGGCGGATCTATATCGTTCGCAAGGCAACAGATCACGGGATACTCGAGAGTGAGGATCGCCTGACATCCCGGTTGAAGCAGCGCGGCTTCGTCCCGATGGCTATGGAGAATTTCACTCTGCGAGAGAAGGCGTGGTTGCTGAGTCGCGCGGAGGCAATCATCGGTCCTTCGGGCGCCGGCCTCTGCAACATCGTCTTCTGCCAACCAGGGACCAAGATCGTCGAGATTCGGGTTCAGCCTTATCCCGTCATGGAGCCGTGGGACATCGCCAATCGCTGCGGCCTCGACTTCTATGACGTGCTCCCTGTCGGCTATGGCCAAGCCGACAAAACAATGGTCACCACGGGGAGGGTTGAAGATGATGAGATCATGGCAACGCTCGATATGGCTGGGCTCTAGTCCGGGATGACCAATGTTGCAATCATCGGGACTGGAATGGGGGGCCTCGGGGCTCACTACCGGTTCAGCCAAAACGGTATAAGTCCGGTCCTGTACGACCAAGCTTCCTCGCCTGGGGGCCATACGACCACGCACGTCTATGCCGGAGGCTGGTCTTTCGACGAAGGGCCGCACGTCTCGTTCACGAAAGACACCAGAATTCAGAATCTGCTAGCCGACGCGGTGGACGGCGATTTCTTGACTCTCACAGCCAGGGTGGACAACTACTGG
The DNA here is from genome assembly GCA_035253825.1 of Acidimicrobiia bacterium. Lineage (GTDB taxonomy): Bacteria > Actinomycetota > Acidimicrobiia > Spongiisociales > ZC4RG35 > JACCTH01. The sequence goes on along the minus strand of DATFBM010000031.1, from coordinate 50,331 downwards.
AAGGGACATCGTTTTCGACACCCGGCGATCTGCAACCTCAACGGTCTTCCAGATCAGCTGGTCGTGGACTGCATTCGAGACTTCGTCGATGCAATGCAGGCTTCCGAGCAATCGATAGAGAACTACGAACAATGGTTAGTTGCTTCCTACGGTCGAACCTTCGCTGAGACGTTTCCGATGGAGTACGCCAAGAAGGTTCACACCACTACAGCCGATAAGCTCGGTATCGATTGGCTGGGGCCCAGGCTTTACCGACCCAAACTCGACGAGGTGCTTCTGGGAGCGTTGAGCCGCGATACTCCCGAGGTCCACTATGTGACTGAGTATCGATATCCCAATCACGGCGGATTCTTTTCCTACCTAAAACCATTCATAGCTGAGGCTGATATCCGGTCCGGCCGCCGTCTAGTCGCCGTTGCCCCAAAGGAGCAAAAGCTGCGATTTGCTGACGGCGTCGAGGAAACCTACGACCATCTGATTTCCTCCGTGCCTCTCCCGGAATTTGTCTCCACAGTGGAAGGGACGCCCGACGAAGTAATCGAAGCCTCCACGCTGCTGGCCGCCACTGCCATGGTGCTCGTCAATGTCGGAGTCGACCGTGAGGAAGTCGGCGATACTTGGACGTACTTTTACGACCAGGACATCATCTTCACCCGGGTGAGTTATCCAGGTCAGCTCTCCCCGAACATGGTGCCTCCCGGGCATGGGAGCTTTCAAGCCGAGATCTATTTTTCCGACAAATACAAACCTTTCACTGGCTCGCCGGAGGACTACATCACCCCGACCCTGAATGATCTACGGCGGACCGGCTTGATAAAAGAAGCCGATCAGATCCGGCATACGAGCGCTCTGTACGTGCCCTACGGCAACATCATTCATGACCTGGACAAGATCCCTGCCTTGGCGCTCATCCACGGCTATCTCGACGAAATTGGAATCAAGATGTGCGGTCGTTATGGGCTTTGGGGTTATCAGTGGACCGATGAAGCCTTCATTACTGGCGAGGAGGCGGCTCAAGCCGTTCTCGACGCGATCTGACCCTATTGCTTGGGGCAAGGGGCGGGTAGTGTCTGAGACAGGGTGAGCGAGGTGGCGGTTTGAAGGTTGTTCTCTTTTGCGGCGGCCAAGGAATGAGGCTTCGCGAGTACTCCGAAGTCGTGCCGAAGCCAATGGTGCCGGTCGGACATCGACCGATTCTGCTGCATTTGATGAAGTACTTCGCCCACTTCGGCCACGACGAATTCATCCTTTGTCTCGGTCACAAGGCTGAGGCGATCAAGGATTACTTCTTGAATTACAACGAGGCTCTTTCAAACGACTTCGTACTCTCCCAAGGCGGCCGCAGTATCGAGTTGCTATCTACCGACATCGACAACTGGAAGATCACTTTTATCGACACCGGCATCAATACGTCGATCGGCGAACGACTCAAGGCTGTCCAGCACCTTCTAAAAGACGACGAGATGTTCATGGCCAATTACAGCGATGGATTGACCGATCTTTGGCTGCCGGATTACATCGACTACTTCAAGCAAAGCAGCCGGATTGCCTCGTTCCTGGCAGTGCAGTCGACTCAATCATTTCACGTTGCTCAAGTTGGCGCAGACGGTACGGTCTTCAAAATCGAGCCGCTTTCGGAATCCGACCAGTGGATCAACGGCGGCTTTTTTGCTTTCAGGCCTCAAATTTTTGACCACCTTGGTGTCGGCGAGGATCTGGTCTCCGAAGCGTTCTCGCGCTTAATAGCTCAGCGTGAGCTCATTGCATACCGCCATACCGGCTTCTGGATGGCCATGGACACGTTCAAGGACAAGCAGGCTCTCGATGCTCTGCACGAAACAGGGGGAGCTCCATGGGAGATTTGGCGCCGATCATCCCCGGACACATGACCGCCGATGATCTCGCTTAATAATGGATTCAAACCCCGCCGGTTGCTCGCGATCGGCGCGCATAGCGACGACATCGAGATCGGGTGTGGTGGAACCCTCCTCGATCTCGTCGGCAGGTTCCCATCGGTAAGCGTTACGTGGGTGGTACTCGCCGCCTTTGGCGAACGACGAAAAGAGGCCACGGAGAGCGCCATTCGATTCCTCGGCGCCCTAACTGATCCTGTCGTCGTCGTCGAGTCTTTTCGAGAGCGGTACTTTCCTTATCTGGTCGAACTCAAAGAATTTTTCGACGAGTTGGGAAAGACGACCGATCCGGATGTGATCTTCTGCCCCTGGTCGAACGATGCACACCAGGATCACCGCACCGCTGCAGAACTAACGCACAACACGTTCCGAAGTCACTTGATCCTCGAATATGAGATTCCCAAGATTGACGGCGATCTCGGCCAACCGACGATCTACGCAGAACTGTCAACGGATCTTGTTCAACAGAAGTTGGACCTCTTGCGCGAGGGGTTTCCTAGCCAGGCCCACAGGAATTGGTTCGACCCGGAAGTATTTCAAGGCCTAATGAGGCTCCGAGGCATGGAGGTGCTTTCTCCGTCTGGTTTCGCCGAGGCCTTTCATTGCCGAAGGTTGAAGATCACGGGAAGATGACCCGTACCGGCTCCATTCGGTTGTCCGCCGACGATATCCGTCAAGCGGACCTGGCCTATATCGTGGACCAGCTGGAAGGTCATCTGAGCCGTCTCGATGGTCGGAAGTTACTGATAACCGGTGGCGCCGGGTTTCTGGGGTATTACCTGGTTCAAACGGTCCTCGAATGGAACGACACTTCGGCAGACGACCGGGTGGAGGTGATGCTCCTCGACAACTTTCGGCGCGGCATACCCCCGTGGCTTGAGGTTCTCGGTGCGCGGCCCGATCTGACCCTTCTCACGCACGACATCACTGACCCCTTTCCTGATGACGTCGGGCCGGTCGACTTTGTCATTCACGCCGCCGGCATTGCTAGCCCAGGGTTATACCGCAGGATTCCAATCGAGACCATGGACGCCAACGTCGGTGGTCTCCGGAATTTGCTCGACGCGGCGGTTGTATGGAAGCAGGCGGGCTCGGCGCCCTCCGGCTTCCTCTTCTATTCCTCGAGCGAGATCTATGGGGATCCAACCCCCGACAACATTCCGACCCCCGAGACCTATCGGGGAAACGTTTCTTGCACCGGGCCCCGAGCCTGTTACGACGAGTCCAAGCGGTTCGGAGAAACGTTGGCGGTCAACTTTGCCCGTGTCCATGAACTTCCTATCACCATTGTTCGGCCGTTCAACAACTATGGGCCAGGCATGAAAATCAACGATGGTCGGGTCATAGCTGACTTTTGCCGGTCGGTTTTCGGCTCCAGCGATATCGACATGTACTCAGACGGCTCCCCGACTCGGACCTTTTGCTACGTGGCGGATGCTGTAGTCGGTTACTACCGAGCGTTGCTGCTCGGTTCTCGAGGCGAGTCATACAACATTGGCACCGACTCGCCGGAGATCTCGATGCGAAACCTCGCCGAAGCGGTCGCGGCGGCTGGCAGGGACCTATTTGGGTACGAAGGTCGGGTGCGGCTGATGCAGAATCCTGAAGCCGACTATCTGACCGACAATCCCAGTCGGCGGTGTCCGGACCTGACAAAAGCAAGAAGCCAGCTTGGCTATGCCCCGTCGATTTCGCTTGAAGAAGGAATCAGGCGCACTTTGCTGTGGTATGCGGGGAATCCAGTCGGGATCGGCGAATGACCAGGTTGGGTGTAGTCGGTACCGGTTACGTCGGCTTGGTGACTGGAGCGTGTCTTGCCTCTGCCGGTCATCAAGTCACTTGTGTCGACATTGATGCCTCGAGAGTGCACGCAATCAGAGATGGCATGGTTCCGTTCTACGAACCGGGGCTCGCCGAGCTGCTCCGCTCCACCTTGGGAAAGAATCTGTCACTGACGACTGACTTGAAGCAAGCGGTGACGTCAAGCGAGATCACGTTCATTGCCGTTGGTACACCCAGCCGGGACGATGGTTCGATCGATCTCGACCAGGTCATCAACGCGGTTTCAGGAGTGGGGGAAGTTCTGCGGTCGAACGATGATGCCCACATCGTTGTGGTCAAGAGCACGGTGGTGCCCGGATCAACCGACGGGAGGATTCGCCAAGCGCTCACAACTGCCGCTGAACGACAACTGGATGGATCACTCGCATTGGTCGTTAATCCCGAATTTCTCACCGAGGGAACGGCAATTCATGACTTCATGCACCCTGACCGCCTGGTGGTAGGTTCCTCAGATCTCGGCGCTGCGATGAGGGTTGCCGACCTCTTCGGGCCAACTTCAGCACCTTTGGTTGTTACGAACCCGAGCACGGCCGAGATGATCAAGTACGCAAGCAACACGCTACTTGCAACATTGATTTCTTTCTCGAATGAGATCGAGGAGGTTGGCACCGGTATTGGCGGAGTCGATGCGGGCGAGGTCATGCGTGCCGTGCGTCTGTCCCGCTACTTGACCGACCAAGGCCAGACCGCCGCGATTGGAGCCTTCCTTGAGGCTGGATGCGGGTTCGGCGGAAGTTGCTTACCAAAGGACACTGCTGCTCTTGTGGCGGCGGCACAGGCGAAAGGCGTCGAGGCAAACCTCCTATCCGCGGTGCTCGACATCAATGGCCGTCGTCCTGGCCGTCTCGTCGACCTCGTGCGAAGGGAGCATCCGACTATGACGGGATTGAAAGTGACCGTCCTCGGTCTCGCCTTCAAACCGGACACTGACGATGTGCGGATGTCCCCCGCATTTCCCCTGATTTCCTTGCTCCTCGAGGAGGGTGCGGTTGTGGCCACCCACGATCCGGTCGTGGCCGAGGATTCGATCCCGCACGACCTAAGAAAACGTGTTCGCCATTCGAGGGACCTGGCCGCCGCGATCGAAGGAGCCGACGCGGTAGTGATTGTGACCAGGTGGGACGACTACCTAGGGCTGCCCGCCATCCTGCAGGCAGCGCAGCAGCAGCCTTTGGTTATCGACGGGCGCAGAATGCTGGCTCCCGAGTCCGTCGCGCGGTATCGAGGTACCGGTTATCCAGGAGATGGAAAGTGAAGATCATCCCCACGTCTCTCGTCGGGGTTTTTCTCGTCGAGTTGGAACCGATCACGGATCACCGGGGAAGCTTCTCCCGGCTCTGGAGCGACGAAGACTTCGCATCGGCGGGGATCAACGTCCAATGGGTGCAATGCAATCTCGGTCACTCGCTTGCTCCTGGAACGCTACGAGGGCTTCATTATCAGAGCGGCGCGTCTGCGGAGGCCAAGCTGGTCTGGTGTGGTTCAGGGTCGCTCTACGACGTTGCGGTCGATCTCCGACCCGGTTCCCCGACACTCTTTCATTGGGTAGCGGCAGAATTGACCGCTGAGAACAGGAAGGCCCTATACCTGCCGCCGGGGACAGCTCATGGGTATCAAACGCTCGAGGCCGATACGGACCTTTGGTACCTCACCAGCCATGCGTATGACCCCGCGGCAGCAACTGGAGCTCGTTGGGACGATCCAGCATTCTCGATCAAGTGGCCCCTTCCGGTTGGTCCGATCTCAGATCAGGATGCCCACTGGCCGATGCAACTTCAAATTCCATGATCATCGTTGACACCGCCCTTGCCAAGCGGGCAAAAGAGGGCAAACCCATTCGGGTCGGGCTCGTTGGCGCGGGATACATGGGAAAGGGAATGGCTCGCCAAATCGTCGAATCGATGGTCGGCATCGATGTCGTGGCCATCGCCAATCGAACTGTTAGTCGCGCCTTCGACATATTCGAATCGTGCGGAGTGGGGAACGAAGCCGTAGAAGCGCGGACGCAGGATGAGGTCGACCACGCCCTCGATGCCGGTCGACGGGTAGTCATTGCCGATCCACTGCTGATCTGCCGCACTCCTTCCGTTGACGCGGTCCTCGAGGCCACCGGAGAGATCGAGTACGGGGCTAGGACAGCAATCGCCGCGATCGAGGCCCGAAAGCATGTCATTCTGGTGAATGCCGAGCTGGATGCGACAGTGGGCCCGATTCTCAAAGTGCTTGCTGACAAGGCTGGGGTCGTGATCTCTAACGCGGACGGGGACGAACCGGCAGTGGCGATGAACTTGCTTCGATTCGTCCGCAGCATTGGTTACCGACCGGTATTGGCAGGCAACGTAAAAGGTTTCTACGACCCCCACCGCAACCCCGATACCCAGCTTGGATTCGCTACCGCGCACGGTCAACGACCGAAAATGGTCACCTCCTTTGCTGATGGCACCAAGCTTTCAATGGAGGCTTCGGTCCTGGTTAACGCCACCGGTTTTTCGGTGGCCAAGCGGGGAATGAACGGATTCAAATGCTCGCATGTCAAAGAGGTGCTAGATCTTTACGACCTGCCCCAACTTCTCGAGTCACCGCTGGTCGATTTCGTGCTGGGTGCCGAACCCGGATCGGGAGCATTCGTCGTCGGTTATGACGACGACTTGGAACGTAGGGAGTACATGCGCTACTTCAAGATGGGAGAAGGACCCTTCCATGTCTTTTACCGTCCCTTCCATCTCACTCATCTTGAGGCTCCCCTGACGGTTGCTAGAGCCGTGCTTTTCGGAGACGCAGCAATTGCTCCGGCGGGAGCTCCCCGAGCTGAGGTGATTGCTTACTCCAAGGTTGATTTGGAAGCTGGAACGCAACTCGACGGGGTTGGGGGATTCACTTGCTACGGAATGATCGACAACGTGGAGATAGCGCGTCGGGTTCACGCTCTGCCGATGGGACTTACGGACGGAGCGATACTCCGCAAATCGATGCCTGCGGACACCATGCTCACTGTCGATGACGTGGAACTCCCAGCCGGGAGAGAAGTAGATCGTTTGCGTTCGCTCCAGGATCAGACCTTCGCGGTCTGATGAGGGCGCTAGATCCCCGAGCGCCTCAACATTGCCGGGAAGGTCTGCAGGATTATGCACAGGTCCGTCTTGAAACTGACATCGTCGAGGTAGGCGAGCTCCATTTCGGTGCAGTCGCGGAGCAGGGCATCACCAGTATCCGAGATCTGCCACAAGCCGGTAACACCCGGCTTCACGGCGTGGCGTCGATGCTGCCAAGGCTCGTATTCGGCAACGACCGATACCATTTCCGGTCGAGGGCCGACGAGGCTGAGGTCACCGAGCACGACATTGAGAAACTGGGGAATCTCATCTAGGCGGGTCGCACGAAGCCAACGGCCCAGGCCGGTGATACGAGGATCCTCCGCCGACTTATGGGTCTTCCGTCTGTCCTCGCCGACCCAATTGAGCTGGACGCTTCGGCGATCGGGTTCCATGGTCCGAAACTTCCACAGCCGAAACACTCGACCGCGCCGACCTACTCGTTCCTGGGCAAGAAAGACGGGCGAATCCATCGCCACCCATATGGCCAACCCGAGCACGACATACAAAGGAATGCAGAAGATCAATGCGATTAGTCCCACAACCCGGTCGATGAGGGGCTTTACATACGAGACGTAGATACCCGACGGAAAAGCGAATGCCCTCGTCGCGTCGACGAGCTGCGCGACCACGGGAATCTCTCCGGTGATATCTAGGTAAACGCCATCGACCACCGCTTGCGCGGCTTCGATCTCTTTTGACACCATCCCCTGCTCCCAGCCCAGTCGACAGACCGCCCACTACCCGCGGGATAGGGATCGCAAACGAAAGGCCGTTCCGGCGGCCTAGGCCACTCCCACACCCACCCGTCACCAACCTACTAGGTAATGGTTGGTAATCAACGCGATGGTGTCAATGGGCCAGGGGCATTAGCAGCCACGGCAAGCCGAACCGCCAGTACCCGTACCGAGCCAAAAGCGATGGTCCGGCCGAGAGTCCGCAGTTCTGATAGGCGGATTCTGGGTGCCTGGACGCTCGTCGGGCTCAGTGGTAACGAGCTAGCTCTTGGTGATGATGTCGCCCGGGAGGCGGACCAATGTCACGCCCGTCCAGCTCCACCCAGGCGTGGGCGATAGGACTGGTGGGAGTCGCCGGTAGCCCGATCACCAGTTCGGCCCGAATGTTTCCGGCCCTGAGTAGGCGGTAAAGCACGAGCGCGGATGGCAGACAACGAGGGCGCCTTCTACCCAGGCGCAGAGCTCGATGGATCGCTCGGGAGTAATGGGTCGCGACTTCGGGGGCCTTGGCACGCCCTGAAGCGCGGCCCAAGGAGCTGATCACGTCATGCAGAGGCCGCCGGCGGAGAAGTGCCGCCACGCGTAAATAGGTCAACCAGATGCGACCGGCGAGGGCCACGTTTCCGATCAACCGATTCACTTCAGAGTCTCATCGATCAGAAATTGAACGTTCTCCTTGAGCATTGCACGGTTACGTGGTCGCACGAAACGCCACACGGGTACCGAATCAGCCAGATCGACGAGAGCCTGGAATTTCCTCGACCGGTCAGCATCGTTGGGAAGGTGAAAGCTGAGAAACCATAGGTCCCGTACGGCGTCACCCACATCCACACGTGTGAGCTTCGATGCATCTTCGAAATCACTTAGGAAAACAATTGCCCCGATGGGTACGGGCGTGCAGTCGCCGACTCCTTCGACAGGCTGGAGGACGACCCGCTCGTCGTACCTTCCTGCCTCTTCATAACCTGGCAACGGCAACAGGTCGGTCATATCGGGTCTGATCCGTAGCCCGGTCGGGCCCGGAATCAGCTCCGCCGATGATTCTGCGACCCTGAAGCAACTCAAGTCTTCAGTGAGCAGCCGATGACCTTCAGCAGCAAATGATGCACTAAGGGAAGTCTTTCCGTGTTGACCCGGAGCTGCCAGGAGAATCGCTCGTTCGCCGACCTGCACGGCTGCTGCGTGCAGTGAAGAGTCGCCTCTCGACAGACAACACAGGAGCATGGGCAGGCCCAGTAGGCGAATCGATCCTGCAAGACTTCCCGGGATCTCGGGTGTGGATATCTTGTATTCGTTGGCGTTGATTTGATACCACCCCCCTCCTTCTATTGACAGCGAGAAGACACGAGGGCTTGGTTCATAAAGCGTGGCCTCGATTGGATTTCGATCGTTCGGGAACCACTCCGCTACCGGTGTCCCCGCAACCGCAGGAGAAGTTGGCTGATAGGAGACGCGTAGGGGAGTGCCGGCACCACCTCGCAAGAGCCGGATGGGTTCGTCGGCCAGCAACTCAAATCCAAAGGCCGTTCCGACCGTCCCGAAGGTCATTTGAAGAGTTTGATGAAGGCGTGGACCGTGGCGAGATCCTGAGCCCAGACCACCTCAGTTGCCCTCGCTTTACGATTGGCAATCCGATCCTGCAGCATTGCGTAATCCACGCCAGGCATCCGATAGTCGGGGTCATTGATGAGCTCTGAGATGCGCGGCCACGGAACCGAGTCCAAAACGTGTTCGTCGAAAACTGTCTTATCGCGTCGGTCGAGGATGGAATCCGGCAGCCTTCCGCGCATCGCCTTGCGCAGGATGCTCTTTGGCGTCAGATCGGGAAACTTTGCCTCAACGGGCAACGAGAGAAAAGCCTCCCAGAGGTCCCGATCGGCTAGTGGCGTTCTGACGACGATGCCCACGGTTGACGCACAGACTTCGATCGCCTCCTGGGTTGAAGTAGTTCCCCTGGTCGCCTGGATGGTCGGCTCGATCCACCTCCTTCGCATTGGGTGCAAGAGAGTCGTTACGTACCGCGAGCCGCCATAGACGGCGGTGTCAATCCAAGGAGGATGAAAGCTTGACTTATGGCGGGTCATTCGAGCCCAGAACTTGCCCAATGGTGACGGAGTTGTTTCGTAGAGAAGCTGCTTTGCAAGACTCATTACGGATCGTCCAGCAGCCCTCCGAACGCTCAAAAGTGCGCCCAGTGCTTTCCATCTGCGACGCAGGAGCAAGTGACCGAGTATGAATCGATTGATGGTGAAGGCGTACTCTGCCAGCGTTCCAGTAAGCACCTGCTTGGCTCCCATTGAGGCAGCGAGTCGGTATCCCTCGAGGGCCGTCGCCATGGGCAGGCTGTCCCAGGGACCGTCGGCCACATCGACCCAGCGCTCAATGTCGTCCAGAAACCCTGCCTGAGGTGCGAACGATTGAAGATCGATGGACAGGAAATTTGCGATCTCGTTCGTATAGCGGGATTCGTCGACGGAGCCATGGCGGGGGTAAACCGCGGTGTAGGCCCGGAGAGGTTTGCCGGACTTTCGGAAGTGATGGGGCGCGGCAAAGGCAGCGACAGTTGGCGAATCGATGCCTCCGCTCAAGGCGACGACATCGCTACCGGAAACAGTTCGTTGGATCGCCTCTTCAAGGCGCTGGGCGACGAACTCTGGGGCGTCTGCCGCGCTGATCGGTCGTGTCTCGATGACCTCCTCTGGGCGCCAGTATCGGTGCCTTTGCGGTTGCCGTTCAGGACTCAAGGTGACGGTTTCGCCATAGAAAACACGGCTTACGCCCTTTACCGCTGCCTCTGGTCCGATACCTCGATAAAACATCAACTCGATGGCCGCGAGATCTGGCTGCCTTTGTATGCCTGCTCCTGCAACGACTTGCTTTGCCTCCGTAGCGACGAAAAGCCTCGAGCTCTCTTGCCGGAAGAAGAGCGGGCGTCCTCCCAAATGATCGCGAAAACAGATGAGTTCTTGGCCGTTTGTCACAACCCCCGCGAAAGTTCCCCGAACTAGATCGAGGGCATCTGCGCCCTTCCGAGCCACCAGGGCGGCCAATGCCGTGGCCACTTCCCTCTCGCCCCCCAGCTCGCAAAGTTCCCTGGCATTGTCAACCGGGCCGTGAATCGCACAAGCCCATCGTCCCGATTCGCCAAGCGACGCCCAGCTTTGACCCTGGCCGTTGGACACACCGAGAACGACCCAGCCGGTCGAGAGAAAGGTGCATTGGGCGCCGCGATGAGGCGCCGCTGTCAGCATTCGCTCAACGAGAGCATGCTCGGGGGGCGTTCCAGACTGCCATGCGGCAGCGATGCTTGACAAAGAGTGCTCCCTGGCGCCTGATCGTTGACTACCGCTCCGGGAACGCTACCATGAGGCGTCCAAGGGACGAAGGGAGGCAGTCTGCAGTATCAAAGGCCGTCGGTAGTCGACTTCGGGTCGATCGCCGACCATACCTTCAGTAGGTGTAATCCCTCGGCGCCGAACGAAATTCCGCCGAAGGATTCAATCGACGTCCCTCACCACATCGATGTTCATCTGGAGTGCTCTGCGCTCTCTTGACGATCGGTGACGGTGACTAATCACCCGAGAGCCTCGACCCCAATAGTCGAGGCTCTCGGCGTTTCCAGAGAGTTCAGCGGCAGGCGAGTTGTCGACAATCTCCAACTGGCTTTGCGCCCAGGGGAGATTCACGCCCTTCTTGGCCCCAATGGCGCAGGAAAGACGACCGTGTTGCGAATGGCTGCCGGCTTGATGACTGCTTCCAAAGGAGAAATGAGGGTGGCTGGCGGCGATCCCTGCACCCGCCACATACGGGGTCGGATCGGATGGGTTCCGGCAAGCGACCGATCCTTTTACTTACGGTTGAGCGGCCGCCAAAACCTCGTGTTCTTTGGCCAGCTCCACGGCATTGGGCGATCTGAAGCTCAGAAGCTCGCCGACCGATGGATCAGAGAAGTGGGTCTAGACGACGCAGCTCATCGGCCGACCCGCCTCTACTCACATGGAATGGTTAAACGACTGGTGCTCGCCAGAGCCATGATGTGCGAACCAGCCGTACTCGTGATCGATGAAGCCACACATGACCTCGACCCGCTCGGGGCCGACCAGGTGCGACGATTAGTACGTGATGCCGCGGGGCGTGGAGCCGCAGTCATTTGGGCCACTCAGCGAATTGGGGAGCTTCCCGGTTTTGCCAATTCCGTTACCGTACTCAGCCGAGGCGAAGTCCGTTTTTGCGGAAGTGTCGAGGAACTGGCAGCGGAGGCCGGGAGTAAATCATATTTTCTCCTAATCGAAACCGACCTCGAATCCGATCAGCTCGAGCTCGCATGGGGGAAACTCTCGCGGCTAGGAAGAACGGATCGATGGCGATGCGACATGCTCCAAGGAGTCACCCTGACCGAAGCATTCTCAGACCTGGCGGCCCGTGGAATGACGGTGGTTGCTTGCTCTGAAGAGCGACCGGATGTTGAGAACGCCTTTATCCGGTTGACCGGACCCAGCTCCTAGGTCATGCCCGGCGAGCTTCGCAAACTCACGGCTTTCTTACGTCGCGATTTTCTCGTTCTCATTTCCTACCGAACCGCCTTTGTGGCAGACATCTTGAACCTGGCGCTCCAATCGCTGGTTTTCTTCTTTGTCGGTCGCATTGTCAATCCCAGCGCCCTGCCTAGTTATGGCGGAGAAAACGTCACGTACATAGCCTTTGTTACGGTTGGAATCGCGTTGGGGGCATTTTTACAGGTCGGCATGGGCAGGGTGGCTGCGGCCCTCCGCAATGAACAGTTGATGGGCACCCTGGAGTCACTTTTCATGACTCCCACGCACCCGCTCACAATCCAGGCGGGACTCGTGGTTTACGACCTGATTTATGTACCGATCCGCACGGCCATCTTCCTCACGATCATCGTTGGCATTTTTGACGTCCGGTTCATTCCCGACGCGATTGGTCCCGCTTTCGTTCTGCTGGTGGCCTTCATGCCCTTTGTATGGGGCTTGGGCATGGCCGGCGCTAGCGCCATACTGACGTTCAGAAGGGGAGCGGGACTCATGTCACTTTTGGGCGCGGGTCTTTCCATCGGCTCAGGGGCATTTTTTCCAATCACCGTATTCCCGCAATGGGTCCAAGACATCGCCCGATGGAGCCCAATCACTGTGGCTTTCGAAGCCACTCGGGAGGCGTTGATCGGTGGCCACGGCTGGAGGCGGTTGGCTCCAGATATGGTGTATTTGGCCGGGACGGGGGTTCTTGCTATGGGGCTCGGCTTGCTGTTCTTTCGCTGGGCCATCGATCGCGAGTTGCGCCTGGGTACGCTTTCGCATTACTGAATCTTGTATGAGTCGAGCCCGTCAGTAGCATTTGGTCGGCAAAGCCGGGGTTGGGGATCACGAACTGGAGTCGCGTGGGATTCAAATATGTCCGTCGGGGAGACCGTGTCGCGTTTCGGGCCTACGGCGACAGTTCGGGAGGGGTGCTCTTAGATCTCGAGACCAGCTTGTACTTCGGCGTCAACGCCGTCGGCGCTTTGGTTTGGGAATTGATCGGATCTGGCAATGAAATCGCCACAATCGTTGACGAAATGTACGCGAAGATCGACGATCCACCCGAAGACCTCGCCGAGGACGTGGATCAATTCCTTTCCGAACTGGAAGAGCGCAGACTCGTCGTTTTGGATGACGTCCCGGTTTAGCGACTCCGGCGAGGACTGAATCCGTGCGACTTACCCCAGGCTCCGATTGCGAGGCGGCGGGAACCGAATGATGTCGGCCCTGCCGTCGATTTCTGTGGTTACGCCCTCGTTCAATCAGGGTCGCTTCCTTACGGAGACCATGGAGAGTATCCACGGACAGAACTATCCGGATTTGGAGCACATCGTGATCGATGGGGGCTCGACCGATGAGTCGGTCGCGGTGATCAAGAAGTATGAAGCACACGTTGCCTACTGGGTGAGCGAGCCGGACAATGGACAAACTGATGCCCTAATCAAGGGCTTTGCTCGCTCACGGGGCGACATCCAGTGTTGGCTCAACTCCGATGACCTCTTCGAACCGGGGACTCTCGCCGAAGTCGGTGACTACTTCGCTCGAAATCCGGAGGTCGACTTTGTCTACGGAAATTCGACTTGGATCGACGACCGGGGCTCGGTCATCAAGCCCAAACGAGAACATGGGTTCAGCAGATTTATCTGGATGTACGACCACAACTTCATTCCCCAGCCCTCTGCCTTCTGGCGCCGGCGGCTTTATGAAAAGGTTGGCGGACTCGATCCTCAGTTTGATCTGGCCATGGACGCCGACCTATGGATCAGGTTCGCGGACGTCACTCGACCTCGTCATGTCTCGAGCGCCTGGTCGCGGATGAGGTTCTACGGAGAGCAGAAAAACACGCGTCTTAGGAGCAAGTCGAGCCTCGAAGGCAAAGCAATTCGGAGTAGGTATCTCCATCCCCGTTCGACTCGAGAGGTGGCCCTCAAGTCCGCGGCGGCTCGGTCACTTAGGGTCCTCTGGAAGTTGAGCAGCGGGTGCTACACGGCACCTGAATTGCTTTTGCATGCACAGAGCTTGGTTCGAGGTAAGTCCTGGGAGGAACAGCGACTTTCCAAGCCGGCGCAAATAGTCAATGGCCTAGACGGTGCTGACGCCGACGTCGGAGTCGAGTCAATCGGTGACGAATCCGGCCCCTAATCAAGCGCCCCAGATAGCTTCCCTCCTCATTGGGAAAATTGCGCCAGAGCTGATAGGTCGAAGGGAAGAGCCGATGCCAAAAGGCGACCAGCACTTCAGACCATCTTCCACCCTCCAATAAGGGCAGGAAGAACTGCCGATAGCGGAACCGATCCTGCCCTTCGGCTCCCAGCATCCTGATAGATGGCGGCCAGGTAAGGTTCCACATCCAGTCATCGAGTTCAAATGCGGCGGGCGGAGCCAAAAGCAGGTCGACGTGCGCGGCAGCGATTGTCGAGTGAAAGGATCTCCCCAGGCCCAACGCCTCCGCAATTTTTACGGCTCGGTCCAGATCAAGGTCTTTGTCAGCGAAAATGCGAACTACGTCAACGTAGCCCAGCAGGTATCGGAACCGATCCTTATTCAGATGAAGGGCCGCGAGTACGAGGCTGGGCTCGGTTCCAAGGACCTTGACAGACTTATCCGCGCCGGTTCGAAGGCTTGTTGAATCCTCGAACAGGATCCCGGCACGGCGGGTCGCGGCCACTTCGAGCTTGAGCGGGTCCAGATGTAAGTCCACAGGCAAACCGTGGAATCCAAGATCGATCGACTGCAAGCGGTCGGACCGCATTTCCGACGGGTCGGATAACAAGGAGTGGCGTGGCTGGAGAGCGGCGAGCAGTTCTCCGACCCGATCCCGGTGCCATGGGGCGAGGACGAGGTCTATGTCCCAGGCGGGCCGCTCGCCGAGGCGCGAATACCAGCGAGCCTCGTTGGCGATCCCCTTGATAACGAAGAGATCAAGCCCGAGCTGCACGGCTATCTCAGCAATATCGCTGCAGGCATCCAGGAGCATTCGGTTTCGTGCCCACCCAAGTGCGTCGATTTTGTTGAGTTCAATGCCGGCAGCGCTCTCAACGGCGAGCCCCTGGTCCATCGCCGTTTTCAGAATGCCGCCAAGTCGGTGTTCTTCGGCCGAGCGCACGATCTCGGCATCGATCGTTCGGCTCAACCTGCGCCCAGCAGCAAGATCGATCAAGGCGGCGTCGGGTCTCATGAATTCAACCGTCGCATTTAGCAGATACCACGGGTCTCTTTCGGCCCCCCTGGTTCAAAGCGCGAAATAGGAAAGCCGGAAGGTGCCTTGGTCCGAGTCGATTGGCGGGGATGACTGGTTGATTGGGTGTTTCCAGAGCTTTGCTCATTAACCGCTTGCCGGCCAAAAGCTAGGAACCAAAAATACCAATGTCGCAATAACAAGCATTGTGAGGGGCGCGCCAAAGCGGGCATAGTCACCGAATCGATATCCGCCTGGACCGTAGACCATTGTGTTCGTTTGGTATCCGATTGGCGTGAGGAAATCGACTGAAGCTGCGACAGCAACCGCGACTGCGAACCCTCGAGCCTGGATCTCCGTGGCAGAAGCCGCTGAGATCGCAATCGGAAACATCAGGAGGGCTGCGGCATTGTTGCTAACCACTGCCGTCAAAATCACTGTGGCAACTACGACTCCTGCCAGCACTCCGCGATCGCCAAAGTCGGCAAAGGCTCCCACTAGCCCATTTGCCAGGGTGGCGGCGAGGCCCGAGGCCTCAACCGCGGCCGCCACCCCGAAGGCAGTGGCTATCACCACGATTACGTCGAGATCAACTGCGGCTCGAGCTTCGCTCGGAGTGAGGATTGCCAGCAGCACCAAGCCCACTGCTGCCAAAAGGCTGGCGTTCAGGATCGGGAGCAGCTCGAGCGAGGCCGAGGCGACCAATCCGAGCGTCAAGACACCGACGATCCAGGCCCGCTTGTTGGGGCGGCGAACAGACGTCCTCATCGCAGAGACGAGCAGAAAGTCGTTCCGGTCCCGCCATCGATCAGCGAATCCTTTGTCGGCGATCAGGAGGAGGGTGTCACCCACGCGCAGGCCAACCTGACCGAGCTTCCCCTCGATGCGTTGACCGGCGCGGTGAATGGCGAGAACCGCGGCCTGATATCGGGCGCGAAATCCGGCTTCGAACAAGGTCTTGCCTACCAGCGGTGATTCCGCCCCAATCACGGCCTCGAAATAGCGCGCCCCGTCGCCTTCGAAATCGAGCAAATGGCCCTGTTCAGCCGACCTAAGACCCCGGATGTTCTGGAGTTCGAGGATTTGATCGGCCTTTCCGACGAAGCGAAGGCGATCGCCGTCCCGGAGGACCGTGTCAGGGCTCACCGGAGCGATGAGGTCATGCTCCCGTTCGATCGTGGCGAGGAAGAGGCCGCTTAAGTGCCGGAGCCCAGCCGCCTCAACCGTCTTTCGCGCGATCGATCCGTTGGGTTCAACCACCATATCGACAACAAAGCCTCGGATTTCTTCTTCTGCTTCTGCGGTTGACGTGCGACGTTGCGGGAGCAGGATCGGGGCCAAGGCCACCATGAGGATCGCTCCGAGAATCGCGATGGGGAGCCCGACGACCGTGATTTCGAAAAATCCCAATTCGGGCATTCCCTCGGCAATCATCAACCCAGAGATGACAAGGTTGGTCGAGGTTCCAATCAGGGTTATGACCCCACCCAAAAGCGCGGCGAAAGAGAGGGGCATCAGATAGAGCGAGGGTGAGCGGCGGCGGGCTTCGGCCCACGCCCTGACCTGGGGCAAGAGCATGGCCACGATCGGGGTGTTGTTGAGAAAGGCGGAAGCGACGACCGTTGGCCCTACTAGGCGGGCGAGAGATAAGCGAGTCCGTTCGGTCTTCCCCAAGGTCGCTTGGACGACAGGGGTGAGCGCGCCCGTTTTCTCTACCGCTCGGGCGAGGATGAAGAGTGCGGCCACCGTTAGAGGAGCGGGGTTAGAAAACCCTGCTAAGGCTTCGGCAGGTGTCACGATCCCTGTCACCAAGACCAAGACCATTCCCCCCGACATGGCGACCGCCGGAGAAATCTTGTCGGAGATCAAGACTGCGAGCACCCCGAGAACGATCGCCAGCGTCAACCACGCTTCCCACCCCACGTTGCGTTACTCGGCCGGGCTGCCAATGTAGCCCAACCGCTCCAGGTAGAGAATTACTTGATTGGCCGACTCTTCGGGCGTATAGGCAGTTGTATCGATAGTGATCTCGGCGTCGGTTGGCTCCTCGTAGGGATCGGAGATACCAGTGAACTCGGGGATCAAGCCTGCCCTGGCCTTGGCATATAGACCCTTTCGATCGCGGCTTTCGCACACTTCGAGCGAAGTGGCAACGTGAACGAGCACGAACCCACCGCTCGATTCCACCAACCCTCGGACGTAGCGTCGAGTGTTGTCGTAGGGAGCGATTGGGGCACAGATAGCGATGCCCCCGGCTTTGGTGATCTCGGAGGCGACATAGCCGATGCGCCGAATATTGAGGTCGCGATGTTCCTTCGAGAAACCCAGTTCGGAGGAGAGGTTCTTTCGCACCAAGTCGCCATCGAGCATGGTTACCGGCCGACCTCCCATTTCCAGGATCTTGACGAGCAGCGCGTTGGCGATAGTCGACTTGCCCGAGCCCGATAGGCCGGTGAAAAAGACCGTAAATCCCTGCTTCGCCCGCGGAGGATGGGTTCGTCGGAGCTCGGTGACAACCTCGGGATAGCTGAACCAGGCAGGTATCTCGCGACCGGAGGCGAGCCGATCCCGTAGCTCGGTCCCTGAGATGTTGACGGTCTTCACTCCTTCTGGAATCTCATCCTCTGGGAAATAGGTGTCGAGATCAGGGGCGTAGACCATCATCCGGAAGTCGACCATCGACATCCCCAGCTCCGACTCGTGCTTCGACAAAAGCTCCTGGGCGTCATAGGGGCCGTAAAAGGGTTTGCCAGTTGAGTCGGAACCCGGACCAGCGTGATCGCGCCCAACCACCAAATGAGTGCAGCCGTGATTCTTCCTGATGATGGCGTGCCAAACCGCTTCACGCGGCCCGCCCATCCGCATCGCCAAAGGCAAGAGCGCGAGTGCGGCCGTATTGGCGGGGTAGCGATCAAGCACGGCCTGATAGCAGCGGACCCTGGTGTAGTGATCGACATCGCCAGGCTTGGTCATACCTACCGACGGATGAATGAGAAGGTTGGCTCCGACCTCGGTGGCAGCTCGCATCGTCAGCTCGACGTGAGCGCGGTGCATTGGGTTGCGTGTCTGGAATGCCACGACCTTTGTCCAACCCCGACTGCTGAACTCCTTTCGCAGGGCCGCTGGGCTCTTTCGAAGATGGCGGAAGTCGTAATGAGTGGGGAGTTCGACTCCTTCCAGCGGACCGCCGACGTACACCGGATGCGCCTGCTGGAGGAGGTAAGCGACCCCGGGATGCTCACTACTACTGGTGCCGAACACTTGCTCGGCCTCGGCGCTGAGATCGGGTCGCCAGAGGTCCTCGATTCGCATTGTCGCCAACATCACGCCTTCGGGATCGCGGAGGGCAATGCGATCACCGACCGATAGACCGGCGGCTGCCTCTTCGGAGATGTCCAGAGTTATCGGCATCGGCCAGAGGGTTCCGGTCTCGAGGCGCATATCGGCGCAGACCCGCTCGTAGTCGGTCTTCCTCATGAAGCCCTCGAGCGGCGAGAAACCGCCAGTGACAAGTAACTCCACGTCGCAGAGCTGGCGGGGGGTGAGATCCCAGGACGCCCAGTCTCTGGAGAGTTCGCGTAGCTCAGCTTGGCGATCAGATGACGCCAGCAGATCAACGAGCGTGCCCCCGTGCGGCGCGTTCAAATGGTCCGTCATAGTCCCTGGCCCTCCCTGGCGATGGTCGCCGAGCATGCTAAGCCCATGCCGCAATTGGCTCCATGGCTAACTGGGCTGATACCTAAGTGGCGATCAGCCCTCGGTTTCGCCGTAAGCGCCGTTCCAGACTGCCGAAAACGAAGGCGTCAACGCCGATTCCGATCACCAACACCACGATCATCATGGCGACAAGAGCGGGAGCGTCAGATAGCTCTCGAGCGAACTGGAGTTGCGCACCGAGCGATGGGCGAGCGGCGATGATCACGAGTAGCTCTCCCGCCATTAGCGAGCGCCAGGCAAAGGCCCAGCCTTGCTTGAGCCCGGCAAGGAAACTCGGCAGCGAAGCCGGGAGCACTACGTGGAACCACGAAACCCAGCCGCGAGCTCCGAGCACCCGACCGGCCCGTAGGAGCAGGGGTGGAATGTGGTCGACTCCGCTAATCAGTCCGTTGGCGATCGAGGGAGCGGCACCGAGGACCACAACGAAAAAGATCGCCGCCTCACTGATACCAAACAGAAGGATGGCAAAGGGAAACCAGACGATCGAGGGCATGCTCTGAAGCCCAGTGATGAGCGAACCCATCGCACGGCGGAGAGTGCTGATTTGTGTGACCGCCAGCCCCAGTGCACTGCCGAGGACGACGGCAGCCGCATATCCCACTGCTGCGCGGCGAAGGGTGGTGGCAACCGCGCTCCAAAAGCGAGCGGTTCCCACCAATTCCGCCAACTCGTTGAGCACCCGTCCCGGAGGGGGTAGCACAAAAGGTGGTTTCCAACCCGTCCAAACCACGACCTGCCATGTCGCCAACGCCAACCCAGTCGCAACGAGCTTTGGCCAGACTGACCTCCACATCCTCCGCCCGCGAGCTTCCGCGCCTTCCATTGGCAGCTCAAGTCGGTCAAGACCGCGGATGTCGCGCTCAAGCGACTCCGGACGTTCAGTCGACATGTCGACGCACCTGCTGCCGGAGGCGATCGGTGATCCGTTTGGCGACCTCGACAAGGTGGACTGACTCAACCTGACGGGGCCTCGGCAGGTCCACTGTCACTTCGTCGACCACCCTGCCGGGGCGGCTGGAGAGAAGGATGACTCGATCGCCCAATCTCACGGCCTCACGGACATCATGAGTGACAAAAATCACGGTCACCCCGGTTGCTTGCCAGATTCTTTCGAGTTCGTCGTGGAGGATCGTCCGGGTCATGGCGTCGAGTGCACCAAAGGGCTCATCCATCAGCAAGATTGCTGCGTCCTGGGCTAGGGCGCGGGCCAACGCGGCTCGCTGTTGCATGCCACCAGACAATTCGTGCGGTCGACGCTGAGCGAATTCCTCTAGGTGGACCATTTTGAGCAGTTCCTGAATGCGCTGGCGATCGATTGCCACCCGTCGGAACCGCATCGCGCTCTCGACGTTGCCTTCCACGGTCAGCCACGGAAATAGCGCTGGCTCCTGAAACATCAGGCCGACGCTTTCAGAGACGGCGATGGCTCCTTGATCTAGTCGGTAAATGCCAGCAATCAAGTTAAGGAGTGTGCTCTTCCCGCATCCCGATGCTCCCACGAGACAAACGAACTCCCCCTCTTGAATCGAAAGATTCACGTTTTCAAGAGCGGCGATAGCCGATCGGCCATCGCCGTACGTCTTAGAAACGTCGTTGATCTCGACGGCTGTTCGGGTAGAAAGCGGTGCTGCCTTAACGGTATGGGAACGAGGTGCGGTCACGACCGCACCTCTTCGCGCCCGAGATCAATCAGGATCTCATTCAGGGGCCCGAGGGCGTAGATCTGGGTTAAATCCACTGGATCCAACAATCCCACGGCTATCGCGTCATCGGCCGACTTCCGAAGGGAAGAGGCGATGGGATCCAATGTAAACGAGAGGTTTTGCCATGCCGCCTGGATGATTTCCGTCGACAAGGCGCTCCCCGTCAACGATTCGATGCTGTCGTTAACCGTCGCTTGAGAGCTCGAAGGGTCGGCATTGACCGCGTCGACCGCCCTGATCAATCCACGGAGGACAGCAGCTACCGCCTCTGGATTGGTGTCGAGATATTCAATGCGAACGATCAAGTGAGTAGTGACGAATTGACCATCGGGCCAAAGATGGCGCTCATCAACCAGAACCTTCCCGCCTCCTTCGAGCACGAGCCGCGTCGCCCAGGGCTCGGGGACCCATGCCCCATCGATGTCGCCAGATCGAAAGGTTTCGAGGGTCTGGGCATTCGATTGGGGGATCACGGCCACCTTGCCGCCGCCCTCCAAATCGGTTTCGAGTCCTTCGGCGTCGAGCCAGGCGCGAAGTGCAACGTCCTGGGTGTTTCCGAGGGCCGGGGTTGCGATGCGCTTTCCAAGCAAATCAGCCGATTGGTCGATCCCAGCCCGCACGACCAGGGCGGCCCCTCCGGACGTTGAACCGGCGATGATCCTGATGGCTTCACCATCTGATTGGGCGTGGGCGTTGATGGCCGGATTTGGTCCGATGAAGGCGAGGTCCAAGGCACCGGAGAAAAGCGCTTCGATTGCTTCCGTTCCGGCGTTAAAGGTCACGCCTTCAAGGGTTCGTTCGCCCAATTCTTCAGCGAACAGACCATCAGCCAGACCAACAAGTGCCGGGGCATGCGTCAGATTCGGGAAGTAACCCAGGCGGACTATTTCTGGGTCATCGCTGGCGGCGGCCGAACCGCACCCCGCAACGACCAATGCCAGAAGAACCCGGATCTTTCCTTTGCGTCCCACTCCGCCTCCCTTGCGAACGCAAGCAATAGCAAAGCTTTCCGACTGGAATAGTCGGAAAAGTCACCTTTTCAGATTACAGCTCTTCCATGATCGAGTCAATGTCGATAATGTTTACTCAAGAAGTCAGAAATGTGGATTAGCCGCAAGACCGATTACGCGACCCGTGCGGTACTGATGCTTGCCATTGCCGACGGCGAATCGCTCAAGTCCCATGAGATCGCGGCCCGAACCCATATCCCGCCGTCGTTCCTCGAGCAGATCATGGCGCAGCTGCGAGGGGCGGGTCTGGTCCGCTCCGTGCGAGGTCCAGCCGGCGGATACAAGCTCAACCATCCTCCCGCTGACATCTCTCTAGAAAGAGTCGTGCGCCTCTTCCAAGGTCCTCTCGCTCCCATCGCTTGCGCGACTCGTTCCGAGCCCGAGTTCTGTCCGATGGACCCGGGGTGCTCGCTGAAGAGAACGTGGGCCGAGGTGCGCGACGTTACTCGCGCCATACTGGAACGCACCAATTTCGCTGACCTCGCCTCCCAGGCAAGTGGAGCTTGGGTTCAACCGGCAATCACAGAAACCAAAGAAACCACGCCAGTCCTGCGGCCACGATCAGTGCCGCGGTGACGGCAGCTGCGACCAGTAGCCAGCGGGTTGGCATCGCTCGAGCGTAGCTTTCGGGGTGCCCCACTAGGCTCGGCGCTCGATGTGCTCGGTCAAGAGGAGGCTCTCCATTGCATGACCTGGTGATCCTTGGTGGAGGCCCCGGGGGTTACGCGGCCGCTCTTTACGCCCACAATTTCGGATTGTCGGTCGCTTTGGTCTCCGACGAGCGTCCCGGCGGGACCTGCCTCATCCGGGGCTGTATCCCCGCCAAGCAATGGCTTCAGATAGCTGAGGTCTACAGCATGGTTGCCAAAGCCTCCGACTTCGGGGTGATTGCCTCGGAGCCGCAGATGGACTGGGCGGCGGCTCTCGCCCGCAAGAACCAAACCGTCGAAGCCCTCGTCCGCGGTCTCGGTGGCCTGCTCAAAAAGCGGAAGGTCGACGTCGTTATCGGCCGGGGCCGGATGGATGGAGCGCGCACCGTGGTGGTCGAAACCGACCAGGGTGAGCATCGTCTCGAGGGGGAAAAGATGATCCTCGCCACCGGCTCCTACGCCCGCACTCTCCCCGGTTATGAGATCGACGGGCAACGGATCGTTACCTCCGATCACGCTCTGGACTGGCCTGAGCGGCCCCGACGGGTGGCCATCATCGGGGGAGGGGTGATCGGGTGTGAGTTTGCCTCATTGCTCGCCGAGTTCGGCACCGAGGTGCATGTCATCGAAATGTTCGATCAGATCATCCCTGGGAGCGACACGGAGTCGGCCAAATTGTTGGAAAAGGAGATGGTTCGCAAGGGGACCAAGTTTCATCTTGGAGCGGCAGTAGAAGCTCCCCGGATCGGGCCTAGCTCGGTGGTGGTTCCGTTCGGTGGCGAGTCAGTGGAAGCCGACGTGGTCCTGATGGCGGTCGGCCGTGGACCCCGGACCGAAAACGTAGGGTTCGAGACCGTCGACGGACTCGAAATCGATCGGGGGTTCATCAAGGCCAACTTGGAAACAATGGAAACCGGGGCCCCCGGCGTCTATGCGGTTGGTGACGTCGTCGCCGGCACCGCTCAGTTAGCACATGTCGGCTTCGCCGAGGCGATCGCCGCCGTGACCCATCTCGCTACCGGCAAGTCGGCTCCGGTCAACTATCTCGCCATTCCCCGCGTGACTTACACCCACCCCGAGTTCGCCGAAGTCGGTCTCACCGAGGCCCAGGCCCGAGACAAGGTGGGCGAGGTCGAGGTTCATACTCACGGCTTTGGCGGAGTCGGGCGGGCGATCATCATCGGACAGAATCGAGGCTCGGTGAAGATCGTCAGCCAAAAGGGAGGGCCGATCGTGGGGGCATCGGTGGTGGGCCCGGCGGCGGGGGAGTTGATCCACGAGTTGATGTACTCCGTTGGTTGGGAGGCGTACCCGTCGGAGGCGGCGATGTTCATCCACGCCCATCCCAGCCTCTCGGAAGCGGTGGGAGAATCGTTGCTGGCGGCCTCAGGTCGCAGCCTGCACTGAGGAGGAGTACCGATGGCCACGACAGTCACCATGCCCCAACTCGGCGAGACGGTCACCGAAGGAACGATTCTGCGCTGGGCCAAAAAGGTCGGCGAACAGATTCAATCAGACGAGGTGCTGGTGGAGATCTCGACCGACAAAGTTGACACCGAAATCCCGTCGCCGGCGCGGGGAGTAGTGCTCGAACTTCTGGTGGGGGAAGGCGAGACGGTATCGGTTGGCACCCCGCTGGCCGTGATCGGCGAGGCCGGGGAAGGTGCGGCCACCGAGCAGGCTCCTGCCTCCCAACCTGGAGAGGCACCGCCGCCCCCTCAGCCCGCCACCACTCCGCCTGCCGAGCCGGCGGCGGCAGGACCGCAGCCGCAAGCCGCTCCGCCACCCGCCCCGGAGCCTGGCCCGTCCCCCGAGCAGGCTCTGGCTCCCCAAGCAGCAGTCGGGGAGCCTGCCATTCAGCCCGAGACGCAGCCCGAGGCCGAGGCACCGGCACCCAAGGAAATCGCGGTGACGGTGGAGCAGCCCCAGCCTCAGGCGAGCGCCGCAACTCCCTCCCGGGCAGTGCTCTCGCCGGTGGTTCGCAAGCTGGTCCGCGACCAAGGGGTCGATCTCGAGGCCGTGACCGGAACCGGGGAGGGAGGACGCATCACCCGTCGGGATGTTGAGTCCTACATCTCCGCCCGCGAGGCCGGAACCTCTCCCGCCGCCGAACGGCCAGCGGCCCCACCACCAGCGGCTTCTCCCGCGGCGGAGCCTCCGTCAGTGACCCCGCGGCCGGCGGCGCCACCGGCCCGGCCCGCCCCCGAGGCCCCCGCCCCGATGGCTCCTCCTGAGCCCGTCGCCGGCCCCGGCGGATCCGAGGAAGCGCCGTTGGACCGCCTCCGGGTGCGGATCGGCGAGAACATGATCCGGGCAAAGCAGACCGCGGCCCACGTCTGGACGTCGATGGAAGTCGACTACGAACGAGTGGAGAGGGTGCGTTCGGCCGCCCAGACGAAATGGAAGCAAGACGAAGGGTTCTCCCTTACCTACCTGCCATTCATCGCCCGCGCCACGATCGATGCCCTACAGGAATTCCCGGTAGTCAATAGCGCCTTCCTCCTCGAGGAGAAGAAGTCGATCACCTACCGCAGTGTCAACCTGGGTATCGCAATCGACCTCAATCAGAAAGGGCTCATCGTCGCCACCATCCGCAACGCCGATGGCCTCCGATTGGTCGGTCTAGCCCGCAAGATTCGAGAGCTGGCCGAGAAGGCCCGGGCGGGAAAGCTCGATCCCGATGACGTCTCCGGCTCGACGTTCTCGATCACCAATCCCGGCCCATTCGGCTCCTTTATGAGCGCACCCATCATCAACGTCCCCAACGTGGGGATTCTCTCCACCGACACGGTGGCCAAACGACCGGCGGTCGTAACCACCCCAGAAGGGCAGGACACCATTGCCGTTCGCCACATTGGTTACTTGGGTCTCTCCTGGGATCATCGAGCCTTCGACGGTTCCACGGCGGTGTTGTTCTTGGCTCGGATCAAGGAGAACCTCGAGACCTGGGACTGGAACCAGGAACTGGCCTAAACGTGCTGAGGACCCGGTGGCTGGGGAGACTGGCCTATAAGGAGGCCTGGGATCTCCAGAAGGCGGTCTGGGCGGGCCGGGTCGAGGGGCGGGCGGACGACTACCTGCTCCTCCTCGAGCACCCACCGGTGTACACGATCGGTCGCAACGGGGATGGATCGAATCTCCTGGTCGCCCCAGAGGCCCTCGACGGAGCCGAGGTCCACTTTGTCGACCGGGGTGGGGACATCACCTATCACGGCCCGGGCCAGCTCGTCGGTTACCCGATCATGCGTCTCGACGATCCCAAGCAGGTGGTCCCCTATGTACGGAGGCTCGAGCAGGCCTTGATCGAAACCCTGGCTGACTTCGGGGTCGAGGGCTGGCGCGAAGAGGGACTTACGGGGGTCTGGACCACAGAGGGCAAGGTGGCCGCCATCGGGGTCCGGGTCTCCCGGCAGGTGACGATGCATGGATTCGCCCTCAACCTCGACCCCGAGATGAGTTACTTCGCGAACATGAATCCCTGCGGGATCACCGATCGCCCAGTGGCCACCCTTTCGGCCCTCGCCGGCCGTCGGATCAGCCTCGAAGAAGCGGTGAAAGCGTTTGTTCCGCACTTTCTCAAAATCTTCGAGGTCGCAGAGGCCGAAACCCAGCTCGGAGCCTTCACTCGCGGCCAGGGGACCGATCCGCGCTTCGAAGTTGATCGACTACTGCAGGCGGGGACGTTCTCGGCCGAGCGCCGAGGCGCCGAGCCGATCCTGGTCAACGGACGTCTTCCCGGCGAGCCCCCGCGCCCCGATTGGATGAAGGTCACCGCTCGGATGGACGACGATTACCTCTCGCTGAAAAAGCTGCTGCGGGGGCTCGATCTCCATACCGTGTGCGAGGAGGCGGGCTGTCCCAATATCTACGAGTGCTGGGGGATGGGAACCGCCACCTTGATGATCCTTGGCGACAAATGCACCCGAGCCTGCGGGTTCTGCAACGTCACCACCGGAAAGCCCACCGAATACGACGTCCTCGAACCCTTTCGGGCCGCCCAAGCCATCAAGACCATGGGTCTTTCGCATGCGGTCATCACCTCGGTCAATCGCGACGACCTCACCGACGGGGGAGCAGAGATCTTTGCCGCCACGATCCGGGAGACCCGAAGGATCCATCCCGACTGCGAGATCGAAGTCCTGATCCCGGATCTCAAAGGGAATGAGGAGGCGCTGGGTGTGATCCTGTCGGCTCGACCCGAGGTGCTCAATCACAACACCGAGACCGTCCTCCGTCTCCAGCGCGAGATCCGCACCTCTGCCAACTACGGCCGCTCGCTTGCCCTTTTGGCCCGCGCCAAAGCGCAGGGCTTGCTAGTCAAGTCCGGTCTGATTGTGGGGATCGGGGAGATGAAGGAAGAAGTGATAGGTGCGCTCGCCGATCTTCATGCCATCGGGGTCGACATCGTCACCATCGGCCAGTACCTGCGGCCCACCCCCCGTCATCGCCCGATCCATCGCTACGTGCATCCGGATGAATTCGCTGAGTACAAGCGATACGGGCAGGCAATCGGAATTCCCCACGTTGAGTCAGGTCCGTTGGTGCGCTCCTCTTATCACGCACGAGAGGCACGCGTCGCAATAGCGGCGGCCTTGGTTTAGGTTGTTGTCCTCAGGGTCGACCAACCCGTCACATTTCTTGCAAAGTTCCCGCGGGTGACGCCCCGCTATTGGTCTGGCAGCGATCAGGTCTGGACCGTCACCGAGATGGTCGTTAATTGCTCGAGCAGTCCGTTCCAATACCAGCGGACTTCGAAGCGGTGGGTTCCCGGGGCGAGGGTCGTCGTTCCTTTGAAGAGACGTTCGAACAGAGTCGTACCTTGCGATACCTCAAGAGCCTCTACGGCGATCGGAAATCCGTTCAGCCAAATCTCGAGGTGGCCGCTGGTTGCGATCGAGTTGCCGCCGACTTCGTAGAACCCTTCTCGGACCTCATAGAGACCTCGGAAAGGCACCACGATCGAGGCGAAGCAAGATAAGCCATCCTTGGTGCACCAGGGGTTGGTGCCCACCAGCAAAGGGATCTGCGGATAGACCTTGGCGATCTCGAATGCCCGGGCAAGAAAGCTCGCCATCTGCTCGCGGGTCACCCAGTCGAACGGGCAATAGAGACCGGGGCCACAGCCGGTGGTTATGCCGGCGGCGGCGATGGCGCCGATGTCTTGGGCATGGGTGCTGGTACCGACATCGGCGAAATTGTGCTGAGTCGGAGTCAGCTCAAGCGCTCTCGTCAGAAAGGTCGCCATCTGCTCGCGGCTGACTACCTGATCGGGGCAGTAGGCAGTGGGCGAGCAGCCGGTAGTAATGCTGGCGGCGGCGAGGGCGTTGATGTTGGGGGCGTGAATGTTCGTGGCTATATCTGCGAACGGGCCAGTTGTCTGCGGGGTTAGTTCCATCGCCCGGACGAGAAAGCTCGCCATTTCCGCCCGCGTCACTCCACCTCGTGGACAGAAGTTGGTACCACCGCAGCCCTGGGTGATCCCGACCTCGGCTATGCCGTTGATGTCGGCCTCGTGCACGGAGCCGTCGTCATCGGTGAAGGCACCGCTGATCCCAGCCGCCGAAGCGGGAGTGGCGAGAATGACGAGGGCGAGGACGGCGAGGACCACGAGGATCGCGCCCCTCTCCCGGCTTCGCCGGCCCTCCCCCCTGCGGGGGGAGAAACTCAACCTAGGTCTTTCCCCCCAGCGAGCGAGGGGAGCGCTGGGGGAAGTACCCCGAAGGGGGGAGGGGGGTCTTATCACCTACCGATGCCTCATGAGATGTGGACGCTTTCTAAAAGCTGATTGACGGCCGGGATGACTTCGGCCCGGTCGATGTGGCTGCCGACCACTACATACAGACAAATCGCCCGCCCGGCGACGGTGAAAAACCTTTGCACGCCACTCTGTCCCGGAATCGACTTCTGGAGAATGTCGCGATCGAAGTCACTGGCTATCACCGAGGGCACGCCCTCCGATGCGAACAAAGCCGACCCCACCGCACTCTGTCCGTAGTCGAAGAGGACGACGAGAGCATCGCCCGCGTCCATCAGGTCAACCGCGCCGCCGCCAAAGTCTCCCCGCCGTGGAGGGAGCGGGAAGCTGGCGAAATGGGCCACGACGTTACGTTGAGCGCCGTCGGGGAGTTCGGTTGATCTCCCGATGGCTCCCTCCCATCCGGACGGAAGCTCGACGGAGATCCCTTCTCCGGAAAGCTGGGTCATGTAGGACCCCCTCCGTCGCCTTCGGCGACACCTCCCCCAACACTCGCTCCGCTCGCTGGGGAAGGAAACGGCTGACTTCGTTCGCTTTGGGGAGAAACGGGGGGTCTGAAGAGGCGGGGGTCACCCGGTTCGATGCCGGCCGCGGCCAGCTCCTCATCCGTGTCCGCCTTGCGTTGGCGAGTTGAGCGGCGCAGGGAATGGCGTTGATCGGCCAGTGCCCGGTTCACCATTTCCCCGACTTGCTCCCAAGTGGGGGCGGAGCCCTCACCGACCACGCGACCGTCGCGATTGTCGATCAGGGCGAAGTAGGGGGTAGCGGGGACGGCGAATGATTCCCAGGCCGCGGTTGACATGACTGTCGTCGCCGCATTCGTCTCCAAGCGGGAGAGCTCCGCCGGGCTCTCTGCCTCCTCCCCCTTCGTTACCAGCAGCGTCCTGATGCCCTCGAGCTCGGGCGGCGTTCCCTGCCAGAAGGCGCCGCAGGCGACACAGGTCGTCGAGAGAAAAGCCAGCAGCGTGTGACCGCGCGAGCCTGAGAGGGCGAATGTGGCGGAGCCTCCGTCGGTGGTGTTGCCCGACAGCACGGTGAGTGGCCCTTGCCGAGAGAGGCGCCGGGGCGGCTGCAGGCGGCTCTCCCGACGCTCACCCCCGCCGAGTTCGGCGAGCTGGCGAAGGATCTCGGCGTGACTCCTCAGCAAGCCGGCCACCAAGATCACCAAGAGGGCGATGACGATTCCCTCGATCACGACCAACGCTTCCATCGCTCAGCTGATCCTTCCCCAAATCACGGGGAGGGCGTTGGGAGCGCCAAATGAAAACGTGTAATCGGCCGGCCCCGCTTCCAGAGCGTTTTTGAGCGACCAAATCCCTCCCGAGAAGCGCCCGATGCTGTCGACGCTGTTGCCATTCCAGTCGCCGACGACGGGGGTGCCGGCGGCGTCGCCAAAGTCGAATTCGAGGTCGGGTCCACCGGCGCTTGGGAATTGCCTCAGCATCCAGCGTGATCCGCGAACGACGCCCACCCCGTCGATGCCATCCCCGTTCCAGTCACCTACCACCGGTATGTCTCCGGGCTGGCCGAAGGTGAAGCTGAGGTCGGGGGAGCCATTCGAATTGCGATGACGGAGGAACCACTGGCCGCCGCGGAAGACGCCGGCCGTATCCCAGCCCTTGCCGGTCCAGTCTCCGGCGACAGGGGTGTCGCCGGGCGACCCGTAGTTGAAGACCAGGTCGGGCTGTCCGCCCCCGGCGACCTGGCGGATATGCCAGGTCAGCGAAACGTCTCCCGCCCGGCCATGGGTGACCCCCTTCACTACCGCCGCGGTCGCTTCGCCCGACCCGGTCCAATCGGCGGCCAGAGGGATATCTCCTGGCAATCCCAAGTCGAAGGTCGAGGTGGCGGGGCCAGTACTGAGACCGCTGCGGAAGTTCCAGGTGGGGAAAGTGACGGCGGCGACATAGGCATTGAGAATGCCGCTCGGATGGAGGCAGGCGGCGTCGTGGAAGCGGGTGTTGTCGTCGCGGGCGTCGGTGCGGGTGCAGGAGCTGTCCCACTCCCAGGGCACCACGCAGGTCACCACCCGACAGGTGATCGGACCCATGCAGGCGATGTGCTGGTTGCACTGTCCATAGCGGAAGCGGACGCAGTTGACCTTGCGGAGACCGCAGTTGTCGTTGGCACAGGCACAAATTTGACCGACGCATTCCGGCCCGCAGGTGCCCGAACCGCCGCAGCCGCAAGCGCCGCAGTTCAGGGCATGGCAGTCCATGTAGTAGCGAGGTCCACCTCCGCAGTAGCCCGAACCCTCCGCCCGCCACCAACCCGACACGGCGGTGCCGGGGGGACAGGAGTTGATTCCGGTCATCGAGCAGCAGAACTCGGTGTAGCCATCCCGACAGCGGGCTCCCCCGGGGCAATTTCCGGGGACCACTGCCGCGTAGGCACTGACCGGCCGGAGGATGTAGGTGGCGGGCGCCGTCATCAGGGCCGAGCCCACAAGCGCCGTCCGCCGCAGGAAACCGCGTCGAGAAGTCTTGGTGGCGAGGAACTTGCTGGCCCCCTCAACCAGGCGGGTGCTCATCGAATGTTCAACCGCGGCAACTCACTCAAGAGGAGATAGAGGCAATAGACGCCGATGGCGCAGAACCCGACGTAGGCGATTCCGGCCAGCGGCTGCTCGGCTAGGAGGGAGGGAAGGCTGGGCCCGCCGGCGGTGGCGTAGACGATCGCCCCACCCACTGCCGCCAGGTTGATCACCAGATGGATCCAGGTCGGGGGAGTGTCGGCCTTGCCAAAGCACCCGCAGGAGGCGATTGGAAGCCGGCGGCTCATTGCCAGAGCGACGAAGCCGGCGAATGCGGTGTAGACCACTGCCACCGCCCAGGCAAACGTCGGACCCGAGGAGACCAAGGCGGCAGTTCCAACGACAACTTCGCTCGAAGCGAGGCCGAGAACCGACGGCCGCGTCGACGGCAAGCCGGCGGCGCGGAGAGCGCCAGAAGTCGGCTCAGGATCGGCGAACTTGCGGATGCCGCTCCAAACCAACAGGGCGGCGACGAGGAAGAACCATCCCTCCACTCAAAACAGGCTAAACGGCTGCTGCCGCGGACTCTTTCAACTCGGATTGTCGAGGGCCATCCGTTCTTGCCGCGCCCTCTCTCGAATAAATAGACCCCCCGCGTAGATGGCAAGAGTCGCAGCGCTCATCGCCATCACCGCGCCCAGCACAAGTCCCGGGTCGTCGACCCCAGCGGGCCCGAACTCCGTGGCGTGGACGAAGCCTATGAAGCTGAAACCGGCGGCGATGACTGCCAGCACGACGACATCGGAAACGTCATTGGCTATGGACGACCTACTCGGGCGACGAGCAACAAGTGCAATCGGACCTCGATCGCGCCCCGAGCGATTGGCTAGAAGTCCGTCGACACCGAAGACACTTCCTACCTCGGTCACGAACAACAAGGTTTGGATGGCGACATAGAAAACGCTCGGCGTGATTCGCCCAGCGAGCATGAAATTGACGTTGAGACCTGCTCCGACAATTAGCGCCAGATTTGTGAACGTGCCGGTGAGGATCGCCAAACCAATTGCCAACTCGAGCACCATCACCAACCAGCCCACCCAGCGGCTTCCCGGCCGGATGATGTTGTCAACGATTCTCTCGTAGAAGGGGAAAACGACCAAGTCGTTGGTCAGCTGATCGTCAAGGAATGCGACTACTGCATTGCCGTTCCACCAGGTGTCATCCCCGGTCTTCTCGAGAAAGGTGCGCAGCCAGCCGACGCCCATAAAGAGGCGTAAGGGGACCAGCACCGCGGCCGTCTTAGCTAGCTCGCCGGCGAACCAACTCCGATTGCTCTTGACAGTCGTGGCGCCCATTCTTGATCTTTCGACCGAGGACAAATCAACTACGGCGATTGACCCTCGGTCGGTTCTCGGGATGGTCTGCATTCGGTCCAGGACAGTGAAATCGTCCCGAATCTGCCGTTCTTGACAGTCTTCGTCGAGGCGTTTCGGGGGCTTCTTCTGTAACTGCGACAGCCCAGATAGGCTCAGGCACGCATGCCGCATATCGAGCAATTGGCAGTCAACACCATCAAGGCGCTGGCGATGGACGCGGTTCAAAAAGCAAACTCGGGTCATCCCGGTGCCCCCATGGGAATGGCCGACATCGCCGTGGTCTTGTGGGGTAGGTACTTGAACGTCGATTCCGAGTCGCCCACCTGGCTCGATCGCGATCGCTTTGTCCTCTCCAATGGACATGCCTCGATGCTTCTATATGCGCTCCTCCATCTCTCCGGTTTTCCGTTGACGCTTGATGACATCCGTCGCTT
This sequence comes from Acidimicrobiia bacterium, assembly GCA_035253825.1. Classification (GTDB taxonomy): domain Bacteria; phylum Actinomycetota; class Acidimicrobiia; order Spongiisociales; family ZC4RG35; genus JACCTH01. The sequence continues at coordinate 17,913 of DATFBM010000031.1, read as the reverse complement.
CCGGCAGCTCGAGAGCGTTACCGCCGGCCATCCCGAGCGACATCAGGACCTGGGAATCGAGGTCACCACCGGTCCCCTGGGACAGGGCTTTGGGATGGGAGTGGGGATGGCCATCGCCGAGGAGCATCTCCGGGCCCGCTTCGATTCCGAACTGGTCAACCACCGCACCTTCGGGTTCGTCTCCGATGGCGATCTGATGGAAGGAATCTCGGCTGAATCCTCTTCGATCGCCGGTCACCTCGGCCTCGGACGCCTCCTCTACTTCTACGACGACAACAACATCTCCATTGACGGCAACACCGACATCACCTTCTCCGAAGATGTGGCCTCCCGCTTTCGCGCCGTGCGTTGGGATGTGAGCGAGATCGACGGCCACGATCGGGATGCCATCGCCCAGGCCACCGAGGCGGCCCTCGATGAAGAGGATCGACCGTCGCTCATCATCTGCCACACCCACATCGCCCACGGCGCCCCGGCCGCCCAGGACACCGCCAAGGCCCATGGCAGCCCCTTGGGCGAGGATGAGGTGAGGGCGACCAAAGAGGCGATGGGCTGGCCCCTCGACCAACCCTTCTACATCCCCCCCGAGGTCTCGGAGTTCTTTGCCAAGGCGATGGAGCGGGGAAAGCAGAAGCACCGCGACTGGCACGAGCGTATGGAAAAGCACCCGGCCGAAGCAGAGCTGCTCTATCGCTTTTATAAATTCGAAAAGGTCTCCTTGGATGGTCCGTCCTTCGACTCCGCCAAGCCGCTCGCCACCAGGGCCGCGATGGGGGAGCTCTTCGAAGAGATCGGAAAGAAGGTGCCCAACTTCTTCGGGGGGGCGGCGGACTTGGTCGAGTCGACCAAGACGGTGCTGAAGGAGAGCGACCTCTTCAGCAAGAGGAACCGAACTGCTCGCAATCTCGCCTTTGGGGTGCGAGAGCACGCCATGGGGACCATCACCAATGGCATCGCCGCCCACGGTGGCCTCCGCCCCTATGGGGCCACCTTCTTCGTTTTCTCCGATTACATGCGTCCGGCGGTCCGCATCTCGGCTCTGATGGCGGCCCCTTCGATCTGGGTCTACACCCACGAGTCGATCTTCCTCGGGGAGGATGGTCCCACCCACCAGCCGATCGAGCATCTCGCCTCGCTGCGGGCAATGCCGGGGATATGGGTAGTCCGTCCTGCCGACGCCACCGAATCGGTCGAGGCCTGGGAGGTGGCACTCAATCGCTCCGACGGACCGACGGTGCTGCTCTTCACACGCCAGGCCATCCCGGTGCTCGAGCGACCACGCGGCGGTGTCGCCCGCGGCGGCTACGTATTACGTGAGGGCGACGACCTCGTCATCGTCGCCACCGGTTCTGAGGTCTCCCTCGCCCTGGGGGCGGCCGACCTAATGGATCGCTCGGTGCGCGTGGTCAGCCTCCCCTGCTGGGAACTGTTCTATGAGCAGGATGAGGCATACAGAAAAGAGGTGCTAGGCGAAGGCCTACCGATGGTCTCGATCGAAGCCGGTTCCACTTTCGGATGGGAGAAGATCATCGGCAGTGAAGGCCTGGCCATAGGGATCGACGAATTCGGAGCTTCGGCGCCGGCTCAGGACATCGCCAAGCATTTCGGATTCACTCCCGAAGCAGTCGTTGAGAAGATCGACGCTTGGCTGAATGAATCCGCCTGATCCGGGGGCGGTGCTCGCTCTCTGGGCGGGCGGGCTCGGACTGGGAGCGGCGGTCGTCTCCATCTGGAAGGTGGCTCGTCCCGCCTTCCTGCGTTTGGCGGCTGGCCTGGCTGCAGGCCTTGGTCTCGGGGCGGCGTTGCTCGGTTCCGGCACCTTCGCTTGGGTCGGCGTGGGCCTGGCGTTGAGCTCGGCCATCGTTCGGGTGGGGGCACCACTGGCGGTGGCCTCGGTTTTCTGGGTCGTGGCGGGAGCAAACGCGTTGGGCTGGCCGAGCGCAGTCATCGGTGCCGCCAGCATGGGAGGGATTTCGTCGGAGATGGTGCTCGGACATTGGTTCCTGGTCGATCCCAAGCTGCCCCGCTGGCCGCTCCGACGCCTCGCCTATTTCGGGATCGCCGGTATCGCCGCCGAGGGCGTACGTGTGGCCTTGCTGCCCAACGGATCCCTCATCGTCACTCCACTGGTCCTGACGCTTCTCGCCGCACTCGGCCTGCTCTTGATGGTGGGAGTCCTCTATAGCCTGCGGGTCAGGTCCTACACCGGGGTAATGGCGGCCACTGGCCTTTCCTATCTGGCGACCATCACCGCCCTGGCGGTGGCAATCATCTCCCGTCCCCAACTCTGAATTCGCGGCAGTGTCGCTTCAGGAGCTCCGACTAGGAGTCCTTCAGTGTTCGTCCCATGCTCGCAAGAGATCGCTCCGTCTCCTGATGCCGATCGGGAGCTGTCGACTCCACTGGTCAGCGGCATCCTCGATGATCTTCGCCAGCGAAGCCGGATCTTTGATGAATTCCGAGTGATGGAGCTTGAGGCTCACCGATGGAACTCCAAAGTGCTGGGCGGAGGCAAGTTGGTCGGCTGGGTTGACAACACCATCTTTGGTAGTCACCACCCAGAGAGTCGGCGGGAGAGTCAGATCCTTCAAGCGTCGGGCGTCAAATCTCCGCAGGGCGTGAGCCGACTCGGTCAAAACGGCTCGGCTTGGCCGGAGTGAGTATTCCCAGGCCATCCGATCGGCTCGTAGTCGATCGCGGCGTACCTCGGCTCGGTGAAAGCCAATCAGGATCGGCGAGTCGTCAGACAAAGCGTACGGAGCTGCCGCCAAGATCAATTTCTGACGAGGCCGGGTCCAGAACGCCGAGGAGGCTATTGCCACAAATCCTGAGAAGGCATGGTGACCACCCTCGCGTATAGACACGAGAGAGATCGGGCCTCCCAGGGAGTGTCCGACCAGAATTGGACGGATCAGATGGGCATCGGCGATCGCATCGATCACCGCCTCGGCAGCGAGATCAAACGTGAATTGGCCTTTCTCCAGCAGGGAACGACCATGGCCCGGCAAGTCGATCGCTAGCACCGTGCGGCGAGTCAGTTCGATGAATTGCCACCAGACCGAGTCGGCAGCTCGGCCCCACCCATGGACCAACACCAGGGCCGGGCCAGGGGCGGAGCCAGGAACCAATCGATAGGTGAGCCGTCCCCACGATGTTTGAATCGATCTAACTCGACCTCGCTGGCGTGGACGCACTGCCGGCTGGGAGCTGAATTCCTCAATGGCATGCCGATAGCTCCTCCAGAGAGCAACGGCGGGCACGGCGGCGATCGCAAAAGATAAGCGGAGGCGCATCGCTAGTTGATCGGACGACAGACACAGCAATGGATAGGACCGAGGACTCACAGCCCCCGAATTTTCTGCGCGACGGGGCAGCAGATTGGAATACGGGCTAGTAGAAAGGCGCCATGATTGCCGGCCTTCGATTGGTTCATATCTTGGCTGGCGCCTTCTGGGCGGGGGCAGCGATGCTGATGGGGTGGATATTGGTTCCGACGGCTCGGGAGGTCGGTCCCCCCGCCGGTCCTTTGATGCAAGGGCTCCTCAAACGCAACCTGACGGGGCGATTGATCGGGGCGGGTGTTGTGACCGTGCTGGCAGGCCTGTGGCTCTTTGCTTTGCGGACGCCGACGTTTCGCCGCTGGCAAGACTATGCCTTGGGGCTGGGAGCCCTGTCGGCCATTGTCGCCTTGACCATCGGGATCACCCTCCAGCGCCCGACTGCGAAGAAGGTCCAAGCGTTGGGCACAGCGATCGCCAGCTCTGGAGGTCCTCCGACCCAGGCGCAGGGGGAGGAGATGGCGGGGCTGCAGGCGAAGATGGCCGGTTACGGCAACCTGCTGGCCTATCTCTTTGCGCTAACGCTGGCGGGGATGGCGCTCGGCGGCAGCTAAACCAGGCCGGCTTGGTAGGCGATCACCACCGCTTGGGCTCGGTCGCGAGCGCCGATCTTGGTGAACACCCGCTTGACGTGGGTCTTGACGGTGTTGTCGGCGATGAACAACTCTTCGGCCAGCTCCTGATTTGACAGTCCGCGGCCAATCCCGGCCAGGACCTCGAGTTCGCGGGGAGTGAGTTCGGAGAGGCGCTCGCTGTGAGACGGATCCGCTCTTACCGGAGCCTGGCGGGTGAAGGCTTCGATCAGGCGTCGGGTAACCGAGGGGGCCAACAGGGCTTCCCCTTCGGCCACGACTCTGATCGCCTCAATCAGCTGTTCGGGGGGAGTTCGTTTGAGAAGGAAACCGCTAGCTCCGGCGGAGAGGGCCGCAAAGACATACTCGTCGAGTTCGAAGGTGGTGAGGATGATGACCCTGGGGCCGTCGGATGTGGCAACGATGTGCCGCGTCGCTTCGATGCCATCCATCTCCGGCATTCGAATGTCCATCAGCATGACATCGATCGAGTGGGCGGAGACGACATCGATCGCCTCGGCGCCGGTGCCCGCCTCCGCAATCACCTCGAGGTCCGGTTCCTGGTCGATGATGAGCCGCAGCCCGGCGCGGATCAGTTGGTCATCGTCACAGATTCCGACCTTGATCACGACGTGCTCCGCAATGGAATCCGGCTCTCGACCATCAAACCCCCATTCGACCCGGTCTCGAACCGAACGGTGCCGCCATGGAGTTCCGCTCGCTCGACCATGCCCCGCAGGCCGCGCCCGAGCTGGGGCTCGCCTCCACGGCCGTTATCGGTGACTCGGATCAAGACGTCGTTGTCGATCACAACCTCGACCGCAACTTCCCTTGCGGCGGCGTGTTTGAGCGTATTGGTGAGTGCTTCCTGGACTAACCGGTAGCCCGCCAGGCTCACGCTGGCTGGAACCCTCTGCAGATCTCCCTCGATGGTCAGATTGACCGGGAGACCCGATCGGGAGAATTCCGTGCAGAGCTCACGTAGTTGAGCAAGGGTGGGGAGAGCGCTCCTAGAGCCGCCACTTTCGAGAACATTGAGCATCCGATCGAGATCGGACAAGGCCGCCCGCCCAGTGTCGGCGATCGATTTGAGCGTGATCCGGGCCGCGGCGGGATCGGAGTCGAATATGCGTTCGCCGACGCCCGCCTGGACCACCATCAGATTGACCGCATGGCCGACGATGTCGTGGAGTTCGCGGGCGATTCGGGTCCTCTCTTCGACTAGCTCCGACTGTGCTTCCTGGGCCGCCAGATGGGTCCGACTCAATTGTGCGCGGCCCACGAGCCAGCCCGCCAGGTAGAGGGCCATGACGAAAGCGGCGGTGATGAAGCCGTCGCCTTCCTCCGGAAAGCGAATGAAGTAGAAGGCGATGCCGGCAAAGCCAAGAAACAACCCGGCCACTGATCGGGGAAGGGGCGAGCGGGAAGCCATCACCACCAAGGCGATGAAGTTGGTCCACTGGTAGTAGTCGCTCGGATACCCGATGGCGATCAACGCATAGACAGCGACGCCATTGGCGAGATAGGCACCAAACGGATAGGCCCGCAGGAATGCGAGGGCGCCCGCTGCCACCAGCGAGACCAGCGCTCTGGCGGTGGCGGGTGGGCCGGGGTCGAAAAGCCAAACCTCGAGCTGGAGAAGGATGGCCGCCAGCAGGCTGACGGCCACCTCGGCTCGGTTGAAGGAAAGCTTCCGCAGTAACCCCATTCAGGCAGGCAAAGTACTCGGGGATCGGCTGATCCTCGACCGGGTCCAAGCGAGGACTCCGGCCGCCATGAATGCTCCCAGTCCCCCTAAGAGCAAGGTCGACTCGACTCCGGTGGGGTCGACGGGAGCTCTCCCTGAGTTGGTGTGCACGATCGACCAGCCGACGATGGCCAGGTATCCGCCGACTGCCAGGCGCACCAGGGATGTCCGAGCCGCCAGACGGTTGCCGACCACGACCGCGAGGATGAACACCTGGATCCCATGGAGGGCAATGGCATGGGGGAATTTGGCCACCCCGGCGGCTCCCACCGTGAGATTGTCCGGCACGGTCCCGATCGCCTCCCAGAACCTGACGCCCATCTCGATCAACGGCACGCCCAGTCCGAGCCCGAGCAAGACCAAGACGATGCCCGTTCCCATGGGCAGTTTCATTCCCGGGGGAGACTCGACGAAGGTCCAAATCGCGATCCCCAGGAGGGCCAGGCTCACCAGCCCGATGGTCATGCCCATCACGCTGAACACGCCCGAATCGAATTCGGTGGCGAAGTTGAAATGCGATGCCTGGCCCCGCCAGGACTGCATGGTGATTAGCCCGGTTTCAACCAGGCCGCCGCCAGCGAGTCCGATGGCGATGGGCCAGCCGAGCCGCGGGCGCCTAGGGAACCGATCCATCAACCACCCCATCGCCCAGAACATGAGACTGAAGGAGACGGCGAACGTAACCGGCTTGCGGAACGAGACCGCTCCCAGCCAGTCCCCACCCTTGGCGATCGCCACACTCAGGTGGAGAACCGCGGAGAAGACCAGGGCGAGGGCGAATCGTCCGAGGAGGCGTGAGTAGGGATATCGAAGACGAAGGTCGGCGATGAGGTTTTCCATCCGCGCAAGGTATGGAATGAGATCTCGCCTGTCGTCCCCCCGGCTGAGTAAAAGGTGTCACCCTCCAGGGTGATCACTTCTTGCGTAAATCTCGTCACGTAAACGTGACGAGATTTACGCAAGAATGGGATGAATGATCAAATTTGAAGCCCCGCGCTCGCGTTCGAAGTCGGTACCTCACGCCATTCCGGTCCTGAGCGGAATCGAAGGCGCGATCCCTGGCTATCAGGCTGCCCTCAACCGCTCGAAAGCATCGATCGCCCGCCAGGAATTCACCGGCAAGCTCGGTCAGGTCGCCCAGCTCGACAACGGCGTCATCGCGGTGGGCCTCGGGGACGAGGCCTCCGCCGACTCTCTGCGCGCCGCCGCCGGTTCGCTCGCTCGCCACCTGGGAACGATCGATCGGTTGGCCACCAGTCTGCACGAGGTGCCAATCGCTGGGGCGACGGCGGCCGTTGTCGAAGGGCTAGGGCTCGGGGCTTATCACTTTTCCAACTACAAGAGCGAACCGGGTCACGATCACGTGGTCGAACTCCCCGGCGCCAAGTCGACAGAAATCGATCAGGCGATGATCGGGGTCGAGGCGGAGAGCTTTGCGCGTGACCTCATCAACACTCCGGCCGCCGATAAGGCACCAGCCGACTTAGCCGAAACGATCGCCGCTCGGGGTCGGGCCGCCGGAGTGGAAGTCGAGATCTGGGATGAGTCGCGGATGGCGGCGGAAAAGCTGGCCGGGACCCTCGGGGTCGGCGCCGGTTCCTCGCGTCCCCCTCGCTTCGTCCGTCTCAGCTATCGGCCAAGGAGGGCCAGTCGTACCTTGGCCTTGGTGGGCAAGGGCATCGTGTTCGACTCGGGGGGCTTGTCGATCAAGCCCGCCGACGCCATGGAGACGATGAAGACCGACATGTCGGGGGCGGCGGCGGTAGCGGCGGCGACTGCCGCCATCGCTCGGCGCAAGCTGCGGGTGGGGATCGAGGCGTACCTGCCCCTGACCGACAACATGTCGGGGGGAAACGCCATCAAGCCTGGCGATGTCATCCGGTATCGAAACGGGCGCACTATCGAAGTCCTCAACACTGACGCCGAGGGTCGGTTGGTCCTGGCCGATGGACTCATTCTCGCCGCCGAATCGGATGCCGACCTGATCGTCGACATCGCCACCCTCACCGGTGCCCAACGGATTGCGTTGGGCGATCGGGTGGGGGCGGTCTTTGCCGCGGAGGCGGAGGACAGCGAAACGGCCAAGGCGGCGGGCGCCGTGGCTGGCGAGCGGTTCTGGCCGATGCCTCTGGTGGGCGATTACGACCACCTGATCAAATCAGAGATTGCCGACCACAAGAACACCGGCGGTCGTTACGGAGGATCGATCAACGCTGCTCTGATCCTCCAACCCTTTGCCGCCGGAAAGCGCTGGATACATCTCGACATCGCCGGCCCGGCCCGCGCCGAGAAGGCTTACAACTGGTTCACCGTCGGCGGAACCGGCTTCGGTACCCGCACCCTCATTGCCCTGGCGGAGATGCTCGCTATCGGCTGAGCCCCACTGTGCGGATTTCTCCGTTTCCTAGACGGAGAAATCCGCGCAGGAGGCGCGCGTCCTTTGTTTCGTGCGGATTTTTCCGTGCTTAGCACGGAAAAATCCGCGCAGATGGGTTAGGGCCAGCCGCGGTCTTGGAGGCGGAAGTCCTTGACCTCGACTGAGGTGGTCGCCGAGTGATCGGAAAGGCCGGGATCCTCGCGGTCCTTCACCCAATCGATGCTACGACCAATGAATTTCCTTGCCGACGCTAGCGTTCGCAGCCCGTGAAGTCCTCGACTCGCTTCACCTTGCGAACGGTCGCCTTCGACACCGTGGCAGTGGCCGTTGCCGGACTCATCGCATCACAAGCGGTCTTCGGGGTTCCGGTCCTCTGGGATGTGCCGACCGGCTTCTTTTCCAACTTTCGACCGATCTGGCCAATGGGGGCGATGTTGGCTGGCGGTCTCATTCTGGGCAGCTGGCAGGCGACCAAGTGGGTCGAGCCGAACATCCACCGTCCGCTCTACAACCGAGCCTTCGTAGCGGCCGCGGTGGGTCTGGGGGTCACGTTGCTCGGAGTTTTCACCTTCCGCACCTACTACTCCACCGCCTGGGTCCCACTGACGCTTGGGCTCTGGGGTGTGCTCGCTTTGAGTCACAGGGCAGTTCGGCGCCGCCATCGCTGGCTCGAGCGCATGGTGCTGGTTACGCACGAGAAGGCACTTGGTCACGAACTGGCCGAGGCGCCTCACGCCGAGGTAGTCGATTTGCTCGATCCAAGGGGCGAAGCTCCGACCTCGGCGCTCCCGCCCAACACCACGTTGGTGGTGGACCTCACATCCTTGATGTCTGACGCAATGGCCCGCTACGTCTCCTCTTCAACACTGGCCGGTTACGACGTGCGGGCGCTCAGCAATGTCTACGAGGATCATCTCGGTCGGGTGGCTCTTGTGCACTTGGCGGAGGGCTGGGAGATCAGCGTTCCCCTCGAACAGCGCGCCCCGTACGTTCCCTTCAAGCGCTTTGTCGAGACGGTGCTGGTGCTGGCAACGTCGCCGCTCTGGCTGGTGCTGGCCGGGATCACCTGGGTGCTTGTGCGGAGCGATTCGCATGGCAGCGCCATCTTCCGCCAGGTCCGGACCGGTCTCAACGACAAGCCCTTCACGATGTACAAGTTCAGGACCATGGTTGACGGGGCCGAGGACGACGGGCCTCAGTTCACCCAGCCCGACGACCCGCGCATCACCAAAGTGGGCCGCTTCCTGCGGTCGACCCGGCTAGATGAAATTCCGCAGCTGTGGAACGTATTGCGAGGAGAGGTAGCGCTGGTGGGACCGCGGGCGGAGCAAGTTGCCTTCACCCGGCAGTTCGAGTCGATCATCCCTTTCTACCGCTACCGACACCTAGTGCGTCCCGGGATCACCGGCTGGGCCCAGGTCCATCACGGCTACGCCGACGATCTATCGGACACGATCGAGAAGCTCACCTACGACCTCTACTACGTGCGCCACATGTCTCCCTGGCTCGACTTTTCGATCATCATGAAGACGATCCTCACCGTGTTCACCGGTCGCGGCGCCCAGTAGATCACCGCAACAATCGTTGATCCGGTGGGTAGTGGCGAACGGGACGGACTTCAATCCGAACCGGTTCGGCCGCACTCTCCACCGGCCTCCATCCCAGGACTACAAAGATCGTGGCCACCCGCGCACTCCAGCTGTGCTTTTCGATTATCGATTCCGGATTGAGAGACGCCCCGGCACGGGCGGCTCGCACGGCTGCGACCAAATCGTCGTCGAGGAATACGCCCTCGAGGTTGACCAGCGGTTCCAGGGGGGGCGCCGCCACCGGAACCTTCATGGCCAGGTACTCGAATGCTTTGAGGGGACTGACGGCATGAGTGGTCTTGGTGACGGTGAACGGAATCAGAGCCACCTCGGTGTGGGCCAGATAGGCCGGCAACTCCGGCTGGGGCTTCAGTCCCAGCAAATAGACATTGCCCGGAAGGGTGGGCTTGTTCGCCGGCCGGTCGCCGATCAGCACCACCGAGGAGTCCGCAAACTCCTCGGCCACCCTGCGCACCGCTTGCCAGTCGAACCAATCGCCGTAGAGCGACCCGTGATACTCGAAGATCGAGCCCTCGGGGAGGTCGCTCGGTCGCGACCAAGGGCGGCGGTAGTCGAAGAGGCGAGCGTTGACGGCGTTGGGGACGAGGGTTACTTGACGTCCAGACCGAGCTTCGAGCGATTTGACCAACGAGGGCGCGGAGGCGAGCAGGTGATCAGCTCGGTCGATCAAGGCTGATTCAACCCGGGGCTGATACCAGGAGCCACCGAGGGCGGAGTCGTTCCAGTCGTCGATCAGGTCGTAGACCACCACCCCTTCCAGGGCGGAAAGAAGGGCGAGGTGGTCGTCATGGGGGAACTCGACCAGGACCAGACGCCGCTCTGATTTCACCCGCGCCTGGTAGGCCTCGGGTTCGAACTCGGTCCATCGGCGCTCCTCGAGCAGCGGATGGATGAACCGCAGCCCGAGGTCGACGGTCTCCGCCGCGTCATAGCGATAGACGTATGAAACGTGATGTCCCTGGCTGGCAAACTCTTGGGCCAGTTGGGCGCCCCGGCTTCCGCCCCCGACGTCGTGGAGCGGAACCGCGGCCAGAACCACCACGGCCACATCAGTGTCGATCGGATCGCGTCGCTGCCTGGTGCCACCGGGGGTGGGGACGAGTTGATAGGGGAGGCCGCTTTGCCGTAGCTCTTCGAATCGGGCGACCGGGTCGACTTGACGGAGTTCGCCTCCTTCCACCCGCAAGGGGGCAACCTTGGGTTCGGATCGGTGACGGCGCTGGAGGGTGCCGAAGACCACCGGCCGATCGTCGGCTGGTCTCGTCCCAATCCGATAGGTGGGGGGAAGATCGGGCAACCAGCGGGTCACCTCGGCGCGATTCGGCATCAACAAGTCGACGTTGTGACGGACGGGACCGCTTTCGTTCGCTACCATCGGTCGACCCCCGACCCTTTCCCAGAGTTTGCGGAGAAAGCGACGGAAGCCGTAACCAGAGAGCCACCCGGCGCTGGCGGCCAGTTGCTGACGGACATGAGCCACCGGAATCCACCAGAACTTCGTCAGCGATCGCGTTACCCCGTACTTGTGGCGGGTGCGATAGGCGACCAGCAGGGCGAAGACTGCCAGCAACGCAATGCCCAACGGTGGCTGCCAAAGGGCCGCCAACAACGCGATGAAGGGAAACACCCAGTATCCCGCCAGGACCTTGGCGTAGGCGCCTACCCGTACCTGGTTGATGCCATCGGCCCGCCCCCAGCCGTATACCTTCTTCTCCATCGCCGTCAGCGTGGGAGGGGGATCCCAAACAACGACCGCCTTGGGAGCGAAGACCGGCCGGTAGCCGAGGGATCGCAATTGTTCGCCAAATAAGGTGTCTTCTCCCACACCGCGTCCGACGGGAAATCCTCCTACCCGTTCCCAGGCCGATTTGAGGAATGCCTGCGAGCTGCCTCCGGGCAGGAAGTTGTCGAGGTTGACCTCGGGCAGGGTCGTCATCATCACCGCCCCGGCTGCGGTCGAGGCCACGGTCCTCCCCTGAGGCCGGTAGAAGCCTGCTACCCACTCTGCCCCTTCATCGATCGGGGCGAGCAGCTGTTCGAGCCAGTCCGGTTCAGGAACGCACCCGGCATCGGTACAGGCAATCACATCATTTTTGGCGACGGCGATGGCGGCGTTGCGATTCTCCGAGATCGGCCCCGGTCCGGCGACCACTTGCAGAGCCGGAAATTCTTGCGCGAGGGAGGCGAGGAGCTCAAGGGTGCCGTCGGTGGAGCCGCCATCGGCGACCACGATCTCCTCAGGCGGGCGGCTTTGCGAGACCAAGGCCCGGACGAGCGGCGTGATCGAATCGCGCTCATTCAGTACCGGGACGATCACCGAGACTTTCACCAATGGATCAGCCGAGGTGAAGCCGGGCGGCGGCATCGATGAGCGAGCCCACCCGCTGATCCCAAGTGTTGGCCCGGGCCGTCATCCGCAAGCGCTCGACATGCGCCGGATCGTGGGAGAGCCGCTCCGCCTCGACCAGTTTCTCGATCCAATCGTTGCTGTTCTGCCCGATCATGACGACGTCGTAGGAGGCCGTCTCGCGCATGGCGGTGGTGACGACCGGCTTTCCCCCCGCCAAATACTCGTGGAGCTTGACCGGGGACACGGCGTGCGTGACATCGTTCAAGACGAAGGGGATTGTCGCCACCGAAAACGCCTGCAGGTAGGAAGGAAGCTCGTCGTACTCCTTCGGCCCCAACCAGGAGACGTTGGGCCGGGCGAACACCGGCTTCCCGTCCATTGATTCGTCGTAATTGGGACCGATGAAGACAAACTGGAAGTTGGGGAGCGATTGGGCGGCGAAGTCGAGCAGGTCGTAGTCAATCCATTCCGCCAGCGCCCCGTAATAGCCGACGATCGGTTGGCCATCGGTTGGTAGATCCGCAGGGGGCGGACCGGGACGGGGGGCGGCGAAATGATCGAAGTCGACGCCGTTCTGACAGAGGAAGGCATCGGGTCGCCGCTTCTGAACCGTCGCCAAGAGGTCATGGGCGGAAGCCACCACGATGTCGGCGTTCTCGATTGCATCCTCATACCACTGGATGAGGTGCTCCATCTGATGCGTAGCGGTGAAAACCTCGAGCTCGTCGATGTGCTCGAACACCGTCACCGGTTCGCGGAGGTGGCGGACGAAGTTGAAGTTGTAGGCATAGGTGAGGGTGAGCGGGCGGGGGATTCCCTGGAGGACGTCGAGGTAGTTGGGGAAAACCGAATAGAGGAAGAGGTTGGTGTCGACCTGACGAAAACCGTCGGTCTGCTCGCGGCTCCAATGATCGAGGCCGTAGAAGACCAGGTAGCCCTGGCGAGCGAGGGCACGAGCCATCTGCTGCGGCCGTTGAAAGAGACTCGATCTCCAACCAATGGAGAACGGCAAGAGCGCATATCCCACGGCATGGCGATGCTCATCCAGGATCTGTTCGAGTTGACCGGCGTAGTGAGCCCTGAGATCCGACGGCCCGCCATATATCGGGGTGTCGTTGAACCGATCGAACAGCGGCGCTTCGTCGCTGGACCTCGACCGCGCTCTCGGATCGAGGCGAGAGCGAACCTTGGCGGCCGTCTCGCGGGCGTCCTGGCGGAGCTTCCAATAGCGGCGCGCCAGCTGCTGGGCTCGGGAATCGTGGACCTCTTTGAGCTCGGCCCGCAGGTGATCGATGGTGGCATCCTTGAGTGAGCTCTCGTACCTGGCCCGGTTCAGCAACTGGGCGTCGTTCGACCGGGCCATGGCGGCATCGATCAGCATCTCCAGGACCTCTCCGTCCTCATGTCGCCCCTTAGCCGAAGATTTCGATGCCTGTGCCAGGGCCTCCCGATTGCGAAGTGATCTGTCCGCCAGCTCCTGGATTGCGCGAGCGACGGTTTCGGAGTCATGAGAGCTCTCCGCCTTCTCCAACGTCGTGACGATTGCCTCGGAAGTCAGCCCCTCAAGAGGGAGGGCGAGCCCTGAGAGGCCGAGGTCACTCATCATCGATTCGACCTTGCGGTCATAGGCGATGGCGACCGTGGGTTTGCCAGCCTTGAGACCGAACATGGCGGCGTGGAGGCGCATGGCCAGCACGGTGTCGAATTGCGAAAAGAGGGCGAGCTTCTCCCGCGGTCCATAAGCCCCACGAACGATTCCGGCCCGGTCGCCCCGTTTCATCGCCAGCATCACCTCGTGGGCGGCGTGGGAGTCGTTCTCGTTGCGAGTCGGAGCCACCTGGAAGGGTAAGAAGACGACCCGGGCGTCCTGATCTTCAATGATCTCATCGAGCGCGGCGGCGATTTCTTTCGATGGGAGACCGCTGCGCCACGGGCGCAGGCAGACACCGACGGTGCGTTCGCCGACGGGTATGCCCTCCATATTGAGTATCGAATCGATCGCCTGTGTAGTGGTCGGCTCAAGACGGAAGACCGGATCGCCCCCGAGCACGATCTTCTCCGTCGAGACGCTGATCTCCCCGAGCAGCGAGAGCGACTCCTGATCCCGCACCGATGCCGTTGCCGCCAGCGAGAAGACCAATCGGGCGGCGTCCTTTCCTTCCTCCGTATGGAGTGGGCCGACACCGACGCCGTAGATGGCCAGGGGCTTTTGGAGCATTCGGGCGAAGAGGGCGAACTCGGCCCAGATGACGTCGCCGTGCCAGGCGGTGAGCATCTGGCTGGAGTCGAATCCGTTGTAATCCTGGATCAGGCCCCCGCCGCCTAAGACCATGAGATCGGACCGACGAGCGGCGGCAATCAGGTCAGCCGGGGATTGCCAGGGAATCCCGACCACATTGAAATGACCGGAAGTGGTGACCGGGTCGCCCGAGAGAACCGAGATCTCACAGTCGCCATATAGGTGACGGAGATCCTCGACCAGCACAGAAAGGATCGCCTCGTCGCCGGTGTTGCCGAAGCCGTAGTAGCCGCAGACGAGGACGCGTTCGACCTCAGGCTTCATCCGGGCACCAGGTTACCGAGGGGCTCATCCGGGGAGGAAGAAGATGAGGTCGTTGGCGAGCAGATGCTGTTGGACCTCCGCCGGATCGACGTTCCTCACCTCAATGTCGTCGCGGGCGGCGAGGGCGGCGATGATGCCGATCGCCTCTCCGCTCCAGATCTCCTCGGGCTGAGTCCGCACAGCCGAGGCGGCCAGGCGTGAGACCCCGGCGGAGCGGGCCATCCCCGGCATGAACCCGTCGATGGTCTCGGGGATGAACACCCCCATCGGGACCTCGAACAGTCCGAAGCCCTGACCCGCTCCCTCCTCCAGGCACCCGTGAAAATCGGAGAAGTACCCGCCCAGCATCACCGAGTCATCGAACCGATGAAGGCCCCGCACGTCGTTTGAGAGGTCGTTGTTGGTCAGCGTCTGGACGGTTATCAGCCGCCGACCCTCGCGCACGTATGGATAGGGGGGAAGACTCCGCTCGAGATCATCGGGGATGAGGTCGTCCCAGAGCAACCGTTGCGCCTGGCTGAATTGCTGTCCCGTATCGATGCCCCAGTCGGTCACTCCCAGCTCCCAGCGCAGGTACCACAGGAAGGCGTAGGTTTTGTGTAATGCCTTGCGAAACTCGAGGACTCGGACCGCCGGGTCCTCGATGGCGGCCGCGGTCAGAGGATGGTCGTTGGCGTAGTTGACGCCGGTGCGAGTGATTTCTGGCACTTCGTTGACCAGCGAGAAATCGCGTCGATCAGCCAAGGCTCGATAACGGGTCTCTGTGGCGATATCCCAGGGAACGACAGCGGGACCGGACGGTTCCCGGTTTGGATCCAACACCACCCGGCTCCGGAATCCATCGAGCCAAGCGTCGACCTCGGCTCCGTATACGGCGCGGAGATCCGATGCCGCGGTCTCGGGAGGAACCAGCGATCCGGCACCCGGGGGATTCCATGCCCGAATCGCGAGCCAGGTGGTGTCCTGGACGCATCCGGTTTCATTGCCGATCTCATAGTTCAGCCCCTCCACCATTGGATAAAGATCGGAGAACTCGGTGGCATCGATCACTATCTCGGCGTTGTAGGTGGAGCCGTCGGCTCTGACGCCTGCAACTTTGCTCTCTTCTTGAATAGCGTCCTCCAGGGTGGCCATTGGATAAACATCCACACCGGCATTGCTTACTAATCCGGCGAAGAAGTCCTCGACCACCACCGGCTCGGGGCACATCGAGTCCTCGATGAAGTAACAGTCGCCAACGTCGGGTCCATAGATGGCCTGTGCGAAGGAGGCGAGTTCTCCGTAGATGCCGGAACGTCGTTGGACGAAGTGGTTGCTACCTTCGTCCATAGTGGAGACGCCTGCGGCGCCAGCTTGACCACCTAGATATCCGATCGGGCTCAGCAAGGCGACGTTGGCCCCTAGTCGCGCGGCAGCGGTGGCCGCACTGGCTCCTCCCAACCCATCACCGACCACGACCACGTCGTAGGTGAGCACGAGAGGTGGTGAAGTGGTGGCAGTCGCTGGGACCGTGGTAGTCGGAGCCAATGTGGTAGTAATGGCCCTCGTGGTCGGGGGTGTCGTAGATGTGGGAAGGGGCTGGGCGGTGGTAGTCGTGGGGACCGGGGCCTCGGGACGCAGAGCCAGCCACAAACCGAACCCAAGCACCACCGTCACCCCGCTTCCCAACACCCAGCGCGCAAGCCTGCTGGGGCGCGGCGGAGCCTCATCGTCTTGGGGGGAATCGGTCACCCCCTCACCTTATGTCCGTTCTCGCGCATCAAATGGCACCTAAGACGAGCGTTTGATGCGCGAAAAGGGTTAGGAGGAGAGGGCGAAGGCGATCGCCTCGTCGAGGTCCATCTTCTGGCCGCGGCGGAAGGCTTCGCCGAGTTCGCCGCTCAACCCCTCGAGCGTTTCCAGCTCGAGCCCCGCAACCTGGTTGAGGTCGACCGAGACCAGGTCGGTTCCGGAGGAAACTCGGAAACGGTGGAAGGCTCCTGCCAACACAACGGCTCGCTCCAAGTCGCCCATCGCCTTGGCCATGCCGGCAAACGATGAGAGGAAGAGAACGATGGCACTCACATCTCCGTGAGCCGCGAACAGCTCCAGTCCTGGGCGCAAGTGTGCACGGGCGGTTTCATAGTCGCCGACTTGATAGGAGATATCACCTATCTCAAATAGAGCCCATCCCCGGCCGAACTCGTTGCCGGCTCGCCGATAGTGTTCCGCCGCTTCCATGAGGTACGGAAGGCCTTGGGTTCGATCTTTTCTCAGGTATCCGGTGGTGTTGCCTCGCCCCCAAGCGACGTCCCCCAAGCCACTCTCGTCGCCCAGGGCTCGATAGAGCTCGTCTGCCTCGTTCAAGATCTCCGCTGCCTGGTCGGGATCGCTCTCTCCGAATCCGACCGCCAACGAAAAGTTGTAAAGGGCGTTGGCAAGCTCTCGTCGTTCATCTAGCTGGCGCCAGATTTCAAGAGCCTGGCGGTAAGCCGACAAGGACAGGGCCAGAGCACCTTGCCACCAGCACACGCCGCCAAGCGCCTCCAAAGCTTTGGCGCGATTCGACGGCTCCCCACCACTCATGTCGAGGATCCGTTCGATTCTTTCCCGCGCTTCGTACAAGTGGCCTCGGGCCTGCCAGAGCCGCCAGCAGTGGTAAGCAAGGCGCATCGCCAGATCGGGCTGCTCCTTGGACACGGCCCAATCAAGAGCCGCCCGCAGGTTGTCATGGTCCTCGGCCAGGAGATCAAGCCACATTTTTCGATCACGCTTGAGTAACTCCGGAGCCGCGTTTTCGGCCAGACCGAGATAAGCCTGAGCGTGGTTTTGGCGGACCGTCTCCGCTGTGCCACTGCGCTGGAGCTGCTCGGCGGCGTACTCGGCAATGACGTAGAGCATTCGATATCGGGGGCCCGCAGTTCCCTCGACTTGGCGCACGAGGCTGTGGTCAACCAGTGCTTCGAGGGTGCCGAGCAGATCATTCAGCGAATCACCTGAAACGAACTCGATCTCCTCCAGGCGAGCTCCGCCCCGGAAGACCGAGAGCATGGCAAAGAGCTCGCGACTGGGTTCGTCCAGGAGTTCGTAACTCCAGTCGATAGCGCCCCAGATCGACTGCTGGCGCTCAGGGAGGTCCGAGGGCCCGCCCGACAGCGCTCGGGCGTTGAATCGCTGGAGGATCGAGCGTACCGGCAGTAGGCGCAGGCGCGAAGCGGCTAGTTCGATAGCCAAAGGCAGTCCATCGAGACGACCAACCAGCTCGACGATGTCGGGGGCGTTCTCCTCGGTGAGGACAAAGTCGGGACGCACCGCTGCCGCCCTCTCGAGGAAAAGCGCGACCGCTTCCATCGCCGCCAGCTGGTCCAGCGTGCCTT
>DATFBM010000030.1:0-51953 GCA_035253825.1 Acidimicrobiia bacterium | reverse complement strand
GGTGCTGGTCGAGCTGGCCAAGACCGGTCTCTCCGAGGCAGAGGTCCTCTCCTTTTCCCCCGATTACTCACTGGGAAGGCTCTATGGGTTGCTGGAGCGAAGGAGGAGGGTCTCCCGGGAGGATGCCCAGACCCTCTTCTCCGATCGTTATCTGGTGATCCAGCCCTCCTTGGACCAGTCGGCCCACAGGTTCTGGGGGTTGGCGGTGGGAACCGACGGGGAGATCATCGCCAACGCCCTCCATAGGAGGGAAACCGAGCTCCCGGTGCTGGAGGAGCAGAGCTCGGGCCAACGCCGCCTCGATGCCCTGGCCTCGATCTGTCTCGACTCGATCACCGGCACCGCAGACGATGGCGAGAGCAACCGAGCGGTCACCGTGGCCGAGGTCTTTATCGACGCCGCCCTGGCCGCCGAGAGCGGGGGCGAGGCGGGAGTCACCCTCTCCTCGGGTCCCAGGCTGGGACCCGACTTTCTCTCCGAGATCCTCTGTGCGGGGAAGGAGAGGGTGATCTCTCAGGAGCTGAACCAGCTCTCCTACTCCGACCTAGGGGAAGCGATCCCTCCCGCCCTCCGGGCCCTGGTGATGGCCCGGGATCTGGGGATGTGTGCGATCGCTGGCTGTCGGATCCGTTACCGGCTCCAGATCCACCATCTCCATCCCCGCTCCCGGGGTGGAGGCCATCACCCCGACAAC
The DNA here is from genome assembly GCA_035253825.1 of Acidimicrobiia bacterium. Classification (GTDB taxonomy): domain Bacteria; phylum Actinomycetota; class Acidimicrobiia; order Spongiisociales; family ZC4RG35; genus JACCTH01. The sequence continues at coordinate 51,259 of DATFBM010000030.1, read as the reverse complement.
CTGATCACGCTTTGTTGGTATCACCATCACGTCGCCATCCATGGGATGGGGATGGAGATCGATCCCCACTCTCCGGTCCATAGGAGAAGGCTGCGCTGGCCGGGAGGTCCAGATCCGCCGCCGGGCAGACGGAGGACATCCGACTTGGAATCCGTCGACGAGCGAGCCGAAACCATCCGAGGCAAGACTCATTACTGATAGCTAGCCCGTACCAGCCACGGGTTGGAGATCCAACTCAGCTCAACGCTGGCGGGTCGTATTTGGCTTGGTACAGCATGATCTGGCGAGCGCCGGGCACCTTGAGCTGAACGGTGAGCCCGTACTCCTCCTCGACGACATCGCCGGCAAATTTGGCTCCCCGCCCGGCAAGCTCGGCCATCGTCTTCTCGAGGTCGTCGCAGATCAGTGAGACATCGAAGAGCTGATCGGTCGAGCCGGTCTGCCCCTCCCACTCCCACGAACTGGGATGAACCCCGAGCTCGCTGGGACCGGTCTTGAAGATGAGCCAACCTCCTCCGGTATCCACAAATGGAAATTGGAGCACATCGCGAAAGAAGGCGCGAGCAGCAACCGGATCATCGGCATAGATGAGAGTGTGGGCAGCAGTGATCATGAGGCAACGGTAAACCTGAACGCTCCGACCAGTTCGATGTGGAACGTCTGCGGGAAAAGATCCACCGGCTGTACCCAGTCGAGTTGGTAGCCGGCGTTTGCCAGCCAAGCGGCGTCTCGAGCAAAGGTGGCGGGATCGCAGGAGACATAGGCGATGGAACGGGGTCGGCCTGCCACCAGCGTGTTCACGCCCGCTCGGCCGAGTCCTGCCCGAGGTGGATCGACCACCGCCAGATCCCATGACTTCGGCAGGAGAGGGCGTGCGCGTTCAAAGCGTTTGCTGATGACGTTCACCCGAGCGTTGGCCCCGAGATCGCCGAGGGCAACCGGATCCGACTCCACCGCCAGCACTTTCCGACAACTGGCTCCCACCGTGGCAGAGAAGAGCCCTCCCCCGGCATAGCCGTCGAGAAGGACGTCATCCGACGACGGACGCAAGGCCTCCCCCACCAATTTCACCAGCATTTCGGCTCCATCGGTATTGATTTGAAAGAACGCCCGGCCGGTGATGCGAAACCGAACCCCGCCCACGACCTCGTGGAACCGGCCCCGCTCGTCGTCAAAGAGCACCACGCTTTCGCCGGAGTTGACGCCCGCTCGCAACGTCACCCGATCAGCCGCAGGGCGCACCTCGAGGGAGTCGAAGATCGCCCGGACGGGCGGCGCCAGCAGCAGGCAAACGGAGATCGGCACCAGCTCGTGGCTTTCGAACCGGTGCAGGGCGGGCCGGCCCTCGATCAATCGAAAATCCATTCGGTTGCGGTACCCGTACTCGGGTCCAGGAGCGATGGTCGGACGAACCAGAGCCTCCGGCAGCCGGCCGACGAAGCGGAGCTGGTCGGCGACGATCTCCTGCTTCCAACGAAGCTGGGCGGGATAAGCCGCCGTCTGCCACTGACATCCCCCACAGGGGCCAAAGTGGGGACAGGGAGCCGGGACGCGGTCGGGCCTGGCCTCCACGATCCGGGTGGCGGTGGCAAACGAGTGTCTGGCCGCCACTCGGGTGATCTCCACCTCCACCTCTTCCCCCGGGTAGGCCCCTTCGACGAACACGACTTGGCCTTGGTGACGCGACACGGCCCGGCCGCCATGAGCCATCGACTCGATCGTGACTCCGAGTCGACTACCCGGCTGCAATTCGGCGCCGGTACCAGTCAAAGCTCTTCTTGGGAGCCCGGATCAAAGAGTCGAAGTCGACGTGGATCAATCCGAACCGCTGGCTGAACCCGGAGATCCATTCGAGGTTGTCGAGCAAGCTCCACACGAAGTAGCCGTTGACCGGAACCCCACGTTCGATGGCGTCTGCTACCGCATCGAGGTGCGCCGAGAGGTAATCGATCCGACGTTGGTCCTCGTGAGGCTCGGAATAGGAAGCACCGTTCTCGGTGATGACCAATGAAGCCGGGTGGTAGTCGTTGTTGAGTCGGACCAGGAACTCGGTGAGCGCCGAGGGCACGATCTTCCAACCCATCTCGGTGTACCCCTCGGGGGGATTGGGACCAGGCTCCACTCCGGTCTGCTCGGTCTCCTCCTTGCCTGCCGCTACCTCGATCGCGGTGTAGTAATTGACGCCGAGAAAATCGAGCGGGGCGGCGATCACTTCAAGATCGCCAGGATGGACGAGGCTGTCATCCCAACGACCGCGTTCGCGATAGGAATGAACCATGTCCTCGGGATAGCCGCGGCCGGCGACGGGGTCGAAGTACCAACGGTTGCGGAAGCCATCAAAGTGTTGCCAAGCCGCCTCGTCGGCAGGAGACTGGGTCACCGGTGTGGAGGGGCGACAGTCGATTGCGATCCCCACGCTGGCCCCGTCCGACAATTCCCGGATGACAGGGACCGCCTGGCCGTGGGCGAGGAGGAGATGGTGAGCCGCCGCCAGGCCCTCCCGCCAGTCGGAGCGGCCTGGAGCGAAGACGCCCTCGATATAGCCGAGGGTGGCAGCCACCCAGGGTTCGTTGATCGTGATCCAGTTTTTGACTCGATCTCCCAAGGCCGACGCAACCACCTCGGTATAGCGACGGAAGGCGTCGGCCGTGGATCGCTCCGGCCAGCCGCCCTGATCCTCCAGCGCCTGTGGAAGATCCCAGTGGAAGAGGGTCACCCAAGGTTCGACTCCTACGTCGAGCAGCCCGTCGATCAGCCGGCGGTAGAAGTCGAGTCCTTTCTGATTGACCTCGCTGAGCCCGTCGGGGATCACCCGGGTCCAGGCCACCGACATTCGGTAGGCCGTCAACCCCAGATCCGCCATCAGACGGACGTCTTCTTCCCAGCGGTGATAGTGATCGCAGGCGATGTCACCCCGATCATGCAGCCTCCCTTGATCAGAGAAGGTGTCCCAGATCGACTGGCCCTTGCCATCCGTGCGCCCTCCCTCGATTTGATAAGCGGAGGTCGCCGCCCCCCAGGCGAATCCAGAAGGAAACTTCACCGAACTTATCGCGCGGTCAGCACCCAGCAGGCGTGGGCCGGGAAGGAGACCGTGACAGTGTCCCCCACGCTCGGCAACTCGAGCAGGCGCTCGTTGAAGAGGTCTGCCGTGATCGACTCTCCCGAGCCGTTGGAATGGGCACGATCCAGGCGGACTCTCACGATGGCCCCAAGAAAATTGACCGACTCGACGACCCCCGACACCTGATTCTCTTCTCCCGCCCCGAGGTCGAGCTCTTCGGGTCGGACCATCACATTCACTGGGGCTCCCGCTGGTTCCTCGATCGGGGTCGTGGTCCGAATAGCGACGTCACCGCATTGCACCGTCCCGGCGGCGGGGTCGATCACCTTGCCAGGGAGCTGGTTGAGCTTGCCCACGAACGAAGCCACGAATTGCGTTTCGGGATAGTTGTAGATCTGGAATGGGGGTCCCACTTGCTCCATGGCTCCCCGACTCATGACCACCACCCGATCCGATAGAGCCATCGCCTCTTCCTGATCGTGGGTGACGTAGATGGTCGTGATGCTCAGTTGGCGCTGAATGCGGCGGATCTCGTTGCGGAGCTCGTCACGAATCTTGGCGTCGAGGGCGGAGAGCGGCTCGTCGAGCAACAGCACCTGCGGGCTGATAGCCAACGCTCGCGCCAGGGCTACCCGCTGTTGCTGGCCGCCGGAGAGCTCGTGGGGATAGTTGTCTCCCTTGTCGGGCATATGGATCAGCTCCAGAAGCTCAGTTACCCGGGACTTGATCTCGGGACGGGGGGTCTTCTTGAGCTTTAGCCCGAATCCGACGTTCTGGCCAACGGTCATGTTGGGGAAGAGCGCGTACTGCTGAAATACCATTCCCACGTCGCGTTCGTTGGGCCGGGCATTGGTGATGTCGCGACCGTTGAGGCTGATGCGCCCGCTCGAGGGCTTCTCGAAGCCGGCAATCATGCGCAGGGTGGTGGTCTTGCCACACCCGGAAGGACCGAGGAAGGAGACGAACTCTCCCGCCTCGACATCGAGGTTGAAATCTTCCACCGCGGCGTTGGCGCCGAACTGCTTGCGCACATGCTGGAGCGTTAGAAAAGCCATCAGACCGCCTTCTTGGGCTTGGAGGAGGGTTGGCGTCGAGCCAAGAAAGAAATGATCCCCATGGCCGCCCAGGTCATGGCAAAGCTCAACACGGTCAGGGCAGCCGGTTCGGCCACGAAGTTACGGACCAAATTCGACATGTAGGGCCCGAAGGTGTGCTGGCCCATATACAAAGCGATGGTCAGCTCGCCAATGACGATGGCGAAGGTGAGCAGCGCCCCGGATAGGAGCGCCACCCGGAGGTTGGGAAAGATCACCCGGCGAATAATCGTCGGCCATTTGGCTCCGAGACTCTGGGCCGCTTCCGTCAAGGTGCGGACGTTGATGGCCCGAAGCCCATTGTCGACCGAGCGATACATGTACGGAAACGAGAGGGCGGCGTAGGCGCAGATCAACATCACCCGCGTCGATCCATATGTCGAGAGGATCGCAAGTGGAGGTCGGCTGTACATGCGGATCAGACCGAAAACGAGCACAACCGCCGGGATCACAAAAGGGAGGAGGGTGATGAACTCGATCACCGAACGAAGCTTCGGCACTCGCAGAGTGACCCAATAGGCGGTGGGAACGATGACGAGCAGGGAGACGAAGATGGTGAGGACCGCGTTGATGGCAGACTCTCCGAACGTGCGCAAGAACTCTGGATCGGAGACGACGCGGCGGAAAGCCTCGAAGCTGAACGTGCCGCCGATGGCCCGAAATGCCCGTTCTCCGGTGGCGATCAGGGGCGTGAGAAAGTAAGCGATGCCGGCAAGGAGGATCAGCCAAGCCATGACTTTGCTGCCGGTGCCGGCCTTGGCCGGAGTCACTACCGCAGCCGGAGTTTCGATCGCGGTGGGGGCGGCGGTAACCGTCATCCCAGCCACCTTTCCGCCCGCCGTTGCAAGATCGTGTAGATGCCGATTGAGATCCCCATGATCACCACCATCCCCATCGCCACTGCGTATCCGAGCCCCTGGTTCTGAAGCACATCACCGGAGATCTGGGCCCCGATCAAGATCGTGGCCAGGCGCAAAGTGCCGCCGGTCAACGCGTATGCCGTGGCGTGAGCGCCAAAGGCGTTGCCGAAGAGCAGGATGATGGTGCCCAAAATCGAAGGCAACAGCACCGGCAAAGCGACGTGACGCCAGTACTGCCAGGAGCTGGCTCCCAGGTTCTCCGAGGCCTCCTTCCACTCTTTCTTCAGACCCTCGAGGGCGGGGGTGATGGTCAGCACCATCAGCGGGAACTGGAAGAACATGTACACCACCGACAGGCCCCAGAAGTTGTAGAGCGAGAATCCAGATTGGTAGAGCTCGACACCAAAGAAGCCGAAGAGGGCGGTGATCAGGCCGATCCGCCCGAGGGTGAAAATGAAGGCGGCCGCCAGGGGGACACCGGCAAAGTTGGAGGCCACCCCGGAAAAGGTGGTGAGAAGCGACCGAAAAGGCCGCGGCAACCCGCCGTAAATCACCGCCCAGGCCATGAGGAAACCAAAGACGCCGCCGACGATGGCGGTAACCAGGCTGATGCGGACCGAGAGCCCATAGGCCTCGAGGACTTGGGGGTCGGTCAGCTGTCGGTAGTTGAGAAGGGTCCACCCACCCTCGTTGGCCTGGAAGCTGCGGACCAGGAGGATGGCGGCCGGGCCGAGCAGGAAGGCGGTCGAGAACAGCAGGAAGGGAACGATCCCGACCCAGTTCCAGGTGCGAGGTGGGGGGCGGTTGCCCCCCACCTCACTGATTGAGGTCACTCAGCCTCCGACGTTGACGCCGACGACCGAGTCCCACTGGGTGGTGATCGCCTCGCTAGCCGCCTCGATCTGCTCAAGTGTCGGGAAGACTGCTCCCTCGACGTCTGGCAGTCGATCGAGCTTCTCCTGCGGCACCGCGTTGTTCGCCACGAGGTCTTCATAACGAATCGGATGGCAGTAACCGTCGAGCCACAGGTTTTGACCCTCATCGGAGTAGAGGAACTCCATCCAGAGCTTGGCGGCGTTGGGTTGCGGCGCATAGGCACTGATGCCTTGCACGTAGACCCCGGCATAACGTCCGCTGGCCGGTACCACCACCTCGATATTGGCGATGTCGGCGTTCGCATCGCGGTTGGCGAGGGCGTTGTAGGTCCAGCGGATTGTGATCGGGGTCTCCCCCGACGCCACCGTTCCTGATTCGGCGATCACAGGCACCAGGTTTCCTGCCTCCGCCAGTTGGGCGAAGAACTCGAGACCGGGCTCGACATCGTCGAGCGAACCGCCGTTGGCGAGGCCGGCAGCCGTGACAGCCGCAATGGCCTGCGCCGAGACCCGGGGATCACCGGCCAGGGCGATGGCGCCGTTGTATTCGGGATTCAAAAGGTCAGCCCAGTCCTGGGGGACGTTTTCCACCACATCGGCGTTGACCTCGAAGGCGAGCACGCCGTAGTAGTCCCCGTACCAGAAGCCCTCTGGATCCTTGGCGTCTTCCGGGATCGAATCCCATGTGGAAACCATGTACGGCTGGAGGAGACCCTCTTCCTTGGCCGGCTCGGCGAAGCCGAGACCGATGTCAACCACGTCAGGCGCTTGCGGGCCCGTGCTGCCCTGGTTGGCTCGAATCGCTTCAAGTTCATCCGCCGAACCAGCGTCCGGCGCCAGGCCGTTGTAGGCGAGGCCGTACTTCTCGGTGAACGTGTCGATCACGCCTCCGTAATTGCACCAGTCCCGGGGGAGGGCGATGGTCGTGAGGGTTCCCTCCGCCTGGGCGGCGGCGATCAGGTCTTCCATGCCCCCGGCTCCAGCGGCGGTGGTCTCGGTACCTCCCCCGGCCGTGGTCGCCGGCGCTTCGCCGGCGGTGGTGGCGGTTGCTGGAGCGGTGGTGGTTGCTGCTGTTCCTCCGCAGGCTGTAACGAACAGCCCGAATACGAGGAGGAGTATCAATTTCCGTTTCAGATGTGCCTCCTTCGACACTGTGGATCGCCAAGTTAACGAGCCGCCGACAGGAGTGCCGTCTAGGTTTCCTGGCATGTTCACCTCGTGGCGGCCCCACCCCTGGCACGGCCTCCCGGTGGGACCTGAGCCGCCCCTGCTGGTCAACGCCTACATCGAGATCACGCCTTTCGACGTGATCAAGTACGAGGTCGACAAGCCCAGCGGCTACCTCAAGGTCGACCGCCCACAGCAAACCTCGTCCTCGCCTCCCACCCTGTACGGCTTCATTCCTCAGACCTTCTGCGCCGAAGCCGTGGCTGCCCTTTGCCCTGGGGCCAGCGGGGGAGATGGCGACCCACTCGACATCTGCGTGATCTCCGAGCGCCCGATTGACCGAGCCGACATCCTCCTGACGGCGCGGGCCGTCGGCGGCCTTCAGATCGTCGACGAAGGGGAGGCCGACGACAAGGTGGTGGCGGTTCTCAGCAACGATCCGGTTTGGGGAGAGGTTGTGGAGCTGGAGCAGCTCCCACTTGCTTTGGTGGACCGGCTCGCCCACTATTTCGAGACCTACAAGCAGATCTCTGGGCAGCCCGACGTGATCACAATTCAGGAGCGTTACGGAGCAGAGCACGCCGGCCGCCTGATCGAGGCGGCCCAGCGGGACTATCAGAGTCATTACCCGAAAGGAAGCTGATGTCGATCCTGATCAAGAACGGAACTGTCATCACCGCCGCCGGCCAGCAGGAGGCCGACGTCCTGGTAGTTGGGGAGAAGGTGGAAAGCCTCTCCACCCGCGGAACTAGCACCGAGGCGGACGAGGTCGTCGACGCCACGGGCAAGTACGTCGTTCCGGGTGGCATCGACGTGCACACTCACATGGAGCTGCCGTTCGGCGGCACGTTCGCGTCGGATGACTTCGAGACGGGAACCAGAGCTGCCGCCTGGGGAGGAACCACGACCATCATCGACTTCGCCGTCCAAACCAAGGGTCAAAACTTGATGGACGGCTATGAGGCCTGGCGGTCCAAAGCCGATGGCAATTGCGCCATCGACTATGGCTTTCATCTCATCGTCGGCGACGTTACCGACCAGTCGCTCAAGGAGATGGACATCGCCATGGGCGAAGGTGTGACTTCGTTCAAGATGTTCATGGCCTATCCGGGCGTCTTCTACTCCACCGACGGCGAGATCTTCCGAGCGATGCAGAAGGCGGCCGAAAACGGGGCCACGATCATGATGCATGCCGAAAACGGAATCGCGATCGACGTTCTCATCGCCCAGGCGCTGGAGCGGGGCGAGACCGATCCCATCTACCACGGCATTGTCCGTCGCTCGATTCTCGAAGGCGAGGCCACTCATCGGGCGATCAAGCTGGCAGAGTTGGCCGGGTGTCCCCTCTACGTGGTGCACATGTCGGCGCTCGAGGCGTTGGCGGAGGTGACCAATGCCCGGGACGAGGGGCTCAACGTTTTCGCTGAGACCTGTCCCCAGTATCTGTTCCTCGACCTCGATGATCTCGGAAACGGCTTCGAGGGCGCCAAGTTCGTCTGCTCGCCGCCGCTTCGAGATCGAGCGGAAGGCCATCAGGAGGCGCTCTGGTCCGGCCTCGCCACCAACGACCTCCAGATCGTGTCCACCGATCATTGCCCGTTCTGCTTCGAGGACCACCCCGAGCTCGGGCGACAGAAGCGGTTGGGTGAGGGCGATTTCTCGAAGATTCCCAATGGACTTCCCGGAGTCGAGCACCGCGTGGAGTTGATCTACCACGGTGCCGTGGCCGAGGAGCGCTTGTCGTTGGAGCGCTGGGTGGAGGTCTGCGCCACCACTCCTGCTCGGATGTTCGGCCTGTATCCCCGCAAGGGCACGATCGCCGTTGGCTCCGACGCCGACATCGTCATCTTCGACCCCGAGAAGCGCCACCAGCTATCGGCGGCAACCCACCACATGCGCACCGACTACTCCTGCTACGAAGGGATGGAGGTTTCGGGTGGGGTCGATACGGTGTTGTCGCGGGGGCGGGTGATCATCTCGGGCGACCAATACCGCGGCACCAAGGGAGACGGGCAGTATCTCATCCGCGACCTCAATCAGTACCTCGTTTGATGCGGCGGTTGTCTGGTCTCGTCGCCCTTGCGATCATGTTTCTCGCCTGCGGTCAGCAATCCGTGTTCAGCCTCCCGGTCGGCACCTGCTTCGACGACCAAGCGGATGGTGAGATCTCTTCGGTGCCGGAAGTCAATTGCGCCGAGCCCCACGACAACGAGGTCTTCGCCCTGATCGAGTACACCGAGACCGATACCTACCCGGGTACGGATCAGATGTCCGAAATCTCAGAAGACCTTTGCAGGGCACAATTCGCTGGATACGTCGGGATTGATTACGAGAGTTCGGTGCTGGAGGTGTTTCCCATCTTTCCCACTGAAGAGAGCTGGAACGAGGACGACGATCGCGAGATCATCTGTGCGCTCTACAACGACGATCTATCAAAGATGACTGGATCGATGGAGGGCGCCGCCCGCTAGTGCGCCGAGCAGTGGTGCTAGGGGGAACCGGAACCATTGGCCAGGCGATAGCCCGGAGGCTGATTCCGGTGGGCTGGACGGTGGAATTGACCGGGCGAACTGGCGGTCGCCTCCCCGCCGATCTCATCGGAGCGGGTGTCGAGTTCCGGCAGGCTGATCGCTCCGACATCCACATGCTGCGAGAGACCATGGGCCGTGGGGCCGACCTCTTGGTCGACTGTGCCTGCTACACGGCCGTCGATGCCCGTTCCCTCCTCCCCTTCCTCACCGACGTCCAATCGGCGGTGATGATCTCCAGCAAGGCGGTCTATGTCGACGAGCGGGGGAGACACGTCAATTCGGAATCGCCACCGCACTTTCCACTGCCGATCAGCGAATCCCAGCCGACAGTGACACCGGGCGACGGGGACTATCGAACGGCCGAGGGTTATGCATCAAACAAGGTGGCAGCGGAACAGGTTCTGCTGGAGAGCGGGGCGCCGGTGACAGTCCTGAGGCCATCCAAAGTTCATGGGGCCGGGGCGCAGCGCCCCCGCGGGTGGGTGTTCGTGAAACGGGTGCTTGATCATCGCCCCGCCGTTTTCCTGGCCAATCAGGGCGAGGGCATCGATCACACCAGCGCCGCGGCCAATATCGCCGCCCTCGTCGAACGAGTTGCGGCCCTACCCGGTCGGCGCATCCTGAACAGTGCCGATCCCGACGCCCCTTCGGCTCTTGAGATCGCCCGCGTCGTGGCCAGGCACCTGGATCACGAGTGGCAGGAGATCCTGCTCGATCAACGCAACGACGGCTTGGGTTCGCACCCTTGGGACGCTGCTTTCCCGATCGTCCTCGATACCGGCGCCGCTCTCGAGCTCGAATATCAGCCCGCCGGAAGCTTCGCCGAAACCGTCACCGAAGAGATCGACTGGCTCGTGAACGAGCCAGAGCGAAGGCCAGCTTCAGATGATCCCTTCTTCGCTCCCTTTCTCGACTACGAGGCCGAGGATCGGTACCTCGGCGACTAGACGTCGCCGGCGACGATGAAGCTGGCCAGGATCCGATCTAGGGCCTCGAAGTCCCGGTCGGCATTGGCCTGCACCTGGACGCGCACCAGGTAGTCGGCCTCGACCGGGTGGGCCGCCACCACCACGTACGTCGCCGCTTCGTCGCCGCAGTTGACAAACGTGTCATAGGAACCTGTGTAAAGCGGGTCTTCGTATACCTCGCGTCCGACAAACTCGCAAACTTCGGTGAAGTTGGACTGGATCTCGTCGAGCAACGCCTCCTCGCTGGTACTGGTCGCCCAATCCGAGGAGGCCGAGAAGATCATCCCGGGGGTCGACCACGAATCGAAAAAGGAGGTGAGGCTGCTGGCCGCCCGCACATCAACGATGAAGTTTCCGGCTTCATCCTCGTAGGGGGCGCCGTCGACGTCGCCCCACTCAACCGGAACCTCGACTGAGATCGCTCCGGTTTCGTCGGTGATCACCGAGTACTCGGCATAAACACTTGTGTCTTCCTCGACCGTCGCCTCCTCTTCGAGCTCTTCGGCGAAGGAGTAGAGCTCGGTAAGGGGCTCGCCGTTGAGTTGCCCGGACAAGAACTGAGCGGTGTCATATCGCAGCACATCGATGTCGATCACTCCCTGCTCGCCTTGGGTGCGGATGACATCGCAGAACTCCTCGAGCGTCCCCTCCAGTCCCAGGGATACACCCGCCATCTGGGTGACGATGTCGCCGCCGGTCAGACCTGCCTGGTCGGCGGCTGACCCGGGCTGAACCGTCTCCACCCACACCCCGGTGGTGCCGTCATCCGCCGTGACCGCGTAGCCGTTGATCCCGACCGAGTCGACATCCCGGCCGGTGGCGAGCTCATCGACCACGCTACGTGCTTCCTCGACGCTGATGGCGTAGTTCTGATCGGTGTCGTCGCGGCCGGCGTAGTTGACTCCAACCACTTTCATGTCCTCCGTGACCAGCGGGCCCCCCGAATTCCCGGCCCGAATGCGGGCATCGTGCTCCAAGATGGCATCGATTGAGGCCCACTCGGTCTCGCCCGGAGCATCGGCCTTGGAGATGATCCCCTGGGTCAATGCGAACTCAGGCTCTCCCAACGGGTAGCCGGCCGCCTGCACTTCGAGTCCGGCGAAGATGTCGCCGTCGTACCACTCGAGATAGTTGTAACCGTCGCCGTCCAGATCGATGACGGCCAGGTCGTTGCATTCGGAGACTCCCAGGATCTGGGCATTGACGGTTTCCGCCGATCCGCCGATGTGCACGTCGAGGAGCCCAGCACCACTGACGACGTGGCTGTTGGAGACCGCGATGCCGGAAGGAGCGATGATGAATCCGGAACCGCTCCCACCTCCTTCGAAGCTCCCGAAGTCGGGGGTTACGAAAGTCCCGGTAGAGACGATTTGAATCGTTGCCAGCGGTAGATCTTCGACGGTGGTGATGAGGCCTTCGGGCAGTGTGGTAGTGCTGGCGGGCGGCGCGGTCGACGGGGTAGATAGGGTCGTCGACGTTGTGGCGCCGGATTGGCAAGCGGCCAATGCAAAGGCCAGCAACGTCAATTTCAGAATGTGCTTCACTGTTCTCCCATGATCAGTCACTGGATCGACGGTCGGCAATGGTCCGAGAAACCCGAACGTACCGGAAAGGTATACGACCCGGCCACCGGAGAGGTGCAAAACGAGGTGGCGTTGGCAGGCGTCCCTGAAGTCGATGCGGCCGTAGCCGCCGCCTCCGAGGCCTATCCGGCCTGGCGGGATACCCCGATCACCCGGCGTCAGAACGTCATGTTTGCTTTTCGCGAACTGGTGGTGCAGAACCGGCATGAGATCGCCAAGCTCATCACTTCTGAGCACGGCAAGACCGAGTCCGATGCCTTGGGCGAGGTGCAGCGGGGACTCGAGGTGGTGGAGTTTGCCTGCAACATCACGCATCTGATGAAGGGCGAATTTTCCGAGCAGGTCTCGACCGGAGTCGACACCTTCACGATGCGACAACCGCTCGGCGTCGTCGCCGGGATCACGCCGTTCAATTTCCCGGCGATGGTCCCGATGTGGATGTACCCCCTGGCCATCGCTGCTGGAAACTCGTTCGTTCTCAAGCCGTCGGAGAAGGATCCTTCGCCTTCGCTGCTTTGCGCCGAACTACTGAAGGAGGCCGGCCTTCCCCCAGGGGTTTTCAATGTCGTCAATGGCGACAAGGTGGCGGTCGACCGCATCCTCGAGCATCCCGATATCGCGGCGGTTTCCTTCGTCGGATCGACGCCGATCGCTCGCTACATCTACGAGAACGGGACGAAAGCGGGAAAGCGCGTCCAGGCGCTCGGCGGGGCCAAGAACCACATGGTGGTGTTGCCGGATGCCGACATGGAGCTGGCGGCGGACGCGGCGGTATCGGCTGGCTACGGATCGGCGGGAGAGCGGTGCATGGCGATCTCGGTTGTGGTCACGGTGGGTGATGCCGCCGACCGACTGCTGCCACACATCACCGCCCGCATCGCCAAGCTGCGCACCGGGCCCGGACATGACCCCGATTCGGAGATGGGGCCTCTCGTCACCCCCGAACATCGGGACAAGGTGGTCGGATATATCAGCCAAGGCGAGGCGGAGGGGGCCGACCTGGTGGTCGACGGACGCGGCTATTCACCGGAGGGTTACGAGGGTGGGTTCTACGTCGCACCCACCCTGTTTGACCGGGTCCAGCCGGGAATGAAGATCTACGAGGACGAGATCTTCGGGCCGGTTTTGGGAATGGTGCGAGTCGAGCACTACCAGGAAGCGATCGATCTCATCAACGCCAATCCCTATGCCAACGGAACCGCGGTCTTCACCAACGATGGCGGGGCAGCCCGCAAGTTCGGAAACGAGATCCAGGTGGGAATGGTGGGAGTCAACATCCCGATCCCCGTGCCCCTGGCCTTCTACTCCTTCGGTGGCTGGAAGTCGTCGTTTTTCGGATCGAGCCCGATCTACGGGCCCGAGGGGATCCGTTTCTACACCCGCCAGAAAGTGGTCATCTCCCGCTGGCCCGAACCCATCTACCGCGGGGTCGACCTGGGGTTCCCCCAACACGGTCGCTAGCGAAACCTAATGCTATAAGCCGCGGAAACCACGGCCTGTAGCCCGCGGATTCCAGAACAGACTCCGACAACCCTCTAGACGCTCGGGTCGTTCGGGCGAATGATCAGATGATGATCAGTGGGGTAGAGATTCGGGTATACCAAATCGCGGGCACGCAGGCTGGCTATGTGACTCGTCGTCAGGCTCTTGCCTGCGGCATGTCTCCAGATGCCATCGACCGAAGAGTCGAATCGCGCCGTTGGATTCGTGCCAAACCTGGTCTCTACATGATCCCCGGATTTGTTCCAACGTTAAAAGGCCGCCTCATGGCTGCAACGGTCACGCTCGGTGCAGTGGTTTCTCATGAGTCGGCGGCCGAGCTTCACAACCTACCGGGAGTCCAACGGGGCATGGCAGTAGTCACAGTGCCGACGAGAAAGACAAATCGTTTCCCAGAGGTCGTTGTGCACCAATCGACCGACCTGACCAGCGCCCAGGTAATTGAGAAAGACGGGTTGGCCGTCACCTCGGTTGTCCGCACGACGATCGACCTCGCGTCTAAGAGAAAACCGCGGGTCATAGGCAAGATCGTCGATTATCTCGTGGTTCGCGGTGAGGCCTCTATCGATGAGTTCGTCCAGGCGGTCGGTGCGCTCGCCCGGCACGGGAAGCCCGGCATGCAAACGATGCACAAAGTGCTCGAGGTCCGGGCTGGCGAAGGCTTCATGGGAGAGAGCGAGCTCGAAATGCATGGACTGCGCCTGCTGCGGGAATGGGGCTTTCCGGATCCGAATCCGCAGTACCCGTTGCCATGGCGCTCGCCACGAAAGGGTCGGGTCGACTTCGCGTATCCCTCAATCCGACTCATCATCGAAATCGATGGCCGGAGGTGGCACTCCACGCTGGATGCCTTCGAAGAGGATCGACTCCGCGACAACCATGCCCAGCTGGCCGGCTGGCGGGTCCTGCGCATCACCTACCGAATGCTGATGGACGAGCCAGAAATGGTTCGGGCAATGGTCGCTCAGGCTCTCGCGGTCGCCTCCTGACGAAACCGCGTGCAGGAGGCCGTGGAAAGCGCCGCCTATAGCATTAGGTTTGCGGTTGGAGGGTGGGGATGATCGACCGGCCGTACGCCTCCAAGGTGGCGTCTATCTGGTCGTGCATGAGGTAGATGGCGAACTGATCTACTCCGAGCGACTGCAGCTCTTTGAGCCGGGCGAGATGGCTCTCCACCCCGCCCAGCAGGCAGAAGCGGTCGATGATCTCGTCGGGGACGAAGTCGGTGGAGGGGTTGCCGGCCTTGCCGTGGTGGTCGTAGTCGTAACCCTCGCGAGCCTTGATGTAATCGGTCAGCGCCGTCGGGACCGAGGGTGAGTTTTCTCCGTAACGCTTGACCAGATCGGCGACGTGGTTTCCGACCATGCCCCCGAACCAACGCACCTGGTCCCGCTGATGCTCGAGGTCGTCACCCACATAGGCGGGGGCGGCGACGCAAATGGTCAAGGAGTCAGGGTCGCGGCCCGCCTCGGATGCAGCCGAGCGGACGGCGCCAATCGTCCATTCGGCGATTTGGGGATCAGCCAGCTGGAGGATGAAACCGTCGTAGTGGGTCCCAGTCGATGCCAGGGCCTTGGGGCCGTAGGCCGCCATCCACACCGGCAAATCGAAGCCCGAGCCCACCCAGGGAATCGACAATTCCTTGCCGTTGTATTCGACTGCGCGGCCAGCGACGAGGTCTTTGATGACCTTAGTCGCCGTCGCCGTGGTTTCGAGAGTGGTGGGAGTCCGCCCTATGTAGCGAAGGGCGGAGTCGCCGCGTCCCATTCCGCACACGAGCCTGGGGCCGTACATGTCGTGCAACGTGGCAAATAGCGACGCCAGCACCGTCCAGTCCCGAGTGCCGGGATTGGTCACCATCGGGCCCACCTTCAGTCGACGGGTCTGGCCCAGAATCTGGCTGAAAATTACGAACGGTTCCTGCCAAAGGACATGGGAATCGAAGGTCCAGACGTAATCGAAGCCGAGCCGCTCGGCGTCCACCGCTCGGGAAATAACTTCTCGGGCGGGTGGGTTGGTTTGTAGAACGACCCCGAAGTCCATAACTTTTCACGATAGGCAGGAGGGTTCGTGGCACACACAATTCAGGTGGTCTTCGCCTGCGAGGATCCGAATCGACTCGCCGAGTTCTGGGCGGGGGCTTTGGGCTATATCGTCCAGCCGCCACCGGAAGGCTTCGCAACCTGGGATGACTTCGCCGACTCCGTCGGGATCCCCCGCGAGAGACGCAATGACCTCTCCGCGGTCGTGGACCCCGATGGCAAGGGTCCCCGCTTCTTCTTCGAGCGCTACGACGGGGGCCAACCCAATCAACGGGTCCATATCGACGTCAATTCGGTGGGCGACTTAGGTCCGCTTCCCGATGACCAGCGCAGGGTTCGACTGGCTGAGGAGCGGGAGCGCCTGGAAAAGCTCGGTGCCGTCTACCAGCGAGAAGCCACCGGCATGGCGGGCGAGATCTGGATCGAGATGTTCGATCCCGAAGGCAATTGGTTCTGCGTGCAATGAATTCCGTCCTCGAACTCGTCCGCCTCTCGATGCCATGGATCGGGCTTGACCCGTTCATCTTCACGGTGCACCACGTGGATCACTACCCGGCCGGCAACCAGTCCCAGGGCCCCGAGCCCGGAGTTGCGGGACGCCAGATCGGTGCGGACTTTTCGTATCGGGACGGCTGGAGCATGTACCACGGCCGTCAGGTTCCGGGTTTTCCCCAGCACCCCCACCGCGGATTCGAGACCGTCACCGTCGTCCGGCGCGGTTTCATAGATCATTCCGACTCTCTCGGGGCCACGGCCCGCTTCGGGCAGGGCGACACTCAATGGCTGACCGCCGGCGGTGGAATCCAGCATTCAGAAATGTTCCCGCTCATCAATTCCGAGGGAGCGAATGAGCTCGAGCTGTTCCAGATCTGGCTCAACCTCCCCCCTGCCCAGAAAATGGTGCCTCCGTATTTCCGGATGCTCTGGTCGGAGGAAATCCCAACCGTTGTCTCCGAAGACGGCCAGACCAGCGTTGACATCATCGCCGGCCGATTCGAGGACCACCAAGCTCCCGCTCCCCCACCCGACTCCTGGGCTGCCCGCGACTCTTCCGAACTGGGGATATGGCTCATTCGTCTGGGGGCCGGGGCCAGATGGGACCTTCCCGCCACCCACCCCGGGGTGAATCGCATGCTCCATTTCTTCGATGGAACCGACGTGGCAGTCGATCGTCATCGAATCGCTCCTAACACCGGGGCCCGCCTTCGACCCGAGCTGGCAACGACGCTCACCAACCATGGCGGCCCTGCCGAGTTCCTCCTCTTGCAAGGTCAACCGATCGGTGCCCCGGTCTTTCAGATGGGTCCCTTCGTGATGAACAGCCCGGAGGAGATCTCTCAAGCCGTGCTCGATTACCGACTGACCCAATTCGGAGGGTGGCCCTGGCCAACCACCGAACCGGTCCATGACCGCAGGGCGGGAAGGTTCGCGATCCACGCCGACGGTCGGCTCGAGGAACGCGAGCGCGTGTCGATCGAAACGGTCTAGGGCTCTATCTCGTATTCGAGCTCTTCGCCCATCAAGGCGATAACGAGTAGTTGCTGGAGACTGGCCAAGTACTCGAGGGCGCCTCGGTCGTCTTCTTCGAGACGTTCCATATCGCCCTCCTCCTCGACTCCTAAGCGGGCGGCCAGAGCCAACCGTGATTCGTTCAACACTCGCATGAAAGCCTCGGCTTCTGCCACCGAAGCCACAGTGCCGGCGGCAGCGGCTTCCAGAATCAGCTCGAAGGCAGAGCGATCCGCCGCCCGTGATTCCCTGAACTCATCCCCCATCAGTCGCCACCACTCATTGGAGGCCTTGGAGTCCTCTCGATAGACGGGCGATTGCAGGCGAGCGGCAGCGGGATCATTCGCCGGATCTCCGAGACTGTTCAAGAACTCGGGAAGCTGAGAAAGCAGGTCGAGGTCCTCGGGAGTGAGCGTGACCAGGATGCCGTCCTCTACCGGAAGGAAGGGGATCACTTCTCGATAGTGGCCCAGAGGCCGTGCTGGTGGAGGCGATAGGCGTCCATTTCGGCTTGCTCCCGCGGTCCTTGGGCCACGGTGGCCTTGCCCTCGTTGTGAACTGCGAGCATCAGGCGCGTCGCCTCCTCCACCGAATGCCCAAACAGTCGGCGCAGTACCCAGACCACGTAATCCATCAAGTTGACCGGATCGTTCCAGACCACTACTTGCCACGGAAGATCGGGATCGATGACCGTATCGGTCACCGGTCTCTCGAGGGGCTTGGTCGTCATGGTTAGAGAAATCGTATGTCTCCGAGATGTGTATCGGTCAGCGGAGCACGGATCGATAGGTGCCAAGAAACTCGAGATCGTCGAGGCTTGAGGGACGGGGCTCGAAGATACGCTTGACGCCCTCTGGCCCTGGCAGGTGGGTGAGGTCCACAAACATCCGGTAGCGCCATGCTTGTTCGGTCGGGCGGGACTCGATTCGCGTCAGGTTGGCGCCCCGCAAACCGAGTTCGGTCAGGGCCAGAGCGAGGGACCCGGGCGTGTGGGCGGTGGTAAAGGCAACCGTTGTCTTGTCGGCATCGTCGGCGATGGTTGGTTGGTCGGCACTGAGGACGACGAAACGGGTGGTGTTGTGGGGCCGATCGATCACATCTCGGAGGAGGACGCTGAGACCGAAAGGCTCCGCCGCCCGCTCGGGCCCCAACGCCGCGCTGGTTAGGGAACCCGATTCGGCCACGATCCTCACCGCTCCCGCGGTGTCGTGGGCCGGAACGGAGCTCCACCCCCAATGGGTCAATATTGCCTCGGCCTGTGCCAGCGCCTCGGGGTGGGAGTGCACCTCCCTGATGTCTTCTAACGAAGCCCCGTGATGCCCCAGGAGCACATGTCGAACCTCCACCAGGTGTTCGCGGACGATCTTCACCTGTCCGGGGAGAAGCCGATCCAAGACTGCGAGCACACTCCCGGTTGTGGAATTCTCGATCGGCATGACGAGCAGGTCGACTCCCCCTGTTTGGAGCGAATCAAACGCGGCGACGAAGGTCGAAAAGCCCTCTCGGCGCTCGTCGGGGTAGAGCTCCTGAGCGGCCTGGTCGGAATATGAATATTCCTCGCCTTGAAAGCCGATGCGCACCGCAGGCAAGTTAACGTCGGCCTGGCGGCCGTCGACTACTCCCCGCTTACCCCCAGGGCGGCGGCGCAGGCGTCGACCGCGGGGCCAAAGTCGGGATCGTCGGTGGGGATCTGCTCGGGAGGAAAGGGCGCAAACGTGCCATCGAAGTCGTCGACCGGATCGGGGAAGTCCTCCACTCCACTCGCCCGCATGCACGCGGCATAGTCCTGGAGCTGGGCAAGAACCATCACTCGCAGACCAGGCGAGTTCTCCAATCCCAAGAACTCGCTCAGAGGTCCCGCGCAAAGAGTGACCGCCTGACGGAAGCCCGGATCGGTGGCGGCGTCTCCGGCGAGAGCACCCAGGTCTGGTCGACCGTCATCGCCCACTGGGATCTCAGACAGGTCGAACCCAGCCGCCTTCATGCAGGCCTCGAACACTGCAACCGCTTCGGCCGCATTCGCAGGCGCGGCCGTAGTGGTGGTTGGCGGTAGGTTCGACTCCGCGGCCTGAGTGGTCGGAGCCGAACAGGCGACCACACAAACCAGAAGGGTCCGCCCGACGAACCGGCGCATCGGAATCGAGCCTAGGGCGCACCCTAGGCTTGTCGATTAACGGCGGTGACGCGCCCTTCCGAATCCGGCCTCCGGTCCGGCTTCCTCAACCTTGAGCGAGAACAGCGTCGGGCGGCGCGCACCGAAGACCTTGGTCGGATCAGCCACACCCTGGGCCTGGCTTTCGGTCAGGTCGACCTGAACGGCACCACATCGACTGCACTTGCTGCGGGTTCCCGTTGTCACGTAGTCATGCGCGTTGGCGCACGTGCGAATAATCGTCATTTGCCCCTACCTCCCAGATCAATCGACCATCACTCTAAGTGAGTATTGGCCACGGAGCAGATAACCAGCCGCGATTGCACCGCCGGTACTAGCTATCAACGGTTGGCGAGCATCATCGCCAAATCCCGGACCCGGACGTCGTCGCCCTTCCCGAGCTCTTTGATCCCGTCGTCAAGCATCACATAACAGAAGGGGCAGGAAACTGCGACTTCGCTGGCTCCGGTCGCCAAGGCTTCCTCCGCCCTTTCAATGTTGATTTTCTTGCCGGTGTGCTCTTCCATCCAGAATCGGGCACCGCCCGCCCCGCAGCACAGCGCCCTGGTGCCGTGACGGCGCATCTCCACCAGTTCCGCTCCAGTCGCCGCCGCCACCTCCCGAGGCGCCAGGTAGATGTCGTTGTGCCGGCCCAAGTAGCAGGGGTCGTGATAGGTGGTTTTCCGAACCGATCCGTTGCCACTGAAAGTGATCTTCTGCCGGGTCAGGAGGTCGGCCAGGAGTTGGGAATGGTGGATGACCTCGTACTCTCCGCCCATCTGCGGATATTCGTTGGCCAGGGTGTTGAAGCAGTGCGGGCACTGAGTGATGATCTTCTGCACCCCCCGGGCCGAGAACGTCTCGATGTTCTGAGTCGCCAACTGCTGCCACAGATATTCGTTGCCGGCCCGACGGGCAGGGTCGCCGTTACATACCTCGGCGGTGCCGAGGATGGCGAAGTCGATTCCCGCCTGGTGCAACAGCTTGGCCAAGGCGATTGAGACCGCCATGTTGCGATCATCGAAAGACCCTGCACAGCCGACGAACCAGAGATATTCGGCGCTATCGGCATCCTCGCCCAGGATCGGGACATGAAAGTCGAGCGCTGCGGTCCACGACCCTCGCTTTTCCCTGCTCATGCCCCAGGGATTGCCCTGGTTCTCCATCGCCACAAAGGCCTTCGAAAGCTCGCTCGGAAACGAGGACTCCATCATGGTCAGGTAACGACGGATGTCGAGGATTCGATCGAGAATCTCGATATTGACTGGGCAGATCTCGTCGCACGCTCGACAAGCCGTGCACGACCACACTTCCTCGGGCCGGATTCTTTGCATCACGTTGTCGCCGCTGATTTCGATGCCGTCGACAAGGCTTACCGGCGGTGAGACGCCGGCGGTGACGGCCGCCACCTCACCCACCTTGAGAACCATCTCACGAGGATCCAAGGGCTTGCCGGTGATGTTGGCTGGACACACCGCCGTGCAGCGACCACAGATGGTGCAGGCGTCCGTGTCGAAGAGCTGTTTCCAGGTGAAGTCGCTCACCACCGAAGCGCCGACGGTGTCGATGTCCTCGACTTCAGCCAGATTGGCTACCGGCCTCATCGCTCCCTTAGGCCGTCCATGGGGAGAGAGGAACATGTTCGTGGGGCTCGTCAGCATGTGCCGGAGCTTGGTCATGGGGAGGATGACGAGAAAGGCGAGGAAAGCCGCGGCGTGCACCATCCACGAGGTGAGATGAACTGCCCCCGCCGAAGCTTCGGGAACGAGGAACGACAGCGGATAACCCACCGCCGACCAGCGCTCGAAGCTGGGTCGTCCGGACAGGGCGATTCGAGCCGCCTCGGTGGTGAGGCCGGTAACACCAAGCAGCGCCAGCGTTATCAGATTCCACGCGTCCTCGGGCTTGGTCTTAGAGCGGAGGCGCCAAGGTCGCTGCAGGTAGCGGCGAACGAATGCCCAGGCGAGGCCCCCGAGGAAGACAAGTGACGTGAGGTCGAGAATCAGCGAGTACCCGAGATAGACCCCGCCTTGGAGAAATTTGAGGTTGTTGGGAAGGAGATGATCGATTTCGAGAATGACGGTCCCGGCGAAAAGGATCAAAAAACCGAAATAGATCATCGAGTGCATCAGGCCGGCCGCCCGATCCCGCAACAGGGTCTGCATGGAGAGGCCTCGGAAAAGCTGTCGCACTCGCTCCCGCCAAAGGCCGGATCGGGGATCGCGGGCACCTCTCTCCCACGATCGGGCGCGAAGGAAAAAGAGCGCTCCTGCCAGAGCGATGAAGGCGGCGGTGGTGACGTAGAAAACCGCTTGCAGCCATCCCGGGACGTTGCCGAACACGACCCGTCCCACCTCGGGCTCGATGACCTCCGGCAGGGTCCCCAGATACCCAAGCAGGACCGCGCCTAGTGCACCCACGCCCGTAAGCGGCCCGATGAGGGCCGACGCCTTCAGCCGTTTTTCGGTTTCGGGAGCCTGCGCCTCTTCTTCTAGGTGTGTGTCAAGCGAGGCCGAGCTCCTTCTTCAACTCCTCGAGACGGGCGTCGGCTTGGGCCATCGAAACAGCCTCGCGCAATTCGCTCTCGGCTCCTTCCGGCGTCGCTTCGCGTAGTTCGGCGCGGGCCTGCGCCTCCGACAACCGGCGCTGGATCTTTTCCTCGACTTTGTCGAGACTGGGAGCGTTGGTTTCCATCGAGACCGAAATCGTCTCGACGGCGCGGTTGACTGCTTCTTGCATCCGAGCCTGCTCCAGCTGACCCACCAGTTGCATGCGCTTGGCTGCCAGCTCCTGAAGGCGCATGGCGTTTTGGGTGACAGCGCTCTTGGCGGAATCCGCTTGCGTGATGGCGATCTCGTACTGCTCTTTGAGGCCCTCCAAGTTCGACTCTGCCGCCTGCAATTTGAGGGCGATGGATTGGGCGGCATTGGTCCACTTGGTCTGGCTGGCGGTGTCTCCCGAGTTCTTGGCCGATTCCGCCTTCAGCAAAGCCTGTTTGGCAATCTCGCGAGCCTCGCCCACATCTTTGGCCGAATCCTCGATCTTGGCTTCAATTTGAGTGCGGTGAGCGATCACCTTGGCTGCTTGGTTGCGTAACTCCTGGTCTCTTCTTTTGGCCTCGTTTATCGCCTGCTCGATCTCGACCGACGGATCCATGGCTCGTTCGGCGGCCATGCCAAAAAGAGTTCGCAAGTAGTTCCAGATGCGCCGCAGCATTTGTCGCCTTTCGTGTCCGGTCGGCGAGGATACCGGCTTAGCGAGTGCGACGGCCGCGGCCACGTGAGCCGCGGGAGGCACTTCCCCGTCCACGGCTCGGGAACGGAATCCCCGGACGGCTCCCACCCCTCCGGCGGGGACCGCCTGACCAGTCGTATGGCAAACCCCTCCCCATCCCCCCGACCAGAATCGAGAAGACGTCGAGCCAGTCCATGCCCAGTCCTCCGTGGGTGCGGGGGGCCTGCGGGGCGGGAACGGGCTGGCTGTCGTAGGGAATCTGACGGGGATGGGGCGACTCGCCCCTGCGGAGCTTTTCCGCATCGGCCTCGCAGACCATCACTTTTCTCGCCCCCGCCGGGGTCTGGATCTCGGCTTCCACCCGACCGGTGCCATGAGTGGGGTCGAAGAAACAAGGCGGAGGAGGAGCAGTCTCGGTCGGTTCGGGGGGTAGTGGACGTCCCTCGACCAGAGCCTGGGCCGCGTCGAGCTGCCAGCGGGCGCGGTCGAGATCATCGGAGAGGTCTTCGAGCTGATCCAGAGATGACGCCGCGGTGAGCCTCGATTCCGCCTGGCGGAACGTCTCAGAGGCCGCTCGATAATGCGCGGTTGCAGTGTCGTTGCCCGCCACCCGAGGGTCATCGGCTAGTTCGACGATGGCAGTGGCAATTACATCCATCTGTTGGCGGATCTCGGCTCGAGCTTCACCGAAGAGTTTCTCCTTCGCTTGACTCCGCTCTGCGTTTCCTCGCCAGACGAAGAAGCCCACCAGGGCCACCACTCCCACTACCACCAGCACCGGGACCAGATTGAAGCCTCCCCCTTCCGGCACAGGCCCGGTACCGGTCAAGGAAGCGGCGAACTCCTCGAAGTCCTCTTCATAACTGCTGCCCCCGGTGGCAACGGTTTCGTCGAGGGCGGCGTCGATCTCATCGTCGTCGTACTCGCTGCTGACGGCGCCGATCTCGCTTGGGGTCAAGACGACGACGGTCCCGGAACCGACGCCATCAAGCAATCTGTCCGCCACGAAGTCGGCATCCGATTCAATTTCGAGGCCAACGAAATAGACCCCTCCGAAACGGTCAACCAGCGCTTCGAGCTCGTCAACTCGGGCGTCTACTCCCGGATCAAGGTAGTAGCCCCGCAATTCGAGGCTGTCGAGGATGGGAGAGACATCGGGTCCAGCCTGCTCCGTTGGGGCCAGCAACAACCCGACCAGGAGCAGCAGCCCAATCACGACACGCCAAGCTCTTCGGTCAAACGGGCGACGTGACCCTTGGCTTTGACGTTGCGGAACTCGCGCTCGAGCTCGCCGTCGGCGCCGATGACGAAGGTCGACCGAATGAGGCCAACCGATTCCTTCCCATAGAGCATCTTCGGGCCCCAGGCCCCGAACTGCTCTGCGACTTTGTGGTCGGTGTCCGAGAGCAGAGGAAAATTGAGGCCCTCTTTTTCCTTGAAGCGGGCGTTCTTGGCCGGAGCATCGGGACTAATTCCCACTAGGTCGTAGCCAGCCTGGGATAGCGCGGCGTAGTTGTCGCGAAAGTCACAGGCCTCGGCAGTGCAACCGGGGGTCATCGCCGCCGGGTAGAAAAAGACAATCAACTTTCGCCCTCGGTGGTCGGCCGA
Source organism: Acidimicrobiia bacterium (assembly GCA_035253825.1). Classification (GTDB taxonomy): domain Bacteria; phylum Actinomycetota; class Acidimicrobiia; order Spongiisociales; family ZC4RG35; genus JACCTH01. The sequence goes on along the minus strand of DATFBM010000030.1, from coordinate 27,072 downwards.
CGAGTACGGTTGTCCGTCCTGATCGGGCAAGGTGAAATCGACGCTCATAGTTCGACCTTATCCGCCGACGAGCGCTCTGAGGAAAAACGCAAGGTTGGCGGGGCGTTCTCCCAGCCGGCGCACCAGATACGGATACCAGTGCGAGCCGTAGGGGAGATAGATGCGAATCGGGTACCCGGCTTGACATAGCTCCAACTGGGCCTTGGTCCGAACTCCATAGAGCATCTGGAATTCGAAAGGGCCACTCCGTTTCCGAGTCAGTCGCCTGGTGAGCTCGATCAGCTTCGGGTCGTGGGTGGCGATGGCGGGCTTGACCTGATCGACCGGCATTAACGCCTCCAGCAGGCGGGCAAAGGCGGCGTCGACATCATCACGATCGGTAAAGGCAACGTCGCGATCTTCGACGTAGGCGCCCTTGCAAAGCCGCAGATGTCCTCCAAGCGTCATCAGGCTGTCGACATCGTCGGGTGTGCGATACAGGTAGGCCTGCAGGGCCAGACCGAGATTTCCACGGAGCTCCTGCGCCGAGCGGTAGAGCTCGACGGTCGCGGCCGTATAGCGCGAATCCTCCATATCGATCGTGATCGTCAGCCCCAGGTCGGCCGCGGTGGCGGCCAATCGATCCAGGGTCTCGGCGGCAAGGCGCCGGTCGATGGCCAGGCCTAGCTGTGTGAGCTTGACCGAGATGTTGGCGTCGAGGCCATCGTCGGCGATGCGGCCCAGGCATTCGTCGTAGCCCTTGTAGGCCCGCTCGACCTCGGCGGGCGATGTGACCTCTTCGCCCAGCAGATCGAGAGAGACTGCCATCCCCGATCGATTGAGTCGTCGAGCAACCTCTGTCGCCTGATCGAGCGTCTCCCCGGCGACGAAACGATGGGCTAGTCGCTGTCCGGCTTTGGTACGGGTGATCAGGCGCTTGATCGGGGGTGATTCGGCTGTTCCCACCACGAGGCGGGAAAAGAGGCTCATGCCGAGCCGAGCTCCCTAGCTCGCTGGGCGGCGGCTCGCACCGCGTCCTCGACCAAGGCCCGAAAGCCGCGTTCCTCCAAGACGTGAACAGCGGCGGCAGTGGTTCCCCCCGGAGAGGTCACCTGCGAGCGAAGCTCGAAAGGTCCTCGCTCCGTCTCGGTGAGGAGATGGCCTGCGCCCCTAATGGTCTGATTGACAAACGATTCCGCGATATCGCGAGGCAGGCCCTCGCGCACGGCCGCTTCGGTGAGAGCCTCGGCTAGAAGGAAGACGTAGGCGGGACCGGTACCGCTGACCGCGGTGACGGCGTCGAGGAGACCTTCGTCCAGCTGCTGCACCCCGCCGACGGCCTCGAGGACCAGCCGCGCCTTTTCCAGTTCTTCTAGCCCGGCATGGCGGCCCGCGGCCATGCCGGTGACCGCTTCCTTCACCAAGGCTGGCGTGTTCGGCATCGCCCTAACGACGGCGACGTCGCCCAAGACCGACTCGTAGGTCGAGGTTGGGACTCCGGCCGCTATCGAGAGCAATACCTGTCCGGGTCGAAGCGCCCCTTTGAGCTCGTCCAGCAGCGCCGAGACATCGCGCGGCTTCACGGCGATGACGACGACGTCGCGGCCAGCGGCGTCGTTGGGTGAGAGTGTTACCTCGATTCCGGTCCGTTGCTGGAGCTGAGGCACTCTCTCCGGACGTCTCACAATCAACGTGAGCTCGGAAGGCTCCCACCCTGCATTGAGCAATCCGGCGGCGAGAGCCTCGCCCATGGCGCCGACTCCGACGACGGCAACCGTAGGGCGCGTGGTCATCCCGGCGAGTATATGGACGGGTCGGTTGCGGCCAGATTGGTGCGAATCATCTCGAGCACCGTCGCCATCGCCTTGGGGTTGTATCCCTCGGGGATGATGAGGTCGGCGTAGCGCTTCGAAGGCTCGACGAACTCGAGATGCATCGGGCGCACCGTGGAGAAGTATTGGTTCAGAACCGAATCGAGAGTGCGGCCCCGTTCGCCGATGTCGCGTTCGATCCGACGTGCCAGTCGCAAATCGGCATCCGTATCGACGTAGATCTTGAGGTCGAGATGAGAACGAAGGTCGGGGTCGGCCAGCACCAGAATCCCCTCTACGATCACGACTGGGGTGGGCTCGGCTCGCACCTTTTGGACGGCGCGCAGGTGAGCGGAGAAGTCGTAGGTCGGGATCTCGATGCCCTCACCTTCGCCTAAGAGGATGAGGTGCTCGATCAACAGCTCGGTCTCGAGAGAATCGGGATGGTCGTAATTGACTGCTGCTCGTTCGGCGAACGCCAGCTCGGGTCGATGCCGGTAATAGGCGTCGTGGGCGATGATGGTGACCCCAGACAGGGTGGCGGCCACGGCCGCGGCGATAGTGGTTTTGCCGGAGCCGGACCCGCCGGCGATTCCGATGACCAATTGTTCTGGCGTATTTCTCCCCGGGATTAGGGGGGCGATGCTACGCAAGAACCCTTAGGAGTGGCCGGTCCTCAGCTTCCGCATGTCGCCCAGAACGTTGGAGACCAAAGTGGTCTCAGGGGCGGCGACCACGGACCTCAGAGCACGCCGATTGGGATCGACTTCGTACTCCTCTTCGTCATCATCCTCGTCGTCGTCCTCGTAGTCGTCGTCGTACTCGTCCTCGGTGGTCCCGGGGCTGAGGTCGACGGCCCCGGGGACTTGATGGTCGCCGAGCCAATCGAGGACAGGTAGCTCAGGCTCCGAGTTGACGACGACGCTGACCTCGTTGAGAACGATGGGTTCGGGAACCGGGACCGTGTCGATCGCCACCTCAACCTCAGTGTCTGGGGCCGAGACCGTCAGTCCCCGCCCGAGGAGGGCACTGAGGAATTGGAGGGCGCGGGAGTTGCCAAAGGCATCTTGGAGGGACGCCAGGCTGAAGGAGGGAACGAGGGAACAAACCGCGGCCCATTCTTCTGAGTGGAGAGTGACCGGGGTCGCAACGTCAGAGGCAAGACGGAGGGAAGTCGATTCGGTGACGCCCTGGGAGGTGACCTCTTGCTCCATATGGCGGAGACGGTCGACCTCCATCATCACTTCGGCGACGTCCCACCCGCGCAAGGCAGGGTCGAAGTCGGGTTCGGCAACAAGGAAGGCGCCATCTGCTGTCGAGGTGAGCACATGCAACGCATCGACTGTGGCCCGCAGCGCTTCTTCCGCATTGCGAGGAAGCCGTTGGCCCGCCAGGCCGGCACCGACGATGCGGCCATCACCGAAATGGATTACCCCGGGGCGCGAGCCATCAATTCTCAATGTGGCCGTCTTGGCCGTGACCCGCATTATCTGCAACAGGTCATTCACCGACCAGTTGCTAAGACTCCCCGAAAGAAGCATCCCTCACAGACCTCCTGAGTTACCAGGGATGTATCGGTCCTATCGGTGGCGAAGTTGAGTGGGAGCTAGCCTCGAAATGGATGCAGGTTCTCGGGAGCCGGGTGGATCGGCGCAGCGAGGAGTTCGCCTCCAATTACCGGGCCAGTAGGGCTCGGCTCGACGAATTCGAAGCGCTCCAAGCGGAGGCTCGGCTGGGCGGGGGACAGAAGTACATCGATCGCCACCGCTCCCGGGGGAAGATGCTGGTCCGCGAGCGGATCGAGCTCTTGCTCGACCCCGATTCCCACTTCCTCGAGCTCTCGACCCTGGCGGCGTGGGGGACCGACAAGAACCTCGGCGCCAACGCCGTGACCGGCGTCGGGGTCGTCTCGGGAGTCGAATGCATGATCTCGGCCAACGATCCCACCAGCCAGGCGGGGTCATCCAATCGGTACAGCCTGGCCAAGACCCTGCGAGCTCAGGACATCGCTCGGGATAACCGGCTGCCGCTTATCAACCTCGTCGAATCGGGTGGGGCCGACCTGCCAGATCAGGCCGAGGTTTTCATCACTGGGGGAAAGTGGTTCCGAAACCTCACCCAGCTCTCACGCCTCGGTATCCCAACCGTCGCCTTGGTATTCGGGAACTCGACCGCAGGCGGCGCCTATGTCCCGGCGATGTGTGACTACTCGGTGATGGTGAAGGAGCGGGCCAAGGTCTTTCTCGGCGGCCCGCCTCTGGTGAAGATGGCGACCGGCGAGGAGTCCACCGACGAAGAACTGGGCGGCGCCGAGATGCATTCCCGCGTCTCAGGTCTCTCCGACTACTTCGCCCAGGATGAGGGTGACGCGATCCGCATCGGCCGTGGCATCGTGGCCCACCTCAACTGGCGCAAGCACGGATACGGGCCCACCCAGTCGCCCGACGCCCCGCTCCATGACGCCGACGACATCCTCGGCCTCATCCCGGCCGACCTCCGCACTCCCTTCGATCCTCGCGAGATCCTGGCCCGCACCCTCGACGGGTCCCGCTTTGAGGAGTACAAGGCGACCTACGGCACTTCGCTCGTCACTGGATGGGGGTCGATTCACGGCTTCGTCATCGGGGTGCTCGCCAACGCCCAGGGGGTGCTGTTCTCCGAGGAAGCTCACAAAGCCACGGAGTTCATTCAGCTCTGCAACCGCTATGACACACCGCTGCTCTTCATCCACAACACCACCGGCTACATGGTGGGCAAGGAATACGAACAGCGGGGAATCATCAAAGACGGGGCGAAGATGATCAACGCGGTCGCCAACTCGACCGTCCCCCACTTTGCCCTGATGGCAGGGGTCTCGTATGGAGCCGGCAACTATGGCATGTCGGGGCGCTCGTACAACCCGCGGTTTGTCTTTGGCTGGCCGAATCACAAGGTGGCGGTGATGGGACCCAAGCAACTGGCGGGGGTGATGTCGATCATCGCCCGGCAGGCGGCGGTCGATCAGGGGCGGCCTTTCGACGAGGATGCCGACCAGCAGCGACGCGCACTGATCGAGACGCAGATCGGGCACGAGGAGCAGGCTTTTTTCTCCACTGCCCGCATCCGCGATGACGGCCTCATCGATCCCCGCCAGACCCGAGACGTCCTCGGAATCGCTGTCTCCGCCAGCCACTCAGCGCCAGTGCAGGGCTCGGCCGAATTCGGCGTCTTTCGCATGTAGCAGCCACTTTGCGAACCCAGGGTTCTGATCCGCGTCTAGCGCGGATTGCGGTCCTCAGAATCAGAGAATCGGCAACTACCTAATCTCACGGCATGGCTGCTAGTTCGACCATGCTCGCCCTCGGGACCGAGCTACCCAAGTTCCTGCTCAACGACGTTCGCACCAACGAGAGCGTCGGGTCCGACGATTTCGCCGATCGGCCGGTGCTGGTCGCCTTCATCTGCGTCCACTGTCCCTATGTGAAGCGCATCCAGGACGGCCTCGCTCAGTTCGGCAAGGACTTCCTCGGTACGGAACTGGCAATTGTCGGAATCGCCTCCAATGACATCGAGGCCTATCCGGAGGACGCTCCCGAGAACCAGGCTCGCGTTGCGGATGAAGTCGGATTTACCTTCCCCATCCTCTTCGACGAGAGCCAGGAGGCCGCCCGCGCCTTCACCGCGGCCTGCACCCCCGACTTCTTCCTGTTTGATCACGCTCACCGCTTGGCCTATCGGGGCCAGTTCGACGGGGCCCGACCAAGCAACGACGTCGAAGTGACCGGCGAAAGCCTGCGAGCCGCGGCGAAAGCAGTGCTCGCCCGCGAAGAGGTCAAAGTCGAGCAGGTGCCCTCGCTGGGATGCTCGATCAAGTTTCGCTCGGAGGGCGAGCCCGTCACCCTTCGGTAGAGAGAAAGCGGGCCTCGTGGGCTGCCACCACCTTGGCCCACAAGGACTCGAGGGCTGCGGGCTCGACATCGAGCCGCACTCCAAAAAGGTCGGTAATGACCGCCAGCCAGTCGCCGCGCCGATCGAGCACCCGCTCGGAGTGTTGTTCACCGTCGATGCGAGTTAGCACCAGACCACGCAGCAAGTCGACCCCAGTCGCATGACGTCGCTGAGCGGTTAGCACTCTCACGAAACCCGACTCCGGCGATGTCGACAAGTAGGCGTGGCGCTCACGGAAGGCGTCGATCGAGACCGCCCCCAGTCGAAAACTCATGCCGGCGAAGGAACCGGTCGGATCATGGGTGAGATGCCAATCCCCGACACCATCCTTGGTCTCGGTCAGTCCAAATCGCATCGGTGTCTGCTGGTAGTTACCGGCCTCCAGCGGCAAGGGCTCGTACAAAGCGTCCCCCAGTCCGGCATCGACATACCACCTGCCCTCGGGATTGGCATCAGTCGGTAAGCCCTCCACTGTGAGAACAAGATGGTTGGTGAGCGCTTCCGCACTAGGCCCCTCGGGGCCGTGGACGCCGCCGATGTGCCGGCTCACGCGGTAGCCGAGGGCTCCCAGCAGTTCGCAGAATGCGCCATTCAAGTGATAGCAGTAACCGCCTCGTCCCTCATGCGCCACGCGCCGGAACGAATCGATCGGATCGATGCCCCACTGCTGTCCCAGATGGATCCAGATCGTCTCGTAGGGCACACGCTCGACCTGGGCCCGATGGAGATGAACCAGCGCCTCGGCTGAGGGCGGCTCGGGATCGAGTCCCAGCCGACGAAGGTAAGCGTCGACCTCTGCGCTCTCCACCGCCCCAGATCCAGTCATTGAGCGATTCAACCACTCAGCCGATAACTGCTCGGTGCGGCTCCCAAGGTCTCTCGGCGTTCTCACCCTCGTCGTCCTGCTAGCGGCCGACCTCCCGCCCGGCGGCACCTTCACAGACGACAATGGCAACCCCCACGAACCAAATATCGAGGCGCTCTACGCCGCCGGTATCACCTCGGGGTGCGCGGCGAGTCGCTTCTGTCCGAGCGAGGCCGTCACCCGCGAGCAGATGGCCACCTTCCTCGCCCGAGCCCTCTCGCTGACACCGACCGCGGTTGACTATTTCACCGATGACGAAGGCTCTCCCTACGAGGGTTTCATCAATCGCCTGGCGCAAAGTGGGATCACCACCGGTTGCAGCACCGCCAACTTCTGCCCCCACCACCCGGTCACCCGCGAGCAGATGGCGGCCTTCCTGGTCCGCGGCTACGGCTACGGCGTGGCGGCCGGCGATCGATTTGTCGACGACGAGAACTCGAGCTTCGAAGACGAGATCAACCGCCTCGCCGCCGCCGGTATCACCACTGGCTGCACGGCGGACCGCTTCTGCCCGACGGAGGCGGTGCTACGCGACCAGATGGCAACTTTCCTGGTCCGAGCCGAGGACCTTTCGCCCATCCCGGTACCAGCGCCCGCGGAGTGTCAGATACTTCCCCCTAACAACATCTGGAACACCCGCGTCGACCAGGCACCGGTTCATTCCCTTTCGTCCCAGTACGTGTCGTCGATCGGGGCCACCTCCCACGTGCATGCCGACTTTGGATCCGGCGTTTGGCCTCCTGGATCCACCTCACCCATCGGCATCCCATTCGTCGACGCCGGCGCGAGCCCGATTCCGATCATCTACACGGCATATGGCGACGAGAGCGACCCGGGGCCTTTCCCCATTCCGCTCACCGCGCCCATAGAAGGTGGACCCAGCGCCGATGGCGATCGCCACGTTCTCGCCCTCGACCAATCTGAGTGTCGTCTCTATGAGCTTTATCGGGCGTTCCCGCAGGCAAATGCCTGGACCGCCGACTCAGGGGCGGCCTACGATCTCCGCTCCAACGCCCTCCGGCCTGATGGTTGGACTTCGGCCGACGCCGCCGGACTCCCGATCTTTCCCGGACTGGTTCGCTTCGAGGAGGTCGCTTCCGGATTCATCGGACATGCCATCAGGTTCACCGCACCCCAGACACAGCGGGCTTATGTCTGGCCGGCGCGGCACTTCGCCTCCTCCAACACCTCCACCAGCTTGCCGCCCATGGGACAACGATTCCGACTCAAAGCTTCGTTCGATCAAAGTGGATACTCGCCCCAAGTGCAGGTGATCCTCACCGCTCTCAGGCACTATGGGATGGTCCTGGCCGACAACGGATCCGCTTGGTACCTCTCCGGTGCCCCCGACTCCCGCTGGGACAACGACCTTCTTCGCGAGCTGGGAGCGATCCCCGGTTCGGCATTCGAAGCCGTCGACGTGTCCGCATGGCAAGTGGCCCCCGACTCAGGTGAGGCTGCGCCCTAGAGAGCTACGCTCGGCGTCAGTGAGCAGACCGATTCGAAAGGTCCTCGTCGCCAACCGGGGCGAGATTGCCCGTCGCATCTTCCGCACCTGCCGGGCCATGGGAATCGCCACCGTGGCGGTCTTTTCCGACGCCGATCGCCACTCGCCGTTCGTCGCCGATGCCGATGAAGGTTTTGCCCTCGGAGGCAACACTCCAGCCGAGTCCTATCTCGATCCGCAAAAGTTGCTGGAGGCGGCCAGGGTGACCGGAGCCGATGCCATCCATCCCGGATATGGCTTTCTCGCCGAGAACGGCTCCTTTGCCGCTCGGGTAGTGAAGGCCGGTCTCACCTGGATCGGCCCCACCCCCGCAGCGATCAAGACGATGGGCAGCAAGCTCGAATCGAAGCGTCTTGTGGAAGGGGCGGGAGTACCGACGCTGCCCTCAATCGACTTGACCGGCGTGGACGAGGCTGGGATCTCCAAGGCAGGCGAAACGATTGGGTACCCCCTGCTGGTCAAGGCCTCGGCGGGGGGAGGTGGCAAGGGGATGAGAATCGTTCGCCGCCCTCCAGATCTCACCGAGGCGGTCGCATCGGCGGAGAGGGAGGCCGAGTCGGCGTTCGGAGACAGCACGGTCTTCATTGAGCGCTACTTGGAACGGCCCCGCCACATCGAGATCCAGGTTGTAGGCGATCGCCATGGTCAGGTAAGCGCCCTCTTCGAGCGGGAATGCTCGATCCAAAGACGCCATCAGAAAATCGTCGAGGAGGCTCCCTCGCCGGCCCTAGACGAGCCGACCCGATCGCGGATGTCTGAGGCGGCCATAACTATCTGCAAGGCGGTCGAGTACGAAGGAGCCGGCACCATCGAGTTCCTCTTCGATGGAGGCGAGTTCTTTTTCCTGGAGATGAACACCCGCCTGCAAGTGGAGCATCCGGTGACCGAGGAGATCTGTGGCGTCGACCTCGTCCGTTGGCAGATCCTCATTGCCGCCGGCGAGCGGCTGGGGGAAGAACTCATGGAGCCGGCTCGAATCGGCCATGCCATCGAGGTCAGGCTCTATGCCGAGGATCCCATGCGCGACTTCTTGCCGGTCACGGGAACGGTGGACCGCTTCGAGTTCCCGGAGGTGCTCGGGCTCCGAGTCGAGCCGGGAGTCGAGTCTGGCTCGGTCATCAGTCCGTTTTACGACCCACTGATCGCCAAAGTCATCGCCTGGGCGGAGACCCGCGACGAGGCAGCCGCGCTACTGGCCCGCGCGCTTCAAACAGCTCGCATCCATGGACCGACGAACAACCGCGACCTGCTAGTCCGTATCCTCCGGCATCCGGAATTCCTCGACGGGCAGACCGACACCGATTTTCTCGAACGCAACCCGCCGGCAGAGCTCGGAGTGCCCCTACCCACCCGGGAAGAGTGCGAGCTAGGGGCAGTGGCCGCGGCTTTGGCGGCTGCCTCGGTCCGTCGGGATCACGCCGCGCTGCTCCCAGCCCTTCCTTCCGGCTGGCGGAACAATCCCTCGCAATTACAAGCCGTCACTTTTGCCCAGGAGGACCAGGAGATCCGTATTGGATACCGGTTTGAGGGTGAAAGGGTGTCGGTCGAGGTCGACGGTCGACCCCTCCCCGGCATCGAGGTTCACCAGGTGAACGAGGACCTCGTGGGCCTCTTGGCCAACGGTCACCTGCGCCGATTCGCGGTCCATCGGGTGGGAGACGTTGTTCACGTCGATGGACCGACCGGATACGTAAGGTTGCGGGAGATCCCGCGTTTTCCCGAATCGTCCATCGACGAAGAAGCGGGCTCCCTCCATGCCCCGATGCCAGGCAGGGTGATCAAAGTGCTGGTGGTAGAGGGCGAGACCGTCGCCGAAGGCCAAGCCCTGTTGGTATTGGAAGCGATGAAGATGGAGCACAGCCTGCGAGCCCCCCACGCTGGGATTGTGAGAGACATCCGAGCCGGCGAGGGGGAGCAGGTGGCGGCGGACCAGGTGCTGGTGGTCGTCGAGGCCTAGTTCGCTCTCCCGGCCACCAGAGGGCGACCGGTTTCGAGCAACGTCTTCAACCCTGACACGATCATCGGCAGGCCCCCCACGAAGTCTTCGTAGGCGCGCGTACCCGGGGTGAGGTCGTAAACCTCGACGGTGACCCGCGTCGTCCCGCTCACCTCTTCCACCAGCCAGACCATTCGCGCCGGCCCGGAGGACTCGATGTCCGGATCCCAGCGCGGCTGGAAGGACATCTCGAGTCGGTTGGGTGGATCGATGGCGATGACCTTGCCATCGGCGGCGACCGCGCCGTCGGGGTAGAGATAACGAAGGTCCGAGCCGGGGGACCAATCCGACTCGACCCTCGTGCCGTAGTAGTAGCGCTGGGTCTGCTCTCCATCGACCAGCGCCTCCCATGCGTCGGTCACCTGGCATCCGATGTACGCCTGATAGATATGGACCGGGACTGACATGGCGGGGGAACCTCCTTCGAGTTGAGCCTTGAGGCTGGCGAGAGCGCCGGCCCAGGGGGCGGTGTACTTGCTGATCCACCGGTCGTGAAGCCGGCGGATGGGGACGGGATTGAGGTAGTGATGTTTGTTGCGTCCGGACTTGCGAGTGACGACGAGAGCTGCCTCCTCCAGGATCCGCAGGTGGTTCATCACCCCGAACCGGGTCATTTGCGGCAAGTGTTGGCACAGCTCGCCGAGGGTTTGCCCGTCACGAGCGAACAATCGGTCAAGAAGCAACCGCCGACCGGAATCGTTGAGCGCTCGGAAGACCTCATCCACGTCCGGGGACAATAGGTGAGTAATTACTCACATGTCAACTAGCTGGTTTGCACCACCCGCACGTCGCTGTAGCCGAGTCCCAAGAGAAAATTGGTCAGGACTTCGGCGGCGTTGGCCTCCGCCTCCTCGATGATGCCCGAGACCCGCGCTTGCTCGACCAGCACGTCTTCTGCCACCTGGCGAGCATCGGTCTCGAGACGGGGATCGCCCTGGCGGAAGACTCCGGTCGAACGGTCAAGCACCTGCGTGGCCTCGTTGTCGACCGCCACATATTGAATGTCGGCCGCCGGCATGCGTACCACCACCTCGCCGGTCTCGAGGTTTACGTCGAACGAGGCCGCGTCGAGCTCGGAGAGATCCACGCCCGCTCCGATCCGCGCCACGGCCAACAACGTCAGTGAATCGCCCGTCGCCCAGTTGAGGATCCCTGAATTGGTGCCCTTTTCGACGACGGTGTACTCGACGTACTCGACCGTGGTGAGGTTGGCTAGTTCCCGGATGGAGCGGATGACCACCGGTCCGACTTCCTCGAACGGCTCTCCCTCAAAGGCGCTGGAGATGTCGTCGACGGTGGGGATGCGGTCGACAATGGCTCGTACGGCCAGGAAGCCTGCCAGTAGCAGGAGGATGGTCATGGCCACCAGCGCGTAGGGCCACCGCGAAGCCTGCCTGACGATCGTGGGGCGCTCGTCCATCCAATCAAGGTACCCCACACGAATAGTGTTGTCGGCGGATGCAGGAGCGAATTGGGTTCGTGGGACTGGGGATCATGGGTCGGGGGATGGTCGCCAATCTGGCGACCAAGGGATATCGCCCTTTGGTTTGGAATCGGACCCCGGGCAAAGCCGAGGGCCTCAACGTCGATGAGGCTGACGATCTGGCTTCTCTCGCCAAAGGCAGCGACGTCACCGTCATCTGCGTTTCGGACACCCCCGATGTGGTGGAAGTCGTCTCGGGACTAGAGGATGGACTCAGCGAGGGGCAGCTGATAGTCGACCACTCCACCATCTCCCCGCTCGAGACCCGGAGGCTGGCGCTGGAGCTCGTCGAGAGAAAAGTCGCTTGGCTCGACGCGCCGGTCAGCGGCGGGTCCGAGGGGGCGGAGCAAGGAACGCTGACGACCATGGTTGGTGGCAGCGCCGCCGACCTAAAGAGGGCCCGCCCGATTCTCGAGTGCTATTCGACCACTATCACCCACCTGGGACCGGTGGGAAGCGGACAGCTGGCCAAGCTCGTCAATCAAATCCTGGTGGTTGGCAATCAGCTCGCCGCTTCAGAGGCGCTCCTCTTCGCCGAGGCGGCGGGGCTCGATTTGGCGCGCACTCTCGATGCCGTCAAAGGCGGGGCGGCGGGATCGTGGATGCTCGCCAATCGCGGTCCGCAGATGATCACCGATAACTGGGAGCCGGGATTCACCATCGATCTCCAGCAGAAGGATCTGCGCTTGGTTCTCGATACCGCCGACAAAATCGGTGCCCCTCTCCCGGGAACGGCGCTGATCTTCCAGCTCTACCGGGCGCTGCAGCAGTCTGGGCTGGGACATGAGGGAAATCACGCTCTCATCAAAGCCCTCCGTCAGCTAGCCGGGGAGACCTCCCGTGCGTGAGGTCCTCCTTGATCTGGTGGCCGAGCAGGACGATCTCGATCGGCTGGTGGCGGGATTGCGAGCGGAACAATGGGACCTACCAACTCCCGCAGAACCCTGGTCGATTCGCGACACCATTTCCCACCTGGCTTTCTTCGATGAGCGCCAGACGCAGGCGATCCTCGACCCGGAAGGTTTCGCCCGCGAAGTCAATCAGCGTCTCACCGGGGACTACGACCAATACATGGCGATCGGTCTCGAACATGGCCGTTCGGTGGAGCCGCCGGAAGTCCTCGAGTGGTGGCGGAGGGCACGGGCCGAGGAGCTCACCGCGCTGTGGACGATGGGGCCCGAACAGCAACTCCCCTGGTACGGGCCTCCAATGAAGGCCCGCTCAGCGGCGACCGCCCGGCTGATGGAAACGTGGGCCCACGGCCATGACGTCGCCCAGGCCCTTTCCTTCCAGAGGGCCCCTACCGACCGGCTATTTCACATCGCCGAGCTCGGGGTGAAGACCTTCTCCTGGAGCTTCATCAATCGAGGTCTCGAAGTTCCGCCCCGACGCCCGCGGGTGACCCTAAGCGGACCGGCGGGGAACACCAGGGTTTGGAATGCGGAGGCAAATGAATCGATCACCGGACCGGTTGCCGACTTTTGCCTGGTGGTCGCCCAGCGCATCAACTATCGCGACACCGACCTGAAAATCGAAGGCGAGACCGCTCGCCGCTGGATGGAGATCGCTCAGGTATTCGCCGGACCTCCGGGTCCGGGAAGACCCGCCGCCTCCTGAGTGGTTTCTTTCAAAAACGAGGATCCTCCCGCCACCAGGCCGGCGATCAAAGGGATCCAGTAAGAAACAATCCGGTAAATCAGCACCGGGGCCAGCGAGATCTCGGCGTCGAAACCAAAGGCAGCGAGAGCTCCCACCAGGCCGGCCTCGGCAAACCCCACTCCCCCGGGGGTCCCGGGAAGGCCGCCGGCTAGTTGGCCCACTCCGAAAGCGGCAGCGGTCTGCATAGGGGTCAGGTGAAGGCCGAAGGCCTGCATCACCAAGAAAAGAGCGAACGCCTCCAGAGCCAGCCTCGACCAGAGGAGAAATTGCGAACGCCCGTCGGGAATGTGGCTTTCCGTGGGGGGACCGAGGCGATCGCGAAACCGGGGGGGAAGGCGGGTGGCCAGCAGGCCGATCAGCCGGGTGCCGAACAACAAGAGCAGGCCGATCGTGATGGCGATGATCCCCAATACCCAGGTCCCGGCTTCGAGCGATTCATAGAGGCCGCGGTTGATCACCCACAGCAAGGCAAACCCGGTCCCCAGCAACAGCCCGGCATAGTTGAGGACGGTGGCGCGCACGGCCGCACCTCCGGAGGCGCGGGCCTCCTTCCGCACCATCCACGACATCGCCACTGGCGTGACCGCACCCCCCGCCGGGATCAACCGAGCCACACCGGCGCCCACCAACGCCGCTTTCACTGCCGAGCTGGGCTGGAGGTGGCCTCCGGTCTCGACGACCCCGTGAAGGAACTGGAGCCCGAAGACCCAGAGGGCGGCAATCTGGCCGGCCGCGGCCACGAGCAGGAGGATGCTGGAAAGGATGTCAAAAGGTGGAATGTCGAGGTTGGTCAGCGTGAGTACGAGGGCAGTCGCATACACCAGGGCGGTGACTGCGGCGATGGCAAGTATGGTGCGGCGGCTGAGACGCCGCATTAGAAGCGGACCGGCTCCGTGGCTCTCGAGAGATGCTGCCCGTCGGTATCGAAGACTGCTCGGTGAAGTGAAGCTCTCAGTCCCGGCAACCGACCGGGGTTGCCCTGCATCCGACGACCGACCATGAGCAGGCTCAAACCCAGACAACCAAGAACCGAAGCCGCAGGTCGGTGAAAGATCACAGCGAGAACCGGCAGCGAGGCCCAGCCCAAGAACCCGCACAGTCCGCCGCCGAATTTCCACCCCGCTACTGCCCAGCCCCCCGGCCAGACGATCAACGACGGATCAATTCCCAACAAGACCCCCGCCGATGGAGCCAACCCGCGCCCCGAGCGGCCCCGCATGAAGATCGACCAGTTGTGCCCGATGACGATGGCCAGCCCGGAAACAGCAACCAGAGCCGGCCCCAGCAGCTGCTCACGCATCAACACCACCGGGATCAGGGCCTTGAAGCCGTCCAGAATGGCAGCCGCAAATCCCGCCTTCAGCCCCGCCACCCGGGTCAGGTTGCCGGCGCCAACGTTGCCGCTGCCTACTTTGCGAAGGTCGACGCCCAAGGCCCTGCCAATCAGAAATGCAAACGGCACCGCCCCCAGCAGATAAGCAATGATGGGTGTGAGCCAAAGGACGGGGTGAGTCATGCCGGGCGAAAACTTAACAGCAGGAAGGTCGCCAGAAGCTTTCGAACCTCGTCGGGTGCCTCGGTCACCATCATGTGACCCGCCCCCGGTATCACCTCGAGTCGGGATCCATCAATCGCTGCCGCCAGCCGTCGCACTGAGTTGAGGGCCACCATGCGATCGACCTCTCCGGCAATGATCAGAGCTGGAACCTTGACGCTGGCAGCCGCCTCCGCTCCGCGCTCGTAAGCCCCGGTGGCCCGGAGATCGATACCGAGGTTGCCAAGCTCGGATTCGAGGAGTCGTGCGCTGACGATGGCGGGGGCGATACCGGGATCGGGATGCCCGCCCAGCCGCCCGATCGGGTCATAGGACCACCCGACAATCATCGACACCGCCTTATCGAGGCGGTTGTCGGCTGCCGCCTGTAACTCGGGATTGACCTCGATCGAGGTGGAGGTACCAGTTAAGACCAGACGCGACACCAGATCTGGGCGAACCCGCGCCAGCTCGAGGGCGATCAGACCGCCCATGCTGTGGCCGACTACCGCAGCCGACCGATCGAACTGCATTGCCGTCCACTGGGCCATCTCCACGACGCTCTCCAGAGGCTGGTCATGATCCGCTCCGTGCCCGGGAAGATCGGGGGCGATAACTTCGAGCCCCCGGCTTCGCAGCCAGCGCCCTTGGTATCGCCACCTGGTGCGGTTCTCACCGGCACCGTGGATGAGGACTACTAGCCCTGGCTCGATCGAAGCCCCCGTCGCAGATCGGCGATAAGATCGTCAGGGCTCTCGAGCCCGACCGACATCCGCACCATGCCAGGGTCGACCCCCGCCATAGCAAGTCCCTCGCCATCGAGCTGTTGATGGGTGGTCGAGGCCGGATGAATCACCAGGGAGCGGCTATCACCGACATTGGCCAGGTGGGAAAAGAGGCGGACGCTTTCGATAAAGCGGGCGCCGGCCTCCCGACCTCCCTTGACCGTGAAGGCCAACACGGCCCCCGCTCCTCGTGGCAGCAGCCGCCTGGCTACCTCGTAGTCGGGATGATCGTCTCGTCCCGGATACAGAACTCGTTCGACTTCGGGAGCGGCGGCGAGAAACTCGACGATGCGGTCGGTGTTGACGAGATGGCGGTCCATCCTCGCCGGCAGGGACTCGATGCTCTGGAGAAGTCGGAACGCCGTCTCGGGAGCGAGGCAGGCACCAAAATCGCGTAGCCCTTCGGCTCGCGCCCGGGCGATGAAGGCGGCCGGACCGAACTCGTCGGTGAAGACCACGTCGTGATAAGGAGCGTACGGTTCGGTGAGTCCGGGGAAACGACCCGCGGCGTTCCAATCGAAACGACCGGAATCCACCAGCACTCCACCGATGACCGAGCCATTGCCAGCGAGAAACTTGGTCGCCGAATGAATGACCAGATCCGCACCATGATCAAAGGGACGACATAAATAGGGAGTGGCGAACGTGTTGTCGATCAGGAGGGGGACTCCAGCCTCATGTGCGATCTCTGCTACTCGGGGCTGATCGATGACACTCATTCCCGGGTTACCGATCGTCTCGGCGATCACCGCCCCGGTTTCGGGAAGAATCGCCGCCTTGATGCCGTCGAGGTCATTGCTGGGCACGAAAGTGGTAGTGATGCCGAAACGAGGGAGCGTGACCCGAAGCAGATTGGCGGTGCCGCCATAGACCGCCGCTGAGCAAACCAAATGTCCACCGGCTCCTACCAACGTCATCACCGCCAAAGCCAGGGCAGCCTGCCCACTAGCCGTCGCCACCGCCCCCACTCCTCCTTCGAGCGATGCCATCCGCTCCTCGAATGCCGCCACGGTGGGGTTGGAGATCCGCGAGTAGATGTGGCCCGGCCGCTCGAGGTTGAAGAGAGAGGCGGCGTGTTCGGTGTCCTCGAAGACGAATCCGGCCGTGAGATAAATCGGCATCACCCGCGCTCCGGTGGCAGGGTCGGCCCTCACTCCGGCGTGAACGGCCCGGGTCTCAAAGCCCGGGTTATCCGGCTGCGTCATGGCTGGCTCAGGCGGGCCCGACGGTGACCGGGATGCCGTTGAGCACTGCGTTACCCGAGATCGGGTCGATCGACCCGTCCGAGAGGACGTTGACGTTGACCCCTGCGTATGCAGCCGCCACCTGCATCGCCGATCCCAGGCGACCGTGACCCCACCCGTAGGGAATCGAGACCACCCCCGGGCGAATGTCGCTGGTGATCTCAACCGGCACCTCCACCTTCCCGGCCGCCGAAGCGACCAAGGCCTTTTCGCCATTGATCAGGCCCCAGCGTTCGGCATCGGCGGGGTGAACCTCGAGCGTGCAGCGCTCTCTGCCCTTCATCAAGACCTCGACGTTGTGGGTCCACGAGTTGGCCGACCGCAGCTGGCGCCGGCCCACCAGCATGGCTTCACCATTACGTCCCCGGGAGACCGCCCCTTGCAGGCGCGGGAGGTCGGAGATGATCGCCTCCGGGGTCAACTCGATTCGCCCAGAGGCGGTGGCGAGTACCTGATCGAGGCGGGGCTCGAGGGGGCCGAAGTCGATGCCATGCGGACTCTCCTCGAGCTTTTGCAATGTCAGTCCTCCGGGAGCGGCGCCAAAATGATCGCCCCGGTTTCCGATTCGCAAGAGAAAGTCGAGATTGCGTTCCGGCCAGGGTCGATCACCGATGGCATCGAGGATCTCGACCGGGTCGCGTCCGCTGATCGGAGAGCCCGGTTTTTGCACCTCGGTCTGGATGGCACCGGTCAACGTCGCCGCTGCCAGCACGTTGGGATCCGCTTCGGGGCCGAACCCGCTGAAAATGGCGGCGAGCTTGACCAGGATCTCGAACTCAGTGGGCGCCTCGGTTTCGAAGACCGGAGGCGAATAGTCGGCGTAGTCCCGGACCGAGAACCCGGTGAAGGCAAGGTCGTAGTGGGATCGCTCGAGCGCCGAAGGGGGAGGCAGCACTACGTCGGCACGGCGCGAGGTCTCGTTGAGGTACACGTCGACAGAGACCATGAAGTCGAGCCCTTCGAGCGCCTCCTCGAAGGCGGCGCTGTTGGGGGTGGTGAGAGCGGGGTTGCCGGCCAAGGTCAAGAGCATCCGCACTTGTCCCTCGCCCGGAGTAACCATCTCCTCGATCAGGCTCGCTACCGGGAGCTCACCGATCACCTCTGGCCGCCCGCTCACCCGCCCGTGCCAGCGCCCCATCACGAAGGGGCGATTGGCGCGCCGGCTTCCGATGTGAGAGGGATAGGGGAACATGGCTCCCCCCGCCCGGTCGAGATTGCCGGTGATGACGTTGAGCACATCTACCGCCCAGGAGGCGGTGGTACCGAAGGCAACGGTGTGGGTGCCAATCCGGCCATAGACCGCCGCCCTCCTGGCATTGCTCAGCTCCTGCGCCACCTCCCGAGTGACTGCGGCATCGACTCCAGTAAACCCAGCCGTTGCCTCGGGCGTGAAGGGCGCCACCAGATCGGGGAGGGCGGCGAAACCCTCCACCCGATCCCGGAGATGGTCGGCCAGAGTGGGATGCTCCTCGAGGATCACATGGGCGATGGCGAGGAGAAAGGCGGCATCGGTACCGGGGTGGATGGCGATCCAACGATCGGCTTTGGCAGCGGTCTTGCTCCTACGGGGATCGACGACGACGAATTTTCCTCCCCGCGCCTGCAGACGCTCGAGCCGTCCGGGGAAATCGGGAGACGTGCAGAGGGAGCCGTTGGACTCGTAAGGATTCGCTCCCAGCATGAGCAGGTAGTCGGTGCGGTCGAGATCGGGCACCGGGATGCTGAGCGGGTGACCAAACATCAGCCCGGCCGAGACGTGCTTGGGCAACTGGTCGACAGAGGAGGCCGAGAACACGTTCTTGGTGGCCATGGCTTTTATCAGCGGACGCAGCGCCAGGCTGTTTTCGAACTGGTGCGCATTGGGGTTGCCGAGGTAGACCGCCGTGGCTTCCCGGCCATGCTCTGCGATGATCTGGCTCCACCGATCGGCAATCAGGGCATACGCTTCCTCCCAGGACACAGGACGATGGTGCCCATCCTCTTTGATCATTGGAGTGCGGAGGCGGTCGGGGTCCTCGTAAAGCTGTTTCAGGGTCGACCCTTTGGGGCAGATAAAGCCGGCCGACATCACGTGAGCGCGGTCACCCCGGATCCGCTTGACCCGCTGGTCCACGATTTCGATTTCGAGTCCGCAGCTCGCCTCGCAAAGGGGACACGTTCGAAAGGCGGTGCGTTCCATAAATGGAGGTTAGGACGTATCGTGAGGTCGAGGAGAGGGTTCCGCTGATGACCACCAAGATCACGTACGCCACGATGTCGGCCGACAACGCCGAACTCAACCAAAGCTTCGACGATGCGGTAGAGCGGGTCCGAGCCGGTCTCGGCCAGCGACATCCATTCGTGGTCGACGGTGAAGAGCGCTGGGGGGAGGGGTTGTACGAGGAGCGCTCCCCGATCGACTCCGAAATCATCGTCGGCAGCTTTGCGCAGGGGACCGATGCAGACGTGAACGACGCTGTTGCGGCCGCCAAGAGGTTCTTTCCAACTTGGGCAGATACGCCCTGGCGGGAACGGGCGGCCATGCTTCTCAGCGCCGCCGACATCATGGAAGCCAGGCAATTCGAACTGGCGGCCCTAGTGGCGATCGAGGTCGGGAAGAATCGGCTCGAGGCCTTGGGTGATGTGGCCGAGACGGTCGAGTTCTTTCGCTACTACGTCCGGCAGATGGAAGAGCACGACGGCTTCGTTACTCCGCTCTCGAAGCTTTCTCCTGCCGAGGACAACCAGTCGGTCTTGCGTCCTTACGGTGTGTGGGCGGTGATATCCCCGTTCAACTTCCCGATGGCGCTGGCAGGGGGACCGTCGATTGCGGCCTTGTTGACCGGTAACACCGTGATTCTCAAGCCTTCTAATGCTGGCGCTCTCACCGGTCTCGAGTTCGCCAAAGTGCTGACGGCCGCGGGACTGCCGCCAGCGGCCTTTCAAGTTCTGACCGGATCCGGCAGCAAGGTGGGGGTGACTCTGGTGAACCACCCCGACGTTGCCGGCATCACCTTTACAGGCTCCTATGACGTTGGGATGGGGATCTACAAGGGCTTCGCCAAGGACTTTCCCAAGCCCGCAGTGTGCGAGATGGGAGGCAAGAACCCGGTGATCGTCACCGCCACAGCCGATCTGGATGTGGCGGCAGAAGGTGTGACTCGGGCTGCCTTCGGATTCTCCGGTCAGAAATGCTCGGCCAACTCCCGGGTCTACGTCGAGCGCTCGGTGTATGACGAGTTCATCGATCGACTGGTGGAGCGAACCGAATCGCTCCGGTTGGGGAACCCGCTCGAGAACGGTGTGTTCGTGGGACCGGTGATCGACAGCCAGGCCACCAAGCGCTTCGAGGAAGCAGTCGCAGAAGTCAAGTCGAGTGGTGGCGAGGTTCTGGCCGGAGGCGAACTCGTCACAAAGGACGGACTCGAGCGCGGCAACTTCGTCGAACCAACTGTGGTCACGGCACCTGAATCCTCCTGGGTGTGGGATCGAGAGCTGTTCCTCCCCTTCGTGGCGGTAATGCCGGTCGACTCACTCGACGAGGCCCTCACCCGGGCCAATGACACCGAGTTCGGCCTCACCGCCGGTCTGTTCTCAAATGACGAAAAGGAGATCGAAGAGTTCTTCGACCGCATCGAGGCGGGAGTCACCTACGTGAATCGACAGGCCGGTGCCACCACCGGCGCCTGGCCGGATGTGCAGTCCTTCGGAGGGTGGAAAGGCTCGGGCACCTCGGGCACAGGCGGGGGCGGTCCGTGGTATCTGCGCCAGTACATGCGAGAACAGAGCCGGACCCGGGTGCGCTGACGGCCGTCCTCGTTACTGGCGCCTCCGGTCTCCTCGGGCGCCGCGTCGTCCGATCGCTGCAGAGTCGGGAACTCTCAGCCTCTACCGCACCCCGCGACTTGTCTCAGGTCGATTTCTCTTCGGTTGACGCGGTCGTGATCTGCGCGACCGATTCCAGGCGGCCGTTCGAGGTCGACCTAGGTCAGATCGACTTTCTCGTCACCCACACCGATGCACACCTCGTCTACCCCTCGATCGTCGGCTGTGATCTCATGCCCTGGCCGTACTACGAGGCCAAGGCCACCTGCGAGCAGAGCCTGCAAAGCCGGGCCAGTCGGTGGACCATCATTCGCGCCACACAATTCCATCAGCTCATCTGGGCTTGGTACACCGGTCCTACGCGGTGGCCCTGGCTGGCGGTCCCCGCCGAGACCCGTTACCAGGTACTCGATCCTGCGGTTCACGCCGAGGCGCTGGTGGCGGCCGTCGCCGACCAGATGTTCGGCCGCCTCCCCGACGTGGGCGGTCCGTTCGCATACGAGGCGCGGGAACTGGCTCGCTCGTGCCAGCGGGCCATCGGAAGAAGGCGGCCCGTGCTGACCTACAACAAGCGAGGACTCCTCGGCGCCGCTCTTCGAGCCGGCGCCAACCTCACCCCCAACCGCGCCGGTGGCGAGACCTGGAACGAATTCATCGCCCGGCGAGTGAAGAGCTAGCGGGTGGAACCAAACCAGATCCGAACACCGTCGGGATCGTCGACCCCAAAGACGGTGTCGCCCCACGCCTCGACCTTGAGCTCGCGGGACACCGGGACTCCCCCGGCCACGAGATGCTCGTGCCAGGCGACGACATCTTCAACAAAGAACCCCAACTCGAGTCCAGAGGGACGGGGCCAGCTCGACCCGGGCGGAGGGCCGAGCAGCTGCAAGGTCTCCCCGCCGGCCGCTTCCAGCACTGCCCCGGAACCGGTGTCTCGGTCCCATCCGGTCAACCGGCGGAACCCAAGGATGCGCTCATAGAAGTCCACCGAGCGCCCGAAGTCCGAGACTCGCAGCAAAGCCCGCAAACCTTCCACTCGACCCGGGGCACGGGTCGGTGCTTCGCCGGTGATGACCCGCCTCGCCTCGGCGATCGTGAAGCGCCCGGCGGTTACCTCCCGCCCGACAATCACTCCCGCTACCCGCCTGGTGCCAACGCTGAGGCGACGCAAGGTTGCGATGTCGTTGAGATCGCGCACTCCCCCTGAGGCGATGACGGGCTCTTCCACCGCCTTCAATGCCTCGGCCAAGACCGCGAATCCGGGGGCTTCGGTCAAGGCATCGCGTTTTGCCTCCCCGATGAGGAATGCGGCCGCTCCCGCCGAGGACATCTCGACCAAAGCCTCTTCGAGATAGCGCCCCGAATGTCCGGTCCAGCCACCGGTGACCACCTCCCCGTCCGGGAGCACATCGAGGGCAACGGCCACTTTGTCCTGGAAGGTGCGGCACGCCTCCCAAACCATGTTCTGGTTCTCGATCGCAGCGGTTCCCATCACCACCCGCCAGGCGCCGTTGCTGATCAGCCGTTCCAGCTCGGATTCGGATCGAACTCCGCCCGCGACTTGAACCGGGATGTTGACGGCCTTGAGGATCTCGTCGATCAACGGGCGGTTGCGGTATTCGCGCCGAATGGCGGCGTCCAGATCGACCACGTGCAGGTAATCAACGCCGAGGCGCTCCCAGGACAAACACCGGCCGACGGGATCGGCGTCGAGATGGACGACCTCTCGCAGGTCGCCGTGGGTCAAACGAACGGATCGCCCGTCCAGGATGTTGACCCGGGCGTAGAGGTCCATGCTTCATTCTGCCTTCTAGTTGCCGGCCTCGCCTTGGATTCCGAGGGTGGCCTCCACCGCCTCGATGGTCTGGCTCCCTTTCGCCACCGGGGCCCAGAGATCTCCGAACCGAGCGAGGCGGTCCCAGAAGTTGACGATGTTGAAGTCCCCATTGCGACAGGTGTCGACTTCCTTCCAGGTGATCGGAAAGGAGATCGGAGCTCCGGGTCGAGGTCGAACCGAGTACACCGAAGCGATGGTCTGACCGTAGGCATTGCGGTTGTGGTCGATGAAGACCTTGCCTTTGCGTTTGGGGATGTCCCACTCCATGGTGAGATCCGCCGGATTGGCAGCGACGAGTAGTTTGCCGATCGCTTCCACCAGCCGCCGGACGCGCGAGTGTCGATATTTGGCTTCGATCGGCACGTAGACATGAAGCCCCTTGGAACCGGAGAGCTTGGGATATCCGTTGAGGCCCAGTCGACCGAGCAGCACTTCGAGGAGCTTGGCTCCAGCCACCACCTGCTCCCACTCCGCCCCCTCGGCCGGATCGAAATCAAAGATGGCTAAGTCAGGATGTTCGAGGTTTCCGGCCCGGGAGTGGAAGGGGTGGATCTCGATGCAGCCCATGTTGGCGAACCACATCAGCGACTCCCGATTGGAGGCGAGCAGAAAGTCCTGGGCTCCGCCCGCCCCCTCCGACGGCACCGCCGCGGTCTCCATCCACGCGGGCTGATGTCCAGGTGCCCGCTTCTCATAGAAAGTCGGACCATTTATCCCGTCCGGATATCGGGACATGGATATGGGTCGGTCCCGCAAATGAGGCAACAACACCGACGACACCGAGGCGTAGTACTGAATGAGATCGCCCTTGGTGAAGCCCTCGGGAAAGAAGGGCTTGTCAAGGTTCGAGAGTTTGAGCGGCCGCACGCCGGGAACGAGAAAGTTCTTGCCGTCCTTCTTCCCCTTGACTTTGGCCGGAAAATCGACCCGGCCAGACTCGATGCTTTGTCCGTCGCTCTTGCTGCTGGGTCCCCTGCTGACTGTCTCCTCGAGCTCGTTTTGGATGGCGTCGTGGCTCGATTGCTCTCGCGCTTCGGAGATCACCACCATCGACAGCTCGTCGTGGAGTGCAGCCTCGACCAGCGGGCCGATCCGGAGCGTGCCTTCGCCGTAGGGGAGGTGTCTGACCTCGCCCCCGGCGTTGAAGAGGTTGTCGGTGAACTGGGTTTGCAGCGGGTCGATCATCCAGCCGGGGAAGCTCCCGCGGATGAAACTGATGACGGATTCGAAAGCCTCCACGCTGGTGAGAGCACCCCCGGTCTGGGCGTGGACGTGAGCCCAGTCGACAATTGGCCGGACGAAGCTGAACTCGTCCGCGAGGAGGGCGATGTCGCCCAGAGTCCCGAAGTTCCGCTCGGCTCCGCTGGTCTCGAGCCCGAGGCCGACTCCCATCTGTTCGATCTTGGGACTGATTCTTCGAAGTCGCTCCTGGATCATCTGGGTCAAGACTTCTGGATCGCGACCTTGGGCAGCGCCGAAATGGGCGCAGATGATGCGACTTCCGAGGGCTCGACCGAGCTTCATCGTGTGCTCGAGTGCGGCCAGACACTGCTTGGCCCGGTCCTCGTCCTCGACGGTGAGGACGGCGAAGTAGGGGGCATGAACCGACACCCAGATGTCGCGTTCTCGGGCTAGCTCGCCGAACCGCTGACAACGCTTCTCCTTCCAGGGAAAAGCGGTGACGAAGGCCAGTTCGAACGCGCTATGGCCTCTCGCGACCAGGTCGTCCAGAAAGGCTTCGTCCTCATCCGGTGTCCCGCGGGGCAGGCCCGAGATTCCGAAGCGAATCTGGGCCGGCATTTCGGCGAGGATAAAGGAGGGCGGCCAGAACTAGTCAGGTTGTGTGTAATCACGACCACCCTGCCGTGTCTTGCCCGACAAGCCGAAGAGAAGGGGATGAGCACCACCACCCTCGCCGCCAAACAGATGATTCCTCTCCTGGGGATGGTGTGGCGCGGGATGTGGGGCGCCACGGCTGCCACGGCCGCTGCTCAGGTCATCGCTGCCGACGAAGACAGCGACGACGAAGAAACCGCCGTCTGAGTCTCGCCGTTCATCGGACGGCCACCCATACCTAGGGTGACGCCCGATGCCCGCCGTCACCAAAAGTCCCACGCTAAGAGCCTTTTGGCGACTTCATCGGTTCCTTCTCCGAATCAGCAAGGGCCGCTTCTTCACCCGGCTCGGACCGGGACGCCAGTTGCTGTTGACCACCAGAGGACGAAAATCTGGCGAGCCGAGGCAGGTGGGCCTCACCTATCTGACCGATGCTGATCGGTGGGTAGTGATCGCATCCAACGCTGGGGAGGACTGTCACCCGGCCTGGTGGCTCAACCTTCTCGCCGAGCCGAAGGCCGCGGTGGCGGTGGGCGGCGAAACCATCCCGGTCATCGCTCGTGAACTGGAAGAACCTGAGCGCTCATCGCTCCTCTCCCGCTTTGTCTCAGAGATCGACGCCAGCTATGCCGAGTACCAGCGGAGGACTACGCGCAGGCTTCCCGTGGTTGCACTGACTCGCACCGAACTGGCTCGAGAGGCTGGTTCAATAGAGGAGGGCCCGTAGCTCAAGCAGGCAGAGCAGGGGACTTTTAATCCCAAGGTTGAGAGTTCGATTCTCTCCGGGCCCACCCCCACATCGACATATGACCGCTTCGCTACGGCACGTTTGTTCAAGTCATTTGACTATTCAGATGAGTTGAATAGGGTCGGTCCGTGCGCCAAGTGCTCGCCCTTGAATCACGAGAGCAGATCGAGCTTCTCGCTGATGACCTCAAGCTCGCCATACTCGAGCAGGCGATTCACCCCACAACGGTGTCCGCCATGGCAGTCGCACTGGGGGTCCCCCGGACCCGCCTCTATCACCACGTCAACCGCTTGGTAGACAACAATCTGCTCCGGGTCGTCAGGCAGCGGCAGGTGGGACCGCTCGTTGAGAGTCAGTACCAAGCGACCGCCCTCAATTACCGCGTGTCGAGGCGGCTCCTCGAATCCCTATCCGTATCCGAAGTCGGAGCGGTCCTGGTCTCTTTGGTGTTCGGCCCAGCCAAGGCCGAGTTCGTCACTGCGCTACAAGACGGCCTGTTCTCGCTGATGGACAGTAAGGGCTCCCGGGAAGTCCAAGTCGCCCGCCATCACATGATGCTGACTCACACCGAGCTCAACCAACTCATTCGCGAGCTAGAGGAGCTTTACGCCCGCTACGACCCCGACCCACAGATCGAGCGGGAGGGGACCATCCCGGTGGCGGCGGTGAGCGTCGTGCATCCTCGCCGCAGGGGGTCGGGATGAAGGCGCTCCTAGCCAAGGGCGGATTCCGTCGACTGTGGATGTCTCACGTCATTTCAACTTTCGGAGACTCGGTGACGGCCTTGGCTCTCCTGCTGACAGCACAGCGGCTCACCGGCTCGACCGCAGCCGTAGCGACCACCGCCATCGCCATCGCTCTCCCTCAGCTCCTTTTCGGTCTTTTCTCGGGAGTGTTGGTTGACCGATGGGACCGTCGGCGGATCATGGTCTCCTCGGACCTGGTGCGAGCCGGCTTGGTTCTCGGATTCATTGCCATCAGCTCGGCCGACCTCATGTGGCTCCTTTATGTGATCGCGTTTGTCCAGGCCACCGTCGGCACGCTCGACAATCCGGCCCGGTCGGCGGTGCTTCCTGAGGTGGTCGGGGCATCGACTCACCAGCCAGCTTCGGGATCCAACCTGTTGGCGGCCAACTCCTTCTTTCAGAGCAGCGCCATCGTGGCCGGGGTGCTGGGAACCGCCACCGCCGGGTTGGTCGCCGGGCTCACCTCCACCATGACGCCGCTGTTCGTTCTCGACGCGGTCACCTACGTTGTGTCTTCGACTCTGGTGGCCAAGCTCGTAATCGAGAAGGCGGTGGGGACCGACTTGGGCCAACCGGCCAAGCGGATCTGGTCCGAGCTGCGCTCGGGATTGCGTTTGGTCACATCATCGAGATCGCTCAGGACTGTTTTGATGGGCGCAGGCGTCGTGATGCTCGGGCTCGGGGCGGTCAATGTGCTTTTGGTGCCTTTCATGGTTGACGAACTCGCTGTGCCCGAGACCTGGTTCGGGTTGCTCGAGGCTGCCCAGGTGTCCTCGATGGTGCTGGCCGGCCTTCTCGTAGCGGCAATAGGTAAGCGTCTCCGCCCGGGGGCGCTGCTTCCGGTCGGGCTCGCCGGGATCGCGGTGTTCGTGGCGGCCATGAGCCTCGCTTCCAACGTTTGGCACTTGATCGGTCTCCTCTTCGCCGTGGGCTGGTTCGTATCACCAACCCAGGGCTCGGTTTCGGCGATCATCCAGAGCGAGGTACCAGCTGCGTCGCTGGGCAGGGTCAGCTCCAGCCTGGGGACTGTGGTGACCACGGCCCAAGTCGTATCCATGGCCCTCGCTGGAGTGGCCGCCGAGTTGCTCGGACTGCGGAGGGTGTTCGTTATCGCTGGTGGTATCACTCTGTTGGCCGCTGCTCTCACCTACCTCGGACAACGAACGTCGCGGGACTTGGTCGCGGCAGCTAACTAGTCCCGGAGGTTGGATCAGATTCGGGCCTCGGGGAATCCGACCACAACGGCCGATGGTGGGGAATGGACCGACTCAAAGAGCTTTGCCGGGGCTTTCAACGGAAGCTGCTCGGTCA
>DATFBM010000029.1:0-162155 GCA_035253825.1 Acidimicrobiia bacterium | reverse complement strand
TTGACCCGCTGGTGGTGGCCGCCTCGGTGGCGCTCACCGCCGGAATGCTGTTTCTGATTCCCTTCCCGGCCGAGATCTTCAACAACACCCTGGCCGAACACCACGATCAGATTCGGGCCTGGTTTCGCCGACGACGCGAGCGCCCTCCCTCGACTTTCTGGGAACGACCGGGAGGGGTGGTGCTGGCTCTGTTGGTGATCACCCTGCTGTACGGCTTTCTCGATCCCGGCTTCGGTTTCAACCCGACCTCCCTCCCCACCTTCGTCGGTCTTCTGGTGGGAGTACTCATCACCACCCTCGGATTCGCTCTCCCCGCCATGATCCTGCGTCGATTTGGAGGCAGAGGATGGGGTCGGTGGCGAGCGCTTCCGATTGCGCTGTTGGTGGGGGTGGGATGCGTCGTCCTCTCGCGCTTGATTGGGTTTCTCCCCGGCTATCTGTACGGCATGGTGCTGGCCCTGGTCTTCGCGGGTGAGGTGGACGAGAAGGCCGAGGCGAACGAAGTCATCGTCACCGCCCTCGTCCTCCTCGGCCTCGCCTTCGCCGCCTGGTTCGGGCTCGGGGCAGTCAGAGCGAGTGAGACCTCGACTCTCTCAGAGACGATCGAGGCAGGGCTGGCAATGACCACCGTCGCCGCCTTCGAGGGTTTGGTGTTCGGGTTGCTACCGATACACGGGATGCCGGGAAGGATTCTCTTCAAGAGCCGGCGATGGCAGTGGGCCGTCATCTGGGGTCTGGCGTTGCTGGCCTTCTTTCATGTCTTGGTCAACCCCCAGTCGGGTTATCTCGTCGACACGGCTGTGGTCCCAGTAGCCACTACCTATGCGCTGCTGGCCCTCTTCTCCCTGATCTCGGTAGTCCTCTGGGCTTGGTTCCGCCCCCGGCCCACACGATCCGGTTGATCGACTGCTACATCGCCATCGCTTCGTAGATCCTGACGCTGGTCTTGAAGGGGCAGTTGGCCAGCAGCTTCTCGGCTCCTTCCATGCTGTCGGCATTGACGATGGCATAGCCGGTGGCGGTGGCCCCGTTCTTCCCTAGATCCCGAGACCCGGTGGGAGTGACCTCCCTTCCGGGACCGAAGGGGTTGCCGCTATCGACCACGCTCTCACCGATCTCGGCAAACCAGTTCATCCAGGCGTCCTGGGCTTCCTTCATAGGTTCCCACTGATCATGGAACAGGTAGACGAACTTCTTCATGACGGCTCCTCCTTTGCGAGGGGTTCGCGGCCCAGGTACTGGGCGTAGTTCTCCAGAGTCTCTTGTTCCGTTCCCCAATGGGGGTTAAACCCGCCGATCCACTCGGCCAGGCCCCGAAGCGGTGCCCGGTTGAGAGCCAGGAAGTTGGTCCGCCCCACCTTCTTGCGCACAACCAATTCGGCGCTCTCGAGCACCCGGATGTGCTTGTGGATGGCCGGGAGCGAGAGACTCCTCATTTCGGCCAGCTGGCTAATCGATCGCGGCTGGAGCCCCAAAGCCGAGATGATCTCCCGGCGATGGCCGTTGGCGAGGGCTTCGAAGGGCCCATCGAGGTCCAGAACGTCGATCACAACAGTTAACCTTCTGGTTAACCATATTCGAAGGGTGGATTGCTGTCAAACTCCGAGGAGGGCGGCGACCACCTCGGGGCTGGCGGCCAGTTCGGCGGCCGAGCCCTGCTTCACGATCCGGCCTTCGGCCAGGACGTAGGCACGGGTGGAGATGTCGAGGGCTCGCTTCACGTTTTGTTCCACCAGCACCACGCTCACCCCTTGGGCCCGTACCCTCTCGACTCGGTCGAATACTTCGTCGACGATCACCGGGGCCAAGCCGAGCGAGGGCTCGTCCATCAGCAGGAGACGGGGTCGTGCCATCAACGCCCGACCGATGGCGACCATCTGCTGCTCGCCCCCGCTCAGAGTTCCGGCAAGCTGGTGGCGACGCTCGGATAAGCGGGGGAAGAGCTCATGGACCCAGGCCAAGGATTCCTGGTGGTGTCTTCGCGCCTCGGAGTGGAAGGCGCCCAAGTCGAGATTCTCCCCAACCGAGAGGGAGGGAAAGAGCCGGCGGCCCTCGGGAACGATCGCGATCCCCCGCCGACAGGTGCGGTGTCCGGCCAGAGTGGTTAGCTCGACCCCCTCGAACAGGATGCTCCCCCGCCGAGCCCGGTTGATACCCATCACCGCGTTGACAAGGGTGGACTTGCCGGCCCCGTTCGAGCCCACGATCGCTACCACTTCACCGGCGTCGACTGTCATGGAGACTTCCCACAGCGCCTGAGCGTCGCCGTAGAAGACATCGAGGTCAGTCACGCTGAGCATGAGCCTCACTTCCCAGATAGGCGCTGACCACCGCCGGGTTCCTCATCACGGTCGCCGGATCGCCCTCGGCGAGGAGACGTCCTTGGTCGAGAACCACGATCCGAGTGGCGAGCTGGTTCACCACCCGGAGAAGATGCTCGACCAAGACGATCGATACCCCTGAGCGGTGGATTCGCCTGACCACTGCGACCGCATTGTCGATCTCGACTGGGTTCAAGCCCGCCAGCGCTTCGTCGAGCAAGAGGATCCGGGGGCGGGTGGCCATGGCCCGAGCCATCTCGAGTAGTTGCCGCTCGTGCAGGTTGATCCCGCCGGGGCGCACCTCACCCAGGTCGGACAAGCCCACCAGGGCCAAATACTCCTCGGCTGCCTGGCGGGAGGCGGTCAATCCCCGCGGCTCCCGGCCGAACATGATGGCCACGACCACGTTGTCCCTGACCGTCAAAGAGTTGAACGGCCGCGGAATCTGGTAGGTACGGGCGATCCCCTGGTGAACGATCTTGTGAGGCGCCACATCGACGATGTCGGCTCCGTCGACGGCGATCGAACCCGACGTGGGTCGAAGCGCTCCCGAGAGGAGGTTGACCAGGGTGGTCTTTCCAGACCCGTTCGGACCCACCAGCCCCACCAGCTCGCCTTCCAACAAGCGCATCGAGACCCCGCGTAGAGCGTGGATGCCCCCAAAGCGCCGCGTTAGGTCGTCGGCCTCCAACAATGTCTTCCCGGTCGCGGGAGGAGGCAGGTCCGATCCGGGGTCGGTGCGGGTGGAGCCGAGGCGGCCGGCTGGAGCCGACGCCCTCCGGCCGGTGGGCTTTCCGGCCGGAAGCAGCGCCACCACCGCGGCAATTCCGAGGGCGACGGCGAACCAAGTGACCGGGTCTCCCCCGTAAAGGGCCAAGGCGGCCAGCACTCCCGCCACGACGGAAACGATGGTCCAGGGGCGCCGAACGAAGCGGGCCATGATTCCTTCCGGGGCGAAGAGAACCAACAGGACCAGAACCGCCCCGAGGATGATCAGGCTCCAGCCCTCGAATCCTCCCGCCAGCCGGTTTTGTAGGGTGACGACGTAGAGAGCGCCTACCGCCGGGCCGGCCCAGAAGAGTCGGCCACCGAGCACGCTCATCACGATGACGAAGAGCGGCACTCGCAGGTTGAAGGTTCCTTCCGGGCTGATGAAACCCACCTGGAGGGCGCTCACCGCCCCCGACAACCCGGCGATGAGGCCGTTAGCGGCGATGGCGATCATCTTGTGCCGGAAGGTCGGAACCCCCAATCCCTCGGCCACTGCCTCGTCGTCGTGGATGGCGAAGAGGGCCCACCCGTACCGAGTCCTCACCATCCCGTAGGCAATGACGAGGGCCAGCACCGCCACTGCACCGCTGAGCCAGAAGATGAACTGCTGGAAGGGGCCGAAGAAGTCGGGATAGTCCGGGACCGGGAGGATGATCCCCTGCCCCCCATCGATGGAGTCGGTCACCCGGGCGATGGCGGAGAGGATGAAAGGGATGGCCAGGGTGAGGAGGGCGAAGATTTCACCCCGCAGCGATCGGAGGCGGAAGGCAATGGTCCCGATCACCAGCGCCAGGAGCACGCCCGCCAGGCCGGCGAGGAGCAGGGCCGGCCACCAAGACTGGCCCTGGCGTCCGACCAACACCGCCAGGGTGTATACGCCGACGCCATAGAAGGCGCCCTGGCCGAAGCTGAAATAGCCGCTGTAGCCGGAGAGGATGTTCCAACTGGTGGCCTGCGCGGTCCAGAAGAGAACTCCGCTCAGGAGCACCAGATAAGAGGCGGGAAATCCGGTGAGCTCGCGTATCCAGGGCAGGACTGCGATGGAGAGGGCGATCGCAGCGAGGGGGATCCAGCCCCTCCCCCGCTTCAATGCCGACCTGCTCGGCGAGGAAAAAGACCCCCGGGCCGGAAGACCAGGGCCAGCACCACCATGGAGAACACCACCAGAGGTGAATGGGAGGGGGTCCAGAGCAGCGCCACCACCCCGGAAACGGCGCCCACCAAGAGCCCGGCGTAGAAAGTCCCGACCACATTGCCGATCCCCCCAAGGATGACGATGGCGAACACCAGCCCCACCCATTCAAAGGCGGCGTCGGGAGTGATGGTGCCGCGCAGAGCGAAGAGCATCCCGGCGATGGCGGCGCTGGCCCCCGCCACACCGGCCAACGCCATACCGATCAGGCGGTGATCGATTCCGAACGCCGAAGCGATCTCTCGGTCCTGCCCGAATGCGCGCAATGCCCGGCCGGCATAGGTTCGGTTGACGATGGTGCTGACCAGAACCACCAGCACCAACCCGAATCCAGCCGCCAGCAGAGTGGGAAGGGGAAAGCCCAGGTCACCCAGCCTGATCGAGCGAGTGGCATAGGGATTGACCATTGCGTCCATCCGCTGGAAATCGGCGCTCCATATGTTGTGGACCACCTGGACGAGGATGATGAGCAACCCGTAGCTAACCAGCAACGAACTCAGCTCGGAGACCTCGAAGCGTTCGTAGGCGATATGGATGGCCGCCCCCAACACGCCCAGAACCGGTGCGGTCACCAAAAGGGTGTTGATGGGTCCCAATGGAGTGGTCGTGGCGAGTTCAAACGTGAGGTAGGAGCCAAGAAGGATCAGGCCGAAGTGGGCGAGGTTTATTACCTTGAGAAAGCCCCAGGTCAATGAAAGGCCGAGGGCCATCAGGGCGAACAGGCTGCCGCCGAGGGCGCCGGCCAGCCCGGCCTGGAGGACATTCATGGCGCACTCACTTCGGAGGGCTTGAACCTCCGTTGATTACGGACCGAGTCGCCCACTAGCCGATGAGCGACCCGATCCCATGGCCGGTTTCGGGTATCAGCTGGTGGGGCCTCTGAGTTCAGCAGCAGCTCTCTCGGCGGGCCACACCATGACCCAATCGCCGTCCTGGATCTGTTTGATTCCCAGATTTGTTTCCCAGAAGTTGTTGACCGACTCGTCAAACTCAACCGGACCAGCAAAAGTGAGGTCAGCTCCGCTTTCGTGCAGATAGTCACAAATCGCCTGGTGGTCCAATGACCCCGCCCCCTCAACGCCTTGGACAAGTATCTCCCACGCGTTCCACGAGGCCGCCGCCTGGGTCTCGAAGACGGTGTAGGGAACGCCGGCGGCGGTGGCGCGCTCGGCGAATTCCTCCACGATCTCGGTGACGGAGGGATCCATTTCGGCGAGGATGGCCTCATTGGGCTCGAAGATCGAGACGGAGAGGGCTTCGATGCCGCTGCTCGACCCGAGGGCCAGCAACGGTCCCGGAGCCGGGAACAAGGCGAAGATCATCGGCGGCCGGTAGCCATCGAGGGCCAACATGGCCTCGATCAGCCCGTTGGCATCCACGCCAAGGCCGTTGATCATTAGAAGGTCAGGGTCGGCCTGGCGAACCTCGGCGGCGATGGCATCCCATTCCGTGTTGCCGGGCGGGTAAGGAATATTGGCCACCACCTCATAACCCCGCTCGGGGAAGATGGTCTGGGCGGCCGGCTCCTCTACGTCAGGGCGTCCAAAGGTGACGAAGGCCGCCGACCCGGACTGGTTGGTCACCAGGGCAACGGTCTCGACAGCCCCACCCAAGCTGTCCATGGCGTCGGCGAGCTGGTTGGGAATAAAGGCATTGGGTTCGAACCCGATCGACCAGGCCGGGAACTGGCAGGGATAGGTCAGTGTCGGAGCTAGCACCGCGGTGTGCTGGGGCAGGACGAACCCGTGTCGCTCGGCGATCGGCATCGCGGCCAGGATGTTGGGAGTGGCGTAGGGGCCGATTATCAAATCGACTCCGTCTTGACCGATCAGCTGCTCGTAGAGCGTCGCCACGTTGTCGGTCACCGACTCGTCGTCCCGCAGGTCCCACTCGACGGGTTGGCCGAGCAGGCCGCCGGCATCGTTGAGGCGGTCGACGAATAGCTCTCCGGCGATCTGATGGATGACACCGGTCGGGCCGAAGGCACCTGTCAGGGACAAGGTGCTGCCCACCACAATCGGCTCCCCGCTGGGAGCGGCGGTCGTCTCGGGCGGGGAAGTGGTCTCGGCCCCGGCGGTGGTGGTGCTCTGCGGTGCGGCCGTGGTGATCGTGGCAGAGGTGGTGTCGGTTCCGCTGCCTCCACAGGCGGACACCACCAACGCCAGTGCCACCGCCGCGTGAACGATCCTGGTACTCCTCGTCACGGCTCTCCTCCTTCTCTGGACTGTGACCAGCCCCGAAGCACGGTCATCCAGCGGGCAGGTTGGTGTACACGAATACTGCTCAGCGTTCAACCTAACTGATCATTTTTTCCTTCGGCGGCTGATTCGGCCGCCTTGTGGGTAACGCCAGCAAATGCCATTCGCGACCTTTGAGCGCTCCCCGACCGAGCTTGGGGCGGTGGTGGCCACCGCCATCCACAACGGCCACGATCTCCGCCCCGAGGTGGAATCGCACATGGCTCTCGATCCCGCCACCCGGCTGCGGGAAGAGGATCCCTTCACCGACTTCTTCGCCGCCCCCTTTCCCGACTCGGTCATCGTCCATCGTTCCCGATTCGAGGTCGACCTCAACCGACCCCGCGAGATCGCGGTCTACGCCGATGCCGAAGAGTCCTGGGGACTCGAGGTTTGGTCGTCTCCGCTCCCGGCACCGATCCGGGAGGAATCACTCCGGCTGTACGACGGCTTCTACCACGACCTCGGGGGCTGGCTCGATGAGATCGTTCATACCCGGGGCGGTTTTGTCCTCTATGACCTCCATTCCTACAACCATCGCCGGGATGGGCCCGCCGCTGCTCCCGCCCCACCGGAGGAGAACCCGGTGGTCAATCTGGGAACCGGATCGCTCCCGGCTCGGTGGCGTCAGGTGGCTGAAGCCTTCTGTGAATCAATGGCTAGGCAATTCGTCGGAGGGGAGGCAATCGATGCTCGTCAGAATGTCAAGTTTCGAGGCCGCCAGCTCGCCGCCTGGGTCAACGAGCGCTATCGCGCAAATGGCTGTGCGCTGGCGATCGAACTCAAAAAGGTATGGATGGACGAGTGGTCCGGGGAGCCTTTCCAACTGATACAGAAGGAATTGCGCGCCGCCCTGCTGGCCACCGTCGACCCGATCACGGAAGCCTGGAGAGCAGTTGCCGGTCACTGAGGCTGACCTCAAGGTCGACCTGGCCCTGGCCGAGATCGGGGGACAGTTGCCCCTGCTGAGCTTGGTGACCCCGATCAACGTCCCCGAGGCTCGGACTGCCTTCATCGCCGGCGAGGAGCCAGTGTTTCTCTACCGCGAGCTCCCCGACCTCGCCGCCATCGCCATCCAGCTCGACGCCGTCGATCCCACCTCGACCGACGACCCCACCGTCGCCCACCTGGCGGAAGGTTTGATAAAGGAGCTTCGTCTCCGTCTCGAGCTTCTGCGCAACCGGAATACCGAGCAGGCCTTCTTCGTGGCGGTCGAGCTCTTCGGCCACGTCGAAGACCAGACCCTGGCCATCGCCGAGCAGATCCTGCGAGCGCCGGCTCCGAAGGAAACCGCCGAGGTGGTCCTCAACGCCGAGGAATTCGCCGCCGTCGCCTCCGAGGAGATCGCCCGCTACCGGACCACCTATCCCGAGCTGGCGGCCAAGGTTCACCTCAGCGATACCCGCCCCGGGGTGCTGGTCGAAGCCGGAGACCTCTATATAGGGACGCGGACCCGGGTGGCGGCAGAGGACGTGCCCGGTCTCCTTGCCCACGAGGTGGGCACCCACGTTCTCACCTTCGCCAACGGTCGCGACCAACCGCTGCAGATGCTCTCTCTGGGTCTGGCCGGCTATGACGAGTTGCAGGAGGCGCTCGGGGTTCTGGGAGAGCACCTCGCCGGCGGGATCGCTCACTCCCGGCTCCGCACCCTCGCCTCTCGGGTCAAGGCTGCTCACCTCCGCAGCCGGGGAGCAAGCTTTCGAGATACTCACGAGGTGCTGGTGGACCTGGGCTTTACCCGCCGGGAAGCCTTCACCACCGTCATGCGCGCCTTCCGCGGCGGAGGCACCACCAAAGACGCCATCTACCTTCGCGGTTTGATGCGTTTGCTCGAGCACCTCCGTACCGGCACCGAGCTCGACTCTCTCTACGTGGGCAAGATCAGCTTCGAGGCCATCCCTCTCGTCGCCGACCTCACCGCCCGGGGGGTGCTGGGGGAAGCACCGCTGCGTCCTGCCTTCCTCGACGAGATTGGCACCGAGGAGAAACTCGAGGCCATTAAGAATGGGGCTCAACTCATCGATCTCGGAGGTCGGGCTGCATGAAGGTCGGCTTTGTCGTCAACCAGGTTGGCTCGGAGAAACCCCAGTACACGACGACTCGCCTGGCGATGTCCGCCCGCAATCTCGGCCACGAGGTGTGGCTGATCGGGATTGGCGATCTCGCCCAGAACGTCGAGGGAAAGATCATCGCCGATGCCGCCGGACCCGCGAACAAGTCCTACCGCTCGTTGGCCAACTTCCTCGAGGACGTGCAAAGCGAGGAAAAGGGTTCCAACGAAAAGATCGTGGTTGATGAACTCGATGTGTTGATGCTGCGAAACGATCCCTCCGAGGACGCCAACGATCGGCCCTGGGCGCAGACATCGGGGATTCTCTTCGGTCAGGTGGCGGCCGCTCACGGGGTGCTGGTGGTCAACGACCCGGTCCATCTCGCCGATGCGGTCAACAAGACCTACTTCCAGCACTTTCCCGAGGAGGTCCGCCCGAAGACGCTGATCTCGCGGAACGAGGACGACATCCGCGAGTTCATCCAGGCTTGCAAGGGGAAGGCGGTGCTGAAGCCTCTGCAGGGATCGGGCGGTCAAGGAGTGTTCCTGGTAGCGGGCGATCAGAACGTCAACCAGATGATCGAGACCCTGATCCGCGACGGCTACATCGTCGCCCAGGAGTACCTGAAGGACGCCGATGAAGGCGACGTGCGGCTATTCGTGATGAACGGCGAGCCATTGGTGGTCGATGGTGAATACGCCGCCTTCCGCCGAGTGCCTTCGGAGTCTGATGTGCGCTCCAACATGCACGTCGGCGGCGAGGCGGTGGCGGCCAAGGTCACCGACAAGATGCTGGCGCTGGTGGACATGGTCAAGCCCAAGCTGATCCAGGATGGGATGTTCTTGGTGGGTCTTGACATTGTCGGGGACAAGCTGATGGAGGTGAACGTCTTCAGTCCGGGTGGCCTCGGCAGCGCCGGCACCATCAGCGAGATCGACTTCGCTCGCCCGGTGATCGAGGCCCTCGAGCACAAGGTCCGGCTTCGGGCGGCCTACGGACCCTCTCTCCCCAACGTGACCCTCGCCACCCTCTAGTTAGAGATCGCGGTCGAGCATGTAGGGGATCAACTCCCGGATAAAGCGCAGATCCTCCGACGGCGGGAGACCCTCGAAGGCGATGTCAAAAGCTTCCCGGGCGGCGGCCGCCACTCCCTTCGAGAACTCGCGGGCGAACTCGATGCTGTCGTGATCTCTCATCATCTCCAACATCGCCTCCACCTGCTCGGTGGATCGCATCCCACGGGCAGCGGAGAGGAACGAGTCGAGCCAGGCTCGTTCTTCCTCGTCGGCCACGGAGAGCAAATGAATGATCATCAGGGACCGCTTGCCTTCGTAAAGATCCCCGAGGATCTCTTTTCCGTACCGCTCCGGACGTCCCTCGAGATTGAGGAGGTCGTCGCGAATCTGGAAGGCGGCTCCGAGATAGAAGCCGAAGCGGGTTAGGGGCTCGAGATCGGCCCGGCCCCAGGATCCGATCAAGGCCCCGATTCGGAGCGGGAAGATGGTCGAGTAGGAGCAGGTCTTGAGCAGCACCATGTCGAGGTAGTCGGTCGGAGTCAGCGCCAAGACGTTCTCCGACCGCCAGCCGAGCTCGATGGCCTGGCCCTCGATAGTCCGATGCAGCAGCATCTGGAACTCGTCGAAGACCCGCTCGCTCATCACCGATCCCAACACTCTCACGTTGTCGCGGAGGGGCGTCAGCCCCACGACCGCCAGGCCGTCTCCGGCATTCACCGCCAGCGGCACTCCGTGTTGTCGATGAAGAGTGGGCTCGCCACGCCTACTCAGGCTGCCATCCTCGATGTCGTCGTGAACCAGGAAGGCGTTGTGCAAGAGCTCGATCGCCGCCGCGGACGGCATCGCTTCCTCGGTGGTACCTCCGAACGCCCGGCAT
Organism: Acidimicrobiia bacterium; assembly: GCA_035253825.1. GTDB lineage: Bacteria > Actinomycetota > Acidimicrobiia > Spongiisociales > ZC4RG35 > JACCTH01. The sequence goes on along the minus strand of DATFBM010000029.1, from coordinate 151,690 downwards.
GTGGCCACGCAGAGGCTGGAGCGAATCCCCTTTCCCACCCGCGAGGGATAGGTCGCCACCAGGTCGTAAAGCCAGCGGCGCGGCTCCCGATCGGGCAGGTATCGGGTCAGGACGTCTGCCATCTGAACCCGATGGCTGGCGAGGGCGTCTTCTACGAAGCTCGTTGCCGATCCCGCCATTGCTGCTCCTGGTTGAGCTGCACCACTTCGATCTCGACTGTCATGTACTCGCCGGGGAGGTTGGTCACGAAGACGTGACCGCGATAGATCCCGGGGGCAGTGTCGTCGCTTACATCAAGGCTGACGCCCACTGGCAGGCTGGCCCCGGGCGGGGCGATGTCAATGTCGTCTGGTTCAAAGCGCCAGGCCGCGGCGGGAATGGTGTTCCGTTCGTGGTTGACCAGATCCGATCCGTGCACGCGCAAGCTCGCAGCAGCGGCCGCAGCCGTGTTGTGGATCCAGAGAGTCGACGAGGCTCGATGGCCTGCCAGGACCGCCGGCATTTTGAAATGGCGATCTGTTTCTCCGCCTCCGATGAGTCGGTCGACCGCCCCGGCGTAAAGGTCGAATGCGCGGCGAACGAGATCCAAGTTGGCGTCTACCGCGCGAGCCAGGTCGGCCCGGAGTTGGCGAAATGCGGCGGAGCGATCGTCGCCGACCGGCTGGCGGGGCGGTCGGGGGTCGTCTCCCATCAGGCGGATGAAACGATCCACCACCTCGGAGGCGGCCCGAAACCCCAAGGCGCGAATCTCGTCTGGCTCGGAAATCTATTTGCCCCAATCCATGTAGTAGCCGGCGATGCGCTCGGTAAGCGGCCGTCCCTCGATCACGTTGGCGGCCTGTAAGCCCGACATCACCGCCGCTTCCAGACACCCGGCATTGAGACCGCAGTCGATCCAATCCCCCGCCAGCACCAGGTTGTCATAGCCACTCTGATCGCTCCGCAGCCGGTACTTGTCGCTGCCCGGGAGGGAGAGCACGTAGCGTTCCGAGGGGTCGACGTTCGCTCTCCAGAACTGGGAATCGAAGCGATCCTCTCCTTCCCTTTCACCGGCTCCGGCCAGCACATCCCAGCGGAACGAGCCCGAGCGAGGATCGATCGCCCCCGGCCAAAAGTGCCCGACTGCCTCCTCCAGGAACACCACCGCATTCTCCCGGACCCGCTCGTGCTCGCGCTTGGGAAAGTCGACATCATCACGATCGGGGAGACCGGCCGTGGGGAGGGCGTTGCAGAAATAGGCCACCGTCTGGGGGCGGTCCTCCGCCGGCCATTGCTCCACCGCCAGTAGGTGTTCCATCGAAGACCAGGTCTCGAACGGTTTGAGATAGCCGGTCATGGTGACCCCGGGTCGGTCCCAGCCCAACTCTCGATGATCGGCGGTGAGCCACAGCTGAAAGACCTGGGTGGCCACGGTGCCGAGATGATCGACCATCGCCTTCCACTTGGGATGGTGTGAGATCAAGTCCTGGCAGACGTAGGGGACCATGCCGATGGGAATGGCGAAGACCACCCGGTCGAAGTCACGTCCCAGTTGCAGGATTTCCCGAGCCGACCCGGGGGCCGATGCCCAGAGCGACTCGAAGTTGACTCCCTCGTCGTGGCCGAGGTTGGGGGTGGCGGGAAATCCCGGCAGGCCCCCGACTTCAATGAGTGGTTGATAGCTGTCCGCGCCGCCTGGCAACCGCACTTGGCGATTGATTTCCACTGCCACGATGGAGCGGCCGTCTGCTGAAAGGCGAAGGTTCTCCACTGCGCTGAAGAACTCGAAGCGAACTCCTCGAGCCGCCAGCGCTTCGTACAAAGGGGCAAAGAGGACGTCGCCCATTCCGGCCTGAAGCTTCCAGAAAATCGACCCCCGATATTCGAAGAAGAGCTTGCCGGAGAGGAAGAGTCCCAACCCAGCCGCGAATCGAGGACGCTCGGGGTCGCCATCCTGAAAACCGAAGACGAGGTCGTAGACCCCGCGCACCAGCGGGGAGTCGAGAGTGTCGGGGGAGGCGCCGTGCCGACTGATCCAGGCGCGGTATTCCTCATCGTTGATGGCCGCGAAACCGCGGGGGTCGGTGAGGAGCCCGTCGGCGAGGATGCCCCTCACTGTGGTGACGATCAAGTCGGCCAATGACCACAACCTGCGCGCCGACTCATCACGCACCACCAGCTCATGAAGCCGGCGGTGGATTCGGTCGAGGACGGGGCCGAGCGGCTCCAGAAAGGGAAGGTCCCGGGCCAGCAGTCGCTGCTCAGACCGGAGAACGCTCAGTCCTTCGATGGCGGCGGCCAGCAACGAGGCGATCAGTTTCCTCGCTCCTGCATCCTGAGGCGAAGGCCCGGGGGGGATGGGACTGGCGCTGATCCGGACCGATCCCCTCCATGACGAGGGCGTGTCCAATGACTCGTAGAAGTCGGCCAGAAGCCGCACCGCCTGGCGGACAAACTCGAGCACGCTCATCGGACCGCTGGCGGCGTCGGGCTCCCCCGGGAGTCGATCGTTCAGGGAGAAGGTGGCCACCCAGTGGCGCCAGCGGCCGGCGTGGAGATCCTCGAGACCGATGTCGTTGGACGGTTTGAAGGCATCGCTCCAGTCTTGGAAGGGCGCATCGGGCCGGTGTGTGGGGCGGTCGAGCTCGGCATACAGTTCGCGGACGAGCCGGAACGCGTTCTCGTAGTAGCCCAGCCACACGTGGAGGCCGTGTTCCTCGATCCGCCCATGGGTTCCGCGGCTGCTCGCCGCTTTGCCCCCCAAACGCCATCCCCGCTCGTAAACGGTGATCGATGCGAACCGTTCCTCCCAGCCCGGTTCGGACAGCCGCCAGGCGGCCGCCAAGCCGGCCACGCCTCCCCCGAGGATGGCGATCTTCTCGCCGGCCGCCCCTTCCTTGGCCGTCACTATTTAATGGCCGATAGCAGGGCCTCGGCTACCTCGGCTTCCGGATAGCCAGGCGAAAGTTCCAGCTGCGACGAAGTCAGCGCCTCCGACGCCAATGGGGGCCGTGATCCGGGCTCGAGGAGCTGGTGCATGTCGATCGCCGCTCGCACCTGGAAGAGATATGCGTGCTGATCGCGGGCAAGCTCGAACGCCTTGACCAAATCGGAGGCCACGGCCCGGTGATCGCCACCCTTACGAGCCCGGGCCCCGGCTCGCTTCCGAAAAGTCTCGGTCAGATAGTGGCGTTCCTCGATCTCATCGCTCATCTTCACCGCCTCATCGAAGAGATGAAGAGCGGTCGGCAGATCGCCGAGGCGCGCAGTCAGTTCCGCCTGGGCGGTCAAGAAGTAGGGCTGGAACGAGGAAACGCCGAGTTGATGCAACAACAAGCGCGTGTGCCCGATGGCGCCCACCGTCTCGGGAGTCGGCTCCAGGTGGGCGGCGGCGATGAGAGCGTGGATCGAGCCCAGGTTCTCCCACATCGCAAACCCATGCCGGGTGCCGAGATTGGTGACGGTCCGGAACTCGTCCACCGCCCGGCGGAAGTCGCCTTCCAGCTGATACATGTATCCCAAATAGGCCCGGCTGTAGGCCTCGCTGAACGGTCCGGCGGGAAAGCCGAGCTGGCCGCTCAACTCGAGCGCCTCTTGCGCCGCCTGGACAGCCGCCTCCCTCTCCCCCTGCACCCACAGCACCGGGACCAGCTGGGCATATGCCGCCACCTCGGGACTGTTGGGAAGGGTCCACAAAGGTGAGGTGTCGAAACCGGTCGGCCTGGCGCGGAAAAGTTGGATGGCATGTTCGAACTGATCGCGCGCCTTTTGATAATTGCCCAACCCGTATTGATGGAGGGCGTCAGTGACGACCACTTCCGCCCCGTACAACGTGGCTTCGTCAGCGCTGGCCTGAGCGAGTCGTTCCTTCAATCCCTCGACGATCTCGCCGGCCTTGGCGCGGAGGCCGCGGACGGTGGCATAGGCCATGATTGCCAGTTGCACACCGATGCTCTCAAGCCGGGGACCGAGCGATTCGGTGAGCCCGAGGGCGGTTTCGAACTCTTCACGGGCGGCCTCAGAGCCATACCCGGACGTGGCCACCAGGCTGGCCGCCTTCAGCACTCGCACCGTTAGTTCCGACAGCGCCTGCGGCTCACCTGCGGGCCAGTCGCGGATAAGTTCCAGGGCTCGGTCGAGCTTGCTGAGCGCCTCGGCGTAGGCCCCCGCCGATTGAGCTGCTTGGGCGGCTTCCACGTAGAAGGCAACTGCCTCTTCGGAGCGCCCGGCTTGGTCGAAGTGAAAGGCGATGACCCCCCGATCGGGAGGAGAGGTTGATCGCAGTCGGCTCAGGAGAGCGGTGGCGACTTCGGCATGCAGCGTTCGCGCCGACTCGGGGAGGAGCGATTCGTAGGCGGCGTCTCTGATCAGAGAGTGACGAAAGGCGAAACGCCGTTCATCCCCGAGGCCTTGGGTTTCGAGGATCCCTTTGCTGGCCAACGACTCGAGCTCGAGCCGCAGCTGCGACGCCGGAATCTTGATGACGTCGCTGAGGAGGTCGACTTCGAACCGGCTGCCGATCACTGCTGCCGCTTGGGCCAGCCGGGGGTTGGGACCGGCGGCCTCGAGACGGGAGACGAGCAGGTCGCGGATGGTTGCTGGGACGCGGTTGCCTCCCGTTCCCGCCGAATTGGGGTCCCACACCGACCACAGCAGTTCCTCGACGAACAAGGGCACACCGTCGCTGCGCTCGGCGATCTCGTTGGCCAGAGAATCGGGAAGATCGCCAGCCTTCATCGATCGAATCATCCGGTGACGGTCGTCCAGGGCCAGGGGCTTGAGATCGATGACGGCCGACCGGGCGGCCCAGCCTTCGGCCCGAAACTCGGGGCGGGCAGTCAACACCAGAAGAAGACCGGGTGGAAGGTCGGTCAGGGCGTGCTCGATCACCTCCAATGAGGACGGCTCGGCCCAATGCAAGTCTTCGATCAAGACCACCCGGGGCTCGGCCGCCGCCAGGCCCGCCCACCATCGCTGGAAGCTCTCGATGGTCGCCTGACGGAGTCTGGAGGCGTCCTGGCGCGGCGATGGATAGCGACCCTCGTCTCCCAAATCGATGGAGAGGATCGGAGCCAGATAGGGAATGACGCTGGCCGGATCGAGCCCGGCCTCTTTCACCTCGTGCTCGAGCAGGGCCAGCCGCTCGGCGTTATCCGAATCGGGGTTGAACCCACATCGCCGACTCAACATGCGGGCGAGGGGGTAGAAAGCAGTCGAGTTGTAGTAAGGCGAGCATGCTCCTTGCAGAGGCCCGCCACCGGTGCGTGCCGAAAGGTCGCGGATGAAGCGGGCGAGGCGAGACTTGCCGATTCCGGCTTCTCCCCGAATCAGCACCGCCTTGCCGCTACCGGCTTTGGTGGCTTGCCAGAGGTCGAACAACTGGGCCTGCTCGCGCTGGCGTCCCACCATCGGCGTTAACGGGCCCCCGAGGGCCTCCAGCCGCCCCTCGACCTCGAGCGGGCGCAGCACTTCGAACAATTCGACCGGCTTGGAAAAACCGCGGAGTGGAACCAGCCCCTTCTCTCGCAAGTCGAAATAGCCCGAGACCAATTGCTCGGTCTGGCGGCTGATCACCACCGAGTTCGGGGCCGCCTCAGTCTGGATGCGAGCAGCTTGATGGGGAACCGTGCCGGCCACCTCAGTCATACCAAAGACCTCGCCTGCGACCACATCGCCGGTGTGGATGCCAACCCGTACTGCCAGATCCACTCCGTGCCGCTCGAAAACCGACGGCGCCAGCATCCGAACCGACTCGACGATCCCCAGTCCCGTGTACACCGCCCGGCGGGCGTCATCCTCGTGGGCCCGGGGTATACCGAACAAAACCATGAGGCCATCGCCTAAGGACTTGTTGATGTAGCCGTCGAAGCGACTGATCACCTGATTGCAGACATCTTGAAAGGCAACGAGGACGTTCCAAAAAGCCTCGCTGTCGAGCCTTTCTGTGATGCGACTCGATTCGACCAGGTCACAAATGAGAACGGTCGGCCGCCGCCGGGTCACGGTTCCCGCGTTCATGATCAGACGCCGGGTGGGAGGGTTAGCAACCCCCACCCCCTCCGTCGCCTGCGGCGACACCTCCCCCAACACTCGCTTCGCTCGCTGGGGGAGGAAACAATTCCACTGTTTCTCCCCCCGAAGGGGGGAGTACCGGCGAAGCCGGGGAGGGGGGAACCGCCGGCTGGGCGAAGAAGCGGAATCATTGCGGGTCGAGGTAGATGTTGAACGGATACTCGTCCGCACCGACCCGCAGCGATCCGGTGTAAATCCCCCGCGGAACCCCGCCGCAGTCGACCGTGATCTGAAGTTCGGTCGCGCTCCGTGACACGTTGGCAGGGCTAAACGTAATCCGATCGCTGGTGATCGACGGCTGAGTGTCGCCGCGACGGCGAAGCGGCTGCGGCTGGACGACGTCCGCAGCGCGAAACGGCCCCAAAATCTGATGATCGATGCAAACGGCGGGGGCACTGCCGGTGGCAGCGGCTGGTCCGGCGCTTGTTTGCGGTTGGGGTTGTGGTTGCGGTTCGACCGAGCCCATTTGATCGATCAATCCCTGGGCGGCCTTGAAGGCTCGCGCCGTATCGGCGCCAGCTCGGGTCCAGAACTCGGCCAACTCCCGAGCAACGTCGACCTCCACGTCGCTGGCCATGAGATCGTTTGCCAGACGGGAAACCTGCCCGGCGCTTCCATGGAGTGCTTCGAAGGCCACATCGATCAGGCCATCCCAAGCGGCCCGTTGGTCTCCGTGCGGTGAGCTACTCATGCGAAGGTCCTTGCGATTCTTTGGTACCTCTGGCATAGCGCGCCAGGTATTTGCCGGTCACGACACCGGCAACGACGGTATCGGAAATCACCTGACTCCAAAAGGCGGCGGTGTCCCGAACCATTTCGCTGACTCCATATTTCCCGGCCATGGCCTCCTCGCAGGCCCTCGTTATCCGATCGGCGTGAGCGCGGGTCGACGTCTCCGCCAGATTGGTGAGGTCTTGGAGACAATCGCCTTCACAAAGAGCCATCCCGGCCATCATGTCGATCCAGCCCAGAGAGCAGGCGAACTCGGCGGGAGCGTTTGGCAGCTGCGTAAAGCGCACCGTCTTCTCGGAGCGGATGTTGACCATCTGGTTTGGTCGCTCCTCGACCACCACGAAGCCGTGATCGACATCGATGGCGCCATCGCCGCCGCTGGTTATGTCGAACTCCATCCCCACCGCGGCTTTGGCCACGAAATACCTGACGTTGAGAAACGTTGTCCAGGTGAAGAAAGGCGGAGCCCCCACTATCTCTTCAACTCGAGACCCGTAGCCCCGGCCATTGACACTGTCGACTGGAGGCAGGCTGAAAAATCCCCCGCGACGGTTCATGGCCACGAAGAACGGATTACAGGCCGGCCAGTTCATGGGGTCGGCCCCGAAGAGGAAATCTTTGACCACGCCTTCGGTCTCGTAGGACGCCGTGATCTCGATCGATCCGTCGGGGAGTTTTCGGGCATCGCACACTGGTCTTTTGATCGCGTTGAGGTGGGGGCTGATCATTCCTTCGCTCTGGAACCGACGGATGAGATCGTCGAGCCCGCCCGCCAATGAGACCTCGCGTGCCAGGTTCCATGCCTCCTCGCTCTGCTCCTCCCCGACTACGGAGGCAACCAACTTCCTGGTGGCCGGGTCGTCGAGAAGTGTCGAGTCCTGCGCCATGTCGTAGATGACATCGAGCCGGCGCACCACGCCGAATTCGCGCATCGGGAGGTCTGCCAAGTGCTCGATCGCCCTCGAGGGCTCGAGTGGCTCGATGTGAAGCGGAGCGAAGACGTGTTCGTTCCATTCCTCCGCGTTCGTGCGGGAACGAAGCGAGAGAAGTGCGAGTTCGGGCATCGCCTCTTTCGTGCTCGAGCAGCCTGATGGAAATGAGCTGCTTTCCCAGCAGGGGACCCTCCCCCACTGCAGGCCGACACTAGCTCCACGGCCTGACCTCCTGCTTTGATGGTGGTGTGGCGAGCGGAGACGGTGAATACTTCGCCGTAAGCCCGACCGACCGGTCGATGGCAATCCTTGACCGAACCTCGCCGGTGGCATTTCACGTCATTTGGGACCTGGTGGGAACGGTCGACCTCGAGGCTTTAGAGGGCGCCTGGCAGGATTTGGCGGAAGTTCATCCCATCCTTCGATGTGGTCTCGAGGTCGACCTCGACTCCACCTGGAGGCCGAGTCGCCATTTGGCACCGATGCGTCTTGTCGATCAGGCGTCGACCAGCGACCTTGTTGTCCCGGTTGATTTGAGCCGTGAGGCTGTGGTCCGGCTCTCGGCCATCGAGACGGCCGACGGCTTTCGATTCGTCCTCGCCGCTCACCATGCAGCCTTCGATGGGGTGGCGAGCGTGTTGCTGCTCGAGGACCTCCGCCGCCTCTACGTCGGCCGGGTGTCAAATGCTCATCGGCCACCGGACGCAGACTGGTCACCGCGCACGGTTGAAGGGCTGGCTCCGCAAGACCGGCTGGACTTCTTGCAACGCCAAAGGGTTGTCGCAAGAGGCCTCGATCGATGGCGTCGACTGCCTAGCTCGGCCCATGTCGATCCCTCACCCAACCCACCGGACGGTCCCGCTCCCGACTACGTCGCCTTCGAAGTCGGACCTGTCCTGGCGGCATTTGAAGGACTACGCCGAAGCCGCAACTGGTCGGTCGATTCGGTGCTGGTGGGAGTCTTGGAGGCGGCGTGGGTCGAGACGTTCGGCTCGGAGGAGGGAGCCAGCGTGTGGTTGGTCGCGCAAGATCTCCGACCTGGCTTTGGAGTCGCCCGCGGCATCGGCAATCTCAGCGGGGTCGAGGCGGTGGCGATAAGAGATCCGGATGCGCGGCCCATCGAGCGGCTGATCGAGCAGGCAGCCGCCGAGATGGCCATCACCAAATCCAACTCCCAGGGCCTCGGGCCGGAGCTAATGGCCCGGTCATGGAGGTGGATGCCGATCCCGCTAATCAACCGGGGGGTGGAATGGATGGTCCAGAGTGGGGTTCGAAACCGTTACACCCGATCGCTCAGCAATTTGGGAAGGCTTCCGCGTTCATTGGATGAATGGGCCGACGCCGAGATGGCGACGATCAGATTCGTCGGTCCGATGGCCAAGGCGCCCTATACATCGTTCATCGCTTTCGCCCATGGCTCGTCTTCTTGGCTGACCGTCCGAGTCTCCGAAGCCTGGTTGACGAGAGAACATGCGGGTCGGCTCAAGTATGCGATCTATCGGAACCTGGCCCCGACCGACGGCGGGGTCGAGCGATAGGCTCAAACGATGTTTGCCCCAACCGAGCCATGGTGGAGTTTCGTGGTTCGCACCCTCGTGGTTTATCTGGTCTTGACGCTGGGACTGCGATTTCTGGGGCGACGCGAACTGGGTCAGATGACGCCTTTCGACCTCGTGGTGATCCTCCTCATTGCCAACGCCCTCCAAAACTCGATGGTGGGTTCGGACGTTTCCGTCGGTGGAGGGCTGATCGGCGCCTTTACGTTGCTGGTGGCCAACTGGCTCCTCGCCCGACTGCGGGCGCGGTTTGGCTGGCTGCAGCGGGTCTTCGAGGGTGAGCCGGTCCTCCTCATCTCCGGCGGCGAGGTGATGAAGGACCGCCTCCGTCAGCAAAGCATCGAACTGGAGGACCTCGAGCAGGCGGCCCGCGAGCACGGCTTCGGAGAGCTGTCGAAGGTTGACACGGCCGCCTCGAGGTGGACGGGACCATCTCCATCATCCCCTTCACCGATGCGAAGGTGCGCACCAAGACCAAAGTGGGCAAGCGTCGTTAGTCGCCAAGACAGGCAGCGCAGTCTCCTCTTGGCTATGGGAGGCGTCGGTATAGACTTCCCTCACACATGTCGCCTATCGCCGCCGTTGTTTGTTGCTGTTGCTGTCGTTTCCGGGTGCGGCCCGGTGAGGTGACCTGTTAAGTAATCGCAACAAGAATCCTTTCGCCCACCCGCATCGACCCGATGCGGGTTTCTTTTTTCCGGGAGCAAACCGTGACCACTGTTTTCGAATCGACAACTCTCAAGACCGACCCCCTGGTCCGCCGCTTCGATGATGTCCGCCAGCTTCTGCCCGATGCGGATCAACCAACTCCAATCGTTCGCCTGGGCCGAACCGCAGGGGCCCGGGCGCTTTATCTCAAGCTGGAATGGCTCAACCCTTTCGGATCGATCAAGGACCGGGCTGCGGCCTACATGCTCTCAGAGCTTCTACCGGAGATCGCCGGAAGGCGCCTGGTCGAAGCCTCCTCGGGTAACACTGCCCTGGCGCTGGCAGCCCTGGCCGGCCTCGAAGGGATCCCGGTAACGGTGACCATTCCGGAAGGAGCGCCGATCGAAAAGCGGGTGCTGCTCCGCATGCTCGGCGCCGAGGTCCTCGAGACTCCGGACGATCTCTGCCCTGTGGATCTGCCCGGGGATGGTGCCATCGCCTTGGCCCGAGCGATTGCCCGCAGTCGAGGCGGCGAGGATTACGTCTGGACGGATCAATACTCTAATTCAGCCAACGTCTCTGCCCACTACGAGACAACTGGACCCGAGATCTGGCGCCAGACCCAAGGACAGGTGCGCACCTTCGTTGCCGGCTTCGGAACTTGCGGCACCATCACCGGAGTCGGTCGCTTCCTGAAGGAGCAGGATCCATCGATTCGGATCGTGGCGGTGGAGCCGAATGCGGGCCACCGTCTTCCCGGGCTCAAGTCTTTTGCCGAGGCCTCAGAACCCGAGATCCTCGATCGGACCGTGATCGATCAGGTAGTGCGAATAGACGATGAGACCGCCTACGCCAAGACCTTGGATCTTTTTCGACAGGAAGGGCTGATGGTCGGTCCCTCGACCGGCGCCATCGTCGCCGGCGCTCTGGCTCTCGATGACCCGGCACTGACGGTGGCCATCTCCCCTGATTCCGGGTTCAAGTACGCCAGTTTCTTCTCCCAATACCTCGACCAGCACCCACAACGAAAGGATGACCAATGACCGACACCCTCGCCCACGACGAAATCCTCGACACCTCCGGGCTCCTCTGCCCGCTCCCGGTCTATCAAGCGGGACAAGTGCTCAACCGCCTGACCAACGGCCAGGTGCTGCGGCTGGTGACAAGCGACCGTGGCTCTCTCCAGGACATCCCCGCCCTGGCCCGCCAACGCGGAGATGAGCTGCTGGCGGCTGAGGACCAAGGGACGACGCAGCTCTTTTGGATCAGAAAGGGCTCCTGACATGACACTGCTTGCAGAGAACCTCTCCAACGAACCATCTGTGGTCACCGACCAGAACGGATCGGCGCCGCAGAAGCGGAAAAGGATCGCCTTGGTAGCCTCGAAGGGAACCCTCGACCAGGCGTATCCACCCCTGATCCTTGCCACCACCGCGGCCAGCCTGGGGTGGGAAGCCGGGGTCTACTTCACCTTCTTCGGGCTCGACGTGATCCATCGGAAGCGTTCGCCGAAGTTGAAGATGGCTTCGCTAGCCAATCCGGCCGGACCGATTCAAATGCCCAACTTGCTCGGCGCCCTTCCTGGGGCCACTGCCGGCGCCACTCTGATGATGAAGAAATGGATGAAGGACGCCAACATGCCCCCGGTCTCCGAGTTCATCTCGATGGCGCAGGGCTTGGGCGTGCAGTTCTTCGCCTGCTCGACGACGATGGGAGTGATGGGAGTCAAGGAAGAAGATCTGATCGACGGCTGCCTGGTGGCGGGGGCGGCTGCCTTCTTGGATTTCGCCTCCACCGCCGAAGTGCAGCTTTTCGTCTAAAGATCGCTTCGCTGTCATCGCCGCTGCCGGTCGTCAGGTGGGCGCGGCAGCCTCGGCGACAGCGATCAAGGAGTCCTCTTCGCCTGTGACGAGAGCCCTGACAATGGTGAGGTCGACCGCCGAGCGATAGGGCTCAAGGCCGTCGACGACCTCGGCTCGCCTCGAGGCGGCAATGCCGACGCTGCCAACGGCCACATCCATGGCCGCGAAGTGCCGGCGATGGCCTTCGTTGATAACGCGGTAGCGACTCTCCTCCAAAGTCAAGCGCTCTTGCGCTTGCGGACCGACGGCGACGCGTACGTAGGTAGCCAACACCGGCTTCTCGTCTCCTGTGCGATCTTCCGCATCCATCCAGATCCTGGCCCTTGCCGCTTGGGCGGGCAACATCCAGTTGAGCAATACCGCATCCGCGATCTCGCCACCCAACCGACACAGCCGGGGACGCATGGCGGCGACGGCGATCCTTGTCCCCTCGGGGAGCAGTTCCCGCAGTTCCTCCACTCCCCGCCGAACTGCCTCGACCGGCGGTCGCAGCTGGCCGGACCCCACCCCCACCCACAGGCGGGAGGGGTCAAGCCCCAGGCGATCGATATCGGCTTTGATCTTGGCCGGTGGATTCCGGTCAAGAGGAAGCACCCCTACTCCGAGTTCGAGGTTTGGCGCCCCCACCGCGAAATGAGCGAGCGTTTCCAGACCTGGCGCCCGCTCCCCGTCGTTGGACCAGAGCGATTGGTAGCCAAGCTCCTGGCACCGACTCGCCAGGTCGCGCGCCAAGGTCTCAGAAATCCCGGCGGTGACCCCGAGGCCGAGCATGGCTTTGGATCCTTCGGTCATCGCCGCGCCTCACTGAGGTAATCCTGCATCCCTCGTCGCAGCAATCGGTCGCTGTCGGTGGCGATGTACCGCGCTCCGCGCTCGATCCACCCACGGGCGGATGCGAGATCGCCGGCGAAGACTCCCAAGGCCTTCTCGGAGGGGACGACGACATCGGCCACTCGCTCCATCGCCGCCACCACCTGGGGATGGTCGAGTTGTCCGGGTACGCCCAACGACTGCGAGAGATCGGTCGGGCCGAGAAAGATCACATCGACGCCGTCGACGGCGAGATAGTCCGAAACCGCATCTGCCGCTTCCTCGGTTTCGATATGGATGACGACCAATGTCTCGCGGTTGGAACGAGCCGTGTAGTCGCCCAGTGGCTCGGCGATGCCCCAGTCAGCCGCGCGGCTCCCGGCCAACCCGCGAACTCCGCGAGGGTGATTCTTGACCGAGCGCACCGCCGCTTCGACCTCAGCTGGAGTGTTGACCCAGGGAACGTGAAGCCCGTGAGCACCGGTGTCCATGTAACGAAGAATCAGGTGAGGCTGATTGGTCGGAACCCTCACCACGGGAGTGACGCCATGTAGTTCGGTGGCTCGAACGAGATCCTCAACCTGGTGCGGCTCGAGAGTGCCATGTTCTCCATCGAAGACCAGGAAGTCCCACCCCTGGAGCGCCACGTATTCGGTGAAGCTCGGGTCGTTGTACCGAATGAACGTGCCGAGGACCACCTCCCCGGCATTTAGTTTGGCTTTGGTCCCGTTGGAGAGCATGACCGGTCCGGTTTAGTCGATGCCGCCGAGGACTGGTTCTTGCGTTCAGCCGATCGGAGCCCACTGGAGGACCCGCAACGCCCGGAGTGTGTTCCAGCGGCTGGGCTCGCCGGCTATCTCCATCTCGAAATCGAGAACGTCGTGCTGCGGGTTCTCGAGCAACCAGTGGCCAGCCTGAGTCCGCTTCTCCTCCACCAACCCAACCGCCTCAGCCACCCGGTGGTCTGGCACTGCTCCGGCGCTCTGTAGATAGTCGAGACCCCGCAGCACGTCGTAGTGGTGGCCGGGTGGATATGAGAACAACGTCCACTCGGAATCGATCACTTCGCCGGAGGACAACGATCGAAACATCTGGCGGGAAAGCAGGTATTCCTCTCCTTGGGTACGGGCTTCGGTTACTCCCTCTCCACCGCCCACCGCCCGTTCGTAAGCCAAGAGACCTTCGAGAACGCAGATGGTGGAGTGGAACGATCCCCGGGTGCTGGGAGGAGCATCGCAATTCCAACCGCCATCGGCCAGCTGTTCGCCTACGAGGCGTTGGGCCAAAGCCTCGTTGGGCCTACCGAAGTAGGCGCCCACCTGGAGCACTCGGCCGTTGATGCAGGCCTCGACCTCGCCGGTGAAGAACGGTTGATTCCCCTCGTAGAAGGTGACTTGATCCTCGACCACCTCGACGGTGCGTCGAGCGACTTCGCTTTCGGGATCAAGCCCCATCTCCGCCAGCAGCGCCAGGGCATGGGTGGCCGAGCCATCGGGACTCTCGATAAATCTCTTCGGTTGGGTAACCGTGCTCCACCCCCCGTTGGGCTGTTGCATGGCGAGGAGGCGCGCTCCCCATCCCTCGGAGGCGACCAGGGAGCGCTCGGCCTCCCACTCTTTCTCAGGGGCATGAAGCAGGTCCCGCATCACCTGCCAGCGGATGGCGGGGTCAGATTGCTGTGGTTCCAGCAACCAGTTGATGGGTTCGGCAGGCGTCACCTCAGGGAGCGTACGCCTCGTCGTCGGCAAGCCCAAGCGCAGCTTTCACACCGCGATCAATCGCCTCGGGATATCACGTTGAGAACTTCCTCGACCACCAGCCCCGGCTGATCCCAGATCACCATGTGCATGCCGGTTCCGGCGGCGACCCTTGAACTTACATTGGTCGACAGTCCCCGGTAGAACGCCAACCCGTCCTGCCAGTAGTCGTTGACGACCCGGGCTGTTTCGGGACCGAAACCGGCTATGAACTGCGGGCTCAGGAAGACTTTCTCCGGATCCTGGCCGACGACGACCAGCGGCACGGTGCCGAAATCGAGGGCGGCCGAAGTTGCGGGATCGAGATCGGCAAATGGGGGGTGGTCGCCGGTTTGCTCTTCAAGGAAGTCCCCGAATCCGACCGCCATCGGATCAACGAGGACGACTCCCACGACGTCATCGCGCGCTTCGGCAAAGAGGCGGATGGTGTGGACCCCATCGCCGTTGGCGACGACAACGAACGGACCGGAGATCCCCGCCTCGATCAGCGCCTGGTTCAACGCCGCGGCCCGCTGCTCGGGTGACGCCTCGCCGTCGACATAGCCATTGCTGCAGACCACGTGGCCTTGATTCAACAATTGGGCTTGCACGACGGACCAGGACCCGTAGTCGATCCAGTCGTAAGGCTCGAGGATGATGGTCGGTCCTTCGAGATCCCCACCTCCGGTGCACAGCAGCCGATGGGGGAATCGGTTCCAGTCATCGGCCACGATGTCGCCGGCTTCCAGCAATCCGGCGTCGGGATCGATTCGGAGCAAGGCCCCGGGATGGTGAAGCGCCACCCACAAGGAGCCGCCGGAGGCCACCAAACCACCGGGCTTGCCCGGCATCGGGTAGCGGCGAACCTCCCCGGTCTCGGGATCGATCCGAATCAGCAGATGATCGGTGTGCGAAGTGAGCCAAACCCTCCCCTCGAACTCGATCATCGAGTGGAGACCAAAAGTGACCGCCCCGAAGGTGCGAAGTTCGCCGGTGTCGGGATCGAAGACACTGAGGTTGGTCCCCCAGGGATAATCGCCATCCATCAGCCAGAGCTTCCCTGCAGCCTCAATGAGAAGCCGCACTCCCGATCCGGACATGGTCTCGAGTCCGGGATGGGTAGGGATCACGATTTCCCCCCGGGCTCCGTCCGGTCCGATACTCGAAATCAGCTCGGTGGCGGGGTCGTTGACCCATAGATATCCCAGACCCTGGCCTTTGACCTCGCCGGTTCCCATCGACGTGATCGCTCCGGCCGTCGTAATTCGAAAGAGGTCGCCTTGTTCGTTGTTGATCCACAGGCTGTCGCCAAACCAGGCCGACCAACCGGGAGCGCCGCCCAAGGCGATGGTTCGATCGACTTGCCCCGTCTCGGGATCGAAGCGAAGAACCTCACCCTCATGGTCATAGCTCGATAGCCAGAGATAGCCACCGCCGACTACCACTCCCTCGGCGTAGGCGTCGATCTCGTAGGAGGCTTCGATGGCCCCGTCCGCGGCGCCAATTCGATTTAGCTTGTGATGAAGCGACTCCAGCACCCAGATGGTGTCGCCATCGATTGCCATCCCTTTCACGCCGCCGGTCTCAAGCCCCACCACCTGCTCGACACCCGGAAGTAGGCCGAGACGATTCGGGGCGGGGATGACGGATTGGAAGACATCGGGTTGAGGCTCCGGTCGAAGGGCGATCACAACTGCCACCACGGCCGTCACCGCGGCGGCTGAGGCGAGCGCTGCCAAGAGCGGACGCTTCCGACTGGCGGGCGACCGGGCAAGACGTGGAGTCAGGCCAATCGCCTGGTCGACCTTCGCCCGCAGCCTTTCCTTGTCGACCTCGACAACAGCGGCTGGATCGGCTCGTTCTAGTAGTTCGATCATGTCGCTGCCTTCCTTGCGTTTACTCCTGAGGATTCAAGAATCAGTTGGTCGAAGCGCCCCCGGAGCCGCGCCCGGGCGCGGAAGAGCCGCTGATCGACGGCGTTCTGTTTGACGCCGATCACCGCGGCAATCTCGGCATTCGAGAGGCCGTCCCAAGCCGAGAGCCGTAACAACTCGCGGTCGGCGGATCGAAGCGAGTCCAATGCCCGACGGAGCAGTCGAATTTCGGGATCGGAGGCCTCCGGTTCCACGACCTGCTCTCGTTCGCTCCCGAGCCGAGCCGACAACCTGACCCGGCGCCTCCTCCCCCGGTAGTGATTCCCCACCACCCGGTAGGCCACGGCCAGCAGCCAAGGCCGGACTGGCTCACCGGTCGGTACCTGCTCGAGCCGACGCCAGGCGACGGCGAAGACCTCGGCGGCAGCATCCTCGCTGTCGGCGGGGCCGAGACGCCGAAGGCAGTACCGGTATACGGCGAGATAGTGATCCGCAAACAGCGAGTCGAATTTGTGTCCCGAGTCGATATCTCGAGGCGGTGTGCTCAAGCTGGGCACTTCGCGATGTTATGTGTCCGGGTGGAGGCGCCCCCTTACATCCCAGGGCCCCGGAACCGCCTGATCCCTGTCGCCGTCCAAGCGCGAGCACATCTTCCAAAGGAGGAAGCCATGAGTTCGCCGCAGGTTCGATCGAGGAGGTTCCGAGGGCCGGCCCTAGTGGTATTGGCCTTGGTCCTGACCCTGGGGGCTGCTCCCGCCTTGGCCTGTGGTGGGCTGGTGGGCGAGAACGGGACCATCCAGCTGGTGCGGACCACGACCCTGGCTGCCTATAGCGACGGGATCGAGCGCTATGTCACCGCCTTTGAGTTCGTCGGAAGCGGGAAGGAAGTGGGTTCGATCATTCCTTTGCCCGATGTTCCCACCAAGGTGGAGCGGGGCGGTGATTGGACCCTGCAACGGCTCGCCCTCGAGGTAGCGCCCCCGGCCCGGGAGCTGGCGGTCGCCGACGCGGCGACAGCCGTTGGAGGAGCCGAGGTCTTGCTCGAGGTCGAAATCGACGCCCTCGACATCACCGTCCTCCGCGGGGGCGGCGACGAGGTCGGGGCCTGGGCGGCCGAGCACGGCTTCTTCCTCACGCCCGACGCCCCCGAGATCCTCGACTTCTATGCCCGACGAAGCCCGGTGTTCATGGCCGCTCGCTTCAACGCCGAACGGGCCACCGAGTTGGCCCAGGAGCCCGGCGACAGCACTCCGATCATGGCCACCATCCCCACCGACGACCCCTGGGTTCCGGTGCGGATCCTGGGCCTCGGTGCCGATCCCGACACCCGCATCGAGGCCGACGTCTTCCTTCTCACCGAGGATGACCCCGATCTGTTGGCCGGTGGCACCGGGATGACGCTCCAGCGGAGTGAGCCAGCCAGCTCCTTCCTCCTCGATGACCTGCGCTCCGACGTGGGGATGGAGTGGGTGCCTGAGGAGATGTGGCTCAGTTATCTCAGCGTCGATGCCCCAGCCGGCGAACTCGACTATGACCTCGCGGTTTCGGCGAGTCCCGGCGAGAGGGCCGACTTCGCCGATACCGGTGTCTCACCCCCGGAAGTGATCTCGGTCGCCTCCGGCCAATTGGTCTTGTGGCCGATCGTGGCCGGCATTGCCGCCGGGTTGGTGGTGGTGGCGATGGGGTTGAGCAGGCGTCGTCGCGGCACCGGTCTCGTCACTGGCAGGCTTTCATGAGCGAGCGGGCACCGACTCGCCTTCGGGCCCTGGTCTTCATGGCAGTGCTGGTGACGGCGTTGGTGACCACGGTTGGCTACCGGTTGGCCGTGGCCGAGGACGACAGCGTCGCCCTCGGCCCCGGCGAGATCACCGTCCAAATCGACATCGAGCATTCCCGGTTTCTTCCTCACCGACTGGTCATCGCCGAGGGAACTAGGGTCCGCTTTCTGGTGGTGAACGGTGATCCCATCCACCACGAGTTCATCACCGGTGGGCCCGAGGTTCATCGCCGCCACTCCCGGGGAACCGAGGCCCAGCACCCGTCGATCCCGGGAGAAGTTTCGGTCGATCCCAATGGTCGGGCCATCACCACCTTCACCTTCGACCAGGCCGGGCGCTTCGAGTTCGCCTGCCATCTCCCCCGTCATTACGAATACGGGATGCGTGGTGATATCGAAGTGGTTGCTGCCCCGAGCGGCGAGACGAGTTAGGAGTTGACAACGCATTGATACAACCGTATGGTTGTATCAATGCCGGTGATCTTCGACCACGACCGCATCTTCGCCGCCCTGGCCGACCCCACCCGCCGCGACATCGTCCGCCGGGCGATCGACGGTCAGGAGGGCGTCGCCGAGTTGGCCGAGCATTACTCGATGAGCTTTGCCGCCGTGCAAAAGCACGTCGCCATCCTCGAGCGGGCGGGCCTGGTCACCAAGCGGCGGAGGGGCCGGCGCAAGGTCGTTCACACCAACGTCGGCGCCATCCGAATCGCCCAGAACCTGCTCGATCGCTACCAGGACCTGTGGCATGCGCGCATCGACCGGATGACCGAAATCATCAACGAGACCAGCGAGGAGGCTGACCGATGACCGTTACCGCCGTCCACAAGGACCCCAAGGCCCTGACCATGACCATCACCGCCGAGTTCGAAGCCAGCCCCGAGCGGGTCTGGCAGCTGTGGGCCGATCCCCGCCAGCTCGAGCGCTGGTGGGGGCCGCCGACCTACCCGGCCACCTTTACCACCCACGAGCTTTCACCCGGCACGCGGACCGAGTACCACATGACCGGGCCCGAGGGCGACCAGCCGCATGGCTACTGGGACATCGTCGAGGTCGATCCCCCGCGGCTGCTTGTGTTCCGCGACGGCTTCGCCAACGAGGACGGCTCACCCAATGAAGCCCTGCCCGAGGGCGAGGGTCGGGTGACGATCGAGGCGATCGGCGGGGGTCGGACCCGCATGTCGATCGAGAACCGCTTCCCCAGCACCGAGGCGATGGAACAGGTCCTCGCCATGGGTATGGAGGAGGGCATGAAACAAGCGCTCGGCCAGATCGACGCCATCCTCGCCGAGGGCCCTGCTCGCATCGGATGACCGGTTGCCAATCAAGGAGGCAAAGATGAACACCACCGAAATGACGACCTATACGCTCGAAGTTCCCGGCGCCACCTTGACCTATGACATCCGGAGTGGCGCCGGCGATGAACCACCTCTCTTCTTGGTTGGTTCACCGATGGGCGCTGCCGGTTTCGAAACCCTGGCGAGTCACTTTCCCGATCGCACGATCGTTACCTACGACCCCCGCGGGTCGGAGCGGAGCACCAAGCCCGACATGATGGCGCCCTCGACCCCGGAGGAGCACGCCGACGATCTTCACCGGATCATCGAGAAGGTCGGTCGCCCGGTCGACATGTTCGCCTCGAGCGGCGGGGCGACCAACTCCTTGGCGCTGGTGGCAAAACATCCCGGAGACGTCCGCACCCTGGTGGCACACGAGCCGCCGGTCTCCACCGTTCTCCCCGATCGAGAAAACGCCCTGGCGGCATCGCAGGCGGTTCATGAGACCTATATGCGCTCGGGGTTCGGCGCCGGCATGGCGCACTTCATCGCCGTGGCCAGCCACCAGGGGGAATTTCCCGATGACTTCGTCACCCGGCCCGGTCCAGATCCGGCCCAGTTTGGGTTGCCGACCGAGGACGACGGCACCCGTACCGATCCGCTGATGAGCCAGAACATGATCAGTGGCTCGCAGTACGAACCCGACCTGAATGCGGTGCGACAGGCGCTTACTCGGGTCGTCATCGCCGCCGGAGAAGAATCGGAAGGCATCCTTCCCTACCGGGCGGCGGTGATCATCGCCGAGCGGCTGGGGTCCGAGCTGGTGAGCTTCCCGGGCGGCCATGGAGGGTTCTTCGGAGGCGAGTACGGCCAGATGGGTGAACCCGACGCTTTCGCCAAGAAGCTTCGCCAAGTCCTGGAAGGGGAGTGAGGCCATGGAACTAGTTGTCAACACTTTCCTCACGGTCGACGGCGTCTACCAGGGTCCCGGGGGGCGAGACGAAGATCGGAGCGAGGGATTTGATCGCGGAGGCTGGCTGGCCCCCCATTTCGACGAGACGACCGGGCAATTCATGGACGGGGTGTTCGACCGGGTCGACGCCTTTCTCCTCGGACGGCGCACCTACGACATTTTTGCCAGTTACTGGCCGAACATCACCGACCCGGATAACAAGGTGGCGACTCGTCTCAACAACCTGCCCAAGTATGTCGCTTCGACCACGCTGAAAGATCCCGAGTGGAGCAACACGACCGTCATCGATGGGGACCTCGTTGCCGGGGTCCGAAAGCTCAAGCAATTGGAGGGACGCGAGCTCCAGGTCCACGGCAGCGGCCGTCTAGTGCAATTCCTCCTCGACAACGATCTCGTCGATCGTCTCAACCTCCAAGTTTTCCCGGTGATACTCGGCGCCGGCCGCCGCTTCTTCGCCGAGCAAGGCATCGCCACTGGCCTGGAGCTGGAGAAATCGCAGACCACAGGATCCGGAGTGACGATCTCGACCTATCGCACGAAGGGTCGACCCGAGTTCCGCGACGTCGACGACACCTGACTCCACCTCTGCCGCAATTGTGAGGATTTACGCGGCCTGAGGCCGCGTAAATCCTCACAGTTCGCAGTTGCCGGAGCATGGTTGGCGCCAAATCCTTTTCCGGGATTAGCTAACGAGGATCCTTGGCTCCTCGTGAGCTTCGGCAGGGACATGGGCAATTTCGATTGGCAATTGCCTCAATCCCTGCCGGGCATCAAAGCGCCGACGGAGGAGGACGGCGAGCATGGCGGCCAGTGCCAGTCCGACGCCAAGTCCGGCCGCGACGGCCAGCAACGTGAAGCCTTCTGCCTCCGGTACTGAGACCACGATTGGAGTCTCGGCGGCTGAGTCAAGCCGATCGAGTTTTTCGCTCAGCGCGGTCTGACCCTGCATTATCCCGGTGAGGAGTCGCTCATGCCCGGCGACCTTGGCGGCGAGCGATTGGTTGCCATCGGCCACCGCCGCGCTGACATCGGACTTGATCTGCTCGGGGTCGATCGGCGCCGCCACAAAGGCCGGATCCGGGTCACCCACGATGAGCAATCCGGCCATGCCCGAGCCGTCCACCGACCCGTGGAGGGTGCAGTACACCTTGTAGATCCCGGCCTCGTCGAAGCTGAGGGTGGCGGTCTCGCCGGGGGCCAACTGCCCGGTGTCGAAGGAGCCATCGATTGCGGTCACGGTGTGGGGGATCTCGCCGTCGTTACGCACCGTCAGGGTTTCGCCCACGGGGGCGTTATGGGCGATCCCGTTGAAACAGGAATCCAACACCGAGACGGTGGTGCCGGAGGAAAAAGCCGGACAGAGGGACATCGACCCTCCACCCCCCGCCCCGGCCACGGCGGGGACCAAGGCCAGGACCAAGATCGTCGTCAGGAGAAACGTTCGTCGCATTGGCACCTCCGAGATGCTTTACACCGGAGACGACGCCGAGGTTCCAGTAGTTCACTTGGGTCCTTTTTCCTCTGCGAGGATTGCGTGGTGCCCACCGACCGAGCTCTCGATATCCAGGGTCCGGTGCGGGGGGAGGTCTTCGTGGTGTTCGAAGAGGGGTCGGAGATTTTTCTTACCGGACCGGACGGACCTCGACCGTGGCTGATTGAGACTCACGGTCGTGAGAATCCGATGGAGGAGATCCGTCGAACCGCCACCAGTCTTCTCCCGGACATGTTTCTGCTCCATTCGACTTCCTGGAGATGGGAAGGGACGGCTGTGGTCCTCACCTTCATCGCCGCGGTAGCCAAGGGCAGTGGTGAATCGCGCCGCATCTCAGACGCCGGACATCTCGCGCGGGGCTCGGCCACCGCACCTCCAGCTGAAATCGCTAGCGACCAGGTGCTGAACCACGCTCTCCGCCACCTGGCCTGGCTGGGTCGCGAGGACGAGGTGGTCCGCGATTCCTTGAGTGCAGGTTGGCGCGAGGCGCTCTTGAAGTACGTGCCCGCTACCTTTCAACAGATCGGATGAGCGCCCTGCGACTGACGTTGACGTGTGCCTGCGGGTGGGAGATATCAGGGACGGAGGAAGAAGTCGTCGTCGCCGCGCAAGATCACGGATGCCGAGTGCACAACATGGAGACCAGCCGAGAAGAGGTGCTGGCGTTGGCGAAGGTCAGCGCGGTCGATTAATCGTCACCAGCGGTCGCGGTGGACGACTTCTTCGAATGGCCGCCGGTTCACCTTGGTTCGGGGCCGAAGAGGGCGGTCGGCCGGGTAACCGAAGGAGATCAGGTGGGCACAATGCCGGTCTGGCGGGAAACCGAGCACTTTCCGGGCAAGCTCTTGATCATCGACGTGAGCGTGTCCGGTTCCGATCCCGAGGTCGGCGGCTGCCAGCATCAACGACATCACTGCCTGACCGACGTCGAAATGAAGCATGTTCTCTCGGGCGGCTTCTACCGGTGGCGTGACTAGCGCCACCGCCGCGGGCGAGTCCGCCACATGCCACGCTCCTCGCCAAACTCCCGACAATTCTTTTAGGCGCGCCGGATCGGTCACCACGATGAAGTCCCACGGCTGCCAGTTGCTCGCCGACGGAGTCAGCCGCCCCGCCTCGAGGATGCGGTCGAGGTCCTCCGGCTCGATTGGCTGCTGAGAGAACTGACGAACGTTGCGGCGGGCTCTAATCGCATCCCAAGTTTCCATTTGCCTTTCTCCGATCAGGCGCCAACCGGTTGAACAGTGATGACTCGAACATCGAGGGAGGCCGCCCGTCCCCGGAGCTCGACCGTCCGGCGCTCCGGATCCCCCAGTTCGACACCCGCCGCTCGATAGGTCTCCTCGCTGGCCAGGATCTCGCCCCGGCGGGCGAGCGAAGCCAGTCGCGAGGTGACATTGGCGACATCCCCGAGGACGGTGACGTCGTAGCCATCTGTCCCCTCGATCCCCACCGTCCCCACAAAGGCCTGGCCGGTATGAAGACCCACCCCGACCGGGACCCAAGGGCCTTCCGGCTCACCGTGGCCGGTGGCGAAGAGGAGCGCTTGGGCGGTGCGCATGGCGGCGCCGGCGTGGTCGGGGGCGAAAACCGGGAAGTAGAAGGCCCGCACCTCATCGCCCACCGGCGTGTCGATGAAGGCGTCGCTTTCGGCAAAGACGCTGTTGCTCACCCGGTAGAAGCGTTGCATGAGGTCGGCGAAGGCCACCGGCCCCATCTCCTCGGCCAACGCGGTCGAACCCCTGACGTCGGCAAAGAGAACCGTGAGGTCGATCACGGCCCCGCCCGGATGATTGGTGGACCAGACCTCGCAGGCGTTGCAGAAGTGCGGGTTGTAACGGGCCGGTCGACGTCCGGTGAGCTTAAGGACCGGACCGGCGATCCCGCCGAGAGGGATCTTGCACAATCGACATCGGGGGTCGCCGGGGACGTGCTTGAAGATCCGCCCCTTCTTGTAGAGCGGGGCCTCGCGGTTGGTGAGCATCTCCCGCCACATCGACTCGATGCTGGGGCTATCGCTCAACGTCGACCAGTTGGATCATTCCCCGAAACGGTACTCCAGCGCATAGTTACTCCGTTGCAGCGCGTCAGCAGGCGTCGGTCCTTCTAAGTTGCGGTCGTGGTTGCGGCGGACTTGAAAGGCGGGGCGCTGGCGGGGCTTCGGGTCATCGATCTCACCAGGGTGCTGGCGGGGCCGCTCTGCACGATGTTTCTCGGCGACATGGGGGCCGACGTCATCAAAGTGGAAGAGCCCCGCCACGGAGACGACACCCGCGCCTGGGGTCCTCCCTTTGTCGGTCCCTTCTCCGCCTACTACCTGGCGGTCAATCGCAACAAGCGCAGCTTGACTCTAGATTTGAAGAGTGAGGAAGGGCGTGACGTGCTTCGTCGCCTCATCGTCGGCGCCGACGTGGTGATCGACAACTTCAAGCTGGGGACGATGGAGAGCTGGGGCTTTGATGACGAGTGGTTCGAGGCCCATGCACCGCAGGTAGTCCGCTGTTCGATCACCGGCTACGGCGCCACCGGTCCCAAGGCGTCGAAGCCGGGCTACGACTTCATCCTCCAGGCCGAGAGCGGGCTCATGGCAATCACCGGCGAAGCCGAGGGAAGCCCGATGAAGCTGGGAGTTGCCATCGTCGACGTCTGCGCGGGGTTGACCGCCGCCATCGCGGTTCTGGGCGCCCTAGAGGCTCGGACTCGCACCGGTCGTGGGCAACACTGCGAGGTGAGCCTCCACGATGTCGGGCTCCAGATGCTGATCAACGTCGCCTCCAATCATCTCGTCTCGGGTGAGGAAGCCGGGCGCTTCGGAAACAGCCACCCCAACATCGTTCCCTACCGGACCTATCGAGCGGCCGATGGCGAGGTGGCGGTGGCGGTGGGAAACGACCGACAGTTCGCGGCGCTGGCCGAGATCGTGGGGCGAGCGGAGTGGGCGAGGGATCCTCGCTTCAGCCGCAATCAGGACCGAGTCCGCAACCGTGAGCTCATCGACGGCGAGATCGCCGCGGTGATCGCCACCCGACCCCGCGCTCATTGGATCGATCTGCTCGATAACGCCGGCATCCCGGTGGGGCCGATCAACTCGGTGGCGGAGACACTGGCCAGTCCACAGACCATCGCCCGACAAATGGTGGTCGACCTGCAGCTTGAAGGCGGCCTGTCGACGAGGGGACTGGGGTTGCCTTTTCAACTCTCGAGCACGCCGAGTTCTATTCGACGGCCTCCGCCAGCGCTCGGTGCCGACACCCGTGAGGTATTGGTCGAGCTGGGGCTATCGGAAGCCGAGATCGAAGAGCTCGGCCGGCGGGGCGTGATCTAGGAATTCTGTGGGTAGATAGGGTCGCTGTACGTCGCTATCGACCCTGGGTCGCGGTTTGACTCACGGAGGAGGCCGAGGAGAGGGCGGAGGCGGACACCAATGATGGCGATGGCGAGGATGAGGATCTGCGCAAGCACTGTCGACATGACGAATTGCAGTGCCGCCAGAGTTCCGCCCAGCACGATGCCAGCCACGACCAGGCCCCGCAGCGAACCCTTGCCCCCGATGATCACCACCAGGAATGAGTTGACCAAGAAGAGCAGACCGAATTGAGGGTTGAGGGTGCTAATCGGTGCCAGCATCGCCCCGGCCAGCCCGGCGATAGCCGATCCCAAGGCGAAGAGCCCGGCTCGCACGAACCCCGAGTTGATGCCCATGGTTTCGGCCAGCCGAGGGTTGGCAACTGTGCCGCGGGCGTGAAGACCAAAGCGGCTCCGCCCCAAGAAACCGATCACGCCGATGATCAACCCTCCGGTGACGAGAACGATGATCAACCTCCACCAGGGGATGTTGAAGCCGGCGAGGAGGAAGGATCCACCGATCGGACTGCGAACGATCTGGGGATTGGGAGAGAAGATGAACTGCACCACCTGGCGAATGATGACGGAGAGGCCGAAAGTGGCCAGGAGCGAATCGAGCGGTCGATCGTAGAGGAAGCGCAACACCCCGCGCTCCATGGCCACGCCGATGGCTGCCGCGACGAGAGGGGCTAACGCCATTCCGAGGAGTACGTTGCCGGTGGTCCTTTGCATCTGAAGGGTCGTGTAGGCACCGATCAGGATCAACTCCCCGTGAACCAGGTTGACGACGTTGAGCATTCCGAATGTGAAATGCAGCCCGGTCGCCACCAGCACGAACACTGCCGCCAAGACGATGACGTTGAAGGAGTCGACCGGAAGAAAGCCGAGGATCAAAGCGCCAGCCTTTGCTCGAATATGCCGCGGTCGTGGAGGTCGCGCACCGTCCCCGAAATGACCACCGATCCCTGCTCAATGAGGTAGGCGGTCTCTCCGAGGGCGAGAGCGGTGTCGATGTTCTGTTCGACCAGAACCACACCCGCACCCTGCGTGGAGGCAGCGATGGTGGGAATCAATTCCTGGACCACCACCGGTGCCACTCCTTCAGTGGGTTCGTCCATCAGCACCACCTGGGGCTTGACGATCAGGGCCTGAGCCAGCGCCAGCATCTTGCGCTCGCCCCCGGAAAGGGTTTGCGCCTCCTGGCCCAACCGCTGCCCTAGCACCGGGAAGAGCTCGCCGGCGGCGGCCAGGCCCTCGTCCTCGTCAATTCGGTCCTTGAGGGCAATGGCGAGGTGGTCGCGAACGGTAAGGCCGGGAAAGACCGAATCCTCCTGCGGGACCCAGACCATGCCGGTCGCATGGATGCGATGACCCGGCCAGCGACTGATGTCGGTTCCCGACAATCTCACGGCCCCGGTCATGGGGAGGACCCCCATCAACGCCCGAAGCAACGTGGTCTTGCCGGCGCCGTTGCGACCCATGATGCAGGCCACCTCTCCCGGTCTCACCGAGAACGAAACCCCGCGCAGGACTTGGGTCTGGCCGTAGCCGGTGGCGAGATCCTCGACTTCCAACAACGGGGTCAATGCAGCCTCCCCAGGAAGGAAGCCTGCACGGCGGGATCGTCTTGGACCTGGTCAATAGGACCGTCGGCGAGGACCGACCCCCGGTGCATGACTGTCACTCGATCCGCCACCAACCGGATGAACTCGATGTTGTGCTCCACCACGATCGCCGCCGAGATCGCCCCCTCCGAGCGCAGAGTCTGGAGCAAGCCAGCGGTGTGGCGACTCTCCGCCTCGGTCATGCCCGAGGTGGGTTCGTCGAGCAGCAGGAGTGTCGGGCGGGTGAGAAGGACCATCCCGATCTCGAGGCGCTGCTTCTCGCCGTGACCGAGGGTGCCGGCGCTCCGCTCCCGCAGCGGGCGCAGACCGACCAGGTCGATCACCCTCTCGACCGTCTCCTGATTGACCGAGGAGCTGGCCCCCTTCCCCCCTTCGGCATACTCCCCCCCGAGGACGGCGCCTTTGGGCAGCGCCCCGAGCATCAGGTTTTCGTTCACGGTGAGGCCATCGAAGACCGAGATGATCTGAAACACGAGGCCCATCCCCATCCGGGCCCGGTTAATCACGGGAAGGGAGGTGACGTCGGTGCCGTTGAACCGGATGTCACCGCGGTCGGGCTGGAGGCGCCCATATATAAGGTGCAGGAGAGTGCTCTTGCCGGCTCCGTTGGCCCCGATCAAACCGAGCATTTCTCCCCGCTCCAACTCGAGATCGACGTTTTCGACCGCCTTGAAGCCGGCAAAACTCTTGCCGAGGCCGTGCACCGAAAGCACGCTCACGAGGGCCGCTCCCGGTTGAGAAACCCGAAGATCCCGGCCGGGATCAGAACAATCACCACCACCAAGATCACCCCGACCACTACGAGCCAGGTGTCGAGCAGAGTGCCGGAAAGCCGAGCGGTGAGATAGGAGAGCACCACGGCCCCGACAATCGGGCCGAGCAGAGTGCCCCTCCCCCCCAGCACGACCCAGAGCAAGACCAAAGTGGAAGATCCCACCCCCACCGCCGCCGGGGAGACGATCCCCTCGTGGAGATAGAACAAGCTTCCGGCAAGCCCCGCTATCGCTCCCGAGAGCACGAAAGTCCAGCGCTTGACCCGAGCCACGTCATAGCCGAGCAGTTCGACCCGCTCTTCGTTCTGGCCGATTCCCCGGAAGATCAAACCGGGGCGGGAGCGGAGGAAGTGCTTGAGGCCGAGGTAGGTGACGACGAGGAGCGCTGCTGCCAGGAGATAGAAGTTGCGCCCTTGGTGAAGCGGACCCAGGCGGTAGGTCATCAAGATCCCGTTCTGACCACCCGTGACCTGTCCCCCGGCGTTGGCCAATCGCTCGAGCGCCACCGAAACCGCCAACGTGACGACGGCGAACTCCACCCCTCGCAAACCCCCGCGGCGGGCGATGGTGAAGTAGGAGATGCCCAGGGCGAGGAGGGCCGAGCCGATCACCGCCGCCGCGAGAGTCGCGCCGAGCGGGAGCGGAAGGATCCCGGCCTCCCGCGTGGAAAGGATCCCCACCACATATCCGGCCCCTCCGAAGAAGGCGGCCTGGCCGAACGTGAACATCCCTCCGTATCCCCAGATGAGGTCGACCGACAAGCCAAAGACCGCCAGCAGCAGATAGCGACCGATCCGGTCGACCAAGAAGGCATTGTCGGTTGCAACCGGCAGCGCCATCAGGAGCGTGAGCAGAATCAGCTCAGCGCGGCGGAGGCCCTTCCCGCTAATGGCCGAGACTTTGTTGTTGCCTTTGGTGGCGGCTGCCTCATCCGGCACGGGATCCGTTGCCTAAAGCGAGCAGTCTTCCTCTGGATCCATGTCCTCGAAGGCGTCCACCAGCACGTACTCGCCACCCTGGGCCTGGACGAGGTTGATGGTCTGCTTGAGGTGGTGCGAGGGCATCATCTCCACGTTCCCGGTGGGCCCCTCGAAGGTTTGTCCGACCATCGCCTCTGCCACCGCCGCGGGGTCAGTGGAACCCGCCTGCTCCACGGCCTGCTTGTAGAGCCAGACGGCGTTGTAGGCTCCGACTCCTTCTCCCCCGGAGGGGATTTCGCCTTCTCCAAACTCGGCCGCGTAAGCCTCGAGGAAGGGCTGCACTCCGGGAGCGTCGGCGACGGTGAAGAACGGGAGGGCGGTGTAAGAGCCTTCGGCCAGATCGGCGATCCCGGCGAAATCTGGGTCGCCAAGGAAGATGGTGCCAATCCCGACAGTCCCGAGGAGCCCGGCGTCGTTGAGCGCGGTCAGGGCGGCTCCCCAGACCGCCGGGTAGAGGGCGAAGATGTAGTCGGGCTGCGTCTCTCGCACCTCTTGCACCAGTTCGCTGAAGTCCTCGGCGATCAACGGCAGATAAAGCTCGGAGACCACCGTGCCCCCGTTCTCCTCGATGATGGGCTTGGCGATCTCAAAACTGCGCCGGGGCCAGACGTAGTCGGCCCCAAAGAGCATGGCGCTGGTCCCGTACTCCTCCTGCAAGATGGGGATCAAAGGGCGGATCTGTTGGGCGGGGACCGCCCCGAAGGAAAAGTAGAGCTCGTTGCACTTCCCGCCCTCGTAGGTCTCGGTGTAAAAGAGGAGTTTCCCTCCTCCCTCGACGACCTCGGCGTAGGCGGCGTCGTTGGCGTCAGAGCCGATGGGTCCCATGACCAGATCGACGTTGTCACTTTGTACCAGTTTGCGGGCCTTGTCGACCGTGGCGGCGACATCGGTCTGGATGTCCTCGACTATCACTTCCACCTGACGACCGGCGATCCCACCGGCGGCGTTGACCTCGTTGATCGCCAGTTGGGCGCTTCTTGCCAAGCTGTTTCCGTAGGTGGTGAAGGGGCCGGTGAGGTCGGCGATGATTCCGATCTTGATCGGCGTGTCGTCACTTGGTGGGCTGGTCGTCTCGGCGCCAGTGGTGGCAGCCCCGGTGGTGGCGGCGGCAGCTGTGGTCTCGACCCCCGTGGTGACGGCGCCGGTGGTGCCCGCACCTCCCCCATCACCGCAGGCGGTGACGATCAGCGCCATAACAAGGCCGATGAGGAACCGACTCTTCCGTGCCATCTTCTCTCCTCTTAAGTTCTCGTGGTCGGATTCGAGCGTAATCACGCCCGACAACCCGAGTAGTTCCGGAGCATCGGAACCGCGGTGGCTGCGGGCTTGAGCTAAACCACAGCCGTGGCATCTGCTCCCGCTGACAATGTGGCGCCAGGTCGCCTGTTGTTGCAGCTGGAAGCGACACGCTTCGACTACGAGGGCGGCGCCTCCGCCCGAAAGCTTCGCCTGCTCGACCAGCTTCGCCGTGTTGAGCTGAGAAATCCGGATCAGGTTTTGCGGCTCCACGAGCACCTGTGCTTCCTGCGGGCCAACCCCGATGACCAAGAGGTGCAGACGGCCGCAGCGCGCCTGCTCACGACCTTCGGCGCTCGCTCCGACCTTCGCTCTCATCGAGATCGCCTGGCCGACTCCGGCATGGCCGGTACGGACATCTACTACCGCTTCTTCTGGCCTACTGCTCGCTGGCTCAGCGCTCGCTGGCCCGACCAGCTCGTCATCGACTGGGGCGAGGTGGATGACCAGGAACCGCTGGCGGCAGCGCTGCCCCTACTCGTCACCCCGGTGGAAGCCATCTGGCTGCGAACGCTCAAGCCCTCGCCACGTGAAGCTCTGGCTCGTCTGGCCGGGAGTGGCACCGATGCCGCTTTCTTCGTCAAAGCCGTGGAAGGTTTGCCAGGTGACGACTTCACCAGAGAAAGGTTCTACGACTCGATCAGCCTTCCGCTGATTCTCAAGGCCGGCAGCACGACGCCCTCGCGGACCAGGGCATCCATCCCGGTACCCAAGACCTACTTCCGTACCGAAGCTCCGGAGAAGGCCCGACCCGAGTTGTGGAACGAAATCGAGAGACCGCCCCGATCAACTCGGTTCGTTTCTCGGAAGGAGGGCTCGGCTTTGATCGACCTGGCGCGCGAGGCGATGGTGACGCGGGGTCGCGACCTCGACACGTTCGCTTACGGCGACGCTGGCGATGTCCGGTTCATCGATGACGGCGACGGATTGGCATGGGCCATGATCGGCCTCGTGCCCGAACGGCGGCCTCTGCTTCGGACCGCCTACGGCTACCTCACATTCCGCAATGGAGTCCCCATCGGCTACGTCCAGTCCGATGCGCTGTGGAGATGCGTCGACCTCGCGTTCAACATGTTCACCACCTTCCGAGGACGGGAGGCGGCTGTGGTCCTTGGCCGGACGATGGCGATGCTGAGTCACACCTTCGATGCAAGCTCCTTCACTCTCGAGCCTTATCAGCTCGGTGACGGGAACGAGGAAGGCATCGATTCGGGAGCCTGGTGGTTCTACTACCGGCTTGGCTTTCGACCGCGGAATCGGGCGATTAGGGCCTTGGTCAGCTCAGAACTCAAACGAGTGGCGAGTAACCCTTCACACCGTTCGAGTCGGGCAACTCTGGCCAAGCTGTCCAAAGACTATCTCTACTTGGATCGGCCTTCCGACCGGGCCCCAGACTGGCCGCGTCTCGCGGCGTTGGGCTCGAAGGTCGCAGGCCGCCCCGAGAGCAATCACCCCACCGCTTTGGGTTCGCTGGACCGCATCGCCGGGTCGATGCTCGAAGAGGCGAGCCCGGCGGAACGAAACGCTTGGGCGTCGTGGGCACCCGTTCTTCTACGGTTGCCCGGCATCGACCATTGGCCCCAGAGTGAGAAGACCGAATTGATCGAGGTCGTTCTTGCCAAGGGGCGCGGACGGGACAGCGATTACCTCCGCCTCTTCAACCGTCATCCGAAGCTGGGAAGCGCTTTGGCTCGACTGATCAGAGCGTGATCATGCCTGCATTTCTCGCATGGCGAGAAGGGCAACCACCTCATCCAACGAGGTCACGTTGGCATAGTGGGTGTCAAGATCGTAGAGAGTCGATTCCTGCTCCCGGTCAGATGTGGCTGCCACACACTCGACCGGGATAGTGACGCCATAGTCACGGAAAAAGGCGTCGTGGGCCGTCGAGCGCACGCAGATGTTGGTGACGACACCGGTAAGGATCAGGTGATCGATCCCGTCCTGGCGGAGTCGCTGGTCGAGGTCGGTTGCAAAGAATCCGGAATACCGGGTCTTGGGAATACGTAGCTCTGAGGCCTTGGGCTCGAGCTCGTCGACGATCTCGGCTCCCCAGCTTCCCTTGAGACAGTGCACCGACCGCTTTTCGAACTCTCTATCGGTCGGCAGGTGCTCGTCGCAGATCCAGATCACCTTCGTTCCGGCCTCGCGGGCTGCTGCCAGCAATCGCCGAATGGGCTCATATAGGCGGCGGCCCTCGAGCAACGGCATCGCTCCGTCTGGCTCGAGAAAATCATTGAGCATGTCGATCACCAGCACCGCGCTTCTTTCGGGATCGAAAACGAGCCGACGGGAGATTCGGTGCTCGGAGAAGGCGCTCTGACTTTCGCTCATATCGGAATCGTGATCGAGCGAGACGGTGGCGGAGTGTTGCGGCTCTTTTCGAAGCGCGGTACTCCATCGATGATCGCCGTCGCCACCGCGAGCGTGTCGCCGATGGCGAGCGCCCCTAGGGCATCGGTGGCCTGGGAACCCTGGGGTGCGTCGACTATCAGCAGATCTGCCTCCCTTCCCGGTTCGATCACCCCAGTAGTAAGGCCGTGGAGGTCGGCCACGTTGCCGGTGGCCAGAGCCACGGCTGCTTCTGGCGCCACCTCGGCCAGCGAGGCGACCCACGACATCACCCGCAGTATCCCGAGCGGCTGCACCCCGGAGCCGGCAGGACTGTCGGTCCCAATGACGAGCCGCCCCAATTCCTCTCGCCCGGCCACCAATCCTGCGATGTCGGCAGCGGCCTTGACGTTGCCGTTATGCACCAGTTCGACCCGAGCCGAGGTTTCGTCCAGGATTCGCTCGACGTCGTCCAGGGACAAGGCGGTGGGACCGCCGTTGGTGTGACCGGCCACGTCGGGTTGGACCGCGACGACGAAGTCGGCTCCGATGACTCCGCTCCCGGGGATGGAGGCACCGCCGGTGTGGACCATCACCTTCATACCCCGGGCCTGAGCCCAACCAGCCATGGTGGCGGCAACTTCGGGATCCTTCACCCCCGAGATCCCGATCTCGGCCACAAGGCGGATGCCGGCCGCGGCCATCTCCTCGAAATCGCCTTCCGTCAATCCGTCTTCGAGCATCACGGCTCCGGCGTGCACCTTGACCCCGGAAGGACGGAGCTTGGCGAACGACTTGTGGGCGAGGATGGTGAGAGCCTTCACTCCGGCGGGATCCGTCGGCCTGCCGGGAGTGTGAGGCTCGCCCGCCGAAATCATGGTCGTCACCCCGCCGTGGAGACAGGAGTCGATGAAGTCCGCCTGGCGTTGGCGGGGGGTGTAGTCGCCCACCACCGGGTGGACATGGTTGTCGCACAGACCGGGGATGACCGTGGCGCCGGCGGCGTCGATCACTTTCTTGATTCCGTCGGCAGTCGAATCGGCGTCAGCGCCGATATAGGCGATCTTTCCGTTGCGGACCACGATCGCATCGCCGCTAGCAAGGGGACTATCGATGTCGCCGCTGACGATGGTGCCAATGTTGCGGATGTACAGATCGCTCAACGAAGCCCGTCCTCACCCACGATCTCATCTACCTTGAGTCCTCCAACTCGGGGATGAGGCCGTCCCCCGTCGGTTACCGCCACCGCCAGCACTATTTCGTCATCGGTGGGGGCGTCGACGATCCGCAACTCGATGGCGTCAAAGTGGCTGCGGACGAAAGCGGCGTCCTTGTAATGGAGGGGGATGTCGAGCGGGGTTCCCGGCCCACCCCGTTTCTTGGCGGAGGGAATTATCGCCTTCCCCCCACCGCTCGCCTCCCGCAACGGAGTGCCGAACTTGGGATGGAGGAGGGCGGCGGCGTGCTCCAACTCTCCGCGGCTACCGACGACGGCGCCCTTTCCGTAGCTGTGGACTGGCTTGTGGTCGAGTTGAGCCACTGCAGCACGCGAGAGAAGGTCGGAGAGCCCCACCGACGCTTCGATCAAGTCATCGAGGTCCTCCACGTACCGGCCGGCATGGGGGTTTTGGAGGACCGCGGCTGCGATCACACGCCGAATGGGGGGATCGACCGGCCGCAACGCCTCGAGGCGGACCTCATCAACCACGGTTACCAGTTTTCGAATCTCCATCTTTTCATTCTTGCGTAAATCTCGTCACGTAGACGTGACGAGATTTACGCAAGAAATGGTGGTTCAGCCTGACGGAGTGCCCACCTCCCGAGCGACCTGTTCGAGTCGGTTTCGGTAAGCCGTCCACCAGGCTTCGTCCACGGTCGGCAAGTTGTCGTTGCCTTCCCGGAATCCGACAGTCCCGTCGATCATTTCGCGGACGATGTCGGCGTGGCCGGCATGTCGATTGATCTCGGCGAGAACGTGGATGAGGATCCGGTGCAGCGTGACCTCGCCGCGCTTTCCCCACCATGGCACCCGCCCGGGGGCGTCGAGGCGGAGGGCGGAAATGGTGGCGTCGGCGTGTTCCCAGATCCGTTGGTACAAGTCGAGGATCTGCTGGCGCGACTCCTCGGCGGTTGCCCACATGTCGGCGTTGGCCTCTGCTCCCTCCTCGGCCCACGACAGGGATTCATCGAATGGACGTCCGAACACCGATCCGAAGTACTCGGAGGCGATAGTGCCGACGTGTTTGACCAACCCCAACAGGTTGGTCCCGGTCCCGGTCAGGGGCCTTCGGGCGTCGTACTCCGATGTGCCTTCCAGTTTCCACAAGAGTGCTTCCCGTGCCACCCGCAGATAGCGATGAAGGTCCTCTTTGGGGTCGGAGCCCGAAAGCTCAGCCATCATTCCCATTCTTGCGTAAATCTCGTCACGTTGACGTGACGAGATTTACGCAAGAATGGGAATGGGGCGCTCTGGATCGGCTCGTTGCCAATGAGCAAGGTCTGGCGTTTAGAAGCACCCGGCTAAGAGGCGGTTGGCGAGGCTCAACCGGCCCGGGTGAGCGGGGCGAGCATGGCTTCCACTTGATCGAATCGCTCGGTCTCCTCATTGCCCGCCCGGCGGCGACGGACATAGTCAAGGGGCTTGCGCCCGTCTCCATCTTCCAGGTTGGGGTCAGCGCCGTGGGCCAAGAGCCGTTCCACGCTCCCGACGCGCCCTTGGGCGGCGGCCTCTCGCAACGGATGACCCCCGAAGGCTTGGTCGACTGCATCCACCGGGGTCAGAGCGGCGATTAGCTGGTCGATTACCTCCAGCCGTTCGTGGGTGGCCGCCATCACCAGCGCCCGAATCCGGGCATCCGGAGGGGCGTTGTCGAGGAAGGCGGTTATGTCACCGGCCGCCGCCGCCACTTCGATGCCATCCACTGCTGCCCCGGCGGCGATGAGAAGGTCGACTACTTCGGTCATCCCGAACACAGCGGCATGGAGGAGGGCCGTTCCTCCGGGGACACCCCCGGAATCGGCGGCCGAGCGAGCCTCGAGGTTGGCACCGGCCTCGATCAACACCTGGGCGACTTCGGCATTGCCGTAGCTGGCAGCGGTGATGAGCGGGGTCTCCGAGGATCCGGGGTCGCCGTCGACCGCGGCCCCGGCCGCGAGCAACGCCCGGGCCAGCGCTCCGGTGCCGGGAGCCTTCCGCCAGATCCCGCGGGCGGTATCGAAGGGGAGCATGGCGAGATAGCCGAGTGGCGAAGCCCCCTGGGGATGGTCGCGCCAATGCTCCATCTGAGTCGTCGCCAGCGACAGGTCCTCGTCGAGTAGTCGGTGGAGACCTACCAAATCGCGGTCATCGAGGATTTGGCGGCGTTCAACTTCTCGCTTCATCTTTGGCCAGCTGGCAAAGCCGTATTCACGCGCCAACGCCAGTTGCGCCGCTGCCAGGGTGACGTCGGGCGAGACATTACGCAGTCGGGTCCGGGTCGAGACGTCACCTTTGCGGGCCGCCGTCAGTAGATCCTTGGCCTGATGGCGGAGCTGGTCGAGGTCGGGTCGGGCGGGAAGGTCGGGCATGAAAATCTCCTCTCCTTTGCCTGCCGTCCGCTCCCAGGCCGAAAGGAGATCGTCAAAGCCGACTTCGAACCGTCGGAGAGGTGGACTCGGTCCTTCCCGCGGACGTGGAGGCTCCCTCTCGGAGCCATCGATCCGTTCTAGCCATCGTCTTGACAGGTGTCAAAGAACCGTGATCATCGCCCCGACCAGAATGGGCGCTCGGTGAATTATTTGGCACCAACTGATCTCCAGGATGCACTGGCGGCTTTCAACGATGGGAAGTGGACGGTCCTGGCGGGCGGAACCGACTTCTACCCGTCTCGGGTGGGGCGTCCGTTGACCGAGCCGGTGCTCGACATTTCAAAGCTGGACGAGCTCCGGGGCATCACCAAGACGGACGATTCCTATCGGATCGGTGCTCTCACCCGCTGGGCCGACATCAGGAAGGCAGACCTCCCCCGCGCCTTCGACGGGCTCCGCCTCGCCGCCTCGGAAGTGGGCGGCATCCAGGTCCAGAACGCCGGCACCATCGCCGGCAACCTCTGCAATGCCTCTCCGGCCGCCGACGGCATTCCTCCGCTCTTGACCCTCGATGCCGCAGTCGAGCTGAGCTCTCAGGGCGGCCATCGGGTCGTCCCGTTGGCGGAGTTCCTGACCGGATACCGACAGACCGCTCTCCGACCCGGTGAGCTGGTCACCGCGGTGGTCGTTCCCCGCGCTCTGGAAACGGCCTTCTCCGACTTCCAGAAACTTGGATCGCGGAGCTATCTCGTCATCTCGATCGTGATGGTGGCAACCGTGATTGCGATCGGGGCTGATGGCACCATCGTCGACGCCCGGGTAGCCGTGGGCGCGTGTTCGCCGGTGGCCCAGCGGCTAACCGACCTCGAGTCGGAGCTCAGAGGGAGGCACAAGAGCGACCGCTTGCTGCACCTCCCGGCGAGGCACCATCTCGATGCCCTGGCTCCGATCGACGACGTGCGAGCCACAGCCGACTATCGCCTCGAGGCGGCGCTGGCGCTGATCCGGCGCTCCTTGCGACGTCTTGCGGAGTCTGGGGAATGATCAAGCTTCTGGTCAACGGGCAATCGGTCGAAGTCGACGCTCCCCCGCTGCGTCGACTCAGTGATGTCTTGCGCGATGACCTCGGCATGACCGCCACCAAGGTCGGCTGTGAAGCCGGCGACTGCGGAGCCTGCTCGATCCTCCTCGACAACGAGGTGGTCAACAGCTGCACGGTCCCGATCGGTCGGCTCGACGGCCACGAGGTGGTGACTCTGGAGGGCCTCGACGCCTCGGCTCGAATAGAGCGCCTACAGCGATCGTTCCTCCATCACGGTGCTGCCCAGTGCGGTATATGTACGCCGGGGATGTTGGTGGCGGCGGCCGGGCTGTTGGCCACCAACCCGACCCCGGATGAGCGAGCGGTAAAGGACGGGCTCGGCGGGGTGCTATGCCGGTGCACCGGCTATCGCAAGATCATCGACGCAGTCGTGGCAGCTCCCACCTTCGACGAGGAACCGGTGCGCGCTCCGGAGGGAAAGGCAGTGGGCCAGCGAGTCCCACGCGTCGACGGCATCCCCAAGGTGAGGGGCACAGACGTTTTCGGAGCCGACGGGTTTCCCTCGAACGCACTCCTCGCACGAGTCATACGTTCCCCCTATCCCCGGGCGGCTTTCGACTTTGGTGACCTCGACGCCTTCGTCGAAGAGCATCAAGGGGTGGTGGCAATTTTCACCGCCAAAGACATCCCCGGCCGGAACTGGTTCGGGGTGATCGCCCCCCTCGCCGACCAGCCGGTCTTTGCCGAAGGAGAAGCCCGCTATCGGGGAGAGTCGGTGGCGCTGGTGGTGGGTGAGCCCGGGGCGATAGAGACTCTTGACCTGACAGATTTCCCGGTCTCCTGGCGGGAGCTGGTTCCCCTGATGACGCTCGAGGAGGCGTTGGCCGATGGTGCTGCTCTGCTTCATCCCAGCCGTGATCGCAATGTCTTGATCCGGGGCCTGGTCGAGCGGGGCGACTTGGAGGCCGCTTTCGACAATGCAGAAAAGATTCTCGAAGCCGAATTCGCCACCGGGTTCATCGAACATGCCTACATCGAACCGGAGGCGGGGTATGCCCGGCGAGTGGCTGATCGCCTCGAGGTTCATGTGACGACGCAGACTCCGCACATGGATCTGATCGAGGTGACGGAGATCCTCGCCCTCGATCCCTCGCAGGTGCGGATCGTCCCCACCGCGGTGGGAGGCGGGTTCGGGGGAAAGCTCGACATCTCGCTGCAACCCTTTCTCGCCCTCGCCGCCTGGCGTCTCGATCGACCGGTACGGATGACCTACACCCGACCGGAGTCGATGATGTCGACCACCAAACGCCACCCGGCGCAGATGAAGGTCCGGGTGGGGGCGTCGGGGGAGGGAAAGTTGTTGGCGATGGACTTCGAGGCCAGCTTCAACACCGGCGCCTACTCATCCTGGGGGCCGACCGTCGCCAATCGGGTCCCGGTCCACGCCGGCGGCCCCTATGTCTACGAGGCCTACCGGGCCCGAACCGCGGCGGTGCACACCAATTGCCCGCCTTCAGGCGCCTTTCGCGGTTTCGGGGTACCGCAGGCGGCCATCGCCCAGGAATGCCTCTTCGACGAGGTGGCCGATGCGGTCGGCATCGACCGGCTCGAGTTCAGGCTCCGCAACGCCCTTACTGCTCGACAGCCCACGGTCACCGGTCAGGTATTCGAAGCCGGGGTGGGTTACGTCGATTGCCTCGAGGCTCTGAGGCCCGCCTGGATTAGCGCTCGCGCCGAGGCTGCCTCATTCAACGACGGTGCCGACGGCAAACGCCGCGGGGTGGGAGTGGCGGGCCTTTGGTACGGTTGTGGAAACACCGCTCTTCCCAATCCCTCCACTATCAAGGTGGGCCTCAATCGGAAGGGACGGGTGGTTCTTTTTCAGGGGGCAGTCGACATCGGCCAAGGAGCCAACACCGTCATCAGCCAGATCTGCGCCGACGCGGTGGGGGTTCCGCTCGAGGCGGTGATTCGGATCGGGGCCGACACCGACACCACGCCCGACGCCGGCAAGACCTCGGCCTCCAGACAAACCTATGTCAGCGGAAACGCCGCTTTTGCCGCCGGCCAATCATTACGAAAACAGTTGCTGGCGTGGGTGGGCGCATCGGAGGAGTCCTCGTTCGAAGTCGACGGGGCGAATTTTCTGATCCACGATCGCGGGGAGGTCAAGGCAGTCGATCTCAACGCACTGCCTGCGGTGGAAGGAGACCTGGTGGCGATGGCGGTGGCCACCTACGACCCCCCCACCACTCCCCTCGACGACAAGGGCCAGGGCGAACCGTATGCCGTTTTCGGTTTCGGCGCCCAACTCACCGAATTGGAAGTCGATCTGGAGCTGGGGACCGTTCGTCTTTTGAAGATCACCGCCGCCCACGACGTCGGCCGGGCGGTGAATCCCGGTCTCTTAGAAGGCCAGATCGAAGGCGGCATCGCCCAGGGAATCGGTCTCGCGTTGATGGAGGAGTACATACCGGGGCGAACCGAGAACCTCCATGACTATCTCATTCCCACCATCGGCGACGTCCCCGAGGTAGTAAGCATCCTGGTGGAATCAAACGACCCCCGCGGGCCCTATGGGGCCAAGGGGATCGGCGAGCATTCCCTGATCCCCACCGCCCCTTCCATTCTCAACGCCCTGCGTGATGCCATCGGCGTCGGGATCCGAAAGCTCCCGGCCACTCCCGACCGGGTGCTGGCGGCGATTCAAGCCTCCCGCGGCGGCTAAACGAACGATGGCCGATCTCAGGTTTGGGACTTTTCTCGCCCCCAACATGCTGCGCGTCTATCAGGGGATCGCAGACGCGGTGGGTGATGCCTTAGGCATGAGCACCGAGCTGGTGGTCGAGACCGACTACGAGAACTGCCAGAAGGACGTCAACGACGTTTGCTTCGTTTGCAGCCTTCCCTATGTCATGTTCGAGCGGCAAGGCATATCCCCCGCCCAACCCATCGCCGCACCGGTTCTGCGCGGTGAGAGGTATGGCGGCCGGCCCATCTACTTCTCCGACGTGATCGTCCACCGTGACAGCGACGCTCGCTCGTTTCTCGATTTGCGGGGGAGGTCGTGGTCGTTCAACGAGCCCCTGTCGCAATCCGGCTACGGAATAACCCGCTATCACCTGGTCTCAATCGGGGAGACCGACGGCTTCTTTTCGGAGGTGATCGACGCCGGCTTCCACGAGGAGTCGGTGCGGATGGTGGCCGCGGGGGTGGTGGATGCCTCAGCGATCGACTCCCAAGTGCTGGCGATCGAGATGCGAGACCATCCCGAGGTGACCAAGGACATCAAGATCATCGACTCCCTGGGACCGTCGACGATTCAGCCGGTGGCGGTGTCCAAACGCTTTGACAGGGAGTTCCGCCAGGCGGTCGTCGAGGTTTTGGTCGAGTTCCACACCACCGAGCGGGGACGAGCGATCCTCGACCTGGGCCTGGTGGAGAAATGGGTACCCAGGCAGTCCTCGGACTACGACGACATCCGGGAAATGGTTGATGCCTGCGAGCAAGCGGGCTTCATGACCATCCGTTGACTACCTGAGTCAGAGCCGGTCGAAGCCCGCCATGTGGGTCGGCTCGATTCGAAGCAGATTCGCCATGTCGCCCATGGCGGCTTTGAATCGCTCGGTCGGTTGGCCGTACAACTCGAAGCCGATCGGCTCGAGGAACTCCATCGCCGCCCGGCTCCGATCGGAGGCTCCCTCCATGTGCAGGTCCATCGCTTCAGGGTCAGCGAAAACGTGAACGATGCTCACCGAGGTCCCCTCTTCGTCGACATAGAAGTGTTGGAAGGCGGTCCGGGGCTTGGCTGCATCGAGCTCCGGAACCACGTCTGCAACCTGGCTCCACCACTCATCAATTCGATCAGGCTTGATCTGAAAGTGACTTACGTAAACGATGGGTCCAGCCATGTCAGTCCACCTTTCGACAAGTGAGATGCCATTCCCCCCTCCTTATAACTGAAACCTAAGGCTTCAGCATGCGCATCCGCATGTTCTGGCGTAAATGCGGACCCCGGCCCGAACGATCAGCGCAACGGCTCGACGATGTATCGGGTGATCAGCTCGAGCTGTCCGGGGTCTTTTACCAGCGGAGTCAAGATCAGATACTGCAAGCCCGCCTCGTGTAGCGAGTTGATGGTGGCCAGCATGTCGTCGATCGTTCCGGTCAGATACGAGGCCCGCAGGTCCTCCGTAGTGCGATGAGCACCCATGATCTCGAGGAAGTGAGGCATTTGCTCGGATAGAGCCTTCTCCCGATCTTTCTCCTCGGTGACGTGGAGGAACTGGGTGGCACCAAAAGTGAGGGTGGCTGGGTCCCGCCCGGCCCCGGTCAGATGGTCCTGGACTACCCGCCAATCGTTCGCCACATCGCCGGGATCGCTGCCGCTCGACCGAGCCATCCACCCTTCCGCTTTCAAAATCCGATCGAGGACCCCGGGGGCAATGAAGGGTTTGTCGGGGGTGTCGGGGGCGTGAGTCAGCGTGCCGCCGGCGATCCAGACGGGAGGCGGATCCGGCACTCGGGGATAGATGGTGAGCTCTTTGGTCTGCCAGTAACGACCGTCAAAGGTGACAGATTCCTCGGTCAGAAGAAGACGAATGAGCTCGAGCGCCTCGTCGGTGCGAGCGCCCCGTTGTTTGAGCGGCACCCCGACGGCTTCGAACTCGTCGGGATCCCATCCCACCGCCACCCCCAAGCGAAATCGTCCACCCGAGAGCTGATGGAGCGAGGCGATCTCCTTGGCCAACGTGACCGGATGCCGTAAGGGGAGGACCAGGGCAGCGGTCCCGAGGCCAACCCGCTGGGTGACGGCGGCGGCGGCGGAAAGGGTGGCGAGGGAGTCGAGCCATGACACTCCGTAAACGCCTTTGGAGACGAGCAGATGGTCGATGACCCAAATGTCCTCGAAGGAAAGCTCGTCTACCCGTCGGCAATAGTCGAGCAAGTCGCGGGAGTCTTGATAACTCAGGCCAGGAGGGGCGTAGGAGGGGATCCGCAGCCCAAAGCGCAATCTGTTGTGCGAGCCCTCGTCCATGAACTCGAGAGTAATTCTTCGCAAGCCGGGCTATCAGCCCCCTTGGTCTGATGAGGAGATGTAGCGTTGGTCGCTAACAAGGAGGCACTTCGTGCAGGACCATCCCAACGCCGCGCTGTTTCGGCAGATGAGCCAGGCAGCGAACGAAGGCGACTTCACTACCTACGCCGACAACATCGCAGACGACGTCGAGTGGTGGGAAATCGGCTCTGACCAACCGATCCGGGGCAAGGAGGCTCTTTTTCAGCGCATGCAGGACCTGATGGGACAAGGCACCATTGATATCGAGCTCCACGACGTGATCGCCAACGACGAGCACGTGGTGGCCCTGGTCAACGCCAAGGCCGGGCGGGATGGTCGGACCCTGAATTACAAGACGGCCGAGATCTACCACGTGCGCGACGGCATGATCACCCATCGCTGGGCCTTCTCGGACGACACCGCCGCCATCAACGAGTTCTTCAAATAGCTTCACACCCGCGTTCGTAGAGCCGTACGGACGCAAAGGAACCGTATGACCGAATCGGACCCGGGGCTAAAGGTCGAACCGAACTCGCCTCTCCCGGAAAAGGACCTGGGACCACTCCCGCGAGCGCTCCGTCCGCTAGTGGACGGGGTGGCGCGAATGCCGGCCACCGTCCACGCCAAGTTGCTTGGCGGATTCCTCACCATCGCCCTGCTGCTTTTGCTGATGGGAGTCCTCAGCATCTTCGTGATCGGGCAGATGAACCAACAGGTCGATCGTCTGATCGCCCTTGAGACCCAGAAGGACCTGGCTCGTCAGGCCATCTATTCGGTGACCGGCCAGAGCCATTACCGAGCCATGGCGCTGATCACCCACGTCGACAGCTGGAACGACAGAATTGCCACCGCCAAGTCGAACTTCACCGAAGACATCAACGCCATCGAAGCGCTGGAAGCCCCGATCGATCCCCAGCTCATCGATCGGCTGCGGGCCATCGATGAGAGGTTCGCCGCCGCTGGCGAAGTGGTCCTTTCTCACTACCAGGCCGGCGACCTCGACCAAGCCTTGAACGTGCATATCTCGGCTGAACACGAGATCTCCCACGAACTCGAGGCCGAGCTCAACGCGCTGATTTCGGATTCGGGCGATGCCATGCAGTCACAGCTCGC
Organism: Acidimicrobiia bacterium; assembly: GCA_035253825.1. Classification (GTDB taxonomy): domain Bacteria; phylum Actinomycetota; class Acidimicrobiia; order Spongiisociales; family ZC4RG35; genus JACCTH01. Next base: position 108,839 of record DATFBM010000029.1, on the reverse strand, counting down.
CAGCTTCCGGGACAACCGTCAGTTTCTCACAATCACTGTTGCGGCCTTTTCAGTCGTGAGCCTCCTCACCGCCCTGGCCTTTGGCGCAGTTCTCTCCTGGTCGCTCATTCGACCGGTCCGCAAGATCGACGTTGCCCTCGCCGGCATCGCCGACGGCAACTTCGATCAAATCGTCAATGTGCCCAACCGCGACGAGTTCGGCCGCCTCACCCTGAACCTCAACCGCACCAGTGAGCGGCTGGCCAGCCTTTATTCGGAGCTCACCTCGCTCAACCAGAATCTCGAGAAGACGATTGAGGAACAGCTATCCCAGCTGAGGCGGACCGAAGAGTTACGGCGGTACGTCTCCCCCCACGTCGCCGACGCCATTGTCTCCACCGCCGGTGGGGTGACATTGCGTCCCACCCGGCGCAACCTATCCATTCTGGTCACCGACATCCGGGGCTTTACCACGTTGTCGGAGCGGATGGAGCCCGAGGAACTGGTCGATGCCTTGAACCAGTACTTCACCGCCATGACCGACGTGGTCTTCCGCCACGGCGGGACGCTCGACAAGTATCTCGGCGACGGAATTCTCGCCTTTTTTGGTGATCCCATTCCCTTCGAGGATCACGCCGAGAGGGCGGTGGCGGCCGCTTTCGAGGGCCGGGAAGTCCTCGAGCGTCTTCGGAGCGACTTGATGCTGAAACTGGATGAGGAGTTGGCTGTGGGGATCGGAATCAGCACGGGCTATGTGACCGTGGGCAACGTTGGTTCCGAGAATCGACTCGAGTACACCGTCATTGGCAACCACGTGAACGTTGCATCTCGCTTGTCCACCAAGGCTGCCGCTGGCCAGGTCCTGGTCACTGATAGGACGATGGCGGCCGTGCGAGATCAAGTAGTTGGAATCGAGTTGGAAACTATCACTCTGAAAGGGGTGCAGCGGCCGATCCGGGTCTTCGAGATCAATCAATCGGTTGATCTTCCGAGCAGTGTCCCTAGCTCCGAAAGATGAAGACACGGCGGTGAAACTCCCGCCGTCTGGAACTCGCGGATTCAGGGTGCCCGGTTTCGCCCGACCACTGATGAAGGCGGGGATGGGCGTGAGTCACTTCATGTTCCGCGTGCTCGGCGATCGCATGAAGATTCAGGGCCAGCCGCTGCTCATGCTCACCACCGTGGGTGCCAAGACCGGAAAACGCCGCCAGGCGGTCGTGGCCCGTTTCCCCGATCCCGACCATCCCAACTCTTGGCTGGTGGTCGGATCGAACAACGGGTCGGCTCGCCATCCTGCCTGGTGCTACAACCTGGCGAAGAATCCCGACCAGGCCTGGACCACGGTGGCAGGTAGGACTGAGCAGGCAACGCCGGAATCTCTCGAGGGAGCCGAGCGTGAGGCGGCCTGGAAGCGAGTCGTGGCAACCGCTCCCGGATTCGCCCGTTACGAGACGACGACCGATCGTCTGATCCCCATCATCCGACTGACGCCTCGAACGACCACATAACCCGACCCCTCGGAACCGAATCGCGATTCGAGGTGTAGGGACACGTGTTGAGGAAGGTTCGTCGCGCCACAGGGTGGATCTTGTGGTCGCGCGCCCAACCCGGCGGGAGTTCCTCTCTCGAGGGGGGACCTAGCGACGGGAACCGTGATCACCATCGTCGGTGGCGATCTCCGCAGGCTTTCCGCCCGGGGGCATGACGGAAGACAGGAAAACCATTCCGGGGCCAAAACTACTTTTACCCACACGCGATGAGAATCGACCTCGCCAACTTTCGACCGCCCACGTTGATTGCCGCTTGCCTCTCCCTCCCCTTCGCGATCCTCGAGTTCGTGTTTCGGTTTTTCGTACGACCCGACTCCCGCGTCGTCCTAGACGCCGGCTCTGTCCTCGGGCTATTGGGGCTCCTGGGATTTCTGTGGGCGCTGCCATTCTCGGCAACCGCCATCGCGGGACGGCTAATCAACGAAGAGGCAGTCGTAGCGCGGCGCCTGCTCCAGCCATGGTTCATCGCCCAGGTCGCATTCGTGGTCGGGCTCGCCCTCCTGTGGAGCGCGCTCGTCGCCGACCAACTGCCCTGCTTCTTGGCCGTACCCAACTGCGACTAGACGGGAAGGAGACTCTCAGCGGTTAACCGCGAGCAGCTGCCTCCAACTCGGCGATGTCGAGCTTCTTCATCTTCAGCATGGCTTCCATGGTGCGGTCGGCGCTGGCCCGATCGCGACTGCTGAGCAACTCGTACAAGACCGTGGGGACGATCTGCCACGAGACTCCGTATTTGTCCTTTAGCCAGCCGCAAACCTCTGACTCGGGAACCGCCGAGAGTGTGTTCCAGTAGTAATCGACCTCGGCCTGATCCTGGCAGGTGACGACGAACGAGATCGCCTCGTTGAACGTGAACTGATGATCCTGGGCGCTATCCATGGCCGTGAAATCCTGGCCGGCGAGCTTGAAAGGCCCAAAGGCAATCGTTCCTTCCACGTCAGGCTCCTGGTCCTTGGTGTAGCGGAACGCCTCGCCCACTCCAGAATCCGGAAAGACCGAGGTATAGAACTTGATCGCTTCCTCGGCCTGGCCGGCCCGATCGCCTACGAACATGAGTGAGGGGGTGATCGAGGTCGCAGGCGGCTGCCACGCCAGGTAGACCTGCCAGGAGAGCCCGAAGCGGTCGGCCAGCCAGCCGTAGCGATCACTGAAAGGGTAAGCGCCGAGGGGCATCAGCACCGAACCGTCCTGGGAGAGCTCCTCCCAAAGGGCGTCAACCTCCTCCTTGCTCTCACAATTGGCGAAGAATGAGATCGACGGGTTGAACTTGAAATCGGGACCACCGTTGAGAGCGGTGAATTTGAAGCCGTCGAGCTCGTAGTCGACTGTCATCACCTCGCCGGGGTCTTTGCGATGGATCTCCCGACCTGCCTCTGAGTAACGAAGCGAATCCTTGATCCGGGAATTCTTGAATAGCGAGGTATAGAGCTTGGCCGCTTCTTCCGCCTGAGTGTCGAACCAAAGACTGGGAACGATCTTCTGTTCCATGGTTTCCTCCCTCCGGCCACATCTGACATGTGGATCGGCAACTGACCACCCTATTGCCGGTGGTGAACAATGCCATCCCGCGGGTACCTAGCCGCCAGCCGCCGCCTTTCTGCCATCTGCGGACAGTGACGCCATCAGGTCGAGCAGACGGCGGGCGCCCATTCTTTCCGCATCACTTTTCGCGCTCTCCAGCAACGCGGCTCGGTCGCTGTCCTTCCCCAGCAACCCCGCCACCCGGGCAGCGTCGATTCGGGCCATCGTGGCTGAAAAGCGGTTGGCAATTTCGTCATATGTGGCGATCGCCGAGTTGAGCCGATCGAACGCTTCCGAAGGGGTTCCTCGCAGTTCCGCCAGGATGCCACGGGCGGCTTCGAGGTCGGCGGCGGGCCCACGGCCGAGGGGCTTTGCAGCTTCGATCATCGATTCGAGTTCGGTCGCCATCCCATGCTTTTGCATGACCGGGGCGACGTAGGTGAGCAGACCTGGCAAGAAGACCGGATGTTCGGGAGCGATTTGGGATAACTCTCTGGATAGAGCCAGCGCCCGCGCTTCGTCGCCGGCCAAGTCCGAGCAACCGATGAGGATGCCTAGGCACGGAAGCAAGGCTTGGGGGTCCTCGATCGCCCGAGCGGACTCCAGCGCCTCCTCCATCATCGCCAGGGGTTCGGTAGTTTCGCCGCGAAAGAAGCGGACCAGCGCCGCCCATGCCTTGGCAAACGTGCCGACCTGGGATCCCCCGCGGCGGATGTCCTCGGCAATGAGATCCTCGGACTCTCGCAGGCACTCATCCCATTCCCCCATCGGAAAAAGCGCCTCGGTACGGGTGTTGCGGGACCAGTCGACGTGAGATGGGAGTCCCCGAGCCTGGCCAAAGGCGATGGCTTCCTCGATTGTCTTCCGGCCCTCTCTCAGCTGTCCGCTGGAGATCTGGATCGTGGCGGCGTTGTTGTAGGTTTGCATCGCCCTAACGTTGTCGTTGGTATCGAGCTGGATACGGAGTCCCTCGAATATGTCGTCGATTCCTTTCTCATCACCGAGCTGGGCATTGCTGGAGCCTCTGATCACCAAAGATCGGGCGAAGGTGTGGGTGTCGCCCACTGCTTGAGCAACTGCGAGGGAGCGCTCGACCAGGTCTAGGGCCTCGTAACTGCGGTCCCGCAACTGATTTACGGCGGCCGCCGCCACCAGCACCCGGGCGAGGACCGGGCTCGGTTCGAGTTCCTCTGCCAGCTCCAGTGCTTTGGCATTCCACCGATCGGTGGCCTCTGCGCTTCCCCGGTACCAGGCGAGACTTTGCAAGGCTGAGGCTGCCTCCGCCTGTCCCTGGCGGTCATCGCCCTCGGTAAAGGCCGCAAGAGCCAACTGGGCTCGGGCGTCGTCCTCCTCATTGCTCCCCCGTCGAAGGGATACCAAGTCGAGGAGAGCGCGGCCCTTTTCGCTACCGGTGCTGGACAACCCAACCGCCGACTCGTAAAAACGCGCCGCCCGTGCAGCATCAAAGGCTTTAGCGCGGTCCCCGGCCGCAAGTTGGAAGCGGTAGACGCGACGGCGTCGCTCGGGATCATCAGTCGGCGCCAGCTCCCAGGCGGTGGCGAGATGGTGGGCCAAGAGCTCGGCAACGTCAAGCGCCCTCTCTCCACTAACCGCTTCGAGCCAGCGGGCGGTGGCCTCGTGGAGGCGGGCCCGGTCAGGCTTGGTGAGCCGGCTGTAGGCGCCGTCGCGGGCGAGGACGTGGGCGAAGCTGTACTCGTCCTGTCCCTGCATTGAGGAACGACGAACCGGCCGAATCAACTCCCGACTCACCAGGCGCCGCAGCCGCCGCTGTACCTCGTTCGGGTCGAGGTCTTCGACAAATGACAACGCCCCCGACCAAAAGACCCGGCCGATGACGGCGGCGGCCTGGATCAGAGCCTTGTCTCCCGTTTCGAGCAGGTCGAGGCGGGCGGCGATAATGGCGGAGATGGTGTCGGGCAAGGGAATGTCGTCGCCCCGACGGATTCGTTCCAGCCAGCCCTGTTCGCTGGCGAGACGCAAGAGCTCGGTCACGTAAAGCGGGTTGCCGCCACTTCGCTCGACCAGCGCCTGCTGAAGGCTGGCGTCCATCAGCGGACGCTGCGAGAGCGAACTCACCAACTGCACGGTTTCTTCGTCCGTGAGCGGAGCAAGGCCAATGGTCACCGCGTCACGCTTTCCGCCTCCCCAGTCGGCCCTGCTCCCATAGAGCTCGGGGCGGGCGGTGCAAAGGATCAAGATTGGAGACTGGTGGGCCCAGTCGTGAATGTGAGAGAGAAATTCGAGCACGGCATCGTCGGCCCAGTGGAGGTCCTCGACCACGAGGATCAAAGGATTGCGAGCGGCGAGCGCTTCGAAAAAGCGCAGCCAGGCAGCGAATAGCTCGGTGCGCTCGGCCTCCGCCTCCCCGAGGCCGACCAAGGAACGCAACCGCATCTCCACCCAGGACGCCTCATCGGGATCGTCGAAAAGGTTGGCGACCGTGGAGCGAAGCTTGGCTTGTACTTTCTCGGCGGGTTCTGACTCCAGCACTCCGGCATGGGCCTTGATCACCTCGCCGATGGCCCAGAACGTCACTCCTTCTCCGTATGGAAGGCAGCGCCCCTGTCGCCACCAAACCAGATCAGGCCGGTCATCGATGACTTGACGGAACTCGCGGATCAGCCGGCTCTTTCCTACTCCCGGTTCACCGACCACAGTGACGAGCTGCGGGCTCTGGCGGGAGACCGAGCGATCAAAGCTGTCGATGAGAAGGCTCAGCTCTTCTTCTCGGCCCACGAAGGTGGTCGCGGCTTCTTCCTCCACCGCCACCCCGTATCGACTCCGCAATCCGGCGGCGAGCCAGACCGCCTGCTTTTGTTCTTTGCCCCGTAGCTCAACCGCTTCGATCGTCTCGAAGTTGACAGCGTCGCGACTGGATCGATAGGTCCGCTCGTCGACCACGACTTGGCCGGGGGCGGCGACCGATTGCAGACGAGAGGCGGTGTTAACGACATCGCCGATGATCCTTTCGCGATCCGGATTGGTCTCGAGCTGGACGATCGCCTCGCCGGTGGTGACGGCAACCCGCACCGCCAGACCGAGCTGGGGTTCACTGGCATTGAGCTCCCCGACCGACTCGACGATGCGGAGGGCCGAGCGAACAGCTCGTTCGGCATCGTCCTCGTGGGCGACCGTCGCCCCGAAGGCAGCAAAGACCCCGTCCCCCATCAACTTCTCAACGCTGCCCCCAAACCTTTCGACGTCTTGACGGACCTTGCCGTGAAAGAGCGTGAGCCGGCGGCGGCTGTCTTCGGGGTCGGAGCGCTCGGTATGGCTAGTGAAACCGACCAGGTCGGCGAATAGGGCAGAGATCACACGCCTCTCCTCGCTGGGACCTATGGCGGCTGCGGCGGCAGGCGCCAAGGCTGTGCCGCACGTGGAGCAGAACCGCGCCCCGGCTTCAACGGTCGCCCCACAATTGGGGCAACTCAGGGCCAGTGAGTGGCCGCATGAGGCACAGAAGCGAGCACCCTCGGCGTTGGCATTACCGCAGTTGGGGCATGTCAGCGCCATAGCCGTCGATTGTATGGAAATAGCCGGTCGCCGCGGCCCGTACGGCTACACGGCCCAATAGCCAAACTCTCAGCTGGGAAGAAGCGTCAGGAGCGAACTCGCCACTCCACCGATTGAATTTCCATCGGTTCGTTGATGCCCTTGAGCGTGACCGAGCGGGGCTCGCTCACTTGATACGGAATGGTGCCCGCGGCGGTCAAGAGCGCTGAAGAAACGACGATCTCTTCTCGTTCGGCAATAGCTCCCACTCGGGCAGCGGCGTGGACACCGTGCCCCGAGTAGTCGCCGCCCTCGCGGGTGGCCTCGGCAAGGTGAAGCCCGATTCGAACCCAGGGAGCGAATCCGTGTTCGCGTCGATGGGCTTCGAGCTTTCTTTGAATCGACACCGCACAGTCGATAGCGGAGCGACCGTCGTCGAAGGTGGCGAAGAACCCATCGCCGGTGTGACGGACTTCCTCGCCTCCGTGCTTGCCGATGGTCTCGCGCAGGGTCCGATCGTGCCAGTGGAGGAGGCTGTCCCAAGCAGTGTCACCTATCAGCGAGATCAGGTCCGTCGAGGTGACAATGTCGGTGAACATGAAGACCTTTGACACCCTTTCTCCTCGCACGGAGCTGGTGTCACCGGTTAGCTGCTGCACGCGCCGCAGGTCATGCGTTGCCCCCAGCTGGCTGAATACGGATGATGCCGCTCGAAACTCCAACTGAGCCGCGGTCGTGTTTCCCTGTTTGAGGCGAGCCTGGCCGAGCAAGAAGCGAGCCTGGGCACTTTCGTAGGGAAGACCAACCTCCTGCCAGAGCCGCCATGCCCGCCCGAGCACGGCCACTGCCTGATCGAACCGCCCTTCGGCCAACTCGAGCGACCCTCGACAGGTCAAAGAGGTTGCCTCCCAGGTAGGGCCTTCGTAGAGACGCGCCGTCTCTTCCAACTCGGCAACGCAGCGCCTGGCCATCTCGAGGTCCCCGGCCGCAAGAGAGATCTCTACCTGAGCCGGAAGCAGATGGGCCCGGGACAAGCTGTCGGCGGCGGGAGAGGCCGCTTCTATCCCGTCCGGCCGTCCGACCGCTTCGGCGATCGACTTCACTGCTTCCTCGATTTGTCCCCTATCGAGCAGCAGTAACGAGAGTCCGGGCTGACCGTCGTGTCCGTATTCATAGGCCTTGAGAAAGGCCTCCTCTGCGCTTACAAAGTCACCCATCCTTCGCCGCACCTCGCCGATCTCGTACTGGGCATAGCCGATCCCATCCATGATGTGAAAGCGCTCCAAGTCGATGCAAGCGCGGCGAGCATCTCGCTCGGCCTCGGTCCAAGAGCCCCGGAGGCGTTTCAACTCCGCTCGGTGGACCTGGCAGATGCCGGTGTAGCCGCCGACTGCATGAGCCAGCATCCAGCGATCAGCCTGGTCGGTCCATTCGCCCGCACGCCGGTAGTCCCCGAGATTGCGACAGACGGCGATGGTGTTGCAATAGACATCGCCCGCGGCCCTGAGATCGCCACCTTCCGAGGTCGCCACTACAGATGCCTCGTCCATCATCTTGAGTCCCGCTCGCCAATCACCGGAATGAACCAGGCCGATCCCCTTGAAGCTCATGCCGAGAGCCTCGATTCCAGCCACGTTGAATCGACGTCCCAGCTCGATCGCCCGTTCGGCAAGTGAGATCGCCCTATCCGGCTCGTGGTCCACCATCAACGCCTTGGCGACATGAATAACTGTGAGCCAGCCGTGCCCGACCGATTCCGGCTTGCCCTCGAGGAGCCGCTCCACCCGGGAAATCCAGCCGCCGGCGACCGATAGCGACAGCCGCCGTAGCGCAAAGTACGCCAGCCGAGCACCGATGCTGGCCGCCTCCGAATAGCGCTCCTCGCGTTCGTAGCTGGCGAAGGCACGCTCAAAAACCTCGATTCCATCGTCCGGTCGCCCTGCCCACCAGAGAGCGTCGGCAAGGAGGACGAGGTCGTCGGCCGAGAGACTTGCGTCGCCGGCGGCTTCGAGAGCTTCTACCGCCTCCGACCACTGATTTTTGCGGACGGCTTCTCGGCCGACCTCCAAAAGGTTTGACACCACTTATCTTTCAAACCGATTGTCCGGAACCCTAGCCCCCGGCGAGCGGGCGGCCCAGGGGCGCTCTCTCGTTGAGACCTCGAAGGAATTAGGGTGGCGTGGTCGTGGCCCGCTTTCTGGTGGTGGCGCATCAAACGGCCGACAGCCCCGAACTTGCGGCCGTGCTCCGTCAGCTTGTTGATCGCGACCCGACGGCCTCCTTCGTACTCCTGGTTCCAGCGACTCCGGTCCAACACGTCCGCGGCTGGACTGAGGGCGAAGCGGCAGCGGTTGCCCTGGAAGCGGGAGAGAGGGCCGGGAAGCGGCTCGAGGGTCAAGGGGTGACACTCGACGCGATTCGAGTGGGCGACCAGGATCCGGTCGAGGCCGCCGCCGACGAGTGGAACGAGCATCCCGACTACGACCGCCTGATCCTTTCCACCTTCGCCAAAGGAACCTCGCGTTGGTTGCGAGGCAATGCCGTTACCCGCCTAGAAAAGCGGCTCCCGATCCCGGTGACGCACGTGGTCTCGGCGGACCGTTAGGTCCCATCCAGGCACACGCTCTTCACTCCCCCCATTCCTCCGGTGGCTCCAGGCGACCGGGAACGAAGTGCCAGTACTCACGGAGCCGGCGGCAAAGCCCGTTGTCGTCGAAGTCCAAAAGCAGACAGCCGGGCAAGGTGGTCTCTTCTCCGTCCACCCGCATCGTGGTCCAGAACTCAACCGCCACTCGTGAGCCATCGGCGAAGGGCCTTCCCATCCGCACCTGCACCTCGTCCTGGGATTTGGTGACTGACTGCCAGTAGGCCTCGATTCCCTCCCGACCCTGGTGAGGCTCTTCAAAGATGTTCGATCGATAGGCGGCATCAGGCGTAAAGAGCATGGCCGCCATCGCCGGATCGCGTTGCTCCCAAGCAACCCGATATCCTTCAACCCACAGCTCCAAATTGCCAGGCATCGAAACCTCCTTGGTGGTGACCATAAAACAACTTCTTAAGGTCGAAGCAGTTCCTCGATCGGAGCGACGACCACTACCCCTTTTAGGCGGCGCGCCAGACCCCTATCGACGGTGACAAAGGCGTCGGCCTGGAGTTGGGTAAGGGCTACGTACTCGGCGTCATAGGTCGATGCCCACCCCAGCTGGTCGGCCAACTCCCAGGCCCGTCGCCGGAGCATGGCGTCACCTAGAAGCCTCATCGGCAGTCGCCCGACGTAGGCCAACCGATTACGGGCGACTTCTGCCTTCATATCGCCCCGAGTGACCGACTCGTGCAGAGCCGACAGGACCTGGGATCGAAAGAGGGTCGGGGCGAGTAGCTCATGACCGGCCGGGATCTGAGAGTTCTCCTTCGCCAAACGGAGAGCGGCCCCGACATCAAGGACGTATCTGGTCATCTCGAGCTCTCAAATGCGGGAGCGATTAACCCGTCAATTGTCACCCAGTCGAACTCGCCGGAACGTGAAGTACAGAACCAAGTCATAAACCGCCTTGAGTCCGCCCGCGATGACAAAAGGCAGACCCGCCGCCATCCCCATCGACCACGAGGCCAGCACAGGTCCAGCCGGCCTCACCAGATGGCGAGCAGCATTCGTGTAACCAGCAGCCGCGGTTCGTTCGGCAGGGTCGACCAGCTCAGCCACATAGGCCTGGCGGGCGGGTACATCCATCTGTGACAACACCGACCGACCAAGGAGCAAAGCAATTGCCCAGCCCAATGAGGGAGCCAGTGGAATAAGAGCCAGGAGAGCGTTTGAGGGGAGATGCGTGAAGACCATGGTGTTGAGGAAGCCAATACGGCTTCCGAGCCAGCCGGCGGCCACCGAGGATCCCGCCTGCAGCAGCCCCACGCCGAAGAACACCAGACCCATCAACTCGGCATCGGCGCCGAACTGGCGCCCGAACCAGAAGACGATGAAGGTCCCAACGATGAATCCCCCGGCGAAAGCGTCGAGCGAAAAGAGCGCAGCCAGTCGCCGGACCGCGGCCTTCGACCTCTGCAAGCCCCGGACGGCGCCCGGATGAGGCGTTGACACCTCGATCATCGCACTCAGCCGTCGGGCGCTGAGGATGCAAGCGAATGCCCCAAAGGGCATCAGCAACAACCACCGTTGGTCCGGTGGCAGGCCCGGTAGAACATCGCGCATCGCACTGGGACCGCCGGCCGTCAGAGAGCCAATCGCTCCGGCGAGATAGGCGACTGCGTTGTAACGACCGTAGACCCGGCTCCTCTCGGCTCGCGCCGTCTCCGCCAGCATTGCCTGCTCAACCGAAGTGATTGGTCCTGCCTCGTTGGGATCAGTGGAGAGAGTGCCGGTGAGAGCGGCCAGAATCAGAAGCGGAAGGAAGTCGGTCAGCGCAAAAACCGTCCCCGCAATTCCCATAATCGCCAGAAGAGATATGTACGTCCGACGGCGGCCAAGAGCTTCGCCGAAGCGACCGACGACGAGCGAGGAAACGGCCATTCCCAGCAGCATGGCCGTGAAAATGGCTCCCACAGCTACGGAGTCGAGACCGCTTGCGGCCAGAGAGGAGCCGATCAGGATGCTGCTGAATCCGTAGAGGAAGGCGCGTACCGCCTGGACCGAAAAAATCAGTCGGACATCGGAGATCGGATCAGTGACTGTCATGGTCCATTGCGGAGGGGGGCACCGCCGGCCGGGTGCTTCACGATCAGGATAAGAGCGAGAGGTAATACGGTTCTGGCATGCTCCCGATTCGCCCTCCGATCGAACCGATGCTGGCTCGGCTGGTGGACGACCTTCCGCCGGGTTGGCTCTATGAGCCCAAGTGGGACGGCTTTCGGACTCTGATCTTTTCTGAAGGGGAGTCTGTGGTCATGGAGAGCCGCAACTCGCGACCCCTGGCCCGGTACTTCCCCGAACTGGTGAACGCAATCAAGTCTTCCCTTCCCACACCCTGCGTACTCGATTGCGAGATCGTCGTCCCCAGCCCCGAAGACGGCCGGCTCGATTTCTTCGCTCTCCAACAGCGGCTTCACCCGGCATCGAGCCGGGTCAATCTTCTGGCTCAACAGACCCCGGCCACACTGATCGCCTTCGACCTGTTGGCCACTGGTGGCGACGACCTAACGAAACTCCCCTTCCGAGAGCGGCGGGAACGACTCGAAGAGTTTCTGAGGCAGGCCGGCCCTCCGCTCCGGCTCACGCCCGTCACTGGTGACGAGGACGTAGCGCGGGATTGGTTTGCGGACTTCGAAGGCGCCGGCATCGACGGAATCATCGCCAAACATCCCGAGAGCACCTATCAGCCAGGGAGAAGAGTGATGGCCAAGCTCAAACACGATCGAACCGCGGACTGCGTGGTGGTGGGGTATCGCACTCACAAGTCATCGCGGGATGCCGTCGGCTCCCTGTTGCTGGCGGTGTACTCCGATGAGGAAGGACACGAATGGGCGTCGATGTTCGGTGGCCTTATTCCCATCGGGGTGGCGGCGTCGTTTCCCTCCGCCCAGCGCCGGGAGCTGTTCAAGACCCTTGCTCCCTATGTGATGGATCTGGCCGACCACCCCTGGGCGGCCTCGGTGGCGGAGGCGGTCGACCAGCCCGGAAGTCGCTGGAATCCGGAGAAGGATCTTTCCTTCACGCCCCTTCGTCCCGAATTGGTCGCCGAGGTGCGCTTCAATCAGCTCGACGGAGGACGGCTTCGTCACCCGGCCCAGTTCCTTCGCTGGCGCCCCGATCGCAATCCGCACTCCTGCCGCTTCGAACAGCTCGAGAAGGTGTCGTCGCTCCGGCTCGAGGAGATCCTGGGTTAGCCGAGGGGCTCAGCTGGCGTAGCGCTCTCGGGACCGAGCCCGGGCTTTTTCGGCTTCGATTTCGCGATTCTTGGGAGCAGCGTTCGTCACCAGGGAGTCCACCAAGGTTCTCGTGGCGGCGCTGACCGCTTCCACGGCCTGCTGAAAGGCAGCTTCATTGGCTTGAGACGGCTTGCTGAAACCACTTACCTTCCGCACGTATTGGAGGGCGGCATCGCTGATCTCGTCGTTGGTGGCGGGGGGCTCAAAGTTGTGAAGCGGGCGGATATTTCGGCACATGAGGGCAGGGTATCTGGTCTCCGCGCGCAGACCGCTTTCCGAGTGATCCGCCTGATAAAAACGACGGTGCCGGAGATACGATGAATCATGGCCCAAGGCTCCCTCAGTGATCACCAGATAATCGAACTCCAGGCCCAGCCGGCGCTGGCGGTGCGGGTTCGCAAACCGATGGCCGAGGTCGATCTGCGCCAGCTTTTCGATACGCAGATGCCCCGTCTTTTCGAATTTGCCACTAGCCACGGACAGCCCCCGACAGGCGCTCCCTATGCCCGCTCCTATGAGTTCGGGCCGGAAATAATCGACATGGAAGTGGGGCTCCCGATCGCCGAGCCTGTCCCGGGGCTGGCAGCACCCGACGACCAACTGGAGGCGGTCGGCGCCGCCAGCTTGCCCGCCGGAAAGACCGCCAAGGTTGTACATCATGGTCCTTACCACACCCTCAGCAAGGCCTACGACTCCTTCCTCGAGTGGATCCACGCCCAGGGTGAGGAAGATGGAGTCGGTCCCTGGGAGGTCTATGTCGTCGACCCCTCCACAGTCTCCGACTCGAGCCGACTCCAGACCGAGCTCTACTGGCCTCTGGCTTGATGGTTAGCCCAGATTGCAGACCTTCCTCTTTACCGACATCGAAGGCAGCACCCGGCTCTGGGAGGAGCATCCCGGGCACATGGCCCCGGCTCTCGCCCGCCACGACGGAATCCTGACCGCGGCAATCGATCGAGCCGGCGGTCAGGTGATCAAGGCGACCGGAGATGGGATCTTGGCGCGCTTCGAATCCGCCCCGGATGCTCTCGTCGCCGCCATCGAGGCGCAAAAAGGCCTGGCCGCCGAGCCGTGGGCGACGATCGGGTCGCTAAGGGTGCGGATGGGAATCCACACCGGTGAGAGCGAGCAACGGGATGGTGACTACTTCGGGCCGACGATGAACCGAACCGCCCGAATCATGGCCGCCGGACATGGCGGACAAGTGCTTTTTTCGGAAATAGCGGCGGGCCTGGTGGACGGCCGGCTTCCTCCCGGGGCCGCTCTGCGTGATCTCGGCATCCACCGATTGAAGGACCTCACCCAACCCGAGCACCTGTACCAGCTGGTGCACGATGAACTCGAATCCCAATTCCCCGCCCTCGCCACCCTCGACTCCCGGCCACACAACCTGCCGTTGCAGGCCACCGAATTCTTCGGACGTAGCGCCGAGATCTCCACCATCGACGCCATGCTCCGCGCCCCCGGGACCAAGCTCGTCACCATCGTCGGACCGGGTGGGGCGGGCAAGACCCGTCTCGGCCTCCAGGTGGCGGCTGAACAGATCGAACGCTTCGCCGATGGTGTGTTCTTCGTCGATCTATCAGCCGAGCGCGATCCGGACGCGGCCTACGAAGCGATCGTGCGCGCCTTGGCTTTACCGGTTGCGGGCGACGGAGAGCCTCTGCAGATTCTCCGCTCCCGTTTGCGGGATAAGGCGATGCTCCTCGTACTCGACAACTTCGAGCAGGTGACGGCCGCCGCGGTGGGAGTTTCCGAGTTGCTCAACCACTGTCCCGGATTGAAGGTGATCGTGACCAGCCGGGAAACGCTGAGGGTGCGGGCGGAACACGTCTTCCCCGTGCCCCCGTTATCCCTTCCCCACCCCAAGCACTCCACCGCCGAGATCGCCGCCTCCGAATCGGTTCAGCTCTTTGCCGAGCGGGCGATGGCGGTGCGGCCCGAATTCGTAATCGACGATGAAAACGCACAGGTCATTGCCGAGATCTGTAATCGCTTGGACGGCCTTCCGCTGGCGATCGAGCTCGCCGCCGCCCGTCTCAATGTCTTCACGCCCGCCGATCTCCTCTCGCGCTTGCGCACCCGCCTCGATGTACTGGGAGCCGGTGGGCGCGACCTCCCCGATCGCCAACGCACCCTGTGGGGGGCGATCGCCTGGAGTTACGAACTCTTGGACGAGAAAGAGCGAAATGTCTTCGAGCTGATGGCGGTATTTTCCTCGACCCGGCTAGATGCCATCGAAGCGGTCGCCTCCGAGCTCGGTTATGGATTTCTGATCGACGCACTGGGAGCTCTGGTAGATAAGAGCCTGATCCGCAGCGATGAGAGTGGCGGCTCGCAGCGTTTTTCCATGTTGCTGATGATCAAGGAGTACGCCGAGACCCTGCTCGCCGCTGATCCTGAGCGAGAACAAAATATCCGGCGGGCGCACGCCCGCTATTTCTCCAAGTTCGCTCAAGGGCTGACGGAGCGACTGGCGGGCAGCGAGCGGGAATCGGCCCTGGCCGACTTGGTCTCAGAGATCGGCAACTTGCGATCGGCCTGGCGCTACTGGGTGGAGCAGGAAGACCTCGAGCAGCTCTTCGCCCTCATCGACAGTCTGTGGGCGCTGCACGAAGCCAAGGGTTGGTACCGGGCAGCCATCGAGCTGGCCAGCGACACTCTCGAGGTGCTGGGACGGGCCGAGCCCTCCGATGAGCTGGCAGCCGAGGAGCTGACCCTTCGCACCAGCCTGGCCCGCGCCGTAATGGCGGTGCGCGGCTACGGGCCCGAGGTGGAGGCGGCTTTCAAGCGTGTGTTGGAGATGTCGGAGGCAAGCGGTCCGGCCGCCCAGCGCTTCCCGGTCATGCGCGCGTTGGCGACCTACTACATGAACCTCACCCAGTTCGCAGGCACAGCCGAGATGGGCCGTCAGATCCTCGAGCTGGCAGAGCGGGAAAACGATGACTCCTTGCGAGCCGAAGGCCATTACGTCTTCGGCATTGGCAGTGCTTTCGGTGGCGATTTCGAGACGGGCTTTCTCCATCTGGACCAAGCCATCGAGATGTTCGATCCAAGGTTGCAGGGGTCCAACCGCTTTCGCCTGGGCACGAGTACCGGTGTCGTCGCCCGAGTATCGAAAGGCCTTCTTCTTTGGCAGAGCGGCGCGATCGATCGAGGCATCAAGAGCGTCAGCGACGGCCTCGATCTGGCTCGGCAAATCGATCACCCCTTCAGCATCGCCTATGGCATCTATCACAACGGATTCCTTGCTTTGGGGAGGAGCCGCTTCGAGGAGGCGCTGGGGCGGGCGAAAGAGCTGGCGGCGGTGGCCGAAGAGCACGACTACCCCCTCTGGGGCACCCTCGCCAAAGTCCTCGAAGGGGTGTCGCGCACCGCTCTCGGCCAGGCCGAGGAAGGTCTGAAGTTGACCGAAGCAGGAATCGATCTCTACCGAGGCTTGAGTGCCCCCCCTATCTTCTGGCCACTTGTGCTGGGCTTGCGGGCGGCGGTTCATGCCCTGGCTGGTCATCCGGAGCGCGCCTTGGAACTGGTGGACGAAGCCTTGGCAGCCGATCCTGCCGGACCCGATCCCGACCATCTGGCCATGAAGGGCGATTTCCATCTGATGTTGGCCGATCCCGGGCGAGCCGAAGGGTCCTACCTCTCGGCGATCGAGAGCGCCAGGGAGCGCCGGCAGAGGTTGGCGGAGCTCAAAGCTCGGACCCGGCTAGTCACGCTGCGCCGTATGACTGGGGGTGAAGATGGCATGGACGAGTTGGCCAGTCTCTATTCCACCTTCGAGGAAGGCTTGGATGAAGTCGATCTGGTGAGGGCCAAAGAATTACTCGACAGCGCCTGATCTCGAGCTCCTCGGTTTTCGGGGCTGTGATTGCCCTCACCTTGGCGAGTTGTTCTCGTCCACCCGCTACCACAACTGCCATCTCGAGCTCGACCACCGCGAACGCTCCCGGCGCAATCGTCAATGAGACCATCGACTTTCCCCATGCGGTGGCAATCAGAGTGGTAAAGGGAGCGGACGGGTCGATTTGGGCTGTCTGGGCCGATGGCTCCGACCTTTTCGTAGCTGAGATTGATGCCGCAACTGGCTCGGCCGCACCCCCCCTCGCGATCACAGGACCCGAGGGGGTCATCAACCATCCCCTCGAGCGGCCGGCGATGTCCATCAACGCCGCCGGCGAGATGTTTGTCGCCTGGATCACTGCTGCCGGCAGCGTCCGGCTGGCCAATCTGGTTGATGGCGGGATCGTCTCGTCGGAGGTGATCAGCGGCGAGGTTCGTAACGAAACGGCGCTGGTGCAGATGATCGTCACCGGCGAAGGGGAGCCGGTGATCTCGTGGCTCGAGGACAGCACGCTTTCGGTGGCAGCAGGTGAACCCCTGGTCGAGCACGAGATGGTCGACGATCTCACCTGCGATTGTTGTCACCCCGTACCCATCCAGGTCGGTGACGAGATCGGGATCGGTTATCGGGATCTCGAGCATCGGAGCGATGGAGTCGTACGCGACATCACATTCATCAACGGCTCCTTCGCCCGCGAGTCGTTCACAGCTCCCGTAGTGGTGGCAGACGAGCCCTGGTACCTCGATGCCTGTCCCCTCTCGGGCCCAACTCTGGCCTTGAGCAATGACGATCTCTACGTCTCATGGATGGATGCGCGGCAGTCAATTCATCCCGAGCAGAGCTCGTCGTCGATCTGGTTCGACTCCAGTGGGGACAGAGGGCGGACGTTCGGGACCGATATCCGCCTTACAAGCGATGAAGCCACCTATCGCACGCCGGCAATGGCGGTCGACCCGCAAGAGACGATTCACCTGGTTTGGGAGCGACGGACCCCGGAGGAGGCCACTCTCGAGTACACCACCTCCACCGACGGGGGGACGAGCTTCGCCGAGACGCGGGGTTTGGTGGAAGGAGACGAGGAATCGGGTGTGCCGCGGGAGGCGGCGATCGTCGTTGTCGGCGAACAGATGCTGGTTTCATGGGCCGACGGCGAGGGTGGTCATGTCGGCCTTTGGCCGCTCGACTAACTCAACTTCGCCAGCTCGCCTTCGATCTTTTCCAACTCGGCTTGAGCGAGTTCGGCTCTCTTCTGAGCCGCTTCGGCTGCCAGGGCAGCTTTGCGGGCAGCGGCTTCAGTAGCCCGCGCCTCCTTCTCCAGTTCCCGAGCCTCGGCCGCGGCCGCCTTGACTTTGTCTCGACCTTCCTTCTGCTTTTCGACCAGCAGGGCGCGTTTGCGATTTGGCTGCTTGGTTGCAGCCTTGGCTCCTTTGGCGGGTGCCATCGCCGGAAGGCCGGCGAAGGCTTCGAAGCCGGCGGGTTCCAGGTCCTCGGTGAGCCGGCCCTCCCTGAGCCGAGCGCGGCCCTCGGCCGTCGATGCCGCCCGCAAAGTCTGGGCAATGCGGTCGAGGACCGCCGCCGAAGCGCCGGGAAGTACGTCGGGCACAGCCTTTCGCAACGCCCGCACGGCTTCCCCTTCTTCTTTCCTCGCCTTTTCGAAGTCGGCCGGCTTGCCGGTCAAGACCGCTCTTTGCGCTTCCTCCAGGGCCTCGCCCGCTTTGAGCAAGCGAGCGATGTCCACCTCGCGGACCCGGGAAAGCTGATTGACCGCCCAGGCCGAGATCGACGGTTTCTTCAGGCGCTTGATCCGCATCGCCTCCTCTTTGTCGCCTCCCTGCTCAAGACGGGCGGCGAGATCGTTGCGGGCGGCGGTGAACTCGTCGAGCGACGCGGCATAGAGGGCGCTCAACTCGGCTTCAAGATTGATCATTCCTCCATTCTGCGCGGATTTTTCCCGCCCACGGCCGGGAAAAATCCGCACGGAACCGAACCATGACCCGCACTGCGCGGATTTCTCCGGCCCCAAGACCGGAGAAATCCGCGCAGATGAGGGCTAGCGAGCGGAGTGAAATAGCTCGCGCACCTCGGGATAAAGCACCTCAGCCACCCGCTCGGCCGAGAAGTGAGTTTGCCCAGGTAGCGACACGAACTTGGCTCCGGGGATCTCGGCGGCGGCCCGTGCGGCCGGATCGTGCAGTTCGTCCTCTGATCCGGCGTAGATCAGGCAGGGGATATCCCATGCTGAGAGATCCTCGGAAATTCTTCCTTCGACAAACGCCGATTGGAACTCTGCGGCAAGAGCAAGCGGGTCGTTGTCGAGCATCCAGGTGCGAGCAGGCTCGGGAAATTGTTCGCCGATGGCACCTTCCCAGCTCTCAACGAATGCCAGCATGCCGTGCTCTCGACCGACGGCTACTGCGTTGGCAACGGCTGTCAGCATCGGCCCGGTCAGAGGCCATTCATACGGCTGGTTGCCGCATAGAGCGAGCGAGCACAAGCGCTCTCGGGCATGTTCACCCACCGCAAACCCGAGCCGAGCTCCCCATGAAAAGCCAAGAAAGTGCGACTTTTCCACGCCGAGCCGATCGAGGATGGTCGTGGCATCCGCGACTCGGATGGGCAAGGCATACGAGCTGACGTCGTGTGGCTTGTCACTCCGACCCTGGCCACGGTGATCGGCAAAGATCAATCGGAACTCAGCAGTGAGGGCCTGACAGAGCGGCGAGATTTGCGCGTACTCGAGAGGATCGGTGAAACCGGGATAAACCAGGACAGGATCCCCCTCTCCGCCCAAGTCCTCGAAAGTGGTGCGGACGCCATCGATGGGATTGATGGCGTAGTCGATGTTCAGCCCTCGACCGACCAGGTGATGTCCGGTGGCCGCACAGTCGCACATCGAGGCCAACCCTGGGCATCGGTCAAGCCGAGTCGCCCCACCAATCTTCGCCCCGGTTGCATCGCTTCCTCGAAAAGCGACCGCTCCATCTCGTAGAGCCGGAACTTCGCGGCCCTAAACAGAGACCAGCTGCCGTCATCCAGCTCGCGGATCCAGATCAACCCGAGATGGCGCTCATCGCGAGGACCGGCTACGAAGGGGCCACCGAAATCGAGTTTTCCTTCCTCATCCTCTTTTACCTCGACGTCGACCGCCCAGTGAGCTCTGGTGGCGTCTCCAGGCACTCGCTCGAACGCTTCTCGGTTTCGCGCCACACCAACGTGGACGTTCTCGTACCAAAAGCCCCCGGAGTCAGGCCCGCATCGCCGACCGGGTAGGTCCGATCCTTCGATTTCGACTCGAACGCTGCCTAGGGGCCGAGCAGGACTTCGGGCCACTCGTTACCCGTCCTTCCACTGGCACCAAGCTCGCAGAACCGAGGTCAGCTCCGCGGTTCGCCGTTTGACGTCGGCGGCATCGGCAAACCGCATCGTGCGGGCAGTGGCCCCATCACCTTCCAAGCCCTTGTGCTTCCCGGGAATCTGAGCGCCGGTGTGAAATAGCAAGCTGACGAACTTCTTCGCCGGGTTGAAGCTGAAAATGTTCCCTTTGTATTCGAAGGTGGGTGTGCTCCATTTGATCGATTCGGTGATTCGGGGATCGGCTCGCAAAGTCACCTCCCGCACCGCCTGCATCGCCTCCTCCATCGGGTGCTGCTTCTGCTCGAACCAGGCATCAACGGCGGGGTTCTTAGGCATCGCCCAACGGTACCGTCGTGTGAATTCGACTTGCCCAAGGCGATGTCCGACACCTTTGACCACACGGATCTGCTCAAACTCCAAAGAGATACCTTCGGGTACTACGTACGCGAGACCAACCCTGCCAACGGAATGGTGCCAGACAGTACGAGGAAGGGCGCACCGGCCAGCATCGCGGCCATAGGGTTGGGTCTGGCGGCGTATCCGGTGGCGGTTGCCCGCGGGTTCGTGTCTAGACCCGAGGCCATTGATCGGGTCCTCACCACTCTGCGCTTCTTTTGGAAAAGCCGGCAGGGAGCGGATTCCGAGGCAATCGGCTACAAGGGCTTCTTCTACCACTACCTCGACATGGAGAGCGGTCTGCGGACCAACCACTCAGAAATCTCGACCATCGATACCACCTATGTCTTGGCAGGAGCCTTGACCTGTCGGGCGTTCTTCGACCGAGATACGGATCAGGAGCGAGAGATTCGAGACTTGGCTCTTGAGCTCTACGCCCGAGCCGATTGGCAGTGGGCGCTCAACGAGGGCGACACCGTCGCCCACGCCTGGAAACCGGAGAGGGGATTCTCGCGCTACCGCTGGGAAGGCTATAGCGAGGCTCTGATCCTCTACGTGCTGGCGCTGGCCTCACCCACCTATCCCATCGCGCCCAATTCCTACTCGGTCTGGGCCTCTACCTATCGGTGGAAGAAGCTGTACGGGTTCGAATTCCTCTATGCCGGCCCGCTCTTCATCCACCAGCTCTCCCACATCTGGATCGACTTCCGAGAGATCCAGGATGAGTACATGCGCACGAAGGGAATCGACTACTTCGAGAACAGCCGACGCGCAACCTATGTTCAGCAGCATTACGCCCTCCGCAACCCACGGAAGTTCCGGGGATACAACGAGCACTCCTGGGGAATCACCGCCAGCGACGGACCCGGTCCGGCCACCCGAGTGGTCGACGGAGTTAGCCGCAAGTTCTTCGATTACTGCGCCCGTGGCGTCCCGCACGGGCCGGATGACGGCACACTTGCCCCGTGGGGAGTGGTTGCCTCGCTTCCCTTCGCCCCCGAAATAGTTCTCCCGACCATCGCGTACCTCGATGAGAAATATCCATACATCATCAGCGAGTACGGCTTTCGATGCAGCTACAACCCGACCTTCTCCGACGCCAGTGGCAAGGGTAAGGGGTGGATCGCCCAGGGTTATTACGGACTCGATCAGGGCCCGATCGTGATGATGATCGAGAATCACATCTCGGGACTGCTCTGGACCTTGATGAGGTCGTGCTCCTACATCGTTGGGGGGTTGCAGCGAGCCGGTTTCGCGGGTGGCTGGCTCGCCAAATAGCTGACGGCCCGGTGCGCGCCATGAGCTAGGTTCCCTCATGCGTTTTCTCCTGCGCTGGACGAACGCCGTCCCGATTGTCGCAATGCTGGCCGTGGCGGCGACCTGGTCCGCTAAGCCCGGACCCGTGGTCCTCGTAGCGGTGGGTTTGTTGCTGGCAGGATCGGTGCTGGCGGCCGTTCATCACGCCGAGGTCGTCGCCCATCGGGTTGGAGAGCCGTTCGGGTCCCTGGTCCTGGCTGTGGCGGTCACCGTCATCGAAGTCGCCCTGATCGTCACCCTGATGCTGTCGGGTGGCGCCGCAACCGCAACTCTCGCCCGGGACACGGTCTTCGCAGCGGTGATGATCACGTGCAACGGCATCGTCGGGCTCTCGCTTCTAGTGGGAACGGTGAAGGGAGGAACCGCCTCATTCAACGCCGAGGGGACGGCGACGGCGCTGGCGACGGTCGCCACCCTGGCAACCCTGAGCCTGGTGTTTCCCACATTCACGACCAGCCGGCCAGGGGGCGAGTTCTCCCCCGCACAGTTGGCGTTCGCCGCGGTTTCGTCACTCGCCCTGTACGGGTTGTTCGTCTTCGTCCAAACCTTTCGCCATCGCGATTACTTCTTGCCCCAGGAAGACAGGAAGGGCCGTACGGAAGAGCATCTTCCTCCGCCATCCAACCGGAAGGCCGCGATCAGCTTGGGGATGCTGTTGGTGGCTTTGATCGCAGTCGTCGGCCTTGCGAAGATCGAGTCGCCCGCGATAGAAGAAGCTGTCGCGGCCATGGGTGCCCCGCACTCAGCGGTCGGCGTGGTGATCGCCTTGCTGGTGATACTGCCGGAAACGCTCGCCGCCGTCCGCAACGCTCGTCGTAACCGTATCCAGGTCAGTTTCAACCTCGCCCTCGGTTCGGCGATGGCGAGCATCGGCCTCACTATCCCGGTATTGGCAGTGGCGTCGATTTGGCTCGAAGGCCCTCTCGCCCTCGGCCTCGCCCCCACTCAAATCGTGCTCCTGGCTATCACCACCATCGTCGCCGGGCTCACCATCTTGCCCGGTCGCGCCACGGTGCAAGAGGGCGGAGTCCACCTGGTGTTGTTTGGGGCCTTTCTCTTCCTCGCTTTCAACCCCTAGCGGCACCCAGGGGGAGCGCTCCCCCTCCTCGCTGGGACGATCGGCCGAGAGATGCCGTTCCACGAGTCACAATTGCGAGCTCATGGCTTGGACGTGTCCCGAGTGCGGTCGACTATTTCGGAGAGCCGGCCAATCACATGAATGCGCCCCCGCCCTTCCACTCGAGGAGTATTTCGCGACCGGACCGGCATGGGAGCGGCCTCTCTTCGATGCCGTTTTTGCTCATCTGGAATCTCTGGGACCGATGACTGTGGAACCGGTCTCGGTGGGCATCTTCATCAAGTCGAACGGGAGCTTTGTCGAGTTGCGCCCGAAGACCAAGTGGGTTTCGCTGTCATTCCCCCTTGCCCGCCGCCTCCAAAGTCCCCGTATCTCGCGCAAGCCGATAGTGAGCGGTCACAAGATCTTTCATTTTGTGAACCTGACCACGCCGAGAGAGGTCGACCAAGAGTTACGGGGTTGGCTCACCGAATCATTCGACCAGTTCGGTCGCGCCTAGTTTCTGCGCGGATTTCTCCGTCCCTGACACCCAAAAATCCGCGCAGATATTGCGGAGGTCGGTTCTGTGCAGATTTATCCGTCCTCGGGCCGGGAAATTCCGCGCAGAATTGGTTCTGAGCCATCGAGGAGATCGTCGAGGGCCTTCTCCACGGCGGCGATGGCGATCCGGCAGAGCCCGCCTCCGGTCGACACTCTTCGCACCCCGAGAGCGGCGAGTTCGCTCACCGAAGGTCCGTTGGCACGGGTGAGGACGTTGACCGGTGCCGGAACCTCGTTCACCACTCGAGCGATCTCGCTGGGGTCGGTCAGGCCAGGGGCATAGGCGACCTCGGCTCCGGCGGCGACATAGGCCTGGAGACGAGCGATCGTTTCATCGATATCGCCGATGCCGTAGAAGGCGTTCTCCGCCCGTGCCGTCAACAAAAGGCCAGTCTCTCGGGCCGCCTCAGCTGCAACCGCCACCGCCTCGGAGGCCATCTCGATGGGGTCGATCGTCCGCTCGGCCGGCATCGAGTCCTCGATCGAGCAACCTGCCGCTCCCGCTTCGGCCAGCATGCGGACAGTGGTGGCCACCCCACCCGGCTCGTTCGGGAAGAGCCGCTCGGCATCGACGTTGATCGGCAGATCCACGGCTCCGGCGATCATGGCGGTGTGGGCGACTAACTCATCCCGGGTGACTTGATAGTCGGAACGCCCGAGGCTGAAGGCGAGTCCCCAACTGGTGGTTGCCAAGGCCGGGAAGCCGCGGGCAGCGAGGAGCCTGGTGGTGCCGAGATCCCAGGGGTTGGGCATCACGAAGAGGCCGGTTTGGTGAAGCTCGCGAAAGCGGTGGGTAGGAGAGGTCATGGCAGGAAGATACCGACCCCTTGGTATGGTCGATCGATGCAGGCGGCAGAAGTTCTAATTCTCTTCGACCACCTCTACTGGATGCGGGACCAGATCCTGGGAGCCGCCTCCGAGGCTTCCAAGACTTTCGTCGAAGAGGAGCCAGTCACCATTCGCGACCTCCGCACCACCCTCGTCCACGAACTCGACGTCGAATGGAGCTGGCGGCTGCGCCTGCAGGGAAGCCCGCCCGAATCATGGGGTCCCGAGGCAGAGCTGAAGCCCACCAACTTTCCTGACCTGGTCGCCCTGATCAGCGCCTGGCGCGAGGACGAAGCCGAAATGCGAGGATGGCTAGAGAGATTGTCCGATCGCGAGATCAATGAACCGTGGGAGGCTGAGAAATCGAACGGCCTCCCCCTCTGGTATTTCCTACTCCACATCTACGGGCATGCGATCCAGCAGTTCAGTGACGCAGCCACGCTGCTGACGCGGGCCGGTCAATCTCCGGGACAGCTCGAATTTCTTGAGTTTGCCGATCCAGGTGAGTAACTGTTGTGGTCTACGTCGCGCTTCTGCGGGGGATCAACGTCGGCGGCAAGAACAAGATGGAGATGGCGCGGCTCAAGGCCACATTCGAGGCTGCCGGGATGAAGGACGTAACGACTTACATCAACTCCGGCAACGTCATATTTAGCGACAAACGTCGCAAGCCGACCACGATCACGAAGACGCTGGAGAAGTCCATCGAGGCCGACTTCGGATTCGCCATCAAGGTGCTGATCCGAGACCTGCCTTCGATCAAGAAAATAGTCAAGGCATTGCCCGATTCCTGGACCAACGATGCCGAGATGAGATGCGACGTCTTATTTCTTTGGGAGTCCTTCGACAGAAAGGACGTTCTCGAGGAGCTCGACTGGAAGCCCGAGATCGAAGACGTGGTCTACGTACCCGGGGCCGTCATCTGGCGAATCGACCGCGCCAACGTCGGCCGGAGTCGCCTGCAAAAGATGATTGGGACCGATCTTTACCGGGGGATGACGATCCGCAACGCCAACACGGTTCGTCGTCTCGGAGAACTGATGGAAACGGCCGCCTAGCTCCCCCGGCCCTTCGGGCTCCTCTGCTTCGGTGCTGACTTGACATATTCCTATATAGGTATATGATGTCTCACATGGCTCGAGCGGCGACCACGACGGACGCTTTTAACGCCGTGGCGGAGCCCCGGCGTCGCCAGATCCTGGACGTACTCGCCACTGGCGAGCGGCCGGTCAATGATCTGGTGCTCGAACTCGAGTTGGCCCAGCCGCAGGTGTCGAAGCATCTGAAAGTCCTTCGAGAGGTGGGTCTGGTGGAAGTACGCGACGAAGGACGGCAAAGGGTCTACCGACTCAACGGCCGTCCCCTGCAGCCCATTCACGACTGGGTTCGGGAGTACGAGCGGACTTGGAACGAACGCTTCGATTCCCTGGACCAGGTATTGGAAGAGCTCAAAAAGAAGGAGGAAGGGAATGGAAACAGTGGCAAGTAGCGGATCGGCGGTGGTTTCGCTCCCGTCGGACACCGAGATCTTGATCACAAGGGAGTTCGCGGCGCCGGCGCATCTCGTTTACAAAGCTTTCACCACGCCCGAGTTGGTCAAACGCTGGTGGTCGGCGAAACGGGGTGAGGTGACAATCGCCGAGATCGATCTACGCGTCGGCGGCAAGTGGCGATGGGTGATGGTCACCGACGATGGCTTCGAAGTGGCATTTCATGGCGAGTACCGGGAGATCAAGCCCAACGAGAGGATTGTCCACACCGAGGTCTACGAAGGTGCACCAGGCGGTGACGAGAACCCTGCCCTCATCACGATGAACCTGGCGGAGAAGGACGGTCGCACCACCCTCACCGTGCTGACCGCGATGGCGACCAAGGAGGGCCGGGACCTGATCCTCGAGTCCGGCATGGAAGCCGGCATGCAGGACGCCTACGAGTTACTCGAGGAAGTGGCGATCTCGCTCAAGTAGTTGGCTCGCACCGCAGGGACCACTGGACCAGTTCCGGTGGTCCCTTTTCGCGTCCATAAGATCGCCCAGTGCCCGGCACGGATTCAGTTCTCTCCCAGGACGGGATCGCCGTGGCCTACGAGCGGCAGGGTGCCGGGGATCCGGCTCTGGTTTTCGTCCACGGCTGGTCCTGCGACCGGACCTATTGGCGCCACCAGGTGGCTCATTTCGCGGCCACACACGAAGTGGTGGCGATCGATCTCGCCGGCCACGGTGAATCAGGGCTGGGTCGGCGCTCATGGACGATACCGGCCCACGGCGAGGACGTCGCCGCGGTAGTCAACGAGTTGCAGCTGGACGAGGTGATCCTCGTCGGTCACTCGATGGGTGGTGACGTGATCGTGGAAACTGCGGTGTTATGTCCGCCTGTGGTCAAGGGGCTGGTGTGGGTCGACGTGTACTCGACGCTCGGCAACCCCCGCTCCCCCGAGTCCATTGAGCAATTCGCCACTCCGTTTAGGACCGACTTTGCTGGAGCCACCGATCAGTTTGTCCGCGGGATGTTCCTTCCCACCTCCGACCCTGCCCTGGTCGATTGGGTAGCCCGTGACATGGCATCGGCGCCGCCCGAGGTCGGCCTTGGCGAGCTTCTCTATGCAACAAGCAACGACGGGCCTGTCATCGAGAGGCTCCGGCGGCTCTCAATGCCGAAGATCGCGATCAATCCCGACTATCGACCCACCGACCGAGAGTCGCTCGCTCATTACGGCTTCGAGACGTTACTGATGCCCGGGGTCGCGCACTTCATGATGCTGGAAGACCCCGAACGGTTCAATCGGCTCCTTGTTGAGGCGATCGCTCGCATCGCTGGCTAGTTCGAGCCTTCCTTTGTCTCGATATTGACCTCACCACTTTGGGCTCGGCCTTGGCCGTTGCCCAGAGACCCTCCACGGCTGATCTGCACCCGATGGGGCTGGGGCTGGGACGGTGTCGGAACCGGCACCCTGACGGTGAGGACGCCGTTGTCGTAGGACGCCTTCACATCACTCGGCTCGATCCCGTCGGGGAGGGCGATCCGACGCTCGAATGAGCCGAAGCGACGCTCGCGGATGAAACGGTCCTCGTCCTTGGATTCGGTTTCCTCGGTCTTCTGTCCCTTGATGAGCAGAACGTCATCCTCGATGGTGATGTCGAGATCTCGCTCCGGATCGATGCCGGCTAGTTCAACCGTGACCACCAGATCGCCATCCTGGCGACGCATATCGATAGTGGGGCGAATGGTCTGTGGCTCCTCGCCGGGAAAACGCTCCATGAAACGGCGCATATCGCGTTCTAGATCCAGAAAGGGTGTCCAAACCTTGAGTTGCATGCGACCTCCTATCGCAGATTCTCGATCTGCCCATTCCCGCGGCGGGGCCAAAGCAAACGCCAGAGTGCACCCGAAGGGCGTTAATCGAACTGAACCGAGCGCTTCGAGAGCCCGAACCAGAACCCTTCGACCACACTCTTGGCCCGGTCGTCCTTTCCGCTGGCCGCCCCTAGGGCAACGAAGAGAGGGGCGAAATGCTCGGTCCGGGGATGAGCCATGTGAGCTGCCGGCGCCACCCGCTGGAAATCGATCAGTGAATCGACGTCACCTGCTTGGAGGCTCTTGTCGAGCCAATCGTCGAACTCGCTGGACCAACTCGGGGGATAACTGCGAGGCCCGGCATGCCAATTCATCTCCCGCAGGTTGTGAGTGGAAAAGCCGCTCCCCACAATCAGAACCCCCTGCTGCCGCAGAGGAGTCAGTCGACGTCCGATCTCGTAAAGAGCCTTGGGATCGAGGGTCGGCATCGAGATCTGCAGGATCGGCACGTCGGCCTGCGGATACATCTCCACCAGAGGCACGTACGCGCCATGGTCGAGGCCCCGAATGGGGTCTCGATGGACTGCTTGTCCCTGCTCTTGGAGTAGCTTCGTGACTTCGTTGGCCAGCTCGGGTGCACCCGGTGCCGGATATTTCACCTCGTAGTAATGCTGAGGAAATCCGTAGAAGTCGTAATAGAGCGGAACCGTGGTGGTAGCCGAGACGGTGAGCGGATCTTCCTCCCAATGGGCAGAAACCATGAGGACCGACGAGGGCTTTGGCATCGCCGCCGACCATGCGGCCAGCTGGCCCGCCCACTCTTCGTCGTCGGCCAGAGGCGGGGCTCCGTGGCTGAGGTAGATAACCGGCATCGAACGATCGGCGAACTCGGTCGACTCCATGACCGTAGGCTATCCCAGCGGCACCAAACCCACGTCTCCTTCAAGCCGGATCAGAGTTTCTCCGGGCTCATCCTCAATGTTCCACTCCGTGAAAAATCGATTGGCTCCGTCGGCAGTGTCCCAGTTCGCCAAAGCCCAGAAAGCGGAACCATCGTTTGCGTACCAGGCTCGATGAAAACGACACCCGTTTGCCTTTGCGCTTTCCTTCATAGCATCAGAAATTCCTACCACCCTTTTCATATAGAGGTCGTGAGCAGATTGGCCGTCGGGAGTCGGGCAAGGAACATGAAAGAGCAACCACATTTCCGGGTCCTTTCGATCGCTTAGCTCTGCTGGCGGCGACGCCAGATCTCCTCGGCCGTCTTGAACTCGTCATAGGCCCGGCTCCCATTGCGATGAAGTCGCTCGTAGAAAGCCGGCCTGTTCAGGTCGCGGAATTCGACCTGCTCGGTTAGATAGGGGCCGACCGTGCCCGCCACCGAGCGCCGAGTGCGCCCGGCTTCGTATCGCTCCACGAACGCTTCCACATTGGCCGCACTCGTCCAATCCGACTTGTAGAGGATCTGGCCCCCGCGTCCAATCACCCAGCTCATGTTGGGGAGGAGGCCGTAAGCGTGATGAGCGGTGCCCGATATGTCGTCGACCAGAATCGGCCTTCTGATCCCGATCTCATCACGCAAGAGCCGGGCGTGATTGAGCTTGGTCTCGAAAGAGTCATGCGGACCCACTCGTTCGCCGGGATGGGCTTCGCGCGTGTAAACGAAGATCCAGGCAAATTGGGGATGGCGAATTGCCGCCTCGCAAAGCAGAGGACCCTCTGCCGAGCAGTACGGTCAGGTGAAGGATCCGAACTCGATGATCAAATGCCGATCTGACCAAAGCTCGGAGAGGCTGACGGGGGCTTTGTCATCGAGTCGAGTGAGAGTGGCGTTCGGTGCCGACATCCCCACATGGAGGTGACTCGCAAAGCTCGAAAACTCGAGGTCGTCTTGCCCCGACTCGACGTATCGGTCGAAGTGTGGATAGTTGTACGCCGAAAGCATCGAATCCGAGATTACGGTCGCCATCCCCCACGGTGCCCCGGCCTACCGGCCGGGGCACCAAGTCTTTGGCCTAGCTGCAGCCCAATGAATTTCCGCAGTTGAGGCACTTGTAGCAAGCGCCATTGCGGATGGTTATGTGCCCGCAGATGTCACATAGTGGCGCATCACCCATCATCTCGCCGAGGGCCGACTGCATCGCCCTGGTCCCGGCGTCGGGGGAGCTGACGGCGGCCACACGCACACGGGGCTCGGCTTTGGTCGCCACCGGCCCCCGATCGAGGAAGGAGACCGCCGACGCCACGGACGAGACATCTTCTTCGGCCACAGCGTCGGTGAGATCGAGTTGGACACCCGCATCGAGCGCCAGCCCCTTCTTGGGCTCGGGGAGGTCACCGTCTCGGTTGGGCGGCACCTGAGCGAGCTCGTCACGCTGCAGATACTCCACCGCCAGAGCACGGAAGACGTAGTCGACGATCGAGTTGGCCATCTTGATGTTGGGGTGACCTTCCACCAGGCCTCTCGGTTCGAACGTTTGGAAGGTGAAGGTGTCGACAAATTCCTCGAGCGGCACTCCGAACTGGAGCCCCTTGCTCACGGCGATGGCGAAACAGGAGAGGATCCCGCGTAAGGTTGCTCCCTCCTTGGCCAAGTCGATGAAGACCTCACCAAGCGTGCCGTCGTCGTACTCACCGGTGCGGAGGTAGACCTTGTGCCCACCGATTCGCGCCTCCTGGGTGTAGCCACCCCGGCGTCCGGGGAGAACGAAACGGGGCGGATGCATGCCCTGGCTGTAGGCCTGGGTGGGTGACATCCCCATCGGGATCTTCCCCCACAGGATCTGCTTGTCGAGCTCGTGGGCGCGGGTGACTTCCTCGGGCTCATCCTCGGGCTGGGCGTCGTCGGAGCTGACCGAAAGCGGCTGGCTCGCCTTCGATCCGTCCCGGTAGAGGGCCATGCACTTGACGCCCAGCTCGTAGGAGAGCATGTAGCTCTCCTCGATGTCTTCGACGGTCGCCTCGTTGGGCATGTTGATCGTTTTGCTCGCCGCTCCGCTGAGGAAGGGTTGGGTGGCGGCCAGCATCTTGATGTGTCCGGTGTGGTGGATGAGGCGGGAGCCGTTGCGCCCGTTGCGGTTGGCGGTGTCGAACACCGCCAAATGCTCATCCCGAAGGTGGGGAGCCCCTTCGATCATCTGCTGGCCGCAAACCCATTCGGTGGCCTCCCTGATCTCGCGCTGGGAGAAGCCGAGCGAACGCAGCAGATCGAACTCGAAGGTGGCGTATTCGTCGGGCTCAAAGCCCAGGCGCAGCATCGCCTCTTCGCCGAGGACGAAGGGGTTGAAGGCGTGTTTCAGCTCGAAGACCGCGGGCAAGGCCCTGTCGATCTTGGCCAGGTCGTCTTCGGTGAAGCCCTTGGCGGTCAGCGACTCCCGGTTGATGAATGGAGCGCCCTCGAGCGAACTCGTCCCGACGATGTAGCGCACGATCTCTCCGATCTGGGGCTCGGTGTAGCCAAGGTTGCGCAAGGCCGGCGCCACCGATTGGTTGACGATCTTGAAGTACCCGCCCCCAGCCAGCTTCTTGAACTTCACCAATGCAAAGTCAGGCTCGACTCCGGTGGTGTCACAATCCATTTGCAAGCCGATCGTCCCAGTAGGAGCAATTACGGACACCTGCGCGTTCCGGTAACCGTGACGCTCACCCATGTCGAGCGCCAGGTCCCATGACTGCCTGGCGGCGGTCAAGAGATTGCCCTGGGTGAGGCCTGGCTCAATCCCCATCACATAGTGGGAGACCCCCTCGTACTCCTTTTGTGAGCTGTCGTAAGTTGCCCGGCGATGGTTGCGGATCACTCGCAGCATCGCCTCGCGGTTCTCCGCGAAACGCGGGAATGGACCAACCGAGGCAGATAGCTCGGCCGAGGTGGCATAGGCATAGCCGGTCAAGATCGCCGTGATTGCCCCCGAGACCGCCCTCCCGGCATCGGAGTCGTACGGCAGACCCATGCGCATTAAAAGAGTGCCGAGGTTGGCGTATCCGAGACCGAGGGTTCGATAGTCGTATGAGCCCTGCGCGATTTCCTTCGATGGGAAGTGAGCCATCGCCACGGAAATCTCGAGGGCGATGGTCCACAGTCGAATGGCGTGTTCGTAAGCCTCGGTGTCGAAGAGGCCGGTGCTGTCGTCGTAGAACTTGATCAGATTGATCGAAGCGAGATTGCACGCGGTGTCATCAAGAAAAACGTACTCACTACATGGGTTAGTGGCCCGGATCTTTCCGCCCGCCGGCGAGGTGTGCCATTCGTTGATGATTGTGTCGAACTGCACACCAGGATCCGCGCATGCCCAAGCCGCTTCAGCCACCTTGCGCCAGAGGTCGCGGGCTTTGACGGTCTTTCGAACCTTGCCCGATGTGCGTTCGCGCAGCTCCCAATCGCCGTCGTTACGGACCGCCTCGATGAACTCATTCGGGACCCGCACCGAGTTGTTTGAGTTCTGACCGGAAACGGTGGCGTAGGCCTCGCCGTTGAAGTCGGCGCCATACCCGCCGTGCTGGATGAGAACCCGCGCCTTATCTTCCTCGTGCTTCTTCCAGTCGATGAACTCTTCGACATCGGGATGATCCAGATCGAGGATCACCATCTTGGCTGCCCTTCTTGTTGTGCCGCCACTCTTGATCGCGCCAGCAGCGCGATCACCGATGCGAAGGAACCCCATCACGCCCGACGACTTGCCCCCGCCTGACAGCATCTCGTTTTCGGCTCGAATCTTCGAAAAATTGGAACCGGTACCCGAGCCCATCTTGAAGAGCCGGGCTTCGCGTACCCACAGGTCCATGATTCCGCCGGGGTTGACGAGGTCGTCGTTGACACTGGAGATAAAGCAGGCATGAGGGGCGGGGTGCGTGTAGGCGTCCGGAGATTCGGTCATCTCGCCGGTCGCGGCATCGACATACCAAAAGCCCTGCGGAGTTCCGGTGATGCCATAGGCATGGGCGAGACCGGTGTTGAACCACTGCGGCGAGTTGGGCGAGGCGATCTGATTGGCGAGCATGTACTTCATCTCGTCTTCGAAAGCCTCGGCGTCGGCGGCAGAGGCGAAGTAGCCATACTTCTCGCCCCACCAGCGCCAGGTGCTGGCGAGACGATCGAAGACCTGGCGGGCAGATGTCTCCGAGCCGATCACTGTCTCTCCTTTGGCATCCGTCTGCGGCACGCCCGCCTTGCGGAAGTACTTGGAGACGATGATGTCGGTGGCCACTTGGGACCAGGAGGCGGGAACCTCGGCGTCCTTTACCTCGAAGACCACCGAGCCATCGGGGTTGGTGATCCGGGAGTCTCTCTTGGTCCATTTGATGGTGGCGTAGGGGTCGGTCCCCTCGGTGGTGAAGCGGCGGGGGACACGAAGTCCTTTGCTCATGGTGCAAACCCTCCAAGACAGGAAAAAACGTCCCTTGACCACAATATGTTGTGGTGTCCGATCCCCTGACCACAACCTATTGGGGCGGATACACCACTGTAATTACATGGTTGTCATTGGTCAAGCACCGTCTGACCTGAATTTCGCGACCTCGTCCCAGGCGCCAAAAACCGGCATTCGCAGGGGAAGTCGCTGGCCGAGGGCCAGCCGAAAGCAAGCTAGAGCGCTTGATCCCAGCGCGAAAATCCACCAGCGGAGAAGATTTCGCGAGGAGTTAGGAAATCCACGCTTGAACCCGCTTTCGGGTTCTCGTCGGGGCGGATTCGCTCCGAGTTCGGCACCGGCAGCCCGAGAAAGCCGACCAACATGGACCGGAAGTACTCCCAGCGGTGGCCGAGGGCGTAGGCCTTGGACGCCTCATCGAACCCGATCGAGAATGGAAGGACATCCTCTGGTCGCAGGCGATCCGGTTGGTGTCCGAGAGCAGCGAGTGCTGCCAGGGACTCGGTGTGAGCATCCATGGTCACGGTCATCGAGTCTTCGTGCACCCACTGCCGCAGCTCCCGCGGGTGCACGATCGAATTGACATGACTGATGGTGACCAGCACCCGATCTCCGAAAGCGGAGGCAATACAGCGGACCCGATCGGTTGCCACCGCGTAGGCGGCTCGATCGCTCGAGAGGAGATAGGTGAAGATCGTGGCAAAGCCCTCCCCCGACACATCGGAGGAGGCGACTATTTCATAGTCCCGGGCGAGGTAGCGATCGACATCGGCTTGCGCCTCGGGGGTGACTGCCCGATCCGACCGAGGCGTAATGCGGAGGGCGGCAATGGCGGCGGAGTTGCCGGCAGTCGCCCACCAAGCGATGACGAGGAACGTCAGGGGCACCGCCACCCAATAGACCCAGGGATCGGATAGGAAAATGAGCTCGGCCAGACCTGCCAGCAAGATGGCGGCCCGGTCAATCCGCCCTCGAATCAACAGCAGCCCAAGAAAGATGGCGACCGAAATTCCGGTGCGGCGATCATCCCAACCCAGCACCTGGGCGGCGACATTGATAACGATCGGCCCGAGGAGGCTATAGGCGAGCGATGGCCAATGGAATGTGCTCACTCCAATTGATCGAGCTGGTGGCCGAGCTGCTTGAGCGCTCGCCCCGACTCGGATTTGACCCTCCCCCGCACAAACAGCCAATCAGCCAACGTAAACCAGACCCCCGGCGTCGGATAGGTGAAGGTTCGATCGAAGTCAGTCCCTCCATCCGCGGCCGGCTTCAATCGATAACTAATGCTGCCGCCATTGCTGCGCCCGGTGATGACTCCGTCGATTCGCCAATAGGTCGGCTCATCTCGCTTGACCACCCGCCAGGTCACCTCACCCCGCCGTCCTGAGACGTGGAACTGCTCGACAACCACTTCTCCCGCCAGTGCCGAGTGATCGGCGCCGGACCCTTCGACTTTGAGGGAGGAGGGATGCCACTTGGGCCAGTTGGATGGTGTCGTGACGTATGAGAAAACAACATCTGGGGGTTGGGAGAAGTGAGCCTTGGTCACAATCGTCGTCACAGGTCGGCGAGGATATTGCCGCCGTCGTCCCGCGGCAGAATGGGCTCATGACTGATCGTCGTTTGATCTCCTCCGGCTCCCCTTTCGAACCGCAGATCGGCTTCTCCCGAGCGGTGGTGATTGGGAGGAGGGTCTTGGTCTCCGGTACCGCCCCGATCTGGCCCGATGGAAAGGTGGACCCCGACCCCTATGTTCAGGCGAAGCGCTGTCTCGAGATCATCGCCGCGGCTCTCGCGGAGGCCGGAGCCACGCTCGAACAGGTCGTACGAACCCGGGTCTACCTCACCTCGGTGACTGACTACGAAGCCGTCGGCCGGGCGCTCGGGGAGACGTTCTCGCGGATTCGACCCGCCTCGACGATGTTGGTGATCCAGGGACTGCTGGACCCCCGCTGGAAGGTGGAGATCGAGGCCGAAGCAGTGATTTAAGTACGACGGAACTCGTGCCCGCCGGAGCTAAGTGCCCTATTCGTCGTTGACGACCACCTCGACAGGCTCGCTTGGTTGCTCGACGACGATCTCGACTTCCTGCGGCGCCCGGCGGCGAGCGAGAAGGCCCCAGACCACGGCGCCAATCACAATCAGGCCGAGAACGACGCCTCCGATCACCGCCCAGGGAAGCGATCCTCCCTTGCGAGCCTCGGCGAAGAGGTCGGCGCCGACCAGAGATTCCTCGTCAAGGTCCCACACCACCGTTCGATCCTCGAGAACTCCGTTGTGTTCGATGACTTCGCCAGGGAAGGTCACTGCGATCTGAAAGTCGAAGTCGAGAAAAGCACCGACTTCTTCCATGCCTAGGTCCTCAGTGCCTTCGAGCCCGGGAGCAGAAAGGGAGGCGTCGAACCGAATCGAATCGTCGGTCTCTGTGAAGCTGAGGTCCTCCCACCCTCCGCTCTCGCCAGAGGCGATCGAGCTAGTGGAGAGGATGGTTTGCAGCTCCGCGATCGAGGCGAATCCTTGCGTGAGGGTGACTCCTTCAATGTCGCCATCGGTGAAGCGCTCCACTTCCCAGCCCTCGGCAGGGGCGGAGGTTTCGACTTCGGCCAGGAGGTCGCCACCACCCCCAAATTCCTCCATGGCCTCGCGGAAGTCTTCGTCGAATCCAACCTGAGCGGTGATCTGGCCGTTGGAGACGTCGGCGGCGTCGATGTTGAGGTGAGTCCTTATCTCACAGGCAGTGAGAGCGATGACGAGCACGACAAAGAGAATCGCACGGCGAGCCATACGAAAACCCTATCGGGAATCGGGCGGTACAGGTTGAACCAAACCCCCTTGGACTCCTCCCCCAGTCCCCCTCGGCCCTTCGGGGCCACTCCCCCCAACGTCGCTTCGCTCCTGGGTGGAGAAACAGCTCGCTGCACTCGCTGGGGAGGAAACAGATCAATCAGGGTTCGACGGTCACCGTCCCGGTCATGAAGTCGGGATGGAAGCGGCAGAAATACTCATAGGTCCCGGCTTCTTCGAAGGTGAACGTGAAGGGCTCATCTGCCGTCAGCGCTTGATCCCAAAGTCCGTCAAGATCGGGCGCCGTGCCCGAACTAGTGGTGTGGGCGCCTTCGGCCAGCGTCCAGGTGACCGAATCCCCCACGCTGACAGTGACGGTCGCAGGAGAGAACGAAAAGTCGTTGGCGGTCACCATGACTTCTCCCCCGCCGGTGGGGGCTTCGGTGGTGGAAACGCCAGGGGCTGTAGTGGCGGCGGGAGCCGCAGTGGTTTCGACTGCAGCGGCAGTCGTAGTCGTGTCTGTACCGGAAGCACAGGCGACGCAAAGCGCAATAGCAATGACACAACCGAGGCGTTTCATATCCCGACGTTACGCACAGGACGGTGTCAGTGGTTCGCACCTATCGTGGACCGATGGTCGACTACATGGACGCCGCGGTTGAAGAGGCGCGGATCGGGCTATCTGAGGGCGGCATCCCTATTGGGTCGGTGCTGGTGGCCGACGGTGAGATCATCGGCCGCGGTCATAACCGGCGGGTGCAAAAAGGAAGCCCGATCCTTCATGCCGAAATGGACGCCATCGACAACGCCGGCCGTCTCGAAGCGACCACCTATCGCAACTCGATTCTCTACTCGACGCTTTCGCCATGCGACATGTGCTCTGGCACCGCGCTTCTATACGGCATTCCGAAGATCGTGATCGGCGAAAATCACACCTTCAAAGGACCCGAGAGCTATCTGAAATCGCGGCGGATCGAAGTCGTGGTGCTCGATCGCCTCGACTGCATGAAGCTCATGTCAGACTTCATCAACGCTCACCCCGACTTGTGGTTCGAGGACATCGGTGAATAGCTCAGGGATAGAGGATGAGCTGGGTGTTGCGAAACAGACAAACCTGCTTGTCGTTTTCCTCTGAGCGCACGACTGCGTCCCAAACCTGAATCGTCCTGCCGCCGTGTTGCATGGTGGCGTGGGCCACGAGGCCACCGCTGGTGACATTGGCCGTGTGATTCGATTTGAGCTCGACGGTGGTGAACCCGACGGCTCCCTCTGGTAGCGACGCCACGCATCCGTAGCCAGCGGCGGTATCGGCAAGGGCGATGACGCTGGCGGCGTGGAGGAATCCATTCGAGGCGAGGTGCTTTAACTCGATCTCAAAACGTAGCGTGCACCTGCCCGGCTCGACGTTCACCACTTCGATACCCAACAACCCCGGCAGCCGCGGCTCTCCATACTCTTCGAACCAGGCCTTCAGCTGAACGAGATCGCGGGGAAATTCAGGCATGGTTCACCCTATCCTCAGAAGGTGGATCCCAAGGCTTGGGTAGTGGCCATTCTCTATGGGCTCTTGGCCGGCTTCATGCTGGGCCGCTACCGCGAGGAACAGCGAGCGATGCTTGGAGCATTGGCGGCCTCGTCGCTGATGGGATTTGTGGTCTGGCTGACCTCGCCGGAGTCGGTGGCAGGCCCCGCGCTGGCGGTGGGGTGCGGGCTCGGATTTCTGGCGATGCTCGCCACACGACGGAGGATTACGACGTGATGTTGTTCGTCGAGAGGATCATCGAAGAGGCGATCGCTCGCGGCGAATTCGACAACCTCCCGGGCGAGGGTCGGCCCCTCCCGATCGGCGATGATGGCCCGGGTTGGTGGATACGCAGCTATGTCGAACGGATGCGACGCGACGATAGGGACCGGCGCCTACTGCCAGCTGAGAGGGCGGTCGTGGGGGATGACGTGGATCCAGGAGAGTCCGGGCGGAACCACTAACTCGCCGTTCCCGGTCGAGAAGGTGAACCAGGTCTCGTTGTCGGGTCGGGACCAAATTCCGTCGATCACCCGACCCTGGGTGAAAAGCACCGCCCGTCCCGACCCGATAGTGCGCATGGCCGGGACGCGACCAGTTCCGGTTGGCGCCGACACTTCGTAGTAGCGGCCAAAGATGACGATCAGATTGTCGGCCGTGATCCGACCTGTCGCACCCTGTCGGTCGCGCCAAAGGTGAGGGACCGAGCCCGACGAGCGCAAGTAACGCTCCCCATCCCAGTCCCAGATGGTCGAGACGGGGTCCGACCACGAGACGTCGATATGGGCGGCCGCTCCCGCCTCCGGGTATTGAAACGGGCCCCACCGGAAGAGATCTGGTGGTGGGGCGTTGGCATAGCCTCTTCGATCCGCTTCGGCCCGTAACTCGGCGGTGGCGGTGTAGAGATTGTGGGGCGCCGGGCGGTCAGCGATGCGGAACATGATCGGCGGCTTCACCTGCGACTCGCGAATAAAGGGCACACCCTCGGTGGCGAGCATGTCCGCGATCCACGGCTGGCCTCCGGAGATCCCAACCGTCACCCCCAGAGCCTCGACCAGAGCGTCGGTGGGCCGCACTGAGCGGACGGGGCCGAGGAAGTCGGTGTCCGACTCCAGATAAAGCGCCATCATCCGCGACAGCCCGCCCTCGACCATGAGCTCGATTACGGCATCGGCCTTCTCAATGCCCGACTGGGGCCGGGCCGGGGCGGCGTTATCGATCTTGACGCCAATCACTCTCCGATTCACCGCGAGGCCACCGGGAGCGGGGAGGCCGTCGAGAGGACTTGTCCGCACCGGAATGGTCGGAATCGAAAGCGAGAAGGCCCGAGTTAGAAAGATCGCCATCTCTTCTCGGGTCACCGGTGCCGAGGGGCAGTAGAGATTGGCCGCGCAGCCCGTGGTTATGCCGGCCTCCTTGATGGCCTCGACGTGGGGAGCAAACCAGTCGGCGGGATCGACGTCGTCGAAACCGGAAGGGCTCTCGGCAGGAGAAAGCTGCAAGGCCCGATCGAGGAGGGCGGCCATCTCCGCCCGACTCATCGGCCGGTTGGGCCGAAAGCTTCCATCGATCTCACCGGCAATCACGTTCTGGCCGGCGAGGGCGTTGACAAAGCCGGTGTAGAAAGCATCGGGTTCGAGGTCGGTGAAAAGCGGGATTGAGGGTTCGGGTGTCAAGCCCAGAGCGCGGCCGATAAAGGTGGCCATCTCCCCCCGAGTAACCCGCCCCTGTGGGCAGAAGAGGTCCGTCCGGCAGCCATTGGTGAGCCCCGCCCCAGCCAGCGCTTCGATGGAACCTTCGCCCGGAAGGTGATCGTCGTCGAGAAAGGTGCCCCCGGGGGGAAGCACCGAGCCCAGCAACAGGATGACCGCGGCTACCGATCCCAACACCGAGCTCATTCTTGCGGACTAAATCGACCCTGCCACGGCCGGCACTTCGAGTAGCGAGTTGCAGATTGCATCGGCCTTCTCGGCGTCTGGTCGGGTGGCGTGGAGATAACCCCAGGGCCCACGCCGCATCAAGACTGTGCGCATCCCGGCCGCCAGGGCTGGAAGCACATCATTGTCGAGGCGATCTCCGACATAAAGGATGTGAGCGGGCTCGACCCCCACGGCTGCGGCCACCGCCTCGAAAAAACGGGGATCAGGTTTCTCCGCCCCCAGATCGGAAGAATTGATGATCGATCGCACCGGCAGCTCCATAGCCATCAAGGCTTGACGAGCCGCCACCGGCTGGTTTCCGGCGATCCAGGTTGACAAAGCGAGTGCCTCCAGGGCTTCGAGGGCCGGGCGGACGTCGGCGTACAGATCCTCCTCATCGAAGGTATCGCGCAAGGAATCGGGCTCGTCTAGGGCCCACCGTTCCCGCTCCGTGGCGAGGTCGAAGTCGGGTTTCACCAGCTTGAGGGCATCGAGGTGAGAACGGTCCAAAGCCGCCATGGCCCCGACGATCCCGAGAAGCGTCAAGGGGGTGACATCGAGGCGGGCCGCCCACCTTGACCAGATGCGGGTCTCGTCGATCAAGGTCTCGCCGACGTC
The DNA here is from genome assembly GCA_035253825.1 of Acidimicrobiia bacterium. GTDB lineage: Bacteria > Actinomycetota > Acidimicrobiia > Spongiisociales > ZC4RG35 > JACCTH01. The sequence continues at coordinate 69,533 of DATFBM010000029.1, read as the reverse complement.
GAAGACCACGGCCTCGATCATTGCGCACATTCTGAATGCCGCAACCGTCACCAGCTCACGAACGTAGGGTCGCAGAAGGTCATGAGGGGAGGGGCTGGCGGTTTCGGAAGGCAGTCAAGACCTCGTCTGAAGGCGGGACGGCGACGACGTAGGAGACGCCGCCCTCATTCGAGATCCGGACCGGCAAGGTGGCCGAGTCGGTTTCCGATGAAGTCACCATTCCCCATCCCAGTCGGGCCAGGTCGAAAACGGTCGTGCCGGCGTCCGATTTGAGATGTGAGGCGGCGGCCAGCATGACCAGCGGGCTCCGCAGAACACCGGTTGGCGAGGAAGCCTTGCGCATGATCTGCAGGAGAACATGTCGTTGCCGACCGGTTCGGGCGAGATCACCGGCCACCGACTCCCCTATCCACTCGCCGCCGCGCAGTTCCTCGTATTGACGGGAACGGGCGTAAGCCAGCGCGGCGGCTCCGTTGACGGTGTGGTTGCCTGCCACCTCGACCAGCAAACCGGAGTTGAGATCTCGGGCCGGAAATGGGAAATCAAGCTCGATCCCACCGAGGGCATCGACGATGGCGGCGAACCCGGCGAAGTCGATCTCGAGATAGTGGTTGGGCCTGATCCCGGTCGTCTGGGCGACCGTTTCTGTGATCAGGTTGGCGCCCCCGAACGAATAGGCGGCATTGATTTTTTCGGTTCCCTCCCCGGGGACCTCGACCTTGAGGTCGCGGGGAATCGAGAGGAGTTGGCGACGGTCGCCGGCGACCTGGGCGAGCATGATCACGTCGGCTCGCGCACCCGGGAAATCACCGAAGCTGCCGAGGTCAGGTGGGATGTTTTCCCGGCTGTCACTCCCGACGATCAAATAGACGCCTTCCCCTTCGCCGAGGGCAGAAAGAGAGCCCACATCGGCCATCCGGAACTGGGTGTACAGGGCAATACCCGCGAGCCCGATCACCAGGAGGGCAACCAGCAACAGGATTCTTCCCCACCAGCCCATCCGGGCGCGCCTGGGCAGTGGTGAGCCGCTCATTGGCAGTGACGCTAACCCTGACCGTCGCTAATTCGGAAAGTCGTGTCATTGGCCGCGGCTAACTTTTGCCGGTGGCAGAGCCCCTCGTCATCGCCACCGACCTCTCGAAGAAGTTCGGTGAATTCCAGGCCGTCGATGGGATCGATTTTCAAATCGCCCCCGGTGAGGCCTTCGGCTTTCTCGGGCCCAACGGCGCTGGCAAGACCTCGACAATGAAGATGATCGCCGCCACCTCGCCGGTGACCCAGGGAACGTTGCGCGTGTTCGGTCTCGACCCTGCCACTGCGGGGGCGGCCATCCGCGCCCGGCTCGGGGTGGTTCCCCAGGAAGACAACCTCGACACCGAGTTGACGGTGGAGGAAAACCTCTTCATATATGGTCGCTATTTCGATCTCCCCCGTTCCGAGATCCGCAAGCGGATCGACGAATTGCTGGCCTTCGCCCAGCTCGCAGATCGTAAGAAAAGCAAGGTGGATCCACTCTCGGGAGGGATGAAGCGCCGGCTGACCATCGCCCGCGGCCTCATCAACCGACCGGAGATCCTCATCCTCGACGAGCCCACTACCGGTCTCGATCCCCAGGCCCGCCATTTGTTGTGGGATCGTCTTTACCGACTGAAGCGGGATGGCGCGACATTGGTTATCACCACCCATTACATGGACGAGGCCGAACAACTATGCGACCGCCTGGTGATCATGGACAAGGGGAAGATTGTCGGTGAGGGGTCGCCTCGGAGCCTGATCCAGGAGCACTCGACCCGGGAGGTAGTCGAGCTCCGCTTCCCTGCGGGCGAGCAAGAAATAGTGGCGCCGCGGATCGAAGGAATCGGGTCGAGGATCGAAGTACTTCCCGACCGCATCCTCGTCTATGCCGACGAAGCCGAGAAGGCGATGGAGGAAGTGCACAACCGGGGATTGGAGCCAGAGATGACTCTCGCCCGACGCTCGACGCTCGAAGATGTCTTCCTCCATCTGACCGGTAGATCCTTGGTGGATTGACGATGGCTGCTCCTGCTCTGAGGGTGGTCGAGGCCAACGCCCGCTTCTACCGACGGACGTGGCGTGGATCAGTCATCTCCAGCTTCGCGGTTCCTTTTTTCACTCTGCTGGCGATGGGAGGTGGCCTGGGCCGGCTGGTCGACGAGGGAGCCGGAACGGGAAGGGGGGCGTACCTCGGTTTCATTGCTCCGGCTTTGCTGGCGGCGACGGCGATGATGACCGCCGCCGGCGAGTCCACTTATCCCGTGGTTGCGGGCATCAAGTGGACCAAGAACTACCACGCCGCTCTCGCCACTCCGATCCGACCCCCGGACCTGGTGCACGGCCTGATTGGATTCCTTGGAATTCGGCTCATCTTCAATCTGGCGGTCTACGCCGGGATCATGGTGCTGCTCGACGCGATGGAGCTCGGACCGGCGTTGGCCGCGGTCGGCCCGGCGGTGCTCACCGGAGTCGCCTTTGCCACTCCCATCGCCGCCTGGTGCGCGACCCTCGACGACGACCGGGCCCTGTCGTCGTTTTTCCGCTTCGCGCTGATGCCGATGTTTCTCTTTTCGGGCACCTTCTTCCCTGTCGACCAGCTTCCTTCGTTCCTGCAGCCGATCGTTTTCCTCTCGCCCCTCTGGCACGGAGTCGAGTTGGCCCGGGGAGCTGCGGGAGTGCCCCAGTCGCCCCATTTCCCCTGGTGGGTTCACACCTTGATACTGGTAACCCTGGCCGTGGTCGGGCTGGTCCTGGCCGCCCGGAACTTCACCAAGCGTCTGCACACATGAGCACGGTTGTCACCACCACCCGGCCGATTCCGCCGATGCCCCGCCAGGGGTCGCACGCCATCCGTTTGCTGGAGCGCAACTTCATTCTCTACAAGCGGATTTGGATCATCCTCTTCTCGGGTTTCTTCGAGCCGGTTTTCTACCTCTTCTCGATCGGTTTTGGGGTGGGCACTCTCATCGATCAGATCAACCTCGCCGACGGCCGTGCCGTCAGTTACGCCGCTTTTGTGGCTCCGGCCATGCTGGCGTCATCGGCAATGAACGGCGCCGTCTATGAGTCGACCCTGAACGTCTTCTTCCGACTCAAGTGGGGAAAGATCTACGACGGAATGTTGGCGACCCCGCTTGGGGCGATGGATGTCGCCCTAGGCGAGATCGCCTGGTCGCAGATCCGCGGCGGACTCTATGCCACCGCATTCGTGATCGTGATGGCGATATTCGGCCTGATCGAATCTTGGTGGGCGATTCTGGCGGTGCCGATCGCGCTCCTGATTGGGTTCGCCTTTGCCGGAGTGGGAATGGCTTGCACCACTTTCATGAAGGGTTGGCAGGACTTCGATCTGGTGCAGTTGGTCATCCAACCCTTGTTTCTGTTCTCGGGCACGTTCTTCCCCATCACCGCTTATCCGGACACGATCGAGCGTCTGGTATGGATCTCGCCGCTCTACCACGGAGTCGAGTTGATGCGAGCGTCGACGCTCGGCATCTTTGATGCCTCCGTCTTCGGCCATCTGGCCTTTTTGGTGGTGATGGGGGCGGTGGGGATGGCCATCACCCGTCGCCGTTTCGAGCGCCTGCTGAAGCCCTAGCCCCTCCGTCGCCTTCGGCGCCACCTCCCCCCAAGCCCCCCTTCGGCCCTTCAGGCCACTCCCCCCAACGTCGCTTCGCTCCTGGGGGGAGAAACCGCTCGCTGGGGGAGGAAACAACTAGGGGAGAACAGCGGAACGGGCGGTCCTAGATTGCGGTCATGCTCCGGCGATATGTCGTCGCCAGGATCCTGGCCGGGGTCGTGGGAATCATCGTCTTCCTCACGGCCGTGTTCTTCGGGACTCGGCTCTTGGTTCCCGGCGACTTCGCCGACAACTTTGCCGTCGGTGGCAACCCCGGTGATGCCGCCCGGGTTCGCGAGGCACTCGCCCTCGACCGTCCGGTCTGGCAGCAATATCTGATCTGGCTGGGGCGCACGTTCTCACTCGACTTGGGACAAAACCCCCGCGGGCAACCGGTGATCGACCAGCTCCTCGACGCTCTGCCGTGGACTCTGACAATGTTCGCTATCGGTTTAGGAGCCGCCTTTCTCATTGGCAGCCGGATCGGGCGTTGGGCGGGGTGGCGCAAGAAATCCCTCACCCCCACCACCCTCGGCGCCGCCACCTTCACCTCGGTCTTTCCCCCCTGGCTCGTGTTTCTCGCCTTCTACACCGCCCTCAATCTCTTTGGCTTCAGCCGTTTCAACGATCTCACCGCTCTCGACTTCTACCTGTGGCGGCAGGGTCCCCCACAGGACTCGATCCTCTGGCAAATGATGGGAACCGCGCTCATCCTGGTCGGCCTCGCTGCTGCCGCCATTCGCCTGCTCCCGTTGAAATGGAAGGCCGGCGCCCGCCGGGCAAGCCTTTTCCTAGTACCACTACTGACAATGTGGTGGTGGTCCCAGCTTGGAATCTTTGTCTATGCACAGGACCTGCTCGGCTTCCTGGCTATGCCCGTTTTGGTGCTTTTCATGCTTTCGATCGGAGACATCGTCTTAGTGATCGCAGCATCAATGGATGGATTGTCGGATTCTGATTTCGTCGTCACTGCCCGCGCCAAGGGCCTCACCGACCGCCAGGTACGTAACCGGCATGCCGGCCGGGTGGCGCTCCTCCCAGCACTTTCCCGCCTGACCGCCAACCTGCCCTTTGCCCTCGGGGGCCTCGTGATTGTCGAAGCGAGCTTCGCTCGTCTCGGCGGGTACCGGATACCCGTGCCTGGCGTCGCCTCGGTGTTGTTTGGGTCGCTTCGCGAACGTGACCTGATGGTGACGATGGGCGGGTTGGTGGTGGTCGGGGTGATCACCCTCCTGCTCCGCATCGTGTTGGACTTGATCGTGGTGAAACTCGATCCTCGGATCCAGCTGGAGAAGGTCGTCGTGCGTGCATAGCCGCACGGTTTGGCTCCGGGGCTGGCTGCGAGCGGTCATGGCCCATATCGAAGCCAAGATCGGACTCGGAATTCTTCTCTTCTTCGGGCTGCTAGCGCTGTCGCACCCGGTGCTTCTGGAAACCGTTTGGCTGCCCGGTATATACGACCCCCGCGCCGGGTATGACATCAGTCTCAGTCATCCATCGCCGCCTTCCGGAGCCCACCTCCTCGGGACCGATGCGTTCGGCAAGGACACATTTTCGATGTTGCTGGCGGGGACGTGGCCCGCTTTGCTCGCGGGACTCACGGCGGCGGTGACAACCGCCTTGGTGGCCCTCGCCGTGGCGTCGCTCTCGGCCGGTTTCCGTACCGCCGACCGCCTGCTGGGAATCGTGGTCGACGCCGGCCTCTATCTACCGGTTCCGATCGTCCTACTCATCTTCGGTGCCGACCCCCGCGCCGACCGGCTGACCCCGTTCATCTTCGGGCTCCTCTTCGGAGCCCTCACCGGGATTTCGAGCGGAGCATTGGTGTTGCGCTCGCAGGCAATGCCCATCATGGCCTCGGGTTTTGTCGATGCCGCTCGTATCGCCGGCGCCTCCACCCGCCAAGTGATATTCCGGCACTTGCTCCCCGCATTGCTGCCGATTGCCTGTGCCTACGTGGTCCTGGCCGCCGCCGGCGCGGTGGTGACTCAAGGCTTTTTGTCTTGGCTCTCGTATACCGCCACGTACAACGACTGGGGAACGCTCGTTTACTGGGCGATCGTCACCCGCGACTTCACCGGCGCTCTGCTCTGGCATGTATTGCTGGCGGCCGGGGCGGCTTTGACGACCCTAACATTGGGCTTCCACCTCCTGGCGATCGGACTACGCCGAGCCGCGGCGCGGCCATGGAGCTCGCAACCCCCACCTCTCCGCGAACCCAGGGTTGCAGCCGTCGTCCAACAACGGTTCCAGCCCGCAGAACCGACCTAGGCACCCCATTTGGAAACCATCGCCAGGACGGCGACGGCCAACAACACCGTGTCGAGAATTCCGAAGGAGCTTAGGGAGCGGTAAACCGAGGGCACCTCAGCATCCTTGCCGGACTCGAAGAGAGCGATCATCTGCTTGGTCTTGCGTCCGAAGACCAGACCGCCCATGGCTCCGAGGACGATCAGGATCGCCAGCCCGATCCCGACGAATACCGAGCCAAACGAGTAAGTCCCGTCGGATCCCAAAACCAGGTAGATGCCGGTAGCGAGGATGACCACTGCCGCGGTTCCGTAGATCGGCCCCGACGACTTCTCCACCGCGCGTAACCAGGCAGGGGCGACCGCGTTGTCCCGCATCAATTTGGTCCCGATCACAGCTTGGGCAACGTTGGCCCCAAACCATGTCGCCGCGCCCAGGATGTGGAGCCAGAGGGCAATATTTCGCAAATCGTCTCCTTCGAAGAACCGGCCCGGGAGCCTACCCAGCCGTCCGAAACCGGGTCCCGATTTCACAGGCTGAATAACCGCAACCCCAAAGCGCCAACGTGATCGGAAAGGTGTGAGGTGATCGATCGCCGGGCCAGCCGCCCGGCTACGGAATCGAGCCAGCAGCGGAGATGGGTTCGACTAGTCGGTTGACGTTGCCGTATTGACGTCCGCTAGGCCCGGAAGCGAGCCACGATTTCGCCGAAATTCTCTATCGAGGAGGCAGTGATGGGGTCGAGGATGCCGATCACCTCGTCGATCCCAGCCGCCTCGATCACCCGTAGGCGCTGGAGGTGGGAATCGATCGATCCCCACCACGGTGTCCCGCCCGTTCGTCGGGAAGGGGGACTTTCTCCAAGGCGGATATAGACGGCTACTGATTTCTGGAGAGTGGAGGGATCACGGCCTGCATCCTCACAGGCACCGTCGATCCTGGAGACGAGATCTCCCACACGTTCCGGATCGTTGTCAAAGCCCGAGTACCAGGAGTTCCACCAATCGACGTGAGGAAGGGCGATGCCGAGCATTCGTGGCCGGTTGGAGCCGATCATGAATGGCATGGATCCTGGTCGGGGCGGCCGCGGAAGCAACTCAGCGCCGTCTAATTGGTAGAACTCGCCAGCGAAGTCGACTCGGTCTCCGGCCAACAGCCGACGAACGATTACGAAAGCCTCGGCGAAACGAGCGACTCTTCGCTGGTAGGGAAGGCCAAAAGCCGCGAACTCAACCTCGTTCCAACCGGCCCCGACTCCGAAGGCGAGACGCCCCCCCGAGATCTCGTCGATGGTGGCGGCCGACTTGGCCAGGACTGCCGGGTTGTGAAACGGAAGCGCCGCCACCAACGGTCCTAGTGAAATGCGTGTGGTGACCGCGGCGAGTCCCGCCAGAAGAGCCCATGCCTCCCACGGTCCGCTGCGCTCACCGTCCTGCTCGTAAAGCAGGTGATCGCCCACCCAGAGCGAGTCGAGTCCGCTCTCTTCCGCCATACGAGCCATGTCCCTGAGTTCTGCCCATCTCGCCTCGTACTCGGTTTCAGGCAGTTGGATGCCGAATCTCATCAACGCTCCAGGTGTCGGCGGAGAGCGCGGCGGTCGACCTTGCCGAGATGGGTGACCGGGAATTCATCGAGAAACACGATCTGACGAGGATGCTTATAGGGCTCCAGTCGATCGAGGACATGCTGTTTCAGCTCCGATTCATCTACCGCAGCTGAGCGCACCACGAAAGCGACCGGCTTCACGAGGCCCGCCTCGTCCGGAACCCCCACAACCGCCGCCTCACGAACCGCTGTGTGCTCGAGCAGGCACGACTCGACCTCCTGGGGCCGTAGCCACTTGCCTTTCACCTTCAGGGCATCATCTGCCCGACCGCGATGGGTCACGTAGCCCTCGGCGTCGATCGAGATCAAGTCGCCGGTGACGACCCAGCCGTCTCGGAAGACCTGGGCGGTCAGTTCGGGCTGAGCGAAGTAGCCGAGGGCCTCCGAATCCCCACGTACCCAGAGCAGCCCCACCTCGTTGGGCTCAAGTCTTATGCCTTCCTCGTCCCGGCATTCCACCTCGAAGCCCGGAACCGGCCGACCCACCGTGCCTGGGCGCACGTCTCCGAGGGTGTTGGTGATGAAGATGTGCCACATCTCGGCGGTGCCCAGGCCATCGAGGAGCTCCACACCGAATCGCTCTTTCCAGCGGTGATAGAGCGTTTCCGGTAGAGCTTCTCCCGCCGAGGTGGCGAACCGCACGCTGGCCAGATCCGAGGCTGACGCTCCCTCGTCCTGGAGGAGAGCGTTGATCGCCGAGGGGGTCGTGACCAGGATCGTTGGACGGTGCCGCCGGATCCTCTTCAACAGTGCAGGGGGCGTCGGCGGTTCGTCGAAGAGAACGGTGGCGGCCCCTACCGAGAACGGAAAGAACAACGCCGACCCGGTGGCGTACCCGAAGAAGAGCCGGGGCACGGCGATGGTGACGTCGTCCGCTTGATACCCGAGGGTTTCGTGTGCGTATCTCTTGGTGGTGTTGATGAACGAGCCATGGGTCTGAACCACGATCTTGGGAGCACCGGTGGTGCCTCCCGAAAAGAGCCAGAGGGCGGGGTGCCTGTCCGATACCGCCGTTGCAGGGACAGCCGATTGCGCGTCCGGCGGCGACAGTGTCTCGGCGATTTCGACGATGGTGGTGCTGGCGGGGACCGCCCCTTTCACCGTTGGGATCATTCGATCGCGAATCATTGCCAACGGTGCCTCAGCGTGTTCGAGGATGGTGGCGAGGTGGTCGGTGCGAAGCTCGGGATTGATCATCACCGCCACTCCTCCGAGGGCGACGATGGCAAACAGCACTGCGGCGTAATCGGGGCCGTCTCCCAACACCATGGGCACCCGGTGGCCGGGTTGTAGCCCTGCGTGGCGGAGTCGGTTCATATACGAGAAGCTGAGGTCGGCCACCTGCCCGTAGCTCCAGGTGGCCCGATCAGTGATGATGGCCCGCAGATCACGAGGCCGGGAGAAGAGGAAAAAGTCGGCGACGTTCTTGGCAGCCGACGGCATGAGTCGGAGCCTAGGTGTCAGGGACGTTATTGACACTTGATTGAGTGAGGGCCCGATTCTCTACGCTGCCTCGATCGACCACACACGATTGGCCACGCAGCGAACTGTCAACCTCACGACGATCGGCCGCCAAAGCGGGAAGCCCAGAACGGTCGAGATCTGGTGGTTTCGATTTGAAGATCGATTCATCATCACCGGCACTCCGGGTCGTCGAGACTGGCTGGCCAACATCCGGGCTGATCCAGCGGTCATCGTCCACACCCGCATGGGTGAGCTGAGGGGAACCGCCCGCGAGGTCCTCGACCTCGCCTATCGCCAGCGCTTCTTTGAATCGAGCGAAACGCGTTGGTACAGCACCCAATCAGGCCTCGAATCGTTGGTGGCGGAAGCCCCCATGGTGGAGATCGTCCTTGCCTCGCCGACCCCAGCAAGTCGATAGGCGGCGCCCAAAGCTGGCGGTTGATTTCGAAAGGCCGCGGGTAATCGTCTTCAAGGTTTGCTGCTCGAAGAAGGGAGCACAGAATGCGAGAGACCACCGCCGACGTAGCTGTTTTCATCGAGGAATCCCCCGACCGCGTCTGGGATGCCCTGACCGATCCGAAAAAGGTCGCGAGCTACTACCTGGGATCCACCGTGGAGACCGACTGGAAGGTCGGTAGCCCCATCACCTGGTCGGGAGAATGGCAGGGCCAGGCCTATTCGGACAAAGGCGAGATATTGGCCGTCGAGCCCGAGAGGAAATTGAGCTATTCGCACTGGAGCCCGCTCAGCGACACCTCCGACGAACCGGACAACTATCACGTCATCGAGGTTTTTCTCGACGAGGCTGACGGCGGCACATCGGTACGCCTGACCCAGTCGAATCAGAGCGGCGAGGTCACCGATGCCGACAGAAACGCTCGAGCGGAGTACGAGAAAAACTGGAAGACCATGCTCGAAGGCTTGAAACGGGTAGTCGAGGACGGGGACGCTCCGCCGCTGACCTAGACCAATTTCAACCGATAAGTCGGTCTTGGTGCATTGCCTACTCGGGCGCCAGCCCCCGCCGTACGGCGGCGATCGTGTTCCGCATCTGATCCAGGTGAAATCGATCATGGCCGGCGATCATCCGAAAAGTCAGGTCGTAGCTCTCCGGACCTCGTTCTTGGTGCAATCCCACCCTCTCCCGCTCCGCCAGGCTGGCGGCGTTCCATAATCTGAGATTGGCTTGCCGGAGGGGTTGCCAGATAGCGAGGAGCTGGTCGATCGACTCGTCGGGGGAATGTGTCTTCTCCACCCAGAGGTCCTGGTCGTAGCCGGGGAGGTTGGGCCGATCGGCGGTGAGAATCCACCGGTAACGACCGCTAGCCGCCATTTCGGCATCGACCAGATGGGCGAGACAGCCCCACACCGACCATTCCCCCGGCGCCGGGGTGGTGTGGAGGTGTTCGGCGGCGTCGGCGATCAAGGCCTCGATGTGCTCGAAAGTCTGTGCTTGTACCGCAGCTGGGTCATCCGTGCCGAGCAGAGAGAGCAGGAGCTCCTGATAAGCCCGGGCTTCCCAAACCGGGTCCGGGGAACGGGCTGTCATGTCTCCGAATCTAACTGCGCCTGTCTGCGCTTCCGCTCAGGGCGGCACGAATCGGCTCGGGCCACGGTCGCTTGGTGCCCGTCTCCCGATCGATGAAGACCGCGATCATCTTGCCGAACGCAACCCGCTCGTTCCCGCGAACCAGATCGAACTCATAGGTGATCGAGCTCCGCCCCAGGTCGGTCACGCTGAGGGTGAGCCGAACGAGCTCGTCGAAACGGAGTGGCAAGAAATAGTCGAACTCGACATGGACCCGGGGAGTTGCACCGAAGGTCTCTTCAATGATCCCCGCTTGGCGATGCAGTTCGGCTTCTGCTTCCTCGGCCCAACGCACCAGGGTCGAGTGATGCCAGATGCCGGCTGCATCAGTGTCCATCCATTGCACCCGCCGCTCGATGGTCTGAGAGGGTGCGGTCATGGCAGCTCGGCCAGGAACGCTGCCGCGGCCTCGGTCACCGGGACCGGGAAGGCGAGGTGAGGCGAATGTCCGGCCACTTTGATCAGGAGCCGCTTGGTTGGGCCGCTCACCTGAGATTCGATCGAATGGAGCTGCGCTGTCGTTCCGAACTCGTCGTTTTCTCCCTGGATGAGCAGTACCGGGCACTCGATGCGAGGAAGAAACTCCTCGATGTTCCAGCTCCGAAAGGAAGGATGGAGCCAGATGTCGTTCCAGCCCCGGAAAGTCGCCCCGGGATCGTGGTGGTACTTGGCCATGCGGGTGGCCAGATCGGTGGAACGGAACTCCTCGAGAATGGCATTGATGGCGTCGAGCGATCGATCCTCGACAAAAACGTGGGGAGCGATCAAGACCATGCCTTCCACTGCGTGTCCTGACCCGGCGAAGATCAAGGCGATGGAAGCGCCGTCGGAGTGGCCGACCAGGATCGGCGTCCGATCCACCAGGGTCTCGAGCAGCGCCGGCAGCACTATTCGCGCCTCGTCGTGCATGTAGTCCGGTCGGCGAGTGCCAGCGGGCGCCTCCGACCAGCCGTTGCCAAGACGTGAATAGGCCAGTCCTCGCCGCCCGGCGGCGGCGCACAGCCTCTCGGGAAAGTCTCGCCAGAGTTCGATACTGCCGAGGCCTTCGTGAAGGAAGACCAACGGGGCTCGCGAACTGTCCGGGCCCACCCAGCGATACTCGAGGCTGCGGCCGGCGATCGTCGCCCGCGCCTCGGTCCGAGCTGCCATCGGGCCAGCCTAAACCCAGTCATTACAGTGCCTCGGGGATGAAAAACGCGAGCGCGATCGTCGATGCGAATCTCGAAGCCGGTCGAGGCGACAGCATCGCGATCATCACCAACGACAACAAGCGTTTGACTTTCGGAGACCTTCATCGAGCCGTTTGCCGGGCGGCTGCCGGACTCGCAGAGCTCGGGGTGCGCCGAGAAGAACGGGTCTTGTTGATCCTCGACGACACCCCGGCCTTTCCCGCTTTCTTTCTCGGAGCGATGCGGATCGGGGCGGTGCCGATTCCGGTCAATTTCCAGGCCCGTCCGGAGGACTTCGGCTACTTCCTCGATGATTCGTACGCCGTGGCTGCAGTTGTCGACGACGTCTTTATTGACAAGGTCTCATCGGAGCTGGAGATGCGTCGGCACGTGCGGAGAATTGGTGCTGATCTTTGGCAAGGTGAGGCGGAGGAGATCGAGCCGGTCCCGGTCCACCTCGACGATGCCGCCTTCTGGCTGTATAGCTCGGGATCGACCGGAGCCCCGAAAGGGGTTATTCACCGGCACGGCGACATGGAAGCCACGTGGTCTCTCTACGCCCAACCAGTGCTGGGACTCAAAGCCAGTGAGACCGTCTTTTCCAGCACCAAGCTCTATCACGCCTACGGACTGGGGAACAATCTCACTTTCCCTCTCTCGGTCGGGGCCACGTCGGTGTATCTCACGGGTCGGCCCAGTCCCGATCGTCTCTTCGAGCGCCTCAACACCCACCGACCCGACGTCTTCTTCTCGGTGCCAGCCCTCTACAACGCCATGCTTGCCCACCCCCAATTCGGAGACACCGACTGGTCGTCGGTGCGGTTGGGAGTGTCGGCTGCAGAGCCTCTGCCGCCCGAGATCTGGCATCGCTTCTTGGAGAAGACCGGGATCGAGATCCTCGACGGGCTCGGATCGACCGAGATGCTGCATATCTATTGCTCGAACCGGGCGGGCTCGGTGGAACCGGGTTCGTCGGGCTCGCCGCTCGACGGATACGACTTGCTGCTTCGAGACGAGGAAGGGAAACCCGTCGCCGACGGCGAGCCGGGAGAGATGTGGGTTCGCGGCCCCAGCGCTTTTGCTGGTTACTGGCACCAGTCAGAGCGGACCCGCCAAAAGCTGGTTGAAGGTTGGTTCGCCTCTGGCGATCGTTACCACCGCAACCCTTCCGGCAACTACGTCTACGAGGGCCGAGTCGACGACATGATGAAGATTGGGGGCCTCTGGGTGAGCCCGATCGAGATCGAGAACCGCTTGATCGAGCACCCGGCGGTGAGGGAAGCGGCCGTTGTCTCGGTGCTGATCGACAACGCCTCACGCATCAAGGCTTCGGTGATCTTGGTCGACGGTCAAAGCGGTGATCAGGCACTCGCCAGCGAGCTCCAGGAATGGTGCAAGGCCGCACTGCTGCGCTATCAGTATCCCCATCTGGTCGAGTTCGTCGATGACTTCCCGCGCACGACCACGGGCAAGATCCAGCGCTTCAAGCTCCGCGCTTAAGCGCCCCTGTAACCCTTTTCATCTCCCTTCTTGCGTAAATCCCGTCACGTAAACGTGACGGGATTTACGCAAGAAAGGATGCGACCTGTTGGGCGACGTACGTCGGACGGTTGACAAGGTCCCAATAGGTAAAGCGCAGGTACCTCCAGCCGATCTGACTCAGTTGGTTTCCTTGCATTCGGTCCACCTGGAACGCCCTTTGGTGGCCGTGATATTCGACTCCATCAACGAAGATCGCCAGCCGTTGTGGGATGTAGGCGAAGTCGGATCGACAAACGAACCACCCGTCCTCGGTGCGAATTTCCAGCTGTTGGACCGGTTCAGGGAGCCCGTAGGCCCGCGAGATCCTCAGGTAGAGGTCCTCGGCCCAACTCTCGGTCTGGTCGGGGGAGAAGGGAAGGCTGCGCAATAGGGACTTGGCCGGTCCGACTCCGCGACGGCCCTTCCTCGCTACGCGCCGCACTATCGCGCCCAAACTGTCGGCATCGACCAGACCCATTCGATGGCCCCGGTGATAGATCTCCGGTACGGCCGCGCGAAAAACGGCTCCAACATCGACCACCGTGCGAGCGGGAACAGTTATGGGAATTCCACGATGGACCGTGATGTCATCTGCAATCAGATCCAACGATTCGTGAACGGTGAAATCGCGATGGTTGCGGTCCCACCTTCGAACCACGACATCGACCCGCCCGCCCGACGTATTGAGCATCCCCCAAAGGGCGGCAGCCGTCATATGAGAGGCAGCGGCCCCTGCTCCCGAGGAGAGGACAGCTACCGCAACCTCCTGTTCCCACGTCTTGGGCGCAGCCCCGATCACCAAGGCACCCGGGGCCGGTTCATGAATGACCCCCAGCGAAATCCGGCGATGAATTTGCCGGTAGCTGGGTCCGCAGTGGTGTGCCTCTGACCAGGTGGCCACACCGAAGCGGCCCTTGCCGATCTCGACGAGGAGACCATCTGCGCGTCTGACCACTCTTCGGTAATAGCGCGAAGCAGGTCCGGCTTCCACCCCTTCGTTCTTGCGTAAATCCCGTCACGTTTACGTGACGGGATTTACGCAAGAATGGAGGCCTGTGGAGCCCCTCTATTACGCCGACTACCTCCAGCTCGACCGCCTCCTTTCTTCCCAAGGCCTGGAGTCGGCCAAGCAGGGCGAAGTCGTCCACGACGAGATGCTCTTCATCATCGTTCACCAGGCCTACGAGCTCTGGTTCAAGCAGATCCTCTGGGAGCTCGACGAGATCTCCAACTTGTTCTCGCAACCAACCATCGACGAGAGCGAGATGCTGCGAATCGTCGGCCATCTCGATCGCATCACCGAAATTCAAAAGTTGCTCATCGCTCAAATCGACGTGCTGGAAACGATGACCCCGCTCGACTTCCTGGAGTTCCGCGACTATCTGATCCCCGCATCGGGCTTTCAAAGCGCCCAGTTCCGATTGATCGAGAACCGCCTCGGGGTTCGACCCCAGGACCGGGTCCGACTCGCTGGTGCGCCTTATACCACGGCCTTCAGCGAAGAGGATCGAGGGAGAGTGGAGGCGGCTGAGAAGCAGCCCAATCTATTCCAGCTTGTCGATCGCTGGCTTGCCCGAACTCCCTTCCTCGAGCAAGGCGATTTCGTGTTTTGGGACCAGTACCGCGAGGCGGTCCATAAGGTCTTGGACCACGACCGGATGGTGATCGAGAAGAATCCTCACCTCACCAACGAAGAGCGCGAGGAACAACTCCGATCCTTTGACCACACCTTCGACCTCTTCGAAGCGATCTTCGATCCCGAGCGCCATGAGCGACTGCTCGCCACCGGAGAGCGCCGGCTCTCCTTCACGGCCTTTCAAGCCGCCCTCTTCATCAATCTCTACCGGCACGAACCGGCACTGCAGGAGCCGTTCCGTTTGGTCACCCTCTTAGTTGACATCGATCAAGGATTCACCGCCTGGCGTTACCGCCACGCCCTGATGACGGTGCGGATGATCGGTCGCCGGGTTGGGACGGGGGGCTCGGCGGGAGCTGCATTCCTCACCCGATCGGCCGAGAAAAGCCGGGTCTTTTCGGATCTGGTTCAGCTGGCAACTTTCATGATTCCCCGCTCCGCTCTCCCCGAACTGCCTCCCGAGGTCGAAAGGCGGATGCGGTTTCGCTTCGAAGACGAGGCGTGACTTACCGCCAGCTCTTCACCAGGTTCCTCAACTCTGACCCCGAGCGACTGCACTTTGCAGCCCATAGTCATCATCCGTGGCCAGACGTCACCTACGACGCCCATCAACGCTGGTGGGAGGACTCGGCTCGGGCGATGGACGACAAGTGGGAAGAGTTCTTCGTCGACTTCATTCCTCGCCTTCGGGGGAGACTGGGTCGGTTGTTGAACCTGGGCGACGGCGCCACCATCGCCTTTGCTCCCAATACCCACGAGTTGGTCAATCGAGTGTTTTCCACTCTCCCCATTCCGGTCGAGATCGTCACCAGCACCGCCGAATTCCACTCTTTCGATCGCCAGGTGCGACGCTGGGAAGAGGCGGGCTGGGCCAAAGTGACAAGGATCGAGGCGGAGCCCTTTGTGAGCTTCGCCCAACGTTTCCTCGAAGGAAGTAGCCGTGCCAACCTGGTCTACCTCAGCCAGGTCTTCTTCGATTCCGGTTTTGTCGTCCCCGACCTTCCAGCCCTGATTGGCGGCCTCCCCAATTCTTCGACCGTGATCATCGACGGATACCACGCGTTCATGGCCAGAGCGCTCGATATCGCCCCAATCGGCGACCGCGCATTCTTTGTCGCCGGGGGTTATAAGTACGCAATGGCGGGCGAGGGAGCAGCATTCATGCATTGCCCACCGGGATGGGGAGAGCGACCGGTCGACACCGGATGGTATGCCGGCTTCGGGGGCCTTACGGAGCGAGTCGACGAGGTCTTCTACCGAGCCGACGGTGACCGATTCTGGGGGGCGACACAGGACGGATCCGGCCTCTATCGCCTGGAGGCAGCGTTGCAGATGCTCGACGACAACGCCATCACTCCACAGGTGATTCAGGACCACGTCGCTGGCCTGCAACAACAGTTCCTCGACCGAAGCCCTGCCCTGGGTGAGCTCCTACCCCCGCCCGGGCTCGAACGGGGAAGCTTTCTCACCTTCCGCCGTCGGGATGCGAACGATCTCTACCAACGTCTCCATAGCCGCAGGGTGATCACCGACTATCGGGGCGACAGGTTTCGAATCGGCTTCGGCATCTACCACGAGCCAGAGGACGTTTCTCGACTGGTCAGCGAGCTTCAAACCATCGAGTCGCCGATCTGATTTCCGGTACTTTCCAAAGCGCCTCGGCACGCCCCGTTTTAGCCGTTGCGGCGGTCACAACCGTGGCCGGGAGATTCGGGAGCAGTCATGAGGGGACGTCTATTCGTCGCCATTCTCGTTTTCGGGCTCATCACGGCGCTGGCGATACCGGCGCTGGCGGCACAGCCCGCCAATCCCAACTGCTGGGGCGTGGTCAGCTCACAAGCAGCGCGGGAGGGTGGTCTTGGCGAGCACAGCTCGTCTTTCGCCGGAGAACCACGGCTTGGCCTCGGCAACGTCGCCCGCCTTGTTCTCGGTGCGGATGCCCACGTCAGCGACCTGGGCACGGCTTTGGCGGGGCTGGACGATATCGCGGCTACCAGCTGCCCGTAACCGGGAGTTGACTCTGGATCGAGCTACATGACGGCGGGGATCTTCTCCATGGCCTGACGGACCGCCTCTTCGGGGTAATCGAAATTCTCGAGGCCCCCGTCGAGGAAGGCGCGGTAGGCACCCATGTCGAAGTGACCGTGCCCGCAGAGGGCGGTGAGGATGACCGTCTCCTCACCGCTTGCCTTCGCCTGTAGAGCCGCTCGCACGGCTGAGGCGATGGCGTGCGTGGGCTCGGGAGCTGGAACGATCCCTTCGGCGCGGGCAAATTGCACCGCCCGCTCGAAGCATTCCACCTGACCAATGGCTTCCGCCTCCAAGAGACCCAGTTCCTTGAGGTGGGAGACGAGGGGTGCCATGCCGTGATAACGGAGGCCGCCCGCGTGAATGGGGCTGGGGACGAAGTCGTGGCCCAACGTGTGCATCTTCACTAGCGGCGTCATCCCAATCGTGTCGCCGAAGTCGTAGGCGTACACGCCTTTGGTGAGCGAAGGCGAAGCCGTCGGCTCAACGCAACGAATGGTCGGCGACATCTTCCCGGCCAGCTTCTCGCGAATGAAGGGGAAAGAGAGGCCTGCGAAATTGGACCCACCACCCGTACAACCGACAAGCAGATCGGGCTTCTCGCCCAGGATTGCCATCTGCTTCAAGGCTTCTTCACCGATCACGGTTTGATGCATCAAGACGTGATTGAGGACGCTGCCGAGTGAGTACTTGGTATTGGGATCCGATCCCGCCGCCTCCACTGCCTCGGAGATGGCGATGCCCAGACTCCCAGGGGAATCGGGATTCTGAGCGCGAATCGTGCGGCCGGCATTGGTGAGGTCGGACGGGCTGGAATGAACCGTCGCCCCGAAGATCTCCATCAGAGTCCGCCGGTAGGGCTTTTGCTGGAAAGAAATCGCCACCTGCCAGACCTCGCAGTCGAGGCCAAACTGCGAACAGGCGAAGGCGAGCGCGCTCCCCCATTGGCCGGCCCCAGTTTCGGTGGTGAGTTTCTTCGTCCCCTCCTGTGAGTTGTAGTACGCCTGGGGGACGGCGGTGTTGGGTTTGTGGGAGCCCACCGGGCTTACGCCCTCGTATTTGAAGTAGATCCGGGCCGGGGTGTCGAGAGCTTTCTCCAGGCGACGGGCGCGGTACAGGGGGGTTGGTCGCCACATGCGATAGACGTCGAGGACCGCACCGGGGATGTCGACATGACGATCCTGGCTGACCTCCTGACCGATCAAAGCCATCGGGAAGAGCGGGGCGAGATCATCGGGACCGATGGGCTGGTGGGTCCCGGGATGCAGAACCGGAGGGGCCGGTTCTGGAAGATCGGGCTGGATGTTGTACCAGGCCTCGGGGATCTCGGACTCCTCAAGCATGATCTTGGTTAGCTCCGCCATTGCTCAGCCTTTCCTCGCAGAGCCGCGAACCTAGCCCGGGCTAGCGACGCTCGTCGACTGGAACCCAGCGCCGACCGGTAGGCCCGACGTAGTTCGACTCGGGTCGAATCAAGCGCCCAGTGCGCTGTTGTTCCAGGCAATGGCCGATCCAACCGGCAACGCGGCCGGCGGCGAAAGTCGGAGTAAAGAGGGGAATCTCGAGCCCAATACCGTGGAGCAATAAGGCCGTGAAAAACTCGACATTGGTCTTGAGGTTGCGCCCTGGTTTGTACTCCTCGAGCAACTTGAGCGCCGTCTCCTCGACCGACTTCGCCAGGTTGTACAGCGCCAGGTCGCCTTCGCTTTCGAACATCTTCTCCGCAGCGGCGGCCAACACATCGGCCCGAGGGTCGCGCACCTTGTAGACGCGGTGCCCAAAGCCCATCAACCGCTCCTCGTTGTCGAGCTTGGCCCGAATGACCTCCTCGGCCCGATCGGTGGTGCCGATCTCGAAGACCATGTCGAGTGCCGGTCCGGGAGCACCGCCATGAAGCGGGCCCTTGAGGGCGCCGATCGCGCCCGTGACGGCCGAGACCATGTCCGATTGGGTGGCGATGATCACCCGGGCAGCAAACGTGGAGGCGTTGAGTCCGTGGTCGGCCACCGTGTTCAGGTAGGTTTCGAGGGCCCGCACCGTCGCCGGGCCGGGCTCGGTACCAGTGAGCATGTAGAGATAGTTGGCGCTGCGTCCAAGGGTGGGACTTGGAGGAATCGGCTCCTGGCCGTTCAAATAGCGCCAGTACGTGGCGACCGTCGGTGGCACTCGAGCGGCGACGGCTTTCGCCCTGGTGAAGTCGTCGACGTCGCCGAGGTCGATATCAAAAGTGGCCGCCGCCATTCGCAGGGCGTCCATTGGCGGCGCTTGGTGGTGAGCAGCTTGTTCGAGCAGAGAGTGAGTCGCCGATGGCAAGACCCGGAAGGCAGCCATAGAGGACTTGAACTCATCGAGGGTGGGACGATGGGGAGGCTCGCCTTGCCACAGCAGGTAACAGATCTCTTCGAAACTCGCCTTGGCAGCAATGTCCTCAAGAGGAAAACCAGCAATTATCAGGCGACCGTTCTGCCCGTCTACGAGGGAGAGGCTGGTTTCGGCAGCAACAACGCCCTCGAGCCCGGGTCGATAAGTACCTTCGGTCACCAATCAAATCGTATAGGACAGGCATTGATCCCAACAACCCGCCTTGCCGCAATCCTTCTCGCCCTGGTGGGGGTTGTCTTCTTCGGACAGGGAATCGGTCTGATTCCCGGAAGCTTCATGACCGGACAACCGCTGTGGGCAGTGATCGGACTCGGTTGCTTGGCCCTGGCCGTAACTCTCTTTCGTATCCGCAAGTGAAGAACGGGCCCCACCGGGCCCGTTCTTCTATCTACCGCAGGTAACCCGTTACCGAGGTGGATAGATTGACTCGTAGTACGTGCCGAGTTGGCGCCGGTAGTCCTCGTCCATAGGCATATCCGGTTCGAGCAACGGTGAGTTCTTCACCTGCTCCTTGGTGAGGTTCAGATAGACACGCTGATCATCGAGATCGACATCAGTGATCGCACCCGCCGGAATCATGACTTTCTTGCCAAAAATCCATGGTCCGGTGTCAACCACTATGTAACCCGCACCGATCTCACGGGACGTCTCGTCAATCTGGCCGATCCCACCGTCGGCCGCTTCCACCGAGAACCCAGAGATGTTGTCTGACTGGGCCAGCATGTCCGTTCTGTAGGTCCAAAGTTCCGTGTCCATGTTTTTCACCCCCGTCCTTTGGTCAAGTGACCAGGAGAATGATGATGATGATCAGCAGCAGTGTTCCAAGGCCGATATACATCGGGTTGCTCCTTTCCTTGCCTGGTGATTAAGAGACGACGGTGACGCGCTCGTCACGAACAAGATCGGCGTCAACTCGGGCGTGATACTTCTCGCCCAGTTTCCCACCGAGGGCGGCGGCCAAGAAGACCAGAACCACCCCAGCAACTGCGGCGATGATGCCAGTGGTCGTCCGCTCATCCATGTCGATCTGCGTCAGCCAGTTGGGTAGCTCTAGGTAGTTCAGGGCGTTGTACTGATCGCCGAAGTAGACCCCGAGGGCAGTAAAGAGCACTACCAGCACGAGCATCCAGAGGGCGACCGCCACCCCGTTCAGAGCGCCGTCATATCGGGCCATGCGACCTGCTACCCACCCTCCGAAGAGGAATGAGACAAAGATCACACCGGCGGCGACTGCAAACCCAACCGCTTCGAACTCGCTGATGTTGCCGTCCTGGTCGATCAGGTCGAGCTGGAATGGCAACTCGCCGGCTCCGGCCGCGGCCAAACCTCCCATGAACAACAACATTCCGATGGCAGCAAACAGTCCGCCAATGGCGGCAGGGGTATCAATCCCCCCGAACCGCTTGCGGGTGGAACGACGAGGAACGGTTTCGACAACCGTCCCCTCAGTCCTGGTAACTATGACGTGCCTCCTTAGGTACTAATGCCTTAAATACCCCTGACCGAACGGCGCCAAACGTGGCCTAGGCCATGGTTCCGCTGGTGAGCCGGTGACGTAACCCCTTGGCCCGTCCCAGCTGGTAACGAGCCTTGCGGCCGAGCAACCGGCCGAACCTCCGAAACTGAGCCCCGGCCTGATCGCGCAATTTTGCGCGCCGGGTTCGCCCGGCTCGGGGGTCGTAGTAGTACTGGGCGGCCGCTCCCAGCGCGATGCCCTGCACGAACTTCATTCTCTTTCCCATAAAACCTCCTGTTCTGATGCGGAATACCCCTATCCCCGGGCCGCAAAACCCGCTCGGGTTTCATCATCCCGCGCCAACGGGTAATTGGTCCTTATGGCTGCTGAAACGGTCGACCTCAAGAACAAGGTGGTGGCGGTCTTCGACGACTCCGGAGCGGCATCGCGAGCCCAGGCGGCGGTGGCTGGCCTCGGCGGCTCGGTAACCATCCTCGAAGGCGAAGGAGGGAGGGCCCGGCTGCCACAGAACGAAGAAGGAGTCAAGGGAGCGCTGAAGACCCTGGCAATGACATTTGGTGATGAGATTCGGGTGCTGGAGGGCCTAGATGAGGCCCTGGCCGAAGGCGCCCAAGTGCTGGTGGTAGAGGTGGCCGAAGAAAGCGCTGATCAGGTGGCGGCGACGCTGGACCAGAACCAGGGTCGCTTTGTATGGAGTTTTGGTGAGTGGACGTTCAAGCCGGCCACTCCCGCCGCAGACGACCAAGACACCGCCTAGTCGCCGGGGAGTATCGACTCGCCCGATCCCTCCCTGGTGTGAGACCAGAAGACCGAAACTTTCCCGGTGGGCTCGAGGTAGGCACGGCGGACATCGCCCAGATTCTCGACGCCCTGCAAACGCAAGAGCATTTGGATCTCCGCCTTCGACAGATCTTCCTTGTCGAGGTTCTCAATGATGAACTGGCCGTCCGCCACTACGCACACCGGCGAGCTCTCGATCGCTTTCTCGATTGACCGGTTTGATTCGGTCAGTAAGACCAGGAAGCGCTCCAATGCGACCACGGCCGTGACTACGAGCATCCCGCTCACCACTGGGACTTCGGGATAGAACATCGGGTCCCCAACCGCCGAACCCAGCGCGACGATGATCAACAACTCGAACGGCGAGAGCTGGCCCAATCCCCTCTTCCCGGCCCACCGGATCAGGATCAAGGTGTAGAGGAACAGGACCACCGTCCGGAGCAGGATTTCGAGGACGGTTCCCCAAGTCAGGTCGCCCAGAAAGATCCGTTCGAATTCCATCTGTCAGCTTCAGACTTCAGACATCCGATTCAGACATCAGATGACGATCAGAGCGTATCGCTGGTGCGATCGTGAACCGTGTCGATCGTCCGGTCCGAGGCCTCATGGCGGACATGGATCGTCGGCGACACCCAGGCGGTGAGAAGGCTGACCGCGCCGATGACGGTGTAGATCCAGCCGATCCGCTGGTCACCCCCCAGGGCGGTGGCCAACGAATCGCCTTCGATGCCGTAAACCAAACCGAAGGCAATCAAGACCAGCCCCAAAGTGGTCATCGTCGCTCGGCCCCCGAGAGCGTTTCCAGCCGCCCCGAGGAAGATGATTCCCACCACGATGTGAATGAGCGCCATCAACAGGGTGTGGGTAAGACCCAACACCTGGTCAGTGGTGTTGAAATCCATTCCGACTCGAAGTGCGGCTACCGCCCCCATGACCGTCAGGAAAAGACCGATTCCTCCGGCCACGACTTGGGCTGGGCTCCAGGTTTTCCGGTCGACGACTACCCGGTCGCGGGTGTTTTGAGCGTCAACCTCTGCTCGGATCGGGTCATAAGTCAAGGGATGTCTCCTTTGTCCCGAGGCTTATACCCAACCACGACGATTTCTACGACGGCTTTCGGGTCAAAGAGTTCTTTCACACCCACCAAGGTCATAGCCGGGAAATGGCGACCGAAGACCGATCGATACGCCTCGCCAAGGGCGGAAAGAGAAGTCCGGTAATCGTCAACGTTGGTGACCAGGATCTGCATGGAAGCGACGTCGGCGGGCTTGGCGCCGGCGGCGGCCAGGGCGATTTCGACGTTCCGACAGGCAGCGCCGAACTGGGCCACGAGCCCATGGTCGAGCGAGCCGTCGGTATGGTGGCCGGTCTGTCCGGCGAGAAAGAAAGGCTCGCCACCTTCGGGCAGGGCCACATGACTGAACCCCACCGCCCGAGGCAGACCATCTGGATTGATCAACCTCATTTGCCCCTCCAGACCGGATCCTGCTGCTCGACAAACGCGCCATAGAACTCCCGGTGGTCATCGCTTTTCATGAGTAGGGCCTGGGTCCAGGCCTCTAGTTCGATGGCGGCAGAGAGGCTCATGTCGAGCTCGCGGGTAAGGAGCGATTTGGTGGCGCCCAATGCCCAACCGGGACCGGCACTCAGGGAACGGGAGACCTTTGCCAGGTCGGAGGCAAGATCCTTGCTGGAACGGCCCAGCCCGATCCGCTCCGCCTCCTCCGCTCCAATCGCTTCCCCCAACAGCAGGAGCTCGGTGGCCCGCCCCAATCCCACCACCCGCGGGAGCAGGTAGGCCGCACCCATGTCGGCCCCGGCCAAACCAACTCGCGTGAAAAGAAAGTGGAACGAGGCGTCCGGCGCCAGCAGCCGCAGGTCGGCGGCGAGGGCAATGACCGCTCCGGCGCCAGCAGCAACGCCATTGACGCCGGCGACAATCGGGATCGGAAGCTCTCGCATCCGTTGCACGACGGCGCCGGTCATCCGGGTGAACTCGAGAAGGTCCTTCGGCGACATCTCCTGCAACGCGCCGATGATCTCGCGCACGTCACCTCCCGAGCAGAAACCCCTGCCTTCCCCGGTGATCGTGAGAACTCGCACCTCATCTCGTTGTGGGATCTCGACGAGGAGGTCTCTCAGATCGGCGTACACCTCGAAGGTGAGCGCGTTGAGCTTTTCCGGTCGCGCAAAGACAATGCTGGCGATCCCATCGTCGCTGGTCGAGAAATGGAAGTGCTTCCAGTCGTCTCGAGGGCTTGTCGATCCCCGAAAGGCCATCGGCTCAAGCTAGTGGTCGCTCGTCAACGGTTACGACTCGAACGAGATCAGCTCGGCCCGACCCGACCGCAGTGTTGGCGTCATCCAGGGTGATGAGCCCGCCTCCGACGAGAACTGGCACCCGGGCTCGAAGCCGAATCGTCGACGCCAGTGGAAGGAGGTAGCCGCGCCGATATGGCGGATCGTATTCGGCCACGGCCCCGCCCCCGCACACCTCGACCAGGTCGACGCCGTGGGCACCAAACGCCCGGGCCGCGAGCACGGCTTCATCTTCGGTGATGCCACCGGGGGCGAAATCGGAAGGCGAGAAGCGAACTGCCAGTGTCCCGTCCCAGACACCTCTAACCGCCGATATGACCGCCAGCGGGAACCGGAGCCGCGCTCGCGGCGAACCTCCAAATTCATCGTCTCGACGGTTAGTCAGCGGGGAGATGAAGCTGGCAAGCAGATTGCCCTGGGCCGCGTCGATCATGAGAAGAGTGGCGGTGCTGGCGGCGTTGCGCGCACCCTTTGCGAAATCACCAGCCACCCTTTCCATATCGCCGGGCGTCATGGGACGCGGCGGGGCATGGAAACGGGTGTAGGGAATGGGCGAGGCCGAAATCGTCTCCCACCCCCCGGCCCGGAGGGGACGGTCCAGTCCACTCTCGGGAGGACGGCTGGAGGCCCGCGGTCCGGCATGGGTGAGGACGATGCCCTCCCAATCGCCCGTCAGGTTGGTCGGCTGCAGCGGGAAGCGCCGGCCCTCCAGGCTGACCGCGATCGGGTGAGACATGGCGAATCCGCCTGGACCGACAAGCCGGTTGCGGAAATGGGTTGGGCCGAGGGTGAGTGGAGTCAGGGCGGGCACCGACAAGCGCCGGTCCGGCGACGATGACCGGCCTACCTCGGCCACGAGCTTGGGGTCACTGCGCTCGACATCGAGGTAGCTCACGCGGCCCGAACGCGTGAGCAGGTTGAAGGCAAACGTCGGAGCCGGTAGTTCCATGAGGTTCGAAACCCGCTCGAAGTAGCGAGCGCTGTCGAGGGCCGCCTCTTGAAACCGCGCCACCGCCGGCTGTCGGTTGGCTTCGTAGGTAACTAGGGCCGCGGTGATGTCGTGGGGATCCGAAACCAGGGCGTTATGGAGAGCGGCAGCGTCTTCCATGGCCAGCTTGGTCCCGGATCCGATTGAGAAGTGAGCGGTATGGGCCGCATCCCCGACCAGGACGACGGGCACGCCTTCCGTGCGAAACCAACGTTGATTGCGAAGGGTCACGAATCGGAGCCATTGCGATCGGTTCGATCGCAGCCGGGCGCCAGCGAGGAAGTTGGCAAAGAGTTTCTCGCCAAATCGAAGGCTTTGTTCCTCGGAGGCTCCCTCGAGTTCGGTGGCCTGAAAGACATCCTCGGTGGTCTCGATGATGAAGGTCGACTCCTCAGGCCCGAAGGGATAGGCGTGGGCCTGGAAAAGACCGGCTGGGGTCAATTCGAATACGAACGTAAAGCCGGGCAGTGCCTGCTCGAGTCCCAGCCAGATGTAGCGGGTGGGATGAACCCTCTCCTCCGACTGATAGGTCTCCGGAGACCGACGTCTCCAAGCCGAGTTGACGCCGTCAGCGGCCACCACCAGATCGAATCCCGTTTCGTCACCGGGTCGGAACTCGGCTTCGTACCTGGGATTGATGCCATGAGCGAGGGCCCATCTTCCGAGGATCGAGAGCAAGCTCTTGCGGTCGATGGCTGCGAAGGGCTGACCGCTCACCCGCACCGTGGACTCGGGGCGGTGGATAGAGATAGTGGACCAGCGGACCAGTGCCTTGTCGAGGTCCTCGAACAGAGCGGCGTGAGCGCCTGCTAATTCGGACAGGGTTCCCTCAGAGAAGACCACCCCCCACCCGTAGGTGGCATTGGGCGGATTGCGTTCGAACACCTCCACCTCATGGCCGCCCGACCGGGCCATCAACACCGAGAAATAGAGGCCGGCCGGGCCTCCGCCCACAACCGCGATTCTCATCGGCTACCGATTGACAATTGAAGCCAGCCGTTCGACTTCCGAAAGCTCGGCAATGGTGGGCAGCAGCACGAGCTCGTCGCATCCGACTTCTTCATAGGCGCGTATGAAGTTGGTCAGCTGGGTTGCGGTGCTCAGGCCGGCCTCGGCGATTCTTTGGGCAAAGGGTCCGGTGAATCGGTAATAGTCGAGCAAGTATGAGGTGACTGCGTCGGCGTCGCTCAGGCCGAAGTAGGCCTGAGCCCACAGCTGGGGCGACCCTGGCCGATCGACCTCCTCCCACGCTGCCCTCACCTTGACCGCGGCCGCCGCGAATGATCGGGCCGGGCCGCCCCCGTGCACATATCCATCCGCCAGCCTCGCCGCCCGGAGGAAGGCCGCGGGAGAAGCGCCTCCGACCAGAAGATCGGGGCCGCCGGCCGAGACCGGCGTCGGTCCCAGTTGCCCGTCCTCCCAATGATCGCGGATGCGGGCCAACTGCTCGGTGAGGATCTGCCCCCGACGTCGGTAGTCGACCCCGGCGGTTTCGTAATCCTCTCTCCTCGCTCCCACCCCGAGACCCAATGTCAGCCTCCCTTCAGAAAGAGCGTCGAGTGACGCCGCCTGACGGGCGAGGAGCACCGGGTTGTGGAGCGGTCCGATCACCACCATCGATACCAGGCGGATCCTGGTTGTCACCGCCGCGGCCGCGGCGAGGGCGACGAGTGGTTCGGAGGAGTCGTAGTTCACCCGGTCGACGACGCCAAGGCTCGTGAACCCTGCTTCTTCTGCCCGGCGGGCCCAATCGATGAGCAGGCGAGGATCGCGACCGGGGATGGCGCTGGGAAGCCCGATGCCTACTCGCACCTTTTCATTCTTGCGTAGAAATGGGGCCGAGAACCGGCCCATTTCTACGCAAGAACGGAAGGAAGGGTTACCGGTAACGTGATTTCATGGAGCAATTCGAACTCAGCGCCGAGTCGCGGCGGCTGCTCGAAGAGACCCAACGCATCGGATACGAGCTTGCTCCCCTGGCGTCCAAAGACCCTGGCTCGGTCAACCGCTCGTTGATCGGGGGTTTGGCCGAACACGGATTGCTGGCCCGTCTATTTCCTTCCGCAGGAAGAGTCTCGGCCCTTGATCTTTGCCTGATTCGCCAGGGCCTGGCCCGCTCGTCGACTCACGCCGAAACCGCGTTCGCCATGCAGGGACTGGGGGCATACCCGATCGCCCAATCCGGCACCGCGGAAATGGTCGCTCGCTTCATCCCCGCCGTACTCCGGGGCGAGTGGGTTCCAGCCTTTGCGTTGACGGAGCCGGGGGCGGGATCGGATGCGGCCAGTCTGGAGCTACGAGCGCTAAAGGACGGAGATGGATACCGGCTCACGGGGGAAAAGATGTATATCTCCAATGCCCCCGAGGCCGACTTCTACACCATCTTCGCCCGCACCGGCGAAGGGCGAAGCGGGGTCTCCGCCTTCGTCGTTGCCGCTGGCGCGGACGGGCTCTCCGGACAGAGGATCGCCATGATGAGCCCGCATCCGATCGGTCGAATTGCCTTGGACGGGGTTCGTGTCGAGCGAAGCGACATGATCGGGGCGGAGGGGGAGGGCTTCGCGGTGGCGATGAAGACTCTCGACCTCTTTCGGCCCTCGGTGGGGGCATTTGCGGTGGGGATGGCAGAGGCAGCCCGCGAGGTTGCTCTCGCCCATGCCCTCGAGCGAGAGGCGTTCGGGCAGGCCATCGTCCGCTTCCAGGCCGTCTCTCACCTGCTGGCCAATATGGCGGTTGAGATCGAAGCGGCGCGCATGCTGGTCTATCGAGCTGCGGCCGCCCATGACCAAGGAAACCGTGACCTCTTGACGGGATTGGCGGCGACGGCCAAGGTCTATGCCACCGAGACAGCCCAGCGGGCAGTCGATGGTGCGATCCAGATTCTCGGGGCTCGCGGCCTCGAAGGCGACCACCTGCTTTCGCACCTATATCAAGAGGTGCGAGCGCCCCGTATTTACGAAGGCACCTCGGAGATACAGCGCAACCTCATAGCCCGCGAACTGGCGGCGGGACGATGGCCCCGATGAATCGTGAAACCGGGAACCTGGTCGTGCCTGCCTGGCTGGCTCGCCTGTGGTACTGGGGCGGCCTCGCCGGTGTAGGACTCGGCTTCCTGGCGCTGGTTGTCGGGTGGCAGCTTCTCTCAGGTTTTGGCAGCTCGACCTCACGAACGCTCGACCTTCTGAACACCACGCTGGAGACGACCGTGGAAAGCGCCAGCACGGCTCTGGAGACGCTGGCGCTGGCGGAAGAAGGCATGGCGCAGACAGAGATCGCGCTGGGCTCGGCCGGCACCGGGCTCACACAGCTGGGTCTGGTGCTGACTGATTCGGCCGAGCTGCTTGGCTCTCAGGTTCCCGACACCCTCGACGCGATCAGTGCCTCCTTCCCGGCCATGATCGACACCGCCCGCGTCATCGACACCACCATGCAGGCCCTCTCGTTTCTCGGAGTCGACTACTCGCCGGCAGTACCCCTGGACGAATCGCTCGAAGCAGTCTCGGACGACCTCGCTCCCCTGAGCGAAAATCTGCGAGCTCAGTCGGGACCGCTGACGGCGGCGGCGGCCGAGATCGAGTCGGTCGGACAGGCCGTGGACTCGGTGGGAGAAAGCGTCAACTCGATCACCGATGAGCTGTCGGGGAGCAGAGACTTGGTGGTCCGCTACCAGACGGCCGCGGCCGACGCCACGGAGCTGGTGTCCGAGGTCACGGCAAGCTTCAATGGCCAGGTGCTCATGGCCCGCATCCTGCTG
The DNA here is from genome assembly GCA_035253825.1 of Acidimicrobiia bacterium. Classification (GTDB taxonomy): domain Bacteria; phylum Actinomycetota; class Acidimicrobiia; order Spongiisociales; family ZC4RG35; genus JACCTH01. Next base: position 40,938 of record DATFBM010000029.1, on the reverse strand, counting down.
GTCGCCGTGGGGGTGACCCTGCTGATCCTGATGACCATCCCCGTCGTTATCGGTCGCAAGGCGATGGAGAGCGGCGGAATCCGCTTCTGAATCATTCTTGCGTAGAGCGGCCAAAAACCGGCCCGAAACTACGCACGAACGAAAATCAGACCGCTTCGAGGGCCTGGGCGAGGTCGTCGATCAGATCTTCTGAGTCCTCGAGCCCGACCGACAATCTCACCAAGCCATCGGTGATGCCGGCGCGGGCGCGCTCTTCGGGAGGCATGTCGCCATGGGTCATCGTCACGGGGTGAGTGATAAGTGACTCCACCTGGCCCAGGTTCTCCGCCAACGACCAAAGCTCCACCGATCGCATGAGCCGCTTGCCGGCCTCTACTCCCCCTTCGACCTCGAACCAGGCCATCGCTCCGAAGCCGGATGCCTGCCGCTTGGCCAGATCGAATTGGGGGAAGGACTCGAGACCCGGGTAACCCACGCGACTCACCTTCGGGTGCGACTCCAGAAACCGAGCGACCTCGAGGGCATTGGCCGACTGTCGATCCATTCGTTCCGAAAGGGTTTTGGTGCCCTGCAAAGTAAGCCACGCCACCAGCGGTGACATGATTGAGCCGGCGGACTTCTGCATGAACTTGAGCTGCGCGACCTGTTCTTCGGTGGCGGCCACGGCCGCACCTCCCAGAGTGGCGTTGTGACCATCGAGGTATTTCGTCGTCGAGTGCACCACGAAGTCGGCCCCCAGCTCCAGAGGACGCTGGTAGTAGGGGGTGAGGAGGCTGTTGTCGACCGCGTGCAACAGGCCTCGTTCGGCCGTAAGGTCCGAGATCGCCCTGAGATCGGTCAATTTCAGGGTGGGGTTGGCCGGCGTCTCCGTGAAAACAAGTTTGGAGTTGGGCTTCAGCGCTGCAGCCACGAGCGTGGGATCGGAACTATCGACAAAGGAGAATTCGACGCCAAAGCGAGCCAGAACCCGGGTAGCGAAGCGGTGGGTGCCGCCGTAAACAACGTCAGAGACGATGGCATGATCGCCGGCATTGAGAAAGCCCATCAACACCGCCACCGTCGCCGCCATGCCCGACGCGTAAGCGGCCGCCCCCGCCCCTCCCTCGAGGTCACGGATCTTTTCCTCGAAAGCATCGACGGTGGGATTGCCCGACCGAGAGTAGGAGTACCCGCGGGCCATGTACTCGTCGATCGAATCCTGCACGAAGGTGGTGGATTGGTGGATGGGGGTCAAGATCGCCCCGGTCGTAGGATCGGGTTCGACGCCGGCATGGATTTGGCGGGTGCGGAACTTCATCCCGAGGCCAGTTCGTTGACCGGGGAGCGCAGCCCCTCGGCCACTGTCTGACGCAACAACCGATGGTTGCGAGCGAGAACCCAGCCGGCCGCAATCAAAAAGACGATGGCCACCGCGACCCGTCCGGCCGGGTTGTACTCCTCGCGCAACACGAACGAAACGTAGAAGGATTCGAGCAGCTGAGCAACGAAGAGGCCGAGGAGGATCCAAGCTTCCTTCCGGTCCATCGAGCGACTGGCCAGGATGGCGACGGCGAAAATCGACTGGGCAGCGGTCACCAATAGCTCATCTCTCTGCTCGATGCCGAGAGGGAGACCACGTGTTGACGAAGAAGAAATCGCGAACACCAAGGGCAGCGTCCCGACGAGAAGCGTCCATTGGTTCACCTTCGATGAGAGCAGGGCGCCGAAACCGGTGTGGGCCGAAAGTCGCCATGCGAAGAGAGCGGCCACCAAAAGCTCGGGTGATTCGGAGGCGAGGGGGGCGAGCCATTTCACGAGCAGGAACTCGGGAATGTTGTACGCCTCCCCGAGCTCAACCAGGCTCTCGGCGAACGGCTCGGCGACGAGCAGAATCGCACCGGCGGAGAAGATGAACATGGCGATATTGACGCTGCGGCGTTTGCGGGTGCCAAGCTCAGCAATACGAGCTGCCGGGCCAACCAGGTGCGGCGCCTCCGGTGGCGCCTTGGAGAGCCTCCAGAGATAGGCACCGTAAAGAGCCACCAGCACAACCGCGTCGAAGAGGGTGAGGCTGTCGCGTAGGAAGAAATGGAGGCCATAGATGGAGGCCAACGTCAAAAAGGCGACATCGATCGACTGGATCCGCTCAATGTGCACCGCCTGGTCGTCGGCACCACCCACCTCGACCCCTCGCCCATAGAGCTTGCGAACTCGCCGGGTGGCGAGCAGCACCACCAAAGGCCAACCGAACCCGATCAGGAGCTGGTTTCCGCCCGTCATGTTGGCAAGTGCATTCGGTGCCTGCGAAGGGTCGGTGCCGGCCTTCCAGGTAAAAACAAAGTCGACTGCGTATTCGGGGAGGACGGCGATGAGGGCGAGGATGGCCAGGGCCAGCCCCCCCGAGATATCGAGCTGAACTACTTCGGCTGCCCAGGAGAGGATGAAGGCGGCGCCGACGATTGCCAGGCCAAAGATCAATGCCGCCAGGGCAGGAGCAGGGTGCGACCCGGTAAAGCGCACCACGAGACCTGGCAGAGCGGCGATCACGGCGAGCGCGACGTAAAACTGAGCTCTGCTGGCGCTCTGCCTTTCGACTATTTCCGGGACCCCCATCGGGGGCAGGAGTTTATGACGCAGGAGTCGAAGCAGAAATCCGACGGGTTTCCATCAGCACCACCGGTAGTCCCTCCGGGTCGGAGAGAGCCGCTAGCCACAATTCGGAGGCCTCGTCTCGATGGACCACATGCGGCCGATCGGAAAACTCGCCCCCGCGGCCTTCAATCTCCTCCACCTCTGCGTCGATGTCGTCGACTGCGAAGTACACGATGGGTCTGGAGCGAAACTGATCGTTTTCCGGCTTGCCCAGGTACAACCGCACGCCTCCGCAATCAAAGAAGGCCATGGGTTGGCCCGGGACCTGGAACAGAAAATTGAGACCCAGGACGTCTCGATACCAGGCGACCGCTCGGTCGATATCGCTGACGCTGACGTGAAGTTGACCAAGACCAGTAATCACGCCGCGATTATCTACGGCCCGCCATCGGTTGGCAATAATTACTTTCCTTAGTTAATATTTTCACTAGTGAAGGAATCGACCGAAACCGACCTGGAAACCGCAGCCCGCCTCCGCCTGGCGGTGGCGAGGATGCAGCGCCTGCTTCGCAGCCAGGAGATGGGCGGCCTTTCCCTGACGGAGGCGTCATGTCTGGCGGTCATCGGCCGGAAGGGTCCGATGCCGCTCAACGAGATCGCGGCCAGCGAGCACCTCTCAGCCCCCAGCGTCACCAAGACCATCACCCGGATGGAGGAGGCGGGCCTGATCGATCGGCTCAACGATCCCACCGACCGGCGGGTCAGCCTGGTGACACTCTCGAAGAAGGGCCGGGCCCTGGTCGATCAGATCCGGAGTCGGCGCAACGCCTTCCTCCTTCTGCGCTTGCAAGAGCTATCTCCCTCCGACCTGGAGGCGGTGGAGCAGGCTCTGCCGATTCTCGAGCGCCTGTCCGCCGAAGCACCCAACCCATGACGGTCCTCGCCTCTTCTCGCGGAGCTTTCCTCGACACATTCCGTTCGCTCCGTTTCCGCAACTTCCGGCTCTTTTTCATCGGCCAGGTCATCTCGCAGTCCGGCACCTGGATGACGATGGTCGCCCAGACGCTGCTCGTCCTCGACATGACCGGGTCAGGGGTACTTCTCGGTTTCTTGGCAGCCGCCCAATTCGGACCGGTCCTGTTCCTCGGCGCCTGGGCGGGGGCTGTGGCTGATCGCAGCGACAAGCACAGACTGCTCACGATCACCCAGAGCGCGGCGATGTTGCAATCGCTGGCGCTCGGAACCGTGGTTTTGGCGGGGGTCGAGTCGGTGCCGATCATCTTCGTGCTGGCCGGCATTCAGGGGATCATCACCGCCTTCGACAACCCGGCCCGTCGCTCCTTCGTAGTGGAGATGGTGCCGAGGGAGAATCTCGCCAACGCCGTCAGCCTCAACAGCACTCTGATGACGACATCTCGGATGATCGGCCCAGCTCTGGCCGGGGTGCTGATCGTCACCGTGGGTTACGCCTGGTGCTTCCTCCTCGACGGGGCCAGTTACCTGGTCGTGCTCGCCGCTCTTCGGCGAATGCGGCCGGCGGAGTTCTTCGCAGACGCTCCCACTCCCCGTTCGCCCGGACAGATCCGGGACGGCCTTCGCTACGTGGCATCGAACTCGGAACAGCTCGTTCCATTGGTGATGATGGCCATCGTCGGGACCTTTGCCTTCAACTTCACGGTCACAACGCCCCTTCTTGTCACGGGACCACTGGGGGGAAGCAATCAGGCGTACACCTTGCTGGTCTCCACAATGAGTCTCGGTTCTGTCACTGGTGCAATCGCCACCGCTCGCCGACGGGCGATTCCCTTCTCGCATCTCATATGGTCCGCAGCCGCCTTTGGCGTCGCCATGCTCGCCCTCGCGATGGCACCGGTGTTGTGGGTGGCCTATCCCATCGTCTTCGCGGTCGGCCTTGGCAGCATCGCCTTCATGACCACATCGACGGCAATGATGCAGCTTCAGGCTGAGCCCCGATATCGCGGTCGGGTTCTCGCCCTCCAAGCGATGGTCTTCCTCGGCACCACCCCAATCGGCTCTCCGCTGGTGGGATGGATGAGCGATCGCTTTGGCCCCCGCACCGCGATCGGCTTCGGAGCGGTCGCCTGTTTCGTCGCCGCCTGGTTTGGCGCCCGGCGGCTGACAGGGCGGCGGCCGAGCTCAGCGGAGACCCATCCGGTGCCAATCGTGGAGCGACCGGTCGCCTGAAATCCTCATAGAGCAGAACTAGAGGAATCGTCAAGACGCTTTAGAGGCGCGTCCGTCAGTTTGGCCTCATCGACGACGAGACGGATGGCACCGGGTCAACCGCTCGAGGAAGCGCCGATAGAAGGAAGCGTCAAGTGACCGACGTCATTACCCGACCAATCGAGGAAGAGCGGCGGGAAGATCCCTCGGCAGGCGTACGCGCCGGAACCAGGAGAACGATTATTGGCCTGGCTGTGGTCATCGGGATCCTGGCCGGCTGGGTGGTTTTTTCGAACCTGGGACCAAGTCGGACGGAGCTCGAGCAGGCGCACTGGCAACAAGTGGTCGACTACTACGAAGAGACGTACCCGGCGATCGCTCAATCCGAGGCAGCGAGAGAAACGGCTTACTGGCAACAGGTTGTCGACCACTACGCCCGCCAGTATGAACTCGTCGCCAATGCCACCCAGGTGCCGGCGGCTGATCGGGCGTCAGCTCATTGGGAAGCCGTCGTCGATTACTACGAGCAGCAATGGGTGTCGCAGGAGAACTAGCGTCCGGAGCAGAAGCACCATGAAATTTCGGATACTGGGCACGGTGGAGGCCGAGGTTGATGGAACGCTCGTCGACCTCGGCCCCCCTAAGCAACGAGCCCTTCTCGCCCTGCTTCTGCTCAACGCCAATCAGATCGTCTCTAGCGATCGGCTCATTGACCTGATCTGGGGAGAGGCGGCACCTCGCACCGCTGCTCATTCCCTGCAGATCTATGTCTCGGAGCTCCGCAAGCGCTTGGGCTCTTCGGGCGATCGCATCGAGACCCGTTCACCTGGATACGTGCTCAAGGTTCATCCCGGTGAACTCGATTCCCTTCGCTTTCAGCAAATGGTGGAGAGCGGCGACGTCGAGCAGCTGCGGAACGCCATGGAATTGTGGGTTGGAGAGCCGATTTCGGACTTCGCCTACGAAGAGTGGGCCCAACCGCACATTCGCCGACTGCGCGGGCTGTGGGCACGAGCCCTGGAGATGCTGGCCGCGGCTGAACTAGAGGATGGAAGAGCTGCGGAGGTGCCGGAGGTGCTCGACGCCTTGATTGCCAGAGAACCTTTGCGAGAAGAACCCCGGCGCCTCCTCATGCTGGCGCTGTATCGAAGTGGCCGTCAGGCCGAGGCGCTGCGCAGCTACCGCGAGTTCCGCGACGTCCTGTTTGATGAGATGGGAGTCGAGCCCTCTTCGTATTTGACCCAGCTCGAGGAACAGATCTTGCTGCAGGATCCAGCGTTGGCCCCCGAACGATGGGTGCGGGTGACAAGCGACGCGCCCGCGCGGAACCCGTACAAGGGACTGGGGGCCTTTGATGAAATCGACGCCGCCGATTTCTTTGGCCGGGACAAGTTGGTATCCGAGATGGTCGACGCTTTGGCGAATGACAGCCGTTTGGTCGTACTGGTGGGTCCGTCGGGGAGTGGCAAATCGAGCGCCGTCAGAGCGGGGTTGATCCCAGCCCTGCGAGAAGGCCGGGTTCCCGGGTCGGATCAATGGGTTCTGTCGACGATGATGCCGGGACGGCACCCCTTTGAGCAGCTCGAAGCGGCGTTGGTACGAGTGTCGCGAACTCCGGTGCCCACAATCTTGGAGCAACTCACCGAAAGCGAAACGGGCTTGTTGCGGGTGGCGCTCCGGATCATCTCCCACGAACAGGGCGACCTGCTCTTATTCGTAGACCAATTTGAGGAACTGTTCATCCTCTCCACCGAACGCGAGCGACGTCGATTTCTCGACAGCCTGGTCACCGCGGTAACCGATCCGCGTAGCCGAGTGCGTGTGGTGCTGACCCTCCGCGCCGACTTCTACGACCGCCCTTTGCTCTCACACCGCTTCGCTCCCGTATTCGCATCGAGTGTGGTGAATGTCCTACCTCTCTCACCGGCCGAGTTGGAGGCCGCCATCGTCGAACCCGCAGCCTCGGTGAACGTAGAAGTGCAGTCGCAGTTGCTCGCCCAGCTAATTGCCGACGTCGGCGAAGAGGCTCAAGCCCTTCCCCTCTTGCAGTACACGTTGACCGAGCTCTTCGACCATCGACTCGGGAGAACGCTCGACCTGAATGCCTACCACTCATTGGGAGGACTCGAGGGGGCACTGACAACACGAGCCGACTATTTGTTCGAGGCGTTCGACGCACAAGGTCAGGATGCGACCAAGCGGCTATTCCTGCAGCTAGTCCGATCTGACCGAGGCAGCGAGCCCGCCCGCCGGCGAGTAGCTCTCGATGACCTCCGGCAGATAGGTGAGTTCGATGAAATCCTTGGAACCTTCATTGCCCACCGTCTTTTGACCGCCGATCGGGACGCCATGACCGGAAAGGCGACGATTCAAGTCACCCACGAAGCCCTGCTGGATGGCTGGGGCCGCCTCCGAGGATGGATCGAAGAGTATGCAACCGATCTCCTAAGGCGGTCGAGCCTGTCGACTACGGCCGCCGAATGGGAAGCCTCGGGCGAGGACTCCGACTACCTCCTCACCGGTGGCCGGCTCGCACAGCTCGAAGCCTGGAGCCGGGAAACGACGTTGGCCCTTGCGCCTCTGGAACGCGCCTTCCTGCAGGCAAGTATCGACCAGCGGGCTTTGCCTCCCATCGCTTTGGTCTCTGAGGGCCCAATCGCCGGTTCCCTGGGCGACCTACTTGGAATTGGGTTCGACAAGGCAGTCGCAGAATTGGGCGAGGGGGTGGTGGCCCAATACACCGCGTTCTGGTGGCAAGCTCAAACAGAAGTTAAACGGCTCGCCGAGGCCGGTGTCCAGGATTTTGTTGTCGTGGCCGGATTCGGGGGAAACATCCTCAACGATTTGGCTTCTGATTTTCCCGAGAATCGCTTCGCCCTCATTGATTGGTCTGGTGAGGAACCCAACGTCCAGTATGTGAACTTCGCCGCTCACGAAGGTTCCTTCCTGGTCGGAGCGATTGCCGCCCTTAGGTCCGAAACGAACATCATCGGCTTCGTAGGGGCCATACCGACACCGCTCATCCTCAATTTCCAGGCCGGTTTCGAGGCCGGAGCCCGACATGTGCGACCAGACGTTGCAGTCTTGGCGGAGTATTTGGCACCGGCGTGGGATTTCAGCGGATTTGATAGCAAATCACTCGGTCAGGCCAAGTCCGAGCCCTTATATCGGGCCGGTGCAGATGTGATCTTTCACGCCGCCGGCGGGTCCGGGCAAGGTGTCTTCGAAGCGGCTCGGGTCGAGAGTGCCGCGCAGGGTCGACACCTGTGGGCGATCGGCGTAGACGCCGACGAGTTTCTGGCAGTCCTCAAGGATAAGGATATCAATATCGGAGGTCCTGACCCCAGAACCTGGCAACCGCACATTCTCACCTCCATGGTCATCCGGTGGGATACCGCCGCCTACACATTGGTCAAGGAGTTCGCGGGCGACCAATTCCGCCCGGGTCCACGGATGTTCAGGCTCGCCGATGACATGGTGGGTTACTCGACTACCGGTGGATTCATCGAGGACTTGGTTCCGACCATCGAGGATCTCAAGGCTCGGATCATCGCCGGGGAGATCTTCGTGCCGGAACGTCCGTCGACCTGATCATTCTTGCGTAAGAACCCCGGGATTAGGGGCGCATATCTACGCAAGAATGAGATGAATGGTCAGGGAAATCACCGAGGACGATCGCTGGTTGTTCGCCGCCGGCCGCCACCCGGGCATGCATGAGATTCTCGGCTGTCACCTCGACGAATCCGGCGCCACGTTTCGGCTCTGGGCTCCTGGCGCCGCCTGGGCGTCGGTGGTGGGAACCTTCAATAGCTGGAAGGGGAATGCCCACCCGCTCTCCTCCCTCGGCAACGGCTACTGGGGGACCCGGGTCGAGGGAGTCCAGCATGGTGATGCCTACAAGTTCCAGGTCACCACCACCAGATATCGCTCAATCGACAAAGCCGACCCCTTTGCGGTGCTGATGGAAAAGCCCCCCGCCACGGCCAGTCGGGCCTGGAATCTCGCCTACGAATGGGGTGACTCGCAGTGGATGGCCGATCGAGCGGGCCGACTTGCCAACGACGAACCGGTCTCGATCTACGAGGTCCATCTTGGATCATGGCGAGATCACGGCCAGGTCTCTTATCGGGCAATGGCTGAGCCCCTCGCCCAATACGTGATCGAGCAGGGGTTTACGCACGTCGAATTTCTCCCGGTGATGGAACATCCCTTTTACGGCTCCTGGGGCTATCAGATCACCGGCTTCTTCGCCCCCACCGCCCGCTACGGCACCCCCCAGGATCTGATGTATCTGATCGATCGCCTCCACCAGCAGGGGATCGGTGTGATATTGGACTGGGTGCCGTCCCATTTCCCTGCCGACCAGCACGGTTTGGCATTCTTCGACGGCACCCACCTCTATGAACATCCCGATCCGCGCCGGGGCTATCACCCCGATTGGAACTCGATCATCTTCAACTATGACCGCGGTGAGGTACGCAGCTTCCTCCTCTCCTCGGCGTACTCCTGGCTCGACCGTTACCACGCCGACGGGCTCCGAGTCGACGCCGTGGCCTCGATGCTCTATCTCGATTACTCCCGCCAGCCGGGACAGTGGCTGCCCAACGAAGAAGGCGGGCGCGAGCACCTGGGCGCCATCGAGTTGTTTCGTCAGCTCAACGGGAGCGTTCGCCACTCGCATCCGGGAGTGGCGATGCTGGCCGAAGAGTCCACCTCGTGGCCCAACGTCACCGGTCCTCCCGAACGGAACTCCCTCGGCTTCCACTACAAGTGGGATATGGGCTGGATGAACGACACCCTCCGCTTCGTCCGCCTCGACCCACTGTTTCGCTCCCACCCCGACAGCCATCGCCTGCTCACCTTCCGCGGCCTCTACGCCTACAGCGAGGACTTCCTCTTGCCCCTCTCTCACGACGAGGTCGTCTACGGAAAGCGATCGCTCTTCGACAAGCAGTGGGGCAACCCGGACCAGAAGGCCGCCGGGCTCCGGACTTTGCTCGGTTACATGTGGACCGTTCCGGGAAAAAAACTGCTCTTCATGGGAGGCGAATTCGGCCAGGTCCGGGAGTGGAATCACGACGCGTCTCTCGACTGGGATTTGCTCGACGACCCCCGCCACCGCCAAATCCTCGATTGGGTACGGGCGCTTAATCGCCTACTGCGAAGCGAGCCGGCGCTGTATCGGGAAGACGCAATCAGCTCAGGGTTTGAGTGGCTCGAGGCCGACGACTACCCGCGATCGGTGTTCGCTTACCTGCGCCGGGCCAAAGGAGACCGGCCGGTGCTCGTGGTTCTCAACTTCACGCCGGTGACCTGGAGTCGATATCAGGTGGGCGTGCCTGGCGCTGGTGACTGGAGCGTTCTCCTGAGCAGCGACGAACGGCGATTTGGCGGCTACGACCCGGCGCCGTCCGCGGCGATTGCGAGTACGGGCAAGGCCCACCAGGATCAACCAGACTCTTTGCTGCTTAACCTTCCCCCTCTGTCCGCAACCTTCCTCGTACCAGTGAGCAATGAACCGCCGACCTGAGGTGCTCTCGATCGTGCTGGCCGGTGGCGAGGGCAAACGGCTGATGCCGCTCACCCGCGACCGGGCCAAGCCCGCGGTCCCTTTCGGGGGTCATTATCGGTTGATCGACTTTGCCCTTTCCAATCTGGTCAATGGCGGCCAAAGAAAGATCATCGTCCTCACTCAGTACAAGAGCCATTCCCTCAACGTCCACGTCTCCCGCACCTGGCGAATGTCGACTCTCTTGGGGAACTACGTGACATCGGTGCCGGCCCAGATGCGCCTGGGTCAACGCTGGTTCTTGGGTTCCGCTGATGCCATCTATCAGAACCTCAACTTGGTCGAGGATGCCTCACCTGAATACATGTTCGTGTTTGGCGCCGACCACATCTATCGGATGAATCCCGAAAGCATGCTCGATCAGCACCTGGAGAGCGGGGCCGGTGTCACCGTCGCCGGGATCAGGGTGCCACTCGATCAGGCATATCAATTCGGTGTGATCGAGACCGGCCCAGGGACCGTCATCAATGCCTTTCGTGAGAAGCCCACCGATGCCCAACCGATTCCGGGCGATCCCGATCACGCTTTCGTGTCGATGGGGAATTACGTGTTCACCACCAAAGTGCTACTCGACCAGCTGGCCGCCGACGCCGAAGACGAGAACTCACGCCACGACATAGGTGGCAACCTGATCCCGCAGATGGTCGAAGCCGGGCTCGCTCATGTCTACGACTTCTCGGCCAACGAGGTTCCTGGGGTGACCGATCGCGAGCGCGGTTATTGGCGAGACGTGGGCCATCTCGATTCTTATTACGACGCCTCGATGGACCTGGTTGCCACCGAACCCATCTTCAACCTCTACAACTCCCAGTGGCCGATCTACACCGCCTCGGTTATCGCCCCGCCGGCGAAGGTGGTGGCGGTGGCTCATCACGGCTCGGGCCAGATCGCAGATTCAATTCTGTCTAACGGCGTGATCGTTTCGGGCGCCTACGTACGTAACTCAGTTCTGTCCCCCGACGTGCGGATCGAGCCGGGTGCGGTGGTCGAGAACTGCATCCTCTTCGAGAACGTCACGATCGGCACCGGGGCGGTGGTGCGTCGGACGATCATCGACAAGAACGTGACCGTGCCGGCGCAAGCGCGCATCGGTATCGATCGCGAGCAGGACGAGAGCCGATTCGAGCTCTCGCCGAGCGGTGTGGTGGCCATAGCCAAGAACCAACGGGTCGGCTAACCCCGATCAGGCCGTTAGCGGGTGCGGTAGAGGGCCATCGACAGCGGGAGGAGTGTCGGGTTGGGGTCGTTGGGCTGCGAGGGACCGGTCGAGACGACCTCCTGCCAAAACCACTCGTCGAGCATGTCCGGGAGGTGAAATCGGGTGGGTTCGGTGCTGGCGTTCATGATCAGATAGAAGGACTCGTCCCGCGGCGCGACCGCGCTTCCGTTCCAGTAGACCCCCAGCGTCCTTACCCACGAGGTTTCCCAGTCGCGGGAGGTCATGATCTCGCCCGCCGGTGAAAACCATCCGAAATCGGGCAAACCGTTGGGCGCTAGCTCCCCGGTGGGATAGGTCGGTCGGCGCAAGACCGGATGCTCCCGGCGCAGGCGAACCAGCGTGGCCACTAGCTGGCGAGGGCTCGGATCGGCGGAAGGCCAGTCGAACCAAGACGTCTCGTTGTCCTGGCAGTAGGCGTTGTTGTTCCCGCCCTGAGTCCGCCCCAGTTCATCTCCGCCGAGAAGCATCGGAACCCCGTGCGAAAGAAGCAGGGTGGTGAGGAAGTTGGAAACCCGTCGAGCGCGCAGGGCAATGATCTCTTCGTCGTCGGTTGGACCCTCGGTGCCGCTGTTCCACGACCGATTGTTCGACTCGCCGTCCCGATTCTCTTCTCCGTTGGCCTGGTTGTGCTTGACGTCGTAGCTGACCAGGTCGCGCAGCGTGAAGCCGTCGTGGTTGGTGATGAAGTTGATGGAAGCGATCGGCCCTCGCTCGTGAAATATCCCCGAGCTGCCTGTTAGACGATCTGCGAACTCATCGATCGTTCCTGGCGTGCCTCGCCACACCTCGCGCATCGTGTCCCGGTAGCGACCGTTGAGCTCGCGCCACGGGGCAGGGAAATGACCAAGCCGGTACCCACCGGTGCCGTTGTCCCAGGGCTCGGCGATCAATTTGCGACCAGCCAGTTGGGAGTCGGCGGCGAGCTCGACAAGGAACGGGGCCTCGCTGTCGAAATCATCGGGGTTACGAGCCAGCGACGTGGCCAGATCGAAGCGGAAGCCATCGACGTGCATCTCCCTCACCCAGTAGCGCAGGCTGTCGAGCACCACTTGTCGAGCCCATGGCAAGGTCAGGTCGACACTGTTGCCGGTGCCGGTGCGATCGAGATAGCGCCGCCGATCGGTGGGATCGAGACGGTAGAAACCAGGATTGTCGAAGCCTCGGAAACAGAGCATCGGCCCGTGCTGATTGCCTTCGGCGGTGTGGTTGAAGACCACGTCGAGGATGACCTCGATTCCTCGCTCGTGTAGCGACTTGACCATGGCCTTGAACTCCTTCACCGGCTCCGAGGTGGCGGCGAATCGAGTGTCGGGTGCGAAATAGCCGAGGGTCGAGTACCCCCAGTAGTTGGTCAAGCCCCGGTGAGCAACCGCCGGCTCGGTCGCAGAAGCGTGCACCGGCATCAATTCGACTGCAGTCACGCCCAACTCGGTGAGATGGTCGAGCATCGGCGGGCTGGCCAGTCCGGCGTAGGTTCCCCGCAAATCGGGAGGCACCTCGGGATGGCGGACTGTCATTCCCTTGACATGGGTCTCATAAAGGAAGGTTTTTTCCCAGGGGGTATCAGGGAAAGAGTCGCCCTCCCAATCGAAAGCGAGATCTGCGACAACCGACCGCGCAGTCTGCTGGGCGCTGTCCCGTTCATCTGGTTCGAGGTCGCCGGCGCCGAGGGCGTCGTCGCCGGTCACCCGCCCCGTGATGCACCTGGCGTAAGGATCGGTCAACAGCTTCTGTGGGTTGCACCACAGGCCATCTTCGGGACTCCAAGGTCCATGGACCCGGTAGCCGTACGCCTGACCGACTTCTACCCGAACCTCAACCGAATGGGTCGGACCCGCCGAGGGAGCGAGGATGACGCGTTCTTCGACTCCGTTCTCGAAGAGGCAGAGTTCAACCTTCTCCGCGTAGGGAGCGTGGACCGAGAAGATGTTCAGGGCGTGCAGTACCAGGGAGTCCAGGGGTTGCGACCGAGGTTCTGGTAATAGGCAGCGAGCCAGGCCGCGGTACCGATATTTGCTTCGGGGTCGAAAGCGCTAGCCCCGCCAAAGCCCGCTTTGGACGAGATCACAGCCCACGTCCCCGGCAAAAACTGAAACAGGCCGGAGGCTCCCGAATAGGGGTTGTAAGCCTCAGGATCCCCCAGGCTTTCGCATTGGATGATGCGCAGCGCCGGCTCCACCCATGCCGGCGGGAAGTATGACGAAACCAGGCTCCGCCATCGCTCCACCGCCGGCTTGATCGGATTGGTCCCGATCGAGGGAGGAGGGGGCAGCGAGGTGGAAGTGCTGGCGGTCGGAGTGACGACGGGAGATGGCGCGGTCGTTGTAGTTGTCGAGCGTTCGGATTGGCGCTCTTGTTCCGCCGCTGCGGCCTGGGCTCGCTCGACGCGGTCAAGTTCCGCCAGGAAGGCGCGATCGGCGGCCCGAGCCTGGGCGATTGCGACCCCAACTGCCCGATCGGCCGTGGCAAACATCGCTTCCAGGTTGTCCGCGGCCGCCTCGGCTGCAAACTGGAGGGTGGTTACCTCGGCCGTCTCGATCGCCATCCGGGATCGGAGTCGATCGAGATCTCGCCGACTGACAACCAGGGTGTTGGCTCGATCCTCTTCCTCGCCAGTCACCAGCTGGATGACAGGCCGACGTATCAGGGCCTGCTGAATGTTGCGGCTTTCGAAGACCAAGCCTGCCGGTAGCGACAGGGCCTCCATATAAGCATCGGCCGCAAGGGCATCCACGCGGGCGGTAACCCGGGCCAATTCGCTATCCGCCGCGCCGACCAACTCTGCGAGTCGGTCCACCGACGCCGCCTTGTCGGCTAGCAAAGCCGAGAGTCGCTGATACTCCTCGAGCGCCGCTAGCAGCTTGGCTTCCGACTCGTTACGGTTCGCCACCGCCCCCGCCAGCAGGGTGTAGGCAGATTCCCGGCGGTCCTCAGCCTCCTCGAGGCTGGTTTGGGCATGAGAGACCACAGGCAGCAAAGCCACCAGGAAAACCAGCGCAAAGAAGGCGACTCCTGAACGTCGCAGGCCCATGACTCGAAAGCAAGGCTAACCCCTCCCCAATTCCGGGTACTCCCCCAACGCTCGCTAATGGCTAGACGCTGCCGGAGAACGTGTCGCAGGCGTTGGGATCGCCCTGGTCGTAACCGGTCTGGAACCAGCGCTGGCGCTGCTCTGAGGTGCCATGGTTGAAAGACTCGGGATCGATCCGCCCCTGAGTGGCCATCTGAATCCGGTCGTCACCCACCGCCGCCGCCGCTTCCAGCGCCTCGCTGATCTCGCCAGGGTCCAAGGCGATGTCTTCCCCGGTCTGGAGCTGACCAACAAAGACCGTCGAGGCCCAGACCCCCGCAAAACAGTCGGCCTGGAGCTCCATCCGAATCGAGAGGTCGTTGGCCTGGGAGGGATCCTGCTGTTGGAGCTGGCGCACCTGCTCGTTGATGCCGAGCAGGTTCTGAACATGGTGGCCGATCTCGTGAGACAGGACATAGGCGGGAGCGAGGTCGCCCGTGGCCCCAAAGCGGTCGGAAAGCTCCTGGAAGAAGTCGAGGTCCAGATACATCTGCTGGTCGAGCGGGCAGTAATGAGGGCCCATCCGGGCGTCGGCCCCGCCACAGGCGGAGTCGGTGAATCCGGTGAAGAGGACCAGCTGCGCGTTCTGATATTGACGGCCCGAGGAGGAGAAGATCTCCTGCCACATGGCTTGGTTGTCATCGAGCACCACCGACATGAAGTCGGCCATGTCCGCTTGCGGATCGGTTGCCGGGTCGAGCGGGCTTTCCACTGCCGAGGTTTGGGGGGCGGGAGCGAGGTCGCCGAGGATGTCGCCAAGCCCGCCTCCTTCACCACCGGTGAGAAGGGCAACGATGATGGCGATGATGATCGCGAGTCCCCCACCCCCGGCACCGATGGCAACGCCTGGCCGCCGCCTGCCGCCGCTCCCCCGCACGTCGATGATGTCGCCCGAACGTTCCGTCGGCTTGCGGTATCGAACCATGTCAGGCGATAGTAAGGGAACGCCGGATATTTCGATTCGCTACCTCCGGAAATGAGCCGGCGCTGAGGTTGAACCGCCGACCACTTACCGCCCTATTCGTCGCCGACGCGATCTCCTTGACCGGCAACGCCGTCGCCCAGTTGGCGATCCCTTGGTACGTCCTCATTACTACCGGCAGTCCAGTCCTCACCGGTCTGGCCGTCTTCTTCAACTTCCTTCCCGCCGTCCTGGCCGGGTTGTTCGGCGGGGTCATCGTGGACCGCCTCGGGTTTCGTCGCACGAGCGTCATCGCCGACCTCGCCAGCGCCGCCGCCGTCGCCGCCATACCTCTTCTGGATTCCACGGTCGGAATCGAGCTATGGCAGTTGATGGCCCTGGTGTTCCTCGGAGCGCTGCTCGATGCGCCGGGGGCGACCGCCCGCGCTGCGATCCTTCCGGATCTGGCGACGGCCGCAGTGGTCCCCATGGAGAGGGCGAGCGGGATCCGTGGCAGCGTCCAGAAAGGGTCTCAACTCATCGGCGGACCGCTCGGCGGACTGTTGGTTGCGTCTCTCGGGGCGCCGACCGCGCTTTGGGCCAACGCCGCCAGCTTCCTCTTCTCGGCTGCCTTGGTGGCCTGGATAGTCCCGCCGACGCCCCATCGTCGACAAGAAGCACCGAGCTTCCGGACCGACCTGGTCGAAGGTTGGCGGTTTGTCCGCCATCACCGATTGATCCTGGCGATCGTCGTCACCGTCCTCATCACCAACTTCCTAGATGCTCCCTTCTCTGTGGCGATGCCGGTTCTGGCCAACGAGGCCTACGGAGGAGCTGCGGAGCTCGGCTTGATGTACGGCGCCTACGGAGGGATGGCGCTTCTCGGATCGGTGCTCTTCAGCGCGTTCGGTCACCGACTCCGCCGGCGCCCAGTCCTGCTCGGCGGATATCTGGCGGTTCCGGCGTTGTACCTGGTGCTGGCCTCCTTGCCGCCGCTCCCTGCTGCGCTGATCACTTTGGCCCTGGTGGGACTTGCCACGGGCGGGCTCAATCCTGTCATCTATACGGTGGCCTATGAAAAGGTGCCGTCCGAGTTGCGGGGTCGGGTTTTCGGGACGATGCGGGCGGGTGCGTGGGCGGCCATCCCAGCCGGAGTCCTGTTGGGCGGAGTGGTGGTGCAAGCCCTGGGCGTCGTCACCACGTTCCTCATCATCGGGCTGTGCTATCTCGCCGTCGTCCTGTATGGGTTCTTCAACCCGGCGTTTCGCCAGTTGGAAAAACCTTCGGAGCCCGTGGAACAACCGGGTATCCCCGATCGGTTTTAGTCTCGTAACTGAAGAGGAGCTTGCAAATGTTCGGACGGAACAAATCAACGGAGGGCGCTCTGGTGGGCCGGGAGGTGGCGATGCCGGTGCCGGCGCGCCATTTCGTCAACGGCAACCCGCTCGTGGGCCCGTTTCCTGCCCATTTCGAAACGGCGATCTTTGGCATGGGCTGTTTCTGGGGTGCGGAGCGGCGCTTCTGGCAGACGCCGGGCGTCTACACCACGGCTGCCGGGTATGCCGGTGGGATCACGCCCAACCCAACGTACGAAGAGACCTGCAGCGGCCGCACTGGCCACGCCGAAGTGGTCTTGGTGGTTTTCGATCCCACCGAGGTGACCTACCACGAACTCTTGCAACGCTTTTGGGAAGGACATGACCCAACCCAGGGAATGCGTCAGGGAAACGACGTCGGCACCCAGTATCGGTCGGCGATCTATACCACCTCCCCTGATCAGCAGGAGCAAGCCGAGAAGAGCCGCGAGGCCTATCAGGAAGATCTCGAGCGGGCGGGCCACCGCGGCCGGATCACCACCGAGATCAGACCGGCCGGGCCCTTCTATTACGCCGAGGACTACCACCAGCAATACTTGGGAAAGAACCCCGGCGGCTACTGCGGTCTGGGAGGAACTGGCGTCTCCTGTTCCGCCTGAACCCAGGGTCGTTAGGCCCTAACCACCCACAGAGGCGCCTCGCTTACCAGCCGCTGAGATCGGAGACCGCCAGCACCAACTGATCGACGGTCAACTCGTCATCGAGGTCGGCGGCGATATCGGGAGTGACACCGTTCTCGCCGAAGTCGGTCCCTGCCGCGGTTACCCAGCGGGCAACGGTGAGCTTGAGGGCTCCCCCGTTGGAGAGTCCATACCGCTGCTGGACCGTGTTCTTTCCAAAGGTGTTGTCTCCTATCACCACCGCCCGATTGCGCTCCTGCAAGGCGGCGGAGAGGACTTCGGAGGCGCTGGCGCTTCCCCGATTGACCAGGATCGCCACCGGAAGCGAACCGTCAGCGAGGAGACCGCCCTCGTCGGCGTCGTAAACGTCCTCGTCCTCGGGCCCAATCGTGCGCACCACGACTCCGTCGGAGAAGAACTCGCTAGCAATCTGGACGGTGGCGTAGAGCGCCCCCCCGGGATTGTCGCGCAGGTCGAGAACGAGTTGGTCGATCCCGGCGGCGACGAGGCGATCGAGGGCGTCATGGAACTGTGAGTCGGAGCTATCCGTGAACACGTTGAGCTTGAGATAGCCCACATCTCCCACCACCTCGGACTCGACCACAGGCACCGAAATCGAAGCCCGCACGATATCGAACTCGATCTCCTTGCGGCCCCGCTCAACACTGAGACTCACGGCGGTCCCAGCTTGTCCCCGCACCGCTGCGGTCACCTCGTCGACGCTCCACCCGTCGATCGACTCCCCGTTAACCGCCACGAAAACGTCGCCGGGGAGGAGGCCTTGCGCCTCGGCCGGGCTTCCCTCGAATACCGAGATGACCACCAGGCGACAGTCTTCCGAGACCACGCTGCACGGAGTGGATTGGGGGTCGGCGGCGGTGAGATCCTCAGAGGCCACCAGGGCCCCGATACCTTCCACGGAACCGGCTTGATCCTCCTGCAACATCCGCAAAGCCGCAGGGTCGAGATAGGCGCTATTGGGGTCCAGGGCGTTCATCAGGCCCCACACCGCGGCTTCCTCCGCCAGCGGGTAGGACACTCCTTCTGCAACCCACTCCTGGCAGACGGCGACGAAAGCGGTGCTGGGGATCACGCATTCGCCGGTTGCGCTGCCTGCTTCTTCGTCGAGGGCGTCAACCTCCATGGCAGCAGCGGCGGCCAGCGTCGAGTCGGCGACGGGGTCGACGTACTTGTCGCCAATCAACCGGTAGGCCTCGCAGAGAAGCGATTGCTCGTCGGGCGCACAGGTGCGGAAGTCGACGGCAATGCTGGCAGTCGTGCTGGATGCGACAGTGGTGGGCGGCTGGTCGGGAGCGGCGGTGGTTGAGGGCACCGACGGTGTGGGCTCCGAGGATGGACTTGTGCTGACCGGAGCGGAAGTGACCGCGCACCCGATGACGACCAGGAGAAGGAAAGCCCTGAGCCGATTCACATTCGCTTCCTGCGTAGATTTGGCCGCATTTATGCGGCCAAATCTACGCAAGAACGATCTCTACCCAAGTGCAGAGAGCACGGCGTCGACCACGCTGGCCACGTCGGCGCTGGGATCGACCGTGAGGGCGACATCGGGGATGACTCCGGTCCCGGCCACCGAGGCGCCATCGGCAGTCGTCCAGGTGGCAACGGTCAGACGGAGAAGGCCACCATTTCTCAATTCGAACGAAGACTGCACCAGGTTCTTGCCGAAGGTCGGTGTGCCCACCACCACCGCTCGCCCCCATTCCTGAAGCGAGGCCGCCAGGATCTCCGCCGCCGAGGCGCTGTTCTCGTTTACCAACAGAATCAGCGGAACTCGGGTGGCGATGCCCCCTTCGACGGCCGGGTAGTCGAAGTTCCCCTCCCGCTCCTGGGTCCGGTAGAGGACCCCGCTGGGCACGAACTCCGAGCCCACGATCGAAGCCGAGAACAAGAAGCCTCCAGGGTTGTCGCGCAAGTCCAGGATCAAGCGCTCCACCCCGGCCTCGTTGAAGCCCGTCAACCAGGCATGGAGTTCAAGATGGGTGGCAAACCCAAACTCCGGCAATCGCAGATAGGCGGTTGACCCGACGATCTCCCCGCTCATCGGAATCGCCTCGGCATCGGTCCGAGTCAAGGTGACCTCAGAGGCGTCGATGGTCAAGACCGCGGTGGTACCGGACTCCCCTGCCAGCAAGCCGGCCGCCTCCACGGTCCCCAGTCCTTCAACCGGTTCGCCGTCGATAGCGGTGATCACAGCGCCAGCCCGGATGCCGGCGTCCTCGGCTGGGGAATCGGGAAGAACCGTCACCACCTGGAGGGGACACGAGGGAGCCACCCGAATGCACGGCGATCCAGCCGCGCTCAAGGCGGCGATCACCATGCCGACTCCGGGAACGATCCCGTCCTCGCCCACCGACCCTGAAAGCTCGGGGGGGACATAGACGTTGTAGGGATCGACCATCGCCGCCAGGACGCCATCGACCGCCCCCTCAACGATGTCGGAAACAGGGGCAGCGGAGTCGAGCATTTCGTCCCGAACCAATTCACACAAGGGAGCGAATTCCTCCGATGGCACGGCGCAGACGAGACCGCGCGGAAGCTCCTCGGTCTCCGGTGATTCAAACGTCGCTACCGCGTCGAGGGCGGCGGCGGCCATGGTCGGCCGATCTGGTGGGCTGAAGTGATTGGTCTCGATCAACTCGACCACCTCGCAGAGCACGGAGAAGGTCACCGGCGGCGTACCGCAGCCTTGGATGGTGACTTCGAGGTCGCTCGCTGAGGTGGTGGAGGTTGCAGAAGCGATCGGCATGACCGCACTCGTGGACACCGGGGCGGGACCACCACAGGCAAAAACCAAGAACATGACCAAAGCCAGCGCCACCTTCATGCGCATCTCATTCTCGCCGTTGCCTTCGCTACCTTCCATCGGCACATGCCGTTTCTGATTCGGACATGGAACGATTCGCTGAAGCAGTTATCCATCTCCAACGGTTCATGGAGCGAGCCCGCCTCCGACCCAGAAATTGATCTAACCCGCTTCTGGGCCCTCCCCGGCCTGGCAGATTGCCATGCCCACCTGGCGGTGAATTCCCTGAAGGATGTGTCCGTCGCCGGCGAAATCGAGGGGATCAAGCGCCGCGCCTTTGCCCAACTGCAGAGTGGGGTCTTCCTGGTTATCGATAAAGGTTGGCGTGATGACGTTGTGCTGAGGTTGACCGAGAGCCCTCCTGCCACACGACCCGAGCTGCGAGGGGCGGGACGGATCATCACCGGCCAACACGGTTACTTCCCGGGTTTCGGTGTCGAGGTATCGGATGCAGAGCTCGCCGCGGCGGTGAAAGAATCCGATCGCAGCGGTGGCTGGGTGAAGCTGATCGGCGACTGGCCTCAGAAGGGTCGGGGACCGGTGATCAACTTCTCCGAAGAGGCGCTGGCCAAGGCCTGCCAAGTCGCTCACCAGGCGGAGCTGCGGGTGGCGATTCACACGATGGGCCCGGACACTCCGGGAATGGCGGTTCGAGCTGGGTGCGATTCGATCGAGCACGGCCTTTATCTCACGGAGAACGACCTCGAGCGCTTGGGTGCCCGAGGCGGCGCCTGGGTACCAACCGTGTGCAACACCGAAGACGTGATGTCGGGCTTTGCGTCGGGATCGACCGCGGCCCGGGTGCTAGGGGCGGGATTAGAAAATGTGCGGCGGCTCCTCCCCTTGGCCAGCGAATTTGGAGTCGCAGTCCTCACCGGGACCGATCTCGGTCTTCCCCACGGAAGGGTGTCGCTCGAGGCGGTACGGCTCTGGGAATACGGACTCGGGGCTCGTGAGTCGGTGGAAGCAGCCGGGCCTAACGCTTACGGCTACCTCGGGCTTGCGGCCCTGGAAGTCGGCGCCAGTGCCGACCTCCTGCTCTTCGAGACCGATCCCACCGAAGACGTCGATGTCCTCACCCGGCCGGTGGCCGCCATCAGGTGCGGCGAAGTGGTCTTCGATCACCCTCGGGTCTTCGCAGATTGGGGAGCGGTCTAGGGTTCTCCGACCGATCGGGGGAGAATTGATGCAGAAAAGGCACCGCGCCCTTTGGTTTTTGGTCCTCATCCTGGCGCTCTCGGGACTGCCGGCGCAGGCGCAAACCACCCTCCCGCCGGGAGGAACATTCCTCGACGATGACGGCAATCCCCATGAGGGGGCGATCGAGGCGATCGCCGCCGCCGGCATCACCACCGGCTGTCTTCCCGACCTCTTCTGCCCGTCGGCTCCGGTAACGCGTGCGGAGATGGCCGCCTTCCTGGTCCGCGCCCTCGGGCAGAGCCCGCTGGCTGCCTCAGGGAGCTTTAGCGACGTCCCCGCAGGCCAGTGGTACACCGGCTTTGTCGAGCGAATCGCGCAAATGGGCATCTCCACCGGTTACGCCGACGGCACCTTCCGCCCCCAGGTGCCGACCTCCCGGGGGGAGATGGCCCTCTTCTTGATGCGGGCTCTTGGCCTCTCCCCCCGAAGCCATGCCGGCACTTTCAGCGACGTCGGACCGGGAGCCTTCTTCACCGAGGCGGTCGAAGCCATCGCCGAAGCCGGGATCACGAACGGATGTGGCGGAGGTCGTTACTGCCCCTTCGATCAGGTCCTGCGCGACCAGATGGCAACCTTCCTCACCCGGGGATGGAATCTCGTTCCCAACGTCCCCCCGCCACGTGTCAGTCGCCTCTCACTTTCCACTATCGCCAGCGGATTCGACCGGCCCCTCTTCTTGGCGTCACCTCCTGGCGATGACCGGTTGTTCGTGGTCGAGCAGACCGGGCGTATTCGCATCATCGGTGGGGGCACCTTCCTCGACCTCTCGGCTTCCGTTTCCACGGGCGGTGAGCGCGGTCTCCTCGGTCTCGCCTTCCATCCCGACTACGCCAACAACGGACGGTTCTACGTCAACTACACCAACACCGCCGGCGACACCAGGGTGGTCGAATACGAGGCCTCCTCCGATCCCAATCGAGCCGACGCCAGTGCCCGTCAGCTGCTAGCCGTCGACCAGCCCGCCTCCAATCACAACGGAGGTTGGCTCGGTTTCGGGCCCGACGGCTTGCTCTATATCGCCCTGGGTGACGGCGGAGGTGCCAACGATCAGTTCGGCAACGCCCAGGACCCCTCGAGCCTGCTCGGAAAGATCCTGCGGATGAACGTCAACCAGCAGAATCCGGGAGCGGAGATTTGGGTGATGGGCGTTCGCAATCCGTGGCGCAACGCCTTCGACGGTGACCTGCTCTACGTGGCCGACGTGGGACAGAATGCCCGCGAAGAGGTGAATGTCATCTCGCGGTTGGCCACCGGGATCAACCTGGGCTGGCCCCATCTGGAGGGAAGCATCTGCCGCAGCGGCCCTTGCGGTGGCTTCATCGGGCCGGTGGCCGAATACACCCACAATCAGGGCTGCTCGATCACCGGTGGCTATGTCTACCGAGGGACAGCGCTGGCCGGCTTGGCTGGGACCTACTTCTATTCCGATTTCTGTGAGGGCACGCTGCGATCCTTCCGCTACACGGGATCGGGAATCACCGACAGCAAGATTTGGAGTGAGGTAGGAGATATGGGCTCGGTGACCTCGTTCGGGGTCGACTCGGCCGGCGAGATCTACGTCGTCACCGTCGATGGGCGAATCCGCAAGATTGTCGCCGGCTAGACATCTGAGGTCTGCCGATGAGCTCTACCCCTCGTTCGACTAGTGGCCGACCAATGAAGCTTGTCCTCGCCTCGAGCTCGCCCCGACGGCGGGAGCTGCTGGAGACTCTGGGGTTGACCTTTGCGGTAGAGGCACCGGAAGTCGACGAACTTCGGCTGCCCGAGGAAGAACCGTATGACTACGTGGAGCGAATCGCCCGCGCCAAGGCGGCTGCCGTCGCCGCCCCTGATTTGGTGGCTGTGGGAGCAGACACCACCGTCGTCATCGAGGGCCGGGTTCTGGGCAAGCCCGCGCATCCAGACGAGGCACGATCGATGCTGCGGCGGCTCTCGGGTCAGACCCATGATGTCCTCACCGCCGTGGCGGTAGCGATCATGGACCCGACCGTGCGAACGGTGTCGGCTGTGGAGTCGACCCTGGTCAGCTTTCTCGACCTCACTGACGATGAGATCTCCGAGTACGTCGCCACCGGTGAGCCGATGGACAAAGCAGGCGCCTATGCCCTCGGCGGTATCGGGGCCTTGTATGTGGCGGGGGTGGACGGGAGTCCCTCGAGCGTGCGCGGTCTCCCGCTTCACACCTTGGCTCGGCTCTTTCGAGCTCTCGACCTCGACTTGCTTTCGTTTCGATGAGGCTTTTCCTAGCCCTCCTGGCCGTGCTCCTCGTGGCGTGCGGGGACCCGAGTTCGGCGGGTGCCGGCGACAGTTCGTCACCGTCGGCAACGACGACCGTGTCCCCGACCAATACCACCACCGAGACCAGCACCAGCACGACTATCGCCGCCACCACCTCTGCCGCTCGGGACACCACCACCTCGTTGGTGACGGATGTGCCACTGGTGGTAAGCAGCTCGGGATTGCTCGGATATCACGACGGGACTGACTGGGTCCCCGGAGAGGCGATCTTCGAGGTGGAGGCTGGGGAGGAGTATCAAGTGGTCGGCCTCGCTGGTGTACGGGGCACCGCCATCGGTTCATCGCTCGAGATCTGTGAGCCGAGCCAGACCCCGATCATCGCATTGGATCCGCCCCTGCCGGTGGGCCACGACGAGCCGGGCGCGGTCGCCATAGCTGGCGCCACCTGGAACTTGTTGCCGCGCCCGGTATTCACAGATGGCACTCCCCCACGCGACCTCGTCGAGAAGGCGATCGCTTTCATCGCCGACCGTGCGCTCTCTGACCCCGACCCGGCAGTGGCGCAGTATCTGACCTTCGACCTCGAGGGCGACGGGGTTGAAGAGGAGCTACTCGTGGTCAACCGGATCCCCGAGGATCTCTTCGGAAATGCGGAGTCCTACAGCCTGGTGATGATGCGCAAGACCCTCGATGTTGAACCGGCCATCCTTGTCATCGAGTTCTCACAGGGCTCACCTGACAGCGCCTATGTGGTCTTTCACGTGGTGACGGCTGTGGTCGATCTCAACGGCGATGGCAAGATGGAGATCGTGGTGGACGGGCACTACTACGAAGGGTCGGGGAGTACCGCATGGGAGTACGTCGACAACGATTTGGGCACCGTGGCGGCTTTATCGGCCGGCTGTGGGGCCTAGTCCTTGATCGCCGACATCCGAACCACAACCCCGGGCTCGTCGCTCCAATCGACAACGTCCTCTCTCGTCTCGAATTTCAGAATCCGCAGTGAGGAATAAGCCTGGCGGAGGAGATCGGGATCGATCTCCACGGGTCTCGGCGGGCGTTTAGGGTCCGTGGCAAAGCTCTCGGTAACGATCAAGCCACCCGATCGGAGCGCTGCCACCAGGGTTGTAGCGAAGGGAATATCGGTGACGGGAACCAGGGCATAGGTCATCACGATCAGATCCCAGTTGCTGGAGCCGTACTCGAACTCATCGTGGGCGCTGACCAGGGCCTCGATTTGCAGATCGCGGTCCGTCGCGGCCCTTTGCGCAGCTGCAATCCCCTCTCGCGACACATCAAAGCCGGTTACATCCCAGGCCCGAGAAGCGAGGTAGAGGGCGTTGCGGCCCTGGCCCATGGCAATGTCGAGTGCCTTTCCCGGCTCCCGGCCCGAGACCGTCTCCATCAAGAGGGCGTTGGGTTGGACGCTGAAACCGGGTTCTCCGAAGGAATAGATGCGATCGAACATCGGCGCCATCCAGTCCCGACGGACGGTGGCCATATCCATGACCGTTCGGATGGAATCTGTGGCTCGCTCTTCTGAGATCCCCGCAGCGATCATTTCGTCCCGGAAGCCCCCAAAGAGGGCGGCCGGATTCTGGGCAGCCTCGGCGCGGTCGATGAAGCTGAGGAACGCCGACCAGAGGGCGTCGTCGTCGGTCACGGCGCCACGGTAGGCGTCGCTTATCGTGCCAAGGTGAGCACTCTGCTGGCCGAGCTGATCGCGGCATCATCTGACGTGTCGACAACCAGTTCTCGTAATGCCAAGACCTCGCGGTTGGCCTCGCTGCTCCGAACTCTTGATCCGGTCGAGTTGCCGAGCGCCATCGGGCTTTTGCGAGGCGAGCCCCGCCAAGGACGGATCGGGGTTGGCTATGCCTCGGCATTCGGAACTTCGGTGGAACCGGCGGAGGATCCGAACCTGACCGTCGCCGAGGTTGATGCCTACTTTGACCGGTTGCAGGAATCCACCGGTCCCGGTTCACAGGCGCGGCGGGCCCGTCTCTTGGCAGACCTCTTCGGACGCGCAACCAGAGATGAGCAGGACTTTCTGCGTCGTTCCCTGACCGGCGAGATCCGTCAAGGGGCTCAGGCCGGGATGCTGACCGAGGCGGTAGCAACGGCGTTCACCATACCTCCGGCGGTGGTGCGGCGAGCCTCGATGCTGCAAGCCGACCTGGGCGAGGTCGCTCGGGTCGCCGCCACTGAGGGAGAAGAGGGGCTTCTCACCATCGGACTGCGGGTGCTATCGCCCATCCAGCCGATGCTGGCCTCGCCGGGAGCAACTATCGGCGAGTCGATCAAAGGACCGACATCGGTGGAATGGAAATTGGACGGGGCCCGGATCCAGGTGCACCGGTTGGGGGAAGAGGTGGTGGTGTACACGCGCAATCTCAACGACATCACGCCACGCATGCCGGAGGTGGTGGCGGCGGCGATGGATCTAAAGGTGGCGGCGACGGTTCTCGATGGAGAGGCGATGGCCTTGCGCGCCGACGGAACCCCACAACCTTTTCAAGAAACCATGCGCAGGTTCGGGACCGAGGAACGAGCCTTTGCCGAGGTTCCGGTGGTGCCCTTCTTCTTCGACATCCTCCACCTCGACGGAGCGGATCTGATCGATGTCCCTTTGCAGCAGAGACTCGCGATCCTAGAGCAGGTCGTCCCGCACGAGAGGCGGGTTCCCCGCATCACGACCGCTGACCTGGCAGAAGCCGAATCCTTTGCCGAAGGGGCCTTGGCGGCCGGCCAGGAAGGAGTCGTGATCAAGGAGGTCGCCTCGAGGTACGAGGCCGGGCGAAGGGGAAAGACCTGGCGCAAGGTCAAACCGGTTCACACCTATGACCTCGTGGTGCTGGCGGCGGAGTGGGGCCACGGTCGCCGCTCGGGCTATCTCTCAAACATTCACCTCGGCGCCCGCGATGACGCCACTGGCGAGTTCGTCATGGTGGGAAAGACGTTCAAAGGGATGACTGACGAGCTCCTCGCTTGGCAGACTGATTACTTTCCGACCCTGGAAACCCATCGAAACGATCGGGCGGTTTACCTTCGACCCCAGCAGGTGGTGGAGGTCGCCATCGACGGCGTCCAAGCCTCCACCCGCTATGCCGGTGGCGTTGCCTTGCGGTTTGCCCGCGTGAAGCGATATCGATCGGACAAGGGACCCGAGGAAGCCGACACCATCCAGACCCTCCGGGCATTGCTCATCTAGCCCCGACCTTGACCCCTTCCAATCAAACTCGGGCAGTTGTATAAGGGGGCATGGCTACCTACTTCACCTCCGCCAGCTTCAAGTTCCTGCGCGAACTGGCCGCCAATAACGAGCGGGACTGGTTTGCGGCCAACAAAGAGCGCTACCTCGACCTGGTGCAGGAGCCGGCCCTGGCCTTCATTTCTGACTTTGGGCCCAGGCTCCGCAAGATCTCCCCCCATTTCGAAGCCGATCCCAGGGTCCAGGGCGGCTCACTTCTCCGGCCCTATCGCGACATCCGCTTCTCCAAGGACAAAACGCCCTATAAGACCAACGTCGGGATCCGCTTCTTTCATCAAGCGGGTTCCGATATCCACGCCCCCGGCTTCTATCTCCACCTCGAGCCCGCCAACTCCTATGCCGGCGTCGGGCTCTGGCGGCCGGAGGCACCCGTGGCGCGCCAGATCCGGCAGGCAATCGTCGATGACCCGGCGGGTTGGAAAAGAGCCGCCCACGGCAAGGCGTTTCTCAGTCGCTTCACCCTCGATGGCGAGTCGCTCCAGAAACCTCCTCAGGGTTTCGATCCTGAGCATCCTTTGATCGAGGATCTGATGCGAAAGGATTTCATCGCCGGCGCTCGTCTGCCCGACCGGATGGTGACGTCGGACGGGTTCATGACGGAGTATGCGTCCCTGGCCAAGGCCTCGGTTCCCTACATGCGGTTTCTCACCGGGGCCATGAACCTCGCCTTCTGATCCAATCCCGTTCTGTGGGCTGGGAGGTGGGCACAGCCTCCCTGCGAACCCTGGGTTCACCTTTACCGCGGAGTGATCAACGGGATGAGGCCGAAGTCGTTGGCCGAGAGACCGTCGAGGGAGGGGGCACCGGGATAGTTGGAAAGCAAATTCTCCTGCTCGCCTTCGGTCGCCGAGGCGACGTCGATGATCCGGGTGTGGTTGGCGTCGGTGGGAGCGCCGCCGAGCCGAAACTGCTGGGCCGAAGCTTCGACATCGCGCACCCGCCGCACACCGGCGGACGGGAAGCCTTCCTGGCTCAACACCACCGCCCCGTAGGCCCAGGTGGTGGGGTCGCCCGGTCCGAATGTCGAGAGCGGGATCCGGGCCACTACTCTCCCCTCGTCTCCGAAAACGGCAACGTCGAATGAGGGCCTGGTCTCTTCGACGGTGCCTTCGGCTCCAGCCACGTAAATAGCCGGTTCCCAACCCTCGATGGTGATGCCGAACTCCCAACCGGTCCCTTCGCGCACTGAGGCATTGCGGCCGTCTATCAGGCGACGCTCGCCGTTGTCGGTGCCAGGATCGGTATCGATATAGATATCGAAGGTCTGCACCGAGAGATTGCGGGGTGATCCCCAGGGGTTCTGAATGGGGGCGACCACATCCATGCTTATGACCAGTTGATCGCCTTCGGTCCCCACACTGAATTGCTCAAGGTCGTAGCTGCCGGCGGCGAACACGGCATCGGTTGGATAGGTGTAAGTCCCAGGCCCGTGGTCGTCACCGAGGGGGTCGGCCACCTCCAAAAAGACTGCCACATTGGAGATGTCGGGAACCTGGAGGGCCAGCGGACCAGACGGGTAGAGAGCCCCGGAGCCGTCATCGTGTTTGAGGATGAGCAGGTCACCGGGAGCCAGCGGCCCGAGGGTGACAAGAGGAATCGCCGCCTCGACGTCGTCACCGATGGCGCGGCAATCTATGGGGGTGAACTCGGAGAGGACCGGACCGACTCCGCAGCTTTGGCCGAGCGAGATGACCGTGGTCGCTCCAAACCCGAGGGGAGTGCCTTCGGCGGTTATGGCGGATTTCTCTCCCCGCGGGGCCCCGAGATACACGGTGCCGGCGGGCCCGCGCAGATAGAGATAGCTCTTGTCGAATTGGACCGAGAAGACCCCGTCGGTGGGGGCTGCCTCCCAGTCGTCGGGGCTGCCATCGATGATGACGGTCCCCAGCTCGGTGGGTGTCAGCGTGGCGACCGGTCGCTCGGGAATGATTGGCACTTCGAGGAACGATGGCCGCTCCCGGCCGAGTTCGTCATAGACCGTGCCGAGAAGATCGCGGAAAGCGGCGTCGAAGTAGCCGTCGTCGCCCGATTCTTGATCGGCCCCGTACCACCAGAACCAGTCCGATCCTTCGGCAAAGAGCATTTGCCGGTAGGCGGCCTCGTAACCCGGGTTCTCCTCCTCGGACTTGAGATCCCCTCGCACCTGGAAGAGGTAGTCCCAGGCGGTGGACTCCTCCTCCTCGCCGATCCAGGTAGCGAAGTTGGGCTGGAACCAGGCACCCGGCCAGATCTCGGGAGCGGGTTCGACGTCGGGAAAGCGGGACAGGTAATCGGTGGGGGTAATGGTCGTGATCCAATCCGCTTCGTTCAACCGTTCATAGACCGCCCGCAAAAAGTCGATCCCATCGTTGGGATATGACTCCCAGGCGTTCTCGCCGTCGAGGATGACCGACACCACGTATGGCCGCCCCGCTTCGAAGGCAGCTTCCACATCCAAAGAGTCGCGAATCGCCTGCAGCCGTCCCATGAAGTCATCGGCGGCGGCGTTGGCCTCGGTACCCGAATACTCAAAGCCGATCAGATCGGAAAGCAGGCCGTCACGAAAGAACATGGGTACCGGATCGTTGCGATTGAGTTGGGCTGCATACGGTCGGTAGAGCTGGTTCCCCTGCTCGACGAGGTCGTCTTCGTTACGTGTGAACGACCCGATCCCCAGCGTCTTAGCCAGGACTTCTTCCCCCGTCGCCACCCATTGCACCCCGTTCTTCGAAAAGAGCGACATCACCAGCTGTGCCACCGATCCCTCACCGGGCCACATCCCCACCGGCCGGCGACCGAGAAGACGCTCGGCTTCGTCAAGTCCCCGAATGACCTGCTGGTCGGCGTCGGGAATCTCCATGAAGCGATTGGCCGGCATCAGGGCGGCCGGATCGCCAACCGTGGCGAGAGAGACATCCGAGATCAAGGGAAGGATCGGGTGTGCCAAAGGGGTGGTGATCACCTCGATGCGCCCCTCTTCCCAGAGCTTGGTGTGCAGTGGGATCACTTCGCCGATGATCCTCTGGTGTTCGGCCAGCACCACCGCTTTGTCTTGTTCGCTGAAGTCGCGCCCTTTCTCCACCAGCGCCGCAAGGGGATCTGTGTCGAGAAAGCTGGGGTCGGTCCAGGCGAGGTTGAAGAGCACCTGGAGATCGCGCAACTCGTCGACCGTGAAAGGGTCCGCAGAATCGCGGCGCTCGGCGAGCTCGCTGAAGCGAGGGAAGCGCCCAATGATCTGCGGATTGACATCGAAGAAGCGGGTGACGATAAAGGCGGCCTGCTCCTCCGAGACCTCGTCGGCCGGTACCTCGGTCATGGTCCAATAGACGTCTTTCGTTCCCTGCGTCAGCTCCTCCAGCTGGAGAAGAAGGATGGGGGTGAGATTGAACGTCACCTTGACGTTGGGATACTCGGCAACCAAAGCGGCCATGTCGTAGTAGTCCTTGGTGGCATGCACTCTTACCCATGGCCTCGAGACCGTGCCGTCGGGAAGCAACGCATAGCGAGGTTGGTGCTGATGCCAGATCAGGTTGAGATAGAAATGGGGATCTCCTCCGGCAGGCGGTGACGGGACGGTCACCGGTGACGGAGGCAGGGAACTAACTGTGGCTTGGCTGCAAGAAACGACCGCAAACACCCCCAGCAGCAGGAGACGGGCTTTCACTTCGTTGCTCCGATCTCGACAATTGCTCCCGAGCGAGCCGGAATGGTGAGAGTATCGCCCTCGAGGGAACCATTTCCCCAGATGACCCGTCGAGCCCCTGCCACCGCGGCTCGGGTGCGGCGGCCCCGATTGATGAAGACCCCGAGGGTGCTGCGCCTCGCCTTTCGGGAGAAGGCGAGCAAGTCTCGGGAGGAAGGGAGCGGCCGCCATTCGCCCTCTCGAAGTACCGGATAGCGACGACGAAGCTCGGTTAGGGAGGCAACCATTTGTGCCAGCGGATGTCGCAGCGGGTCTCGGTTCCAATCAAATGCCCGCCGGCAATCGGGATCACTCTTCCCCGTCATTCCGATCTCATCGCCGTAATAGATGCCAGGCGCACCCGGAAAGGTCAGCTGCAAAATCGTTGCCAGCTCGAGACGCCAGGTCTGATCGTCGGCCGCGGTGAGGAAGCGAACCGTGTCGTGGCTGCCCAGGAGGTTTTGGTTGGCGAGGGTCACGGGCCAGGAGTAAAGGGCCCAGAGATGGGTTAGGGCATCGGAGGTTTCGCGAGCATCGGCCTCGTCGCGGGCCAGAAACCGGAGGCAGATGTCGCGGAAGGTGTAGTTCATGGTGGCGTCGAAGCGATCGCCTTGGAGCCAATCTCCGGCATCCCCAAAGACTTCCGCCAGGAGATAGGTCTCGGGATCCTCCTCCCGGACCTCCTGGCGGAAGTCGATCCAGAAGTCCGGATCGACATAGCGAGCCACGTCGAGTCGCCATCCATCGATGCCGAACTCGCTGATCCAGCGACGCCCGATCTCGAGCATGTAGGCCCTGGCGCCGGGATCGGCAAGGTTGACTCGGGGCATAGTCGGTACGCCATACCACGCCTCGTAGGTGGGCTCGATGGCCGGGCCGGGGTCAGCGACGTAGTCGAGCTCTATTCCTGCCTGCCCAGCCCAAATTGGTAGCCACTCGGCCTGCCAGCCCCGCAAGGGATCTCGGACCTTGATCCGAACGGGCCAGTCATCGACGATGAACCAATTCCGATAAGAAGAGGATTCGCCCTTCTCAACCAGATCCTGAAAAGCGAAGAAGCGGGGATGGCAATGGTTGAACGAGGCATCGAGGACGATCCTCATCCGGCGTTCGTGTGCTGATTCCACCAGCGAGGAGAGGGCCGCGTTTCCCCCCAGCACAGGGTCGACCTGTTCGAAGTCGACGGCGTCATAGCGATGGTTGGAAGGAGACAGAAAGACCGGGTTGAGATAGATCACGTCGACGCCCAGGTCGGCCAAGTAATCGAGGTGCTCCCTGATCCCGGCCAGGTCTCCTCCCTGAAAGGAGCGGTGGCGCGGGGGCGATCCCCAGGGATCGACATCGGCGGGATCGTTGGAAGGGTCGCCGTTGGCGAAGCG
This sequence comes from Acidimicrobiia bacterium, assembly GCA_035253825.1. Taxonomy (GTDB): domain Bacteria; phylum Actinomycetota; class Acidimicrobiia; order Spongiisociales; family ZC4RG35; genus JACCTH01. The sequence continues at coordinate 8,855 of DATFBM010000029.1, read as the reverse complement.
ATCAGGAAAGATCTGGTAGATGACCGCGCCCCGAATCCAGTCGGGTACCTCGCTAGGCGCCAGGTCGTCCAGTGTCCAACGATCAAGGCGCTCCACCGCGTTCGAGATGCCGGACGGCACGTAGTACACCGCTCGCCCCTCCTTGGTCCGGTAGGCGAAGCTGAACTCGTCGCCTTTCTCCAAATCGGCGACGATCTCCCAGATGGCGTGGCGAACGGTGACGGCGACGAGCTCGAGTTCGATAGCTCGAACCGCTTGCTGGCGGCGTACAACGAGCGTGGCATCGACTAGCTCGGCTTCGGTGTGACACCGGATCCGAAACCCGCCGTCGGGCTCCCGATCGAGAAATGCCCGATCCGTCGGATCGAATCGCACGTCACGGGGAGTGACTTCGCCGGGGAGACCGAAGATCCCGAGATCGTCGCGATAGCGACGAGTTCTCAACCCTTGACGGCTCCTGTGGTCAACCCCCCGATGATTTGTTTCTGGGCGATCAGGAAAGTCGCCACGATGGGTGCCGCGCCGATGAGGGCGGCCGCGGCGAGATTGCCCCATTTGGCTGAGTAGTCGGACGAGACGAATAGTTGCAACCCGACTGGCATGGTGTAGTTCGCGGTTGAGGTGATGAGGGTGCTTGCCAGGATGTACTCGGCGAAGAGATTGGTGAACGTGATGATGAAGATGACCGCCAGCACCGGCCGCGCCAGAGGGAAGACGACGCTCCAGAAGATTTGGAATGGGCCGGCGCCATCCACCCGGGCCGATTCGTCGAGGCTGGCGGGAATCGTGTCCATGAAGCCCTTGATGAGGAAGGCATTGAACCCGATGGCACCGCCGAGATACACCATGATCAGGAACAGGTGAGTGCCGAGACCTGCTTGGGGAAACACCTCGCCGATTTGCTGGGCCAACAAGAAGAGCGCAATGAAACCGAGAAACTGAGGAAACACCTGGACCAGCAACAGGGCTAGAAGCCCCATACGCCTGCCCCGAAATCGCATGCGGCTGAAGGCGTAGGCGGCGAGCGACGCCAGCAACACGTTGATGATCGCGGCGGTCAAAGCCACCTTGTAGGAGTTGCCGATCCATCTGGCGAATGGAGTGGTGGCATTGCCAAATAGGGAGGTGAAGTTCTCGGTGGTCAGGCTGCGTGGAATCAGGCGGGCAGAGACGAGGGATTGCACCGAGTTGAAAGCGGCCGAGACGATCCACGCCACCGGATAGAGAGCGAAGAGGACGCCAACCAGACCCACCAGGTGACGCCAGCCCAGCTCGCGAAACCAGCGGCTCACAGGCATCTTGTTCTCGACCGCCTCCACGGTGCGCGAGGTGGTCAATGCCTCAGCACGGCTAGACACTTCCGTAGACCTCCTCGAGACGCCGCGTGTAGCGGAAGCTGAATGCCGAGATGGCGGCGACCATGAAGAAGATGATGATGACTACCGCCGACCCCAATGCGAACTGATTGCCCCGACCCGAGCTGATGGCGAGGTCGAAGGTGAAGGTGATCAAGAGGTCGGTCTCGCCTACCGGCACCGACGCTCCCGGGACCGGCGGTCCTCCGTTGGTGAGAAGGAACGGAAGGACGAAGTTGTTGAAGTTGAACCCGAAGGACCCAATGAGAAGCGGTGCCGTACCCACCAGCAGCAACGGAAGCGTGATGGTCCGAAAAACTCGCGCCGCGCCCGCTCCATCAACCCGAGCGGCCTCCTTCAACTCGGCGGGAACCGCCTGGAGCGCACCCGAGCAGATCAGGAACATGTAGGGAAATCCGAGCCAGGTGTTGACCAACAAAAGCGAGACCTTGGCCCAGAAGGGGTTGAGGAGCCAAGGAACATTGGAGATCCCGATCGAGTTGAGCAGGTCGTTGACGGGCCCGATCTGGTCGTTCAACAGCCCTCGCCAGATGATGATCGAGATGAAGCCGGGGATGGCATACGGGAGAATCAAGAGCGATCGGTAGATCGACTTGCCCTTCAGGCGGTCGTCCTGGAAAGCATTTGCCAGTGCCAACCCCACGCCGAACGTAAGCAGCACCGATAACGAGGCGAAGATCAGATTCCAGGCAAAGACCTTGAAGAAGGGCCCCTGCAACTCGCGGTTGGTGAAGATGTTTCGGTAATTGTCGAAACCGACATAGGCGACCCAGCCGGGATCGATCGGCTGGCCCTCGCAAACGAAATTCCCGGTCTCGGCCGGGCACGCGATGTTCAGCTGGGCATCGAAGAGAGAATCGCTTTCGGGGTCGTACCTGTAGCGCTGGGAGCCTGCCACCAATCGGGCCGAGGACGTGGTCTGCACCTCGGCCACCCCCCCAGGCATGTCGAGCACCAAATTTTCGAGTTGATCGGCAATCCCGAATCGCTGCAACGGAGGAACCCGGGTGAAGGCGCCGACCTGGTCGGCGATCCCGTCGCCATCGGTGTCGGTGGATCCAAGCTCTTCGAGCGTGGGCAGGGGCTCGGTCGACGGTTCCTCCGAGCGGAGTCGAGGGACACCAAATGAAACGTTGCCGTCGGGATCGGTCACGAGAAAGGCAAAAGTGCCGTCGGGGTCGCGATATACCTCCAAGGCGAGTGCCACGGCGCCTTCGGTTGATTGCAAGGGCTGGCGCTCGAACTGAGCGATCACCTGATCCTTCGACTGGACGTTGCCCGTTCGATAGTTGGTGAGCGAGACGTAGGAGGTGTAGACCACGGGCCACACCACGAAGAGGAGCATGAAAATCAAGCCCGGCGTCAGCCAACGCGAGGCTTGGGCGCGGGGATACAGGTAGACGCCGTTCACGATCAGGGCGATAAGGCCGACCAGCGCCACCAGCGTCCACGAGCGTTGCGCGATCAAGGCCGGCAAGGCGAGGGCCAACAGCGCATCGATCAGCGCCACGGCCCCGAAGCGGACGAAGGCGCTTCCGAGATTGAACCTTCGACGCGGAGAAGGCAGGGTCGATTCCCTGCCTTCTCCGGTAGTCATCTCTTTCGACCCTAACGGAGCTAGCTTCCGACTGCCCCTCGGACTGCGGCGGCGGCGGCCGTCATCGCGTCTGTCGCCGCAAGCTCGCCGTTGCGAACGAGCTGAATCTGCTCGCCGAGCGGTGTCCACACGGCTCCCATCTCGGGAACGTTCGGCATGGGATTGCCGTCGGCGGCGGAGGCGGCGAAGGTCGCCGCCACCGGATTGTCGGCCAGGCCTTCGAGAACAGAGCTGTAGGCCGGGTTACGGGGGTCAGCGTCGTACAGCGCCTGCTGGGTCTCGGCAGTGGCGATGTAATCGAGCAGGAAGGACTGAGCCACGACCATGTTCTCGGAGAAGGCCGAGAGGAAAAAGCCCTGGGCGCCAACGAAGGGCGCAGGAGCATTTCCACCGATGGTCGGGATCTTGGCGACGGCCCAGTTGACCTCCGTCTGGCCTTCCAGGTTCCCCACTTCCCATGGCCCGGTCATCCAGAACGGCTGCAGTCCGTCGAGGAAGAGAGCCTTGGCGGTGTCGTAGTTGGTCGACCCGATCACACCTGCCGCAATCTGCTCCTCGAGGAAGGTGATCCCGGCGATGGCACCCTCGCTGTCGAGACCGACATCGGTGGTGTCGTAACCGGAAGCCGGGTCATAGCCAAAGATGTAGCCACCCAGAGCGGAGACGAACGGATAGTTGTGATAGGCATCGGGAGCATCACCGCCGCCGGGCACCCCGACGCAGTTCTCGATCCCTTCGAGTCCGGCGCATATCCCAGCCAGTTCTTCAAATGTGGCCGGTGCTTCCGGAACGAGGTCGGTGTTGTAGTAGAAGGCGATTGCCTCCGTCGCGTACGGCACTGCGTAGAGCGAGCCTTGGTAGCTGAATGCATCGATTGCCACTTGCTCGAACTCGCCGGACTTGGCACCGAGATCGATGGGCTCGGCAACGCCATTGGCGGCTAGTTCCCCGACCCAGTCATGGGCGCCAATAAAGATGTCGGCGCCCTCACCGGCAGGACCAGCTGTGACCATCTGATCGCGGATGTCGCCGAACTCTTTTGTCTCGACGGTCACCGTGACGCCGGTCGCCTCGGTAAAGGCCGCGGCCACCTCTTCGACGACCGGGGTACGAGCCTCATCGGCCCACACCAACAGGTTCACGTCAGCCGATGCGGCGGTGGTGGTAGTTGCTTCCGCGGTGGTCACGGGAGCGGCAGTGGTAGTGGCACCGGTGTCGGCGGTAACGGTCGTGTCCCCTGCGCCGCCGCCCCCACAGGCCGCAAGCACGAGGACCAATACCGCCAGCAGCACCACTGAGCGTTGCTTCACAGTCGAATTCCTCCTGAGTGTCATGAGTGGGCTCGGAAACCCGATCCCAGGCGTATGTAAACAGTCCTGCGTTTCTTGCGTAGATCTGGCCCCATAAATGTGGCCAAAATTACGCAAGAAAGAAGAACGACCTAATTGGGGCTTTCGAGCCAGCCGCTAACCCGTTCCAGCAGGTACTCCGAAACCGCCTTCGCCCGGTCGAGCTCCTCGCACAGCTGCTCGCGCGCCATCAGAACATCGACCAGCGAGACCTGGCACTTCCCCACTACCTGCAGGGTGCGCGCCGAAGGATCGGTGACGGCGGCGATCGATTCGTTGGAAGACACCGTGATCGGAAGCTCAACCCCTCCCAGACCGGCGAGGTCGGTGCTCACCACCAAGAGGTCGGGAGGCGAAAGCAGGCTCGGCAGCTGCCAGTTGAAATAGAGGTCGAGTCGATAGAGATCCTCGGGCTCTTCCCACTCGTCGTCCATCTCGTCGAGCCGGTCCTGGAGCGATAGAACCACCCGGGGATCGACGTCGAGGCTCAGGTGCAGATCGAGGGGTCCGCCGCAGGCGTCCTCGGGGTGAACATCGACTTCCCAGGATTGTCGCAGGGAATAGGTCTCCATGAAATGGCGCTCGTCGTGGACGTGGAATCCATGCTCGATGGCATGATCCTTGAGGTCGGCGACGAAGCCAGCGATGTCGATTGCCATTGGCGGCCAAGCCTAGAGATTGACAGGGACAGAAGCGCGAGTCGAAAGCGGGAGCGCATCGGCCAGTTCACGGGTCAAGGAGGCGCCCAACAGGTACACGGCCGAGAGGAAATAGACCACCAAAAGAATCGCCACTACCGAGCCCGCGATCCCACTGGCGCTGGTTCCTCCTCCCCGACCGACAAAGAGGCCCACCAGTCCCCCAACAATCACCATCGCCACTTCGGTAGCGATGGCCCCGGCGGCGGCGACTCGCCATGGGGGCCGGTAGGGAGTGAAGAACCTGAAGCTGACAAGAATGGCCACAAAGAAAATGAACGCCGTTGTAACAAATGCCACCGTGCCCGTCGCCCATTCCGCCGGCAGCCAGGCCGCAAGAGTGGCGGACCCCACCAGCAAGGCGAGGGCGATCGCACAGCCAAAGACCGCGGCCAGCGTCAGGAGTCGTTGCCGGATGGCCCGTCCGATCCCTTCGAGCTTTTTGGTCGGAACCTCATTGAGTGTGTTCAACGAGCCCTGTACCTCGGTAAATAGCCCACTTCCCGCCCAAACCAGCAGGACGAACCCGATGAGCCCGGCCGTGGTGGCCCCCCGAGCTTCGGTCAATAGCCGCTCCAAGTCGGTGGCGAGATCGTTTCCGAGCAGCTGCTGCAGGCGGCTGGTGAGAAGGCCTTGGGCGGCGTCCTCTCCGAAAATCGCCCCGGCAACCGAGATCGCAACCAACATCAGCGGAGCCAAGGCAAACACCGCCCGATAGCCGATGGCGGCGGCCATCGTCGTCCCGCGTTCATCCGAGAAACGCCGCCATGTCGACTTGAGGACCTCCAAGGGCTTCCTTTCTAACGTTTACCGTCTCCGTATGGCGTGGCCCTTCAAACCCCCGATTGAGACCATGGAAGCCAAGGTCGTGGAGTCGTGGCCGGAGGGAGCGTTTGCTTTCGAGCCCAAGTGGGATGGTTTCCGGGCCGTCTCCTGGAATGGCCACGAAGTGCGGCTTGATTCCCGCAGTCAAAAAACCCTGCTGCGATATTTCCCCGAACTCGGGCAGCCGGTCAGCCGCCTTCCAACCGACACCGTGGTCGACGGGGAGGTAGTGGTGGTGATCGATGACGTCACCGACTTCGACGCTCTCCAGCAAAGGATCCATCCCGCCGAATCGCGCATCAAGCGTTTGGCGGCCGAGACTCCTGCCCAACTGGTCGCCTTCGATCTTCTCGCCCTCTCCGGAGAGGACCTGCGACTGCGCCCCTTCTCAGAACGAAGAGAGCTTCTCATCGATCTGCTGTCGGGCCTCGAACACCCATGGCACCTGACTCCGTCGACGGTCGACCCCGATATCGGCAAACGCTGGTTCGACGAGTTTGAGCCGGCAGGATGCGACGGCATAATCGCCAAGCCGCTTGGTCAGGGTTACGTGCACGGAAAGCGCGCCATGCTCAAGGTCAAGCACCGGCGCACCGCCGATTGTGTCGTCGGCGGCTACCGCGAGCACAAAGACGGTGGCAAGATCGGCTCGCTCTTGCTCGGCCTGTACAACGAGGAAGGGCAGCTGCACTTCATAGGCCACTGTTCGGGTTTTCCCGAGGGACAAAGGGAGGCCATCTTCGAGAGATTCCAAGAGCTGCGAACCGAAGGCTCCTTCGGCGTCGCAGCCCGGGCACCGGGAGCAGTTAGCCGCTGGACCGGAGGAAAGGATCTGTCCTGGACTCCAATCGAAGGAGGCATTGTCGTCGAGATCAGCTACGACCAGCTGGAGGAGGGTCGATTTCGACATGCCACCCGCTTCCATCGTTGGCGTCCGGACAAGGATCCTCGCAGCTGCACGATGGATCAGTTGGAGCGTCCGACCGGGCTCGGTTTTTCCGAAGTGGTGGTCCGCTAGCCGGGACGGCCCATCGTCTGCAGCGCGAAGAGCACGAGGATGATGGCTCCGAATTGGAGCCCGGCGCGAAATAGGAAATAGGCCGCTACCAGCGCCACCACAAGTCCGATCACAGCCGCCACCCGGCGACCGCGCCCCGGCATCCACTTTTCGAGGAGCTCGGCCATGATGTGCCAGCCGTCGAGGCCGCCGATCGGGAGCCAGTTGATCAGGCCCCAGGCGATCGTCACCCAGATGAAAGCGCCGAGAAAAAAGATCAGCCACAGCTCGGCCCGGGCGGCGTCGCCGAGAAACACCCGGAAGGGACTATCGATGACTCTGGAAGCAGCGGAGCCAAACGTCCCCAAGCGGACGAGGAGGTAGAGGATGCCGGCCACGAGGAAGCCGAGCCCGGCCCCGGCGGCGGCGATGGCGATTCGTCGCCCCCACGAAATCTGACGATTGGGATCAGACCAGCTGGTCGCTCCTCCCAGGCCGTGCAATGTGATCTGGTTGACCATGCCCCCAAAGCCGCGCACCGAAAAGGCATGGCCGAGCTCGTGCAGTAGGACCGAGACGAACGCCGCCGCCACCCAGGCCAAGATGCCCTGCCAGCCGAGATTCGTGCCGACCAGAAAGAGCCCGAGGATCAAGAAGGTGGGGCTGATTACGACCGGAAACCTGAACAGGTGGAACCTCACCGGTCCGGCCCACCGATCGACTCTGTCATGAAGCCCGCAGGGTACGGTTGCGGGCGTGCCAATCGAGACCACGGTCGAAGTCGGCGGGGAAACGGTCCGCATCTCGAGCCCTGACAAGCTGCTCTTCCCACGGCAGGGCTGGACCAAGCTCGACGTGGTGAAGCACTTCGTTCAAGTGGCTGAGGGCGCTCTCCGGGCGGTGTTCGGCCGTCCCACCATGTTGAAGCGCTACATGGAGTCGGTCGAGGTCGCCCCCATCTATCACAAGCGGGCCGAGCCCAATTCCCCGTTCGAAACCGTCGAGGTGAAGTTTCCTTCCCAGAGACCGGGTCTGATGAACGTGCCTCGCACCGAGGTTGATGTGGTGCGATTGATCCAGCGCGGATGCCTCGACCTCCATCCCTGGCCGGTACGGGCCGAGGACACAGACCATCCCGACGAGCTGCGCTTCGACCTCGACCCGACTCCAGGCTTCACGTTCGAGCACGTGCGCGAGGCTGCCACCGGCCTGCGTCAGGTGCTGACCGAGGCAGGACTGGTCGGCTGGCCGAAGACTTCGGGGAGCCGGGGAATCCATGTCTACGTACGAATCGAACCGGAGTGGGACTTCTTTCAAACCCGAAGATCGGTCCTGGCGGCAGCGCGGGAGCTCGAGCGGAGGATGACCGGTCTGGTTACGACCAGCTGGTGGAAGGAAGAACGCACGGGAGTCTTTATCGACTACAACCAGAACGCCCGCGACAAGACCGTGTCGGCCGCGTACGGCGTCCGTCCCACCGGTTTCGTATCGGCGCCATTTCGCTGGGAAGAGATCGATGAAATCACGATCGAGCGCTTTCCGCTCGACCGATTCGCCGAGCGTTACGCGGAGGTAGGGGACCTGACCGACGGGATCGACCAAACCTCGGGACGGATAGAAACTCTCCTGGAGTGGGTCACCCGAGACCAGGAGGAATACGGACAAGGCGATGCCCCCTGGCCCCCGCAGTATCCGAAAGTGGCTGGGGAGCCGACGCGAGTCCAGCCCTCACGTAAACGTCACGACGTCGATACCGAGACCTCCGCCCCCCTCGGCGCCCACTACACAATCGAGCAGTTCCTCGCTGACAAAGGAGGAAAGAAGTTTTGGGACGGTCTCGTCGACCTTGCCCGGAGATGCGGACCGTTCGAGTTTGCCGCCGGGAAGACCCGCAGTGCCTTCTTGGTTCGAGGTCGCTTCCTCACCGTTTACACATTGAGCGATCGAGGAGTGAGCTTGTGGCTATCGATGTCGAAGGGGCATGAGCATCCCCGGGTTCGAAAACTGTTTCAG
>DATFBM010000028.1:0-19448 GCA_035253825.1 Acidimicrobiia bacterium | reverse complement strand
GCGCCGGCCAAGCCCGCTCTCGATACGGTCCCGCTTCGGGGAGCGGCGGCGGTGGTGGCCGAGCGGATGGAAGCGAGCCGAGAACTACCCACCGCGACCTCGGTCCGCAACGTTCCGGCGAAGTTGCTCGAGGTCAACCGCCTCATCATCAACAATCAACTCAAACGGCTGACGCAAGGCGGAAAGATCAGCTTTACGCACCTCATCGGTTACGCGGTTTCGCGGGCCTTCAAGGAGTTGCCGCATCTCAACGTTGCCTTCGCCGAGATTGATGGCAAGCCCCACCTCGTCCGGTATCCCCACGTAAACCTCGGGCTCGCCATTGATGTCGAGCGCAAGGACGGCTCGCGGGGCCTGGTGGTCCCCAACATCAAAGAGGCCGACACTCTCGACTTCCGCTCGTTCTGGCTGAAGTACGAGGAGTTAGTCGATAAGGCCCGCTCCAATCGGTTGACACCCGACGAGTTTGCCGGGACGACGGTCACCCTCACCAATCCCGGCACGATCGGAACCGTCCAGAGCGTCCCTCGCCTCATGCCCGATCAGGGCGTGATCGTGGGAGTGGGCGCCATTGCCTATCCCCCGGAGTTCCAAGCCGCCGACGCCGGCTTCATCGCCCGCCAAGGAATCGGGCGGGTTTTGACGCTTACGTCCACCTACGACCATCGCGTCATCCAGGGGGCGCAATCGGGCGAGTTGCTTGCTCGGGTCCACGAACTTCTGTTGGGGGAGGGCAGCTTCTATGACGAGGTCTTCACCGCTCTTTCGATTCCCTATACGCCAGCGCGGTGGGCAGTCGACGACAACCCGCCGATCGGAAGTCCTCGCTGGGCCGAAAAGCAGGCCAACGTTTTTCGGCTCATCAATGCCTTTCGAGTCCGGGGTCATCTCATCGCAGATCTCGACCCTCTTCGCCAACACCCACCCCGCCTCTATGCCGAGCTTGACCCTCTCTTTTACGGGCTGACAATTTGGGACCTCGACCGGGAGTTCGCCACCGGTGGCATGGACGGGTCCCAGATGATGACGCTGGCCAAGATCCTGGCCCGACTTCGTGACGCCTACTGCCGTACGGCCGGGATCGAATACATGCATATGCAGGAGACCGAGCAGAAACGATGGATCCAGGAACGCTGCGAAGTGCCACGGTCCGAGCTCGACCGAGAGGAGAAGGTCCGCATCCTGAGGAAGCTCAACCAAGCCGAGGCCTTCGAGAAGTTCCTCCACACCAAATACGTCGGACACAAGCGCTTTGGTCTGGAAGGCTCTGAGTCGGTCATTCCGATGCTCGACTCACTGATCTCGGCGGCAGCGTCGGACGGTATGGAGGATGTCGTCATCGGGATGGCACACCGCGGTCGCCTCAACATCCTCGCCAATGTCATCGGTAAGAGCTACGGAAAGATCTTCCGCGAGTTCGAGGGCGACTTGGACCCTGAGACCACAGGTGGTTCCGGCGATGTCAAGTATCACCTGGGCGCCTCCGGCAAGTACGAGACCGCCGATGGGTCGATCATCGGCGTCCAGCTGGTCGCCAACCCGAGTCACCTCGAGGCAGTCGATCCGGTGTTGGAGGGCGTGGTGCGGGCGAAGCAGGAGAAGCGAGGTCCCAGCGGACACACCGAGGTCCTCCCCGTCCTCCTCCATGGAGATGCTGCATTTGCCGGACAGGGAGTAGTCGCGGAGGTGTTCAACCTGTCGCAGTTGCGCGGTTACCGAACCGGGGGAACAGTTCACATCGTGATCAACAACCAGGTGGGCTTTACCACCTCGACTTTGGATGCTCGGTCGTCGTTCTACGCCACCGATGTCGCCAAGACGGTGGCGGCTCCGATCATCCACGTGAACGGCGATGATCCCGAGGCCGTGGTGCGGATGGCTCGGCTGGCCTTCGCCTTTCGCCAGGCATTTCACCGCGATGTGGTCATCGACATGATCTGCTACCGCCGCCGGGGGCACAACGAGGGCGACGAACCGTCGTATACCCAGCCTCTCATGTACAAGTTGATCGATCAGAAGCGACCTGTTCGCACGCTCTATCTGGAGCGCCTGGTGGCGATGGGCGAGATCTCGATGGATGAGGGCGAAGAGCTGCTGGCCGAGTTCTCCGAGCTCTTGGATAATGCGTTTCAAGAGACTCGGAACTCGGCTCCGGTAGAGCGACCAAGCCAGGTGAGGCCGATGTCCCACGAGGAGCCGAATACCTCAGTCGAGAAGGCCGAGTTGGTCGACATCCTCGGCTACCTGTCATCCCCCCCGGCGGACTTCGTGATCCATCCCAAGTTGCGTCGCGTGATGGCCGAGCGAGCGGCCACCTTTGAGAATGGAATCGTCGACTGGGGAACCGCCGAGGCTCTCGCTCTGGGCTCGCTGGGCCGACAGGGAGTGCCGGTGAGACTGGCGGGCGAGGATTCACGGCGGGGAACCTTTAGCCACCGCCACGCCGAATTGACCTCGTACGACGACGGGACGGAGTGGACTCCTCTCCAGCTGTTGACCGCCGGCACCACCCGGATCCGGATCGTTGACTCACTTCTTTCCGAATTTGCCGCCGTTGGCTTCGAGTACGGCTACTCGGTGGAATGGAACGATGCCTTGGTCGCCTGGGAGGCGCAGTTCGGGGACTTTGCCAATGGTGCCCAAGTGATCATCGACCAGTTCCTTGCCGCCGGGGAAGCGAAGTGGGGTCAACAATCCGGCCTGGTTCTGCTCCTGCCGCACGGATACGAGGGACAAGGCCCCGAGCACTCAAGCGGTCGCATTGAGCGTTTCCTCGGGCTCTGCGCCGACGAGAACATGAGGGTGGTGGTGCCGTCGACCACCGGTCAGTACTTCCACCTGCTGCGCCGGCAGGCGCTGATGCGACCTCGCAAGCCCTTGATCGTCTTCACGCCCAAGTCACTTTTGCGTACCAAGGAATCGTTCTCGCCCACCGAGGTCATGAGCACGGGTAGGTTCGAGCCGGTTCTTGAGGACGAAGTGGCAACCGACAACGCCCGTCGGCTGATCCTGTGCTCAGGCAAGGTCTATCACGACCTTGCTCGCTTTCGGTCGGAGGTGATGGCGGACGACGTGGCCCTTGTCCGTCTCGCGCAGCTCTATCCCATCGAGGAGCGCCGACTCGCTGATCTAGCCCGGCGCCATCCCGACGCGGCCGTGGTCTGGTGTCAGGAAGAGCCCGAGAACATGGGGGCCTATCGATTTCTGGCCCAGCATCTCGAGTCAGCCTTTGGCCGCGAGGTCACCTATGCCGGGAGGGACCCATCCGCGTCACCAGCTACCGGGTCGGCAAGGGCTCACGCCAACGAGCAAGAGAGGCTGGTGCGCAGAGCGATCGGCGTCTTGCAGTAATTCGGTAACAACCGAGGGCAGCCGGGGACTTGCCTGTCCAAAGGGAGAGTCTTCCGGCCGGGGAGTACCGGGGGATCAGCCGGAGCGATCCGGGGAACTGGAGAAACTCCGGGGAGATCCGGAGGGAACGGCATCCGAGGGATCTGGAGAACTCGGAAGAGAATGCCGTCCCCTCCGGATTTCCATTATGGCCGGTTCCGGGGAGGACTGGACTCCGCCCCAGGGCCTATTCGGCCCCTTAATCCGGAGGCGGCCAGTAGCGACCCCTGCGAAACTCGCCGGCTCGAACCTCAATCTCCCAGGTCGATCCCTTCTTGCATTCGAAAGCTGATTTCAACGCCATCCCGTGGCGCGCCATCCAGTCGAGAAGGGCGGGGATTACGTCGCCGTGCGAACAGAGAACGGCGTTGGTGCCGGCGAGCTCCCGGCAGAGGTCGCGGGCCCCCTTGAACCCTTCGCCCTCGGCGAGCTCCTCTCGTTCCTCTATCTCGATACCGAGCTTGTCAGCTAACGGCTTGACCGTTTGACGGCACCTCAAATAGGGGCTGGTGAGTATTCGATCGATGGGGTGGATCGCCAGGGTTCTTGCCAGGCCCAGTGCCTGCTTTTCACCACGGTTACTGAGTGGTCGGAGCCGGTCGTCCTTTTTCCAGTCGGATCGGCTACCGGCGACGCCATGACGGACCAAGAAAAGCGTCCCGGTGGACAGCTGAGCCTCCGCATCGACTCCGGAGAGGACGTCTCTTTCTTTGCCGTATGTGAGCTTGCCCAATGCCTCCCCGATTCCCATCCATCGCAAACCGTCAACCTCGTCATTGGGTTGAAAATCAGTGGACTGCAATGGACGCATTGCAAACCAGTGGACGAGCTTTTCTCCTGCTTGCACCGGATATCGGCTGACTCCTACGGAAGCAATCAGCCGGGCCTCGACTCCGGTCTCTTCCCTCACTTCCCGTAATGCGGTTTGTTCCGGAGCCTCGTCAGGGTCGGACTTTCCCTTGGGCAGCGTCCAATCGTCATAGCGCTGACGATGAATCACCAGGACCTCCGGTCCGGCCGCACTGGGGCGTAAGACGATTCCTCCGGCCGCGATGACGAGGTCAGGGTCCGACATCTAATTCCCCAGGGTACGTAACCGTCAACGAACCGGATTGTTGATGCCGGGACGCTCGAGAGTGAAACCGTCTTTGCGCGAGGCGGTGACCGCGGTGAGGTCCACGCTCAGAGCTCCGCAGAAGCGGCAGATGCGCCGGATGATGCCTCCGCCCGCTTCGCTCCCCGGACCGAATCGATGGCGCCCTTCGCGACAGGCCGCCAGCGCTCGCCGCCGAGAGGCGGTGTGCCGAGGAACACGTGGCATGGTTAGAGATTAAACGCGGGCAGAGCGGGAAAACCAGACTTATCTAGGACTCAAGAGCTTGGTCGATAGCTGTTGTGATCCGCCGCTCATTGACTAGTGCGTGTTTCTCGATAGCGAACTGTGGCCAGGGAGCATCAAAACCCGTCACTCGGGTGATGCTGCCGCGGAGTGAGTAGAGACATTTCTCTGCCACGGTGGCAACTACCTCGGCCCCCACCCCGGCGGAACCCTGTGGCTCTTGGACCACCAGCAATCTCCCGGTCTTCTCCACCGAGGCGATGACCGTTTCTCTATCCCATGGGAAGAGGGTCCTGAGGTCGATTACTTCCACCGGGCGCGAGGCAGCCGCTTTCAGGGCCTGAGGCACCATGCCTCCGTATGTGACAAGGGTTAGTTCCGAACCCTCCTGGCGGATGCGGGCCCTTCCGATCGGGACCTCGTACCACTCGGTGGGCACCGGTTCACGACCCGCCCGATAAAGCACCTTGGGCTCCAGAAAGATGACCGGATCGGGGGAGACGAGAGCGGAGGCGAGAAGGCCTTTGGCGTCCCACGGATTGGAGGGGCAGATCACCACCAGTCCGGGAGCGTGAACGAAGTACGCCTCCGGGGAGTCGCAATGATGTTCGTGGGCGGCAATGCCTGCCCCGTTGGGGAATCTGACCACCACCGGTACCGAGACATTGCCCCGAGTGCGATAGCGAAACCGCCCAAGGTGGGAGACGATCTGGTCGAAGGCGGGATAAACGAAACCATCGAATTGAATTTCGGCGATGGGGCGGGCGCCGGCAAGGGCCATTCCCACCGCGCAGCCGACTATCCCCGACTCGTTGAGGGGGGTGTCGATTACTCGCTCCTCTCCGAAGCGCTCTTGCAGGTTCTCAGTGATTCGAAACACCCCACCCGATAATCCGACGTCCTCACCGAGGACGATTGTTTCCGGGTTCGCATCCATCGCCTGCGTGAGTGCAGCGTTGATGGCGTCAGCCATCGTCATCGATTCGGTGGGACCGCTTGGCTCGGGATCGCGACCGACCTCCCACAGCTCCTCTGCGTGGAATGCGGTTTCCGTTTCGGCATGCGATGCCTGCGTGGCATGCAGTTGCTCCACCAATAGGGGTGGAATGCGCTGGTAGGCATGTCGGATTGTGTCGTCGCGGCCTGGCAGCGGTCGCGCCTCGATTTCGGTGATGGCTGCTTCAACCTGGTCGGCCACCTCCATCGCCACTTTTTCTCCAACTTGGGGATCCCAAAGCCCGCGATTCTCGAGAAACGTCCGGAAGCGCTCGATGGGATCAAGTTGTCGCCATTGATCTTCTTCCTCGGCGGACCGATAGCGGCGGGCGTCGTCGGCCGTGGCGTGGGCGCCGAACCGGTAGGTCATAGCCTCGATAAGCGTGGGACCCTCCCCGCGCCGGGCGCGGTCGACGGCTTCGCGGGTGACCTGATAAGTGGCGAGGACATCCATCCCGTCGACCCGGATGCCGGGAAAACCATACGCCTCGGCCTTCTGAGCGATGGTGGCCGAGGCGGTTTGTTTGTCATAAGGCACCGAGATGGCGTACAAATTGTTGGCGCAGATGAAGACCGTGGGTGTTTTCCATACCCCGGCGAAGTTCATGCCCGAGTGAAAGTCCACCTCGGAGGTGGCACCGTCTCCAAAGTAGGCGACGGTGACGTCGTCCTCACCCCGCAGCTTTGAGATATAGGAATAGCCGACCGCATGGGGAAGCTGGCTGGCGATGGGAACAGTCGTGATCCCCATCCGGTACTTGAGCACATCCCAGTCGCGATTGGGAAGTCCCCGCCAGTAGGACATCACCACATCGATCGGGAGGCCCCGGGCGAGTTGCACTCCGTGCTCTCGATAGGACGGAAAGACGAAATCGTTGGGGGCCAGGGCGAGAGCGGAGCCCACTTGCACTGCCTCCTGCCCCTCGAGCATCGGATAAGTGCCGATCCGACCCTGACGCTGGAGCGCCAACATACGCCGGTCGAACTCGCGTGATAGAACCATGAGCCGGTACATCTCGGCCAGCAAAGACTCGGTAAACGCGAGGTCGGGTTCCGTTGGCTTGCCATCGGGCCCTAGCAGCTGATAGGTCTGGTACTCCGCCAAGCAGGTCGAGTCTGGCATGTTTTCTGGCTTTTGAGCGGGGCTAGCCTCGAAACGTGCCTTCGCTCCGAGCCGGCGTCGACCGACTCCCGCCCTATGTGGCTGGCCGCCCCATAGAGGAGGTCGCCGTGGAATTCGGATTTGATCCCAGCACGGTCGTCAAGCTGGCTTCCAATGAAAGTCCGCTGCCTCCGTTTCCAGAGGTCGTCGAGGCGATCGCCGCCCACGCCGGCTCTCTGAATCGTTATCCCGACAACGGCTGGCATGAGGTGGCGAGGGCGGTGGGCGAGTGGCTTGACGTAGATGAGAAGAACCTCATGTTCGCCGGCGGAAGCTCTGAGCTCCTTCGGGTTTTCGCCCTGGCCGTCGGCGGGGTGGGGACGAGTGCCGTCTACGCCTGGCCGTCATTCATTATTTATCGCCTGGCCTCGCTGCTCGCGGGGAGCGAAACCATCGAGGTGCCGTTAACTGCAGATCACAAGCTCGATCCCGACGGGCTGGTGGAGGCGATCAGATCTGACACGTCGGTCCTGTATATCTGCAATCCCAACAATCCGACCGGCTCATATCTCGCTGCTAACCAGATCAAGGAAGTGATCGACCGGGTCAGCGATTCCGTCCTGGTGGTCATAGACGAGGCGTACTTCGACTACGTGACGGCCAGTGATTACGCCAGTGCCATTCCCGAAGCTCTCGCCCGGCCAAATGTGGTGGTGACGCGAACCTTTTCGAAGGTCTTCGGCCTAGCTGCGCTGCGGATTGGATATGCAATCGGTCAGGAGGCGACCCTGCTCGACCTACGGAGGGCACAGGCTCCGTTTACCGTCAGCACGCTCGGCATGGCTGCCGCGGTCGAGGCTGTTCGCCATCCCCATCGAATCCGTGAGCGGGTGGCGGCCAATGAAGCGGGGCGAGATGGCCTGGCGAGAGAGTTGGGCAAGCGTCAGATCGAGTTCGTTCCGTCTCAAACCAACTTCGTTTATTTCCGCCCGGTCCCAGGCACCAGTCTCGAGGAGGACTTTCTGCGACGCGGGGTGATCGTGCGACCCTTTGGCGAGGACTGGCTTCGGGTAACGATCGGAACCCGCGAAGAGATGAATCGTTTCATCTCGGAACTCGACTCCATTCTTGCGTAGATTTGGCCACATAAACGTGGCCACAGTTACGCAAGAATGGAGAAGCGATGCCGAGTCTTGAAGAGTTCTGCACCATCACCGGAACCCTGTCCCCGCGCATGGTCGGTAACACTCCACAGGGAACGCGCATCGATTTCGGATTTGAAGGAATCGCTATCTCACCGCATTGGGAGGGCGAGCGACCAGTCAAGGGAGTCGACTACGCCACGGTCCGCGGCGATCAGAACATGGATCTCGAGATCCGAGCGACCATCGGTGAGAAACGGGAAACCGTGTCGTACCGCGGGACTGGGGTCTCCGTCGTGCTTAGCCCCACCGAGGCCCGGCCCCAAGAACTTCTGACCTTCGCTACCGGCAACGCCGACCTCGCCTGGCTCAACACCGCCGTCGGTGTCGGGTTGGGCGGGGGCAAGGACGGTAAAATTGAACTCACGGTCTACATAGTCAAGGACTGATGGTCGACACAATCGGCTTGCTGGCTGGTACCGGGTGGGCAGCCGGGCTCAATCTGTATCTCGCAACTTTCTTATTAGGCCTCGCCGGGCGCCTTGACTGGCTCGAGGTTCCCTCGGTTCTGCAACGCACGGATGTCATGATCGTGGCCGGAGTTCTGTACGGAATCGAGTTTCTGGCTGACAAAGTTCCCTATATCGACAATGTGTGGGATGCCATCCACACCTTCGTGCGGCCGCTCGGTGCCGGAGCGCTGGGGTATGTAATCGCGGGCGACTCTCCGTCGGTCGGAGCCGCCATCGGCGCCATCCTGACCGGGGCGCTGGCGCTGTCGGCCCACTCCACCAAGGCAACGACCCGAGCGGCAGTGAACACCTCGCCCGAGCCCTTCTCCAACATCACTCTTTCCCTCTTCGAGGACGGCCTCGTTGCTGGTCTTCTGGCTCTGGCAATTGCCAATCCGTTGGTGACTTTGGTGGTGGTGATCGTCCTGACGATCCTCGGAATCTGGCTGGTGGTGAAGTTCTTCGGCGCCATCAAGCGGATCCGCGCCCGCCGGACTAGCGCTCCGCCCGCTCCGGGCTAAAGCCGAATTTCGCCGGCCTCTTCTCCATGAATGCTCGCATGCCCTCCAGGTGATCGGGCGTAACCCCTAACGCGCCCTGCACCGCTCGCTCTTCCTCGAGTGCATCGAGGAAGCCAAGTGAGCTCGCCCCGTAGAGGATCTTTCGGTTGGCCACATATCCCCCCGTCGGGCCCTGGGCGAGAGTCTGGGCTTGGGCGGTCGCTTCGGCGAGCAGCTCGTCGGCAGACACGGCGCGGGCGAGGCCGAGCCCGGCCGCTTCGGCGGCGCTCATGCGACGGTTGGTGCTGGTGAACTCGAGGGCCCGGGCCAGGCCAAGGTGGCGCACCAGCAGCCAGGTAGATCCAGTATCGGGGATGAGACCAAGTCCGATGAACGCCGAAAGAAAATAGGCCTCAGCCGACATGATCCGAAGGTCGCATCCCAAAGCCAATGCCATCCCTGCCCCGGCTGCAACTCCGTTGATCGCGGCCACGGTTGGAACTCTTGCCTCATAAAGGGCGGTTGCTATCGGGTTAAAGCGCTCCGCCAAGACGCGATCGAGATCGGGTCCACCCGATTCGTACTCGCTCATGAGATCTGAGAGGTCGGCGCCGGCGCAAAAGGCCTTTCCCGAGCCGGTAAGGACGGCGGCTCTGGCGTCCTCGCCAGCCCGGTCGAGCGCCGAGACGAGACCGCTGGCGAGTTCGGCCGATACCGAGTTGAAGCGGTCGGGGCGGGAGAGGGTGATCACCGCCACGTCGCCATCGACCTGGTAGTGAACGGCCATCGGGGGAGGGTAACCCGCGTTCTGTGGGCTGGCAGATAGGCGGGGCCTATCTGCGAACCCTGGGTTCGCAGGCGCTATACCGGGGTGGATGCAACGCCAGGTAGTGGTTTCGGGCGATCCGCTAACGGTCGAGGAGGTTGTGGCGGTGGCTCGGCGGCAGGGGTCCGTAGCCCTTGGCAAGGGGGTCGCCGCCCGTATGGAGCCCGCCCGAAGAGTGGTCGAAGAGGCGTTGGATTCCGGCGCCATCGTTTACGGGATCACGACCGGCTTTGGCGCCCTTGCCTCAACCCGGGTGGAAAGGGAGGAGGCCGCCGATCTACAGGTCAATCTCCTCCGCAGCCACGCAGCCGGGGTCGGCGATCCACTGCCAGACGAGATCGTCCGGGCGATGCTGCTCCTCAGGGCGCGAACTTTGAGCCAGGGCCATTCAGGGGTGCGGCCGGTCGTGGTCGAGCGCCTCCTCGATCTGCTGGCAGCAGACATCCTCCCAGTGGTTCCCAGGCTCGGCTCGGTGGGGGCCTCGGGTGACCTGGCGCCCTTTGCTCATCTCGCCTTGCCATTGATCGGCGAAGGTCGCCTGCGATCGAAGGGCCGGGTGCTCGAAGCAAGCGAGGGGCTACGGGTTGCGGGGCTGGAGCCTCTTCGGCTCGAGGCCAAGGAAGGCCTCTCTCTCCTCAACGGGACCGAAGGCATGCTGGCCATGGCATGTCTCGGGATTGATCGGGCGGCTCGGCTGGCGCGGGCCGCGGACGCCGCCTGTGCGATGTCGGTCGAAGCCCTTCTTGGCTCTGCTCGTCCCTTCCGTTCCGACATTCACGGGTTGCGACCACACCCGGGCCAGGTTCAATCGGCACGTCGCATCGCGATGTTGCTCGAAGGCTCCGAACTTGGCGCCAGCCATGCCGACGATTTCGTCCACGCCGTGCAGGATGCTTACTCGCTTCGCTGTGCACCACAGGTTCATGGGGCAGTGATCGACACCATCGAGCACGCTCGTCGCGTTGCGACGATCGAACTGGGCGCCGTGGTCGACAACCCGATCGTCTTCCCCGAGACGGACGAGGTCGTCTCAGGCGGCAACTTTCACGGAGCCCCTTTGGCCTTCATACTCGATTTCGTCGGCATCGGGGTCACCGAACTGGGCTCGATCTCAGAGCGGCGGATCGATCGCATGCTCGATCCCCAGCACTCCTCAGGGTTGCCCCCGTTCCTCTCGCCTTCGGCAGGCCTTCATTCCGGGTACATGTTGGCGCAGTACACCGCCGCCGCACTGGTTGCCGAGAGCCGCGTGCTCTCCCATCCCGCCTCGATTGATTCGATACCTACCTCGGGATCGCAGGAAGATCACGTGTCGATGGGCTGGGGGGCGGGGCGCAAGCTTTTAGAGATCCTCGACAACATCGCCCGGGTTATCGCGGCCGAGCTGGTGGTTGCTGCTCAGGGCATTGAATTCCGCCAGCCCCTTCGTCCAAGCCCTTCAGTAGGGGCCATCTGGCAGGGCATTCGGGAGCTGGTACCGGTGCTTACTGCCGATCGGCCGATCGGAGGTGAGGTCGAGGCAGTGGCCGATTTCGTCGAGAGCGGGCGGCTGGATGAGATCTGCGGCTGGAAAAACCTGTAGGGAAGACGGCGATTCTCCGATATGAGTGTCGGAGGAATTCACTTCATGCGATTTAGCGGTTCACTGCAGACACAAGGCGACCCGGAGGGCTGGCTCAAGACCAGCCTGAACCTCGTCGGGGGACGAGTTGAGATTGTGGCGGGCGAGGAAACTTTGGGCACCTGGTCCGTCTCTCAGGTAAAGGCCGAGCGCATCGAGGGAAACCGCTTCGATCTTCGCCTGGGCGAAGACCGCGCCATCTTTCTCGCCGACGATGCACTCGCTTTCTCTTACGAGGCTCTGCCCCAGTTGGCCAAGAACCCGATTGTCGAGGTCGCCCAGGGGTTCCGGCAGAAACTCCTCGGTAGCGCCCGCAAGGCAGCCAAAGTGACCGAGCCGACGGCGCCGGAGCCAGCTCCACCGTCCGCCCCCTCACTTGCTGACAACATTGTCTGGCAAGACCCTCCTCCCGACGCACCCGCGAACGTCAAGCGCCTGCGCGAGCTCATCGAGGCGGCCCGTGCCAATCGCGCAGAGAACGAGGACCTGGTTGAGGAACCCGCTGAGTCCGCCGGGCGAACCCCTGAAGTGGCGGTTCTCTCCATTGATCCCCCGATGAGGCTGGTCGATTCTCACGACGAGGCAGATCCCGAGCCGTTGTGGGCGGGGAGCGAACTCGGGCGGCGGACCAGCACACCGATCGACGACGATTCCGATTTCTTTACGTCTCCGCTTGAGCCGGAAGAGGATGAGCCGACAGCACACGGGTTCGAGCTAACAAGCCTTGAGCCATCGCCCGAGCCAATTGAGGTAGAAGCGTTGCCCGCCGAAGAGCCGTTTCTCGCTCTGGCCGACATCAAGCAGTCCGCCGAGTTGGTCGACGAGCTCGAACAATTGTTGAAGTGGGTCTCGACCAACGAGCTCAACGAGGCGCAGGCCCAAGCGGCTGCCGACTTGGTGCGCTCGATCCGCGCTCTTCTCGACGCCTAACTCTTCGTGATCGCGCCCTCAGCCGGCGCTTTGTACGCAAGAATGAATCGGTGATACCACCAACGTTCCATGGCTCCTCGCTGAATGCCAAAGGCTGGTTGCAGGAAGCAGCGTTGCGCTGTCTCCAGAACAACCTCGACCCCGAGGTCGCCGAGGATCCCGAGCGGCTGATTGTCTACGGAGGAACTGGCAAGGCCGCCCGGAACCCGAAAGCGCTGCAGGCAATCGTCGATTCTCTACTCGCCCTCGAATCTGACGAGACGCTGCTCGTGCAGTCCGGGAAACCGGTTGGGATTCTCACCACCCATCCCCTCGCTCCCCGGGTTCTAATCGCCAACTCGCTCCTGGTCCCGGAATGGGCTACCTGGGAGAAGTTCTGGGAGCTCGAAGCGGCGGGCTTGATGATGTATGGGCAAATGACGGCGGGCTCCTGGATCTACATCGGTACCCAGGGAATCTTGCAAGGCACCTATCAAACCTTCGTGGCGATAGCCGATCAGCGCTTCGCGGGGACGCTGGCGGGGACCGTCACCCTCACGGCCGGGCTTGGAGGGATGGGGGGTGCCCAACCGCTGGCGGTGACGATGAATGGAGGGGTGGCGCTCGTGGTCGAGGTCGATCCCACGCGCATCCAACGCCGCCTGGAGATCGGCTACGTTGATCAGGCAGCCGCAGATCTCGACGAGGCTCTGACCCTTGCCGAATCGGCACGGAGGGAAAAACGAGCGCTCTCGATTGGCCTTCAAGGCAACGCGGCTGACGTTTTTTCCGAGATTCGTCGTCGCCAATTTCCCATCGACATTGTGACTGATCAAACGTCGGCTCATGACCCGCTCAACGGGTACGTGCCCAATCACTTCACCCTAGAGGCGGCAACGGAGTTGCGTCACGCCGATCCCAAGCGGTACATCGCTGAGAGCCGGCGGGCGATGGCAGAGCACTGTCGGACCATGGTTGATTTTCAAACGGCGGGATCGGAAGTCTTCGATTACGGCAACAACCTCCGCGGGGAGGCATTGCTGGGTGGTTACGCCGACGCCTTTTCCTACCCGGGCTTCGTCCCGGCCTACATCCGACCTCTTTTTTGTGAGGGACTCGGCCCCTTTCGCTGGGTGGCATTGTCGGGCGATCCTTCCGATATTGCCGCCACCGATCGCACCGTCGCTGCTCTTTTCCCCGACAACGCTCCCCTGCAGCGCTGGCTCCGGATGGCGGAGCGGATTCCATTCCAGGGCCTGCCGGCGCGCATCTGCTGGCTTGGCTACGGCGAACGCGACAAGGCGGGCCTGGCGTTCAACGAGCTGGTCGGCCAGGGGAAGCTCAAGGCTCCCATCGTGATTGGACGTGATCATCTCGATTCAGGCTCGGTGGCTTCGCCTTATCGCGAAACCGAGGCAATGGCCGATGGTTCTGACGCGGTGGCCGACTGGCCGATCCTCAACGCCCTGGTCAATGCTTCCTCGGGAGCAGCTTGGGTGGCGGTCCACCATGGCGGTGGAGTGGGTATCGGCAAATCGATCCATGCGGGTGCCCAGGTCGTGGCCGACGGCACTCCCGATGGTGCTTTTCGTCTTGAGCGCGTCCTGACCAACGACCCCGCCATGGGGGTTCTCCGTCACGCGGACGCCGGCTACGAGAAAGCCCGTTCGGTGGCATCCGCACGCGGCGTTCGCATCCCCGGCTAAACGGCGGGCGTCCCCACCCGATCAGTCAGGTCTTCTCCGGAGAGCTGGAAGACGAAGCAGATCACCTCGCGGTCGCCCCCATTCCATGATCCCTCGGTGGGATATAGGTATCCGAAGTCCAGGTCCGAGTCCTGGTAGGCGATCCCGGTGTAGCTCTCAAAATGTCGATAGCAAAAGGGCTCGGCCCAGTCGGCCAGGCGGGAGGCTCCCGGGTAGAAGGCCTGATCGGGGTGGTCCGCTACTCGATACGCCTCGGCGTAATGGGGACGCTCGCAGCTCACGACTTCGTACTCGCCCTCGACATCGTTGAAACAGTCGCCGACGGCGAATTGGAGGTTGGTGGCAGGGACCTGTTCGAGGGTCTCGATCACTGCCGGGTAGACGACGCCAAAACCGACCGCACTGGCCAGAGTGAGCGCCCCGGTGGCCGTGCTCCAGGCAAGCTTGGCTCTTCGGGAGAGGGGGCTTTGCCCGGTCGGCCAACCCGCCAGGGCCCGGCGAGCCCAAAGGCCGGTATTCACCATGCTGACGACTCGCATGGCCAGAACTGCTGCCACCACCGCAGCGATGGATGACAAGAGCGACAGGATCCGTGTCGCTGTGAACGAAATACGGGGGTCGATGATGCTCGCTCCACCGAGAGCGTTCGAAAAGAGGAACGCCCCCCACCAAGCTCGGCGCACGGCGGGGCGATCATTGCCGGCCTTGGCAAGTTCGGCGATCCCGCGGTAGGGAATGATGAGACCGAGGATTGGAACCAAGTAGTACCAGACCACAGATGGCGAATAACGAGTCTTGGTAAGAGCTCGCAGGTTGGCGTGCGCCTGGTGTTGCCAGATCATCCAGGCGATCACCACTATCAAGAACACGCCGACATATGCCAGGCTGAGTCCCGCCTCCCAGCCATCGGTAAACGACGGCTCGTTTCTCAGTAGCTCGGCGCGACGGGCGTCGATTCGGGCGAGCGTGACGATCGCCGTCAGTCCGGAGACGATCTCCACAGCGGCGATACCTGCCAAAGCCGCGGTTACAAATTGACCGGCTCCGACAGGAGATCCCGGGGGTATCCGATTGAGCGAGGTCGGCGTCTCGGGTTCGCTCTGTTCGGCGTTCTCCACGCTCATGATGAGAAGTTAACCATCGGTACCCTCCGCCCCATGGCCCGTGCTTTGCGTTGCTCGTTCTGCGGAAGGAGCCAGGATCAGGCCGGCCGGCTGGTGGCAGGGCCCGACCGGGTGGCGATCTGTCAGGGGTGCATCGAGCTTGCCCGCGAGGTGGCGTTGCCCTCCGCCCGCCCGGCCACGGGGGACCTGGTGCTGACAGGCATATCGGAGTTGGTGACCAATGATCCCCGCGCCGGCAGCCGGCTGGGGGTGATCGAGGACGCGGCGCTGGCGATACGCAATGGTCAAATTGCCTGGGCCGGAGCCGGGGGGGATCTCCCGGTTCGCTATGGCGAACTGCCTGAGATGGATTGCGAGGGAAAGGCGGTGATCCCCGGCTTCGTAGATCCCCACACTCATCTCGTCTTTGGCGGTGATCGAAGCGACGAGTTCGCTCTGAGACTGCAAGGTGCTACCTATCTCGAAGTGCAGGCTGCTGGAGGAGGAATCGCCTCGACGGTGGCGGCCACCAGAGCAGAGTCGCCGACCGACCTGCTGACATCGGCTATCGAGAGGGCAGGACAAATGCTCGAGCAAGGGACCACCACAATCGAGATCAAGAGCGGGTACGGCCTCGATCTCGCCACCGAGGTTGCCTCACTAGAAGTGGGGCGCCAGGTCGGCGAGGCGCTTCCAGTGGATGTGGTGACGACCTTCCTCGGGGCTCACGTGGTGCCCCCGGAGTTCAGCGACGATCGCGCCGCTTACATCGCCCTGCTCGAAACCATGATGCCGGTGGTTGCGGCCAGCGCAACCTACTGCGATGTTTTTTGCGATGAAGGCGCCTTCACCGTTCCCGAAGCCAGACGGGTGCTCGAAACAGGTAACCGTCACGGACTGCGTCCCCGTCTCCATGCCAATCAGCTCGGGAACACGGGCGGGGTCGAGCTGGCCATCGAGCTCGATGCTGTTAGTGCCGATCATCTCGAGCACATTGACGAGGCACAAGCGCAGGCGTTAGCCGATTCAAATGTGGTTGCGGTCCTCTGTCCAACGGCCTCTTGGTCGATACGAGCCCGGCAGGCCCCCGGAAAGCTTCTGTGGGACCTGGGGGCGACGGTGGCGCTGGCGACCGACTGCAACCCGGGAACCTCATATGTGGTTTCGATGCAGCTCGTGATGGCGGTCGCGTGCCTCGACATGGGGCTGACGCTCGACCAGGCGTTGTGGTCGGCGACCAGGGGAGGAGCTTTGGCGTTGGAAGAGCCGAACAAGGGTCGACTCCGCCCCGGCGACCACGGCGATGTACTCGTTCTCGAGTCAGATTCCTACCGGCACCTCGCCTACCGACCCGATCGCAATTTGGTGAAAACCGTTGTGAAACAAGGGGATATTGTCGTTGGCAGCCTGGCTCCGGAACCCGATCTTGCCTAAGGTGGCATTCCGAGACGCAGCCCGCGTCGCGATCGCAAACCCCTAAGGAGGGCAAGTGAACAAGACGGAAATGGCACAGAAGCTCGCCAAGAGGATCGATATGACTCAGGCCGCGGCTGCCGAGATCATCGATGCCATCTTCGACACCGACCCTGGCAAAGGGATCATCGCCGTCGAGCTCGACGCGGGTGACAAGGTGACCATCTCGGGTTTTGGAACGTTCTCCACCAAGAGTCGCTCAGCTCGTAAGGGCCGCAACCCAGCCACCGGGGCCGAGATTTCGATACCTGCCCGCAAGTACGTCCACTTCGCACCCGCCAAGGGTCTTAAAGACCGCGTTTCCCTCTAGCTTCCCCCTTGCCGCCGATCAGACGTGGCCGAGGCCGCGTCTGATGCGCGTTTGGGCGAGATGACGACGCTGTTTCACCGGGCAGAGCCCGTGATCATCGCCCATCGGGGCTCACGGCTCCTGTGGCCCGAGAACACCATGGCGGCCTTTGAGAAGGCCGCCGGCTACGGCGCCAAATTCATTGAGACCGACCTGCGGGTGAGCAGCGAAGGGCTTCTTCACTGCTTCCACGACGCCTACTTGGAGCGCACCACCGACGGATCCGGCCCCTTCGGGTCACGCAGCGCCCGGGACCTGCAAACTCTCGATGCGGGCTACCACCACCGGGTCGGCAACGCATTTCCCTTTCGAAATCAGGGAGTTGGCATCCCGACATTCGCCACGGTCCTGGACGCATTCCCCGAATTTGGATTCGTGGTCGACCTCAAGAATGACGGTGTCGTCGAGCCACTTGCTTTGATGATTCGAAGAAGTGACCTCGCCCATCGGTTGATCGTGGGCTCGTTCTCCACCGATCGCCTGCTTCGTCTCCGAGAAATCTGCGGAAGAGAGCTTGCGACCTCGACCGGTCCCGCAGAAACCGTGAAGGCAATCATCGCTGGTCGGACGGGGGCCACGACCGACCCCTTCGGTTCGACGACGGTGGCGCTCCAAGTTCCGGTCTCCTGGTATGGGGTTCCCGTAGTGACGCGTCAATTGATCGAGGTCGCCCACCGCTTCGGCAAGCTCGTGCATGTCTGGACGATCAACGAAGTTGACGAGATGAAACGACTTTTCGAACTCGGAGTCGACGGCATTATCACCGATCGCGTCGACCTGATACCCGTTATGTAAGCGACGGGAGATGAGGCGGTCGGGCGGCCTCAAATCGATCAATCGCCTCGGTTTGTCTGAGCGTCAGCTCGATGTCATCGAGTCCGTTTTCCAGGCGCCACTTGGTGTAGGGATCGAGCGGGAAATCGGCTGCGAAACCGTCAGCGGTTACCTTTTGTTCGGGCAAGTTCACCTCCACCACCGCCTCCGGCTCGGCTTCGGCTAGCTCCACCAGCCAGGCAACTTCCTTGTCGCTCAAAACCACCGGCAACAATCCGATCTTGGTGCAGTTGCTGAAAAAGATGTCGGCGAAAGACGGCGCCACGATTGCTTCGAAGCCCCAATCCTGCAGACCCCAGGGGGCGTGCTCGCGAGAGGAACCACTTCCGAAATTGGGACCGGTGACGAGAATGCGGGCGCCTTGGTATTGGGGGAGGTTGAGGACGAAGTCGGGATCGGCCTCCCGCCACTCGGCGAACACGAATTGGCCGTATCCGGTTCGCTCGACGCGCTTGAGATACTTCTTCGGCATGATCTGGTCGGTGTCGACGTTGGCCCGGGGGAGCGGTGCCAGCCGACCGGCGATCACAGAAATCGGATTCATTTCCCGAACGTGAAACGGGTGGGTGACGTGGCAAAGGTGGCCATCGATGACATGTCGAGGGCGATGATCACCTGGGGAGCGATTCTCCAGAAGCTGCCGTCGCCCTCGGGTCGGTAATCGTATTTGGCCCCGTAATTGTCAACCAGGGCGGCGAAGTGCTCCCCAGCCTCCCCTTTGGTCACTACTCCCCGTCCACTGACGTGCATGCCGTCCGAGTCGACCCCGAAGCTCACCCGCGGGTCCCGGACCAGGTTGCGCGCCCAACGGGTGGTGTCTCCACCTTCGAAGAACCCGGTCTCTCCGACCCAGCCACCCCAAATCGGGTGAATCTGCGAGGCGCCGTCGGGCCGGGTGGTCCCGATCCAGTAGAGGGTGGCCGCCGCCAGGGCATCACGAACCGTCTCCCAGGAGAGCATCCCCTTCTTCTGGGTGGAGAAGCCGTATGCCTTGGGTGCCGTCGGACGGCTGATGGTTGGAGTACTCATTGCCAATCCCTGACGTCAACCAGATGGCCGGCAATGGCTGCTGCAGCTGCCATCGCAGGCGAAACCAGATGAGTGCGACCGCCCGGGCCTTGCCTGCCTTCGAAGTTGCGATTCGAGGTCGATGCACAGCGCTCCCCAGGAGCGAGGATGTCGGGGTTCATCCCCAAGCACATCGAACATCCGGCGTCTCGCCATTCGAAGCCGGCCTCTTTGAAGATCAAGTCGAGCCCTTCGGCTTCGGCCTGGAGCTTCACCAGGCCGGATCCAGGCACCACCATGGCGCTGACATGGGGAGAGACCCTTCGTCCTTCGACGATTCGGGAGGCTGCTCGTAGGTCTTCGATGCGGCCATTGGTGCAGGATCCGAGGAAAACCCGATCAATGCGGACGTCGGTGATGGGGATCCCACCGGGGAGCTCCATGTATGCCAGAGCTCGTTCGATCGAATCGCGCTCGGTGGGGTCGGCCGCTTCGTCGGGGGTGGGGATGCGACCGGTGATTGGAATCGTCTGACCGGGATTGGTTCCCCAGGAAACGTAGGGGGCCAAGTCGGCAGCGGCGAAGTTGAGTTGAGTGTCAAAGACGGCGTCCGGATCGCTGGGCAGCTGTCGCCAGAT
>DATFBM010000027.1:0-16918 GCA_035253825.1 Acidimicrobiia bacterium | reverse complement strand
CCGCATCGCTGAGATAGCTGTAGGTCTGCCAGTCGCGGGTGAAACAGTCGTCTTCTTTTCGATAGGGAAGCGACTCCACTACCGCCGGGAACGGACCCCGGCCCTCGGGCAAATAGAGTGTGAGGGCGATCCGGACGCCGTCCCTCATTGGTACAAAGACCTTGCGATCGACCTGCACTAACCAGATTCTCGCCTATTGAGACGGTGCCGACGGTGAACATCTCCAGCCCGTAATCTCCTCGAGAGGGAATTGTTGATTAGAAGCGTGCTCTTGAGACTGGCCGGTTCCTTGGCCTCCGTCGCGTTCTGGCTGGGACTGGTGGTGGTGGCGTTAAATAACCTCGATACCGGCCTGCCCCGTTCGGAAGGACTTGGGGGGTGGCCGTTCTTTCTGGTGGCTGTGGCCATCACGGTGGCCGTGGCGGTTTACCTCTCGCGGCGGCCCGGAAAGCCCGGCTGGCTCCACTTCATTGTCGGATTGTTGATCCCCGAGGTTGCCTTCCTCGTCAACCGCCTGTTGGCGACTGAGATCGGCGCCATCTTTTGGTTAGCGGTAGCGGTCCTGATCCTGATCCCGCTCCCTGGGCGCCTTTGTCAGCCGTCCAAATTCGGTGCGTGACGAACGGTTTCTTCCAAATTCGGTGATTTGACGAACGAGTACCGGTCGCCAACAACCAAATTTGCAGAAAGCGTTCGTGTGCCACCAATTTTGGGGTGGGGAATGGCGCGAGACCAGCGCCAGCTAGCCCGATTCCTAGCCGGGCTTACATCTTCTAGCCTTGCTTGGAGGTGATTAGTGCCCGGTGACCGGTTCCTGGAACTTGCTATGGCGCAGGACCGTCACGTGCTCGATGTCCTTTTTGGGGACGCCCCGGAGGCGGTGACTGTTCAGGACCGTTCCGGGGATCTCGTCTACGCCAACAACCGAGCCGCGGAGATACTCGGATTTGCCACCGGGGCCGAGATGGCCAATGCGCCGGTGAGCGACCTGGTGGGTCGCTTCGAGATGGTCGATGAGACCGGACAGCCGATCGACGTCGACATCCTTCCCGGGCGCCGCGTGCTCAACGGGCTGATTGCGAATGAAATGACGGTGGGCTATCGCCTGAAAGGCTCCGGCAAGATCAGATGGTCAAGGGTCAATGCCAGCCCGATCAAGAATGACGCCGGCGAGGTGGTCTGGGCCCTCAATTTCTTCCTCGACATCTCTGAGCACGTGAGGCAGCTAGAGGTTGAGAAGATCCTGCAAAGGGTCACAACAATTCTCAGCGGCACCCACCTTGCGCTTGGGCCTGACTTTTCGGCACTGGCGGAGATACTCGTTCCCGAATTGGCTTCCTGGTGCGGATTCCGCGCCCTCAACGATTCCGATCGGCTCGTACCAGCTGCATTTGCGTCTAGTGAGGGCGACGAAGCGGCCGAGCTCTTCGATATCGGCGACCCGAGCGGTATCGATATCTCCTCGGAACGGATTCAAGCCCAGGTCCTAGCGACAGGTCGTCGGGCCTACATCTCCGAGATCAAGGAGGAATTGGCAAATCGGGCCGAGGACCGATTTGGCCCCCGAATTGTCGAGTTGGTCGAGCGATTGCAGCTGAGATCGATCGTATGCGTCCCTCTCGGCCCTCCCGGCGCCGCCCTCGGAACCATGACCCTGGTGCGTACAGAATCTGAGCCACCCTTCGACAGCGATGACCTCGCCTTGATTGACGCCATCGCCGATCGGGTGGGACTGGCCTTGAACAACTCCAGGGCCTACCTGCGTGAGCACGAGACAGCAGAAGCGCTCCGGCGAGGCCTGGTGCCCTCCTCACTCCCCGAAATTCCCGGCCTGGAGATCGCAGCGCGCTATGAGCCTCTGGCTCGCCTAGGTCAGGTAGGGGGCGACTTTTTTGACTTCGTTGTTGTCGACGACCGTCGCTGTGGGATCGTCGTTGGCGATATCGAAGGAAAGGGAGTTGCCGCAGCTGCGGCCGTAGCGGTGGCGCGGTCGGCGCTCCGAACGGCGATCCTGCTCGAACCGAATCCCTCTGTAGTACTAGGTCAGCTCAATCAAACGATGCTCACCGAACAAGAGCCTCGAATGTGCACCGTCGCCTACCTCTTACTCGATCGATATGACGACCGCTTCAGTGCCACTGTGAGCCTGGCAGGACACCCTCCGCCTTTGTTGTATCGCGCCGACGGCAGCGTGGCGTTGCTGGGCATACCGTGTCCCCCGGCAGGAGTGCTCGAAACCCTCAATCCCCAGCCTGTCACCTTGGATCTCTATCCGGGCGATGTCCTAGTTCTCTACACCGATGGCATTTCCCGGCGCGAGCTGCCGCCACCCGAAACTGTCATGTCGCTGGGTCCGTGCCGCAGCGACGAGCACCTCCAGGTATACGTCGATCGAGCCCTTGACCAGTTTCGATCGGTGGTCCCCACCGTTCGCGACGATGTCATCCTGATCGCCATTCGGATAGTGGGCTCCGAGCCCGAGCCCGAGGCCGAGGATGAGAAGTTTGAATCACGTTCAGAACAGGTATCCAGCCGTAGCATGGCTTCTGTATCCAAATAATGCCTAGAAGCGCGCCCCTAGACAGGAATCTCTCCGGAAGCCTCGAGCAACGTTTTCCCCCCGAGTCTCGATCCGCCTCGGAGGCTCGCGCCTTCGTTCTCGCCGCGGGCTGGAGCGACGATGCCGAAACCAATCTCCGCTTGGCCACAGTTGTCTCCGAGGTGGTGACAAATGCCATCCTCCACGCCCGGACCGCGTTTCTCGTGACAGTGATCCTTAAAGCCGAAACCATTCGGGTAGCGGTCCGCGACAACAGTGCAGCTCTCCCTGTCCGGCGCGAGTATCAAAATCTCGAGCCGACTGGCCGCGGGCTCCATATTGTCGACGCCCTGGCCGATCGCTGGGGCGTGGAGGAGGAACCGGGAGGGAAGACAGTCTGGTTCGAGCTGGAGCGGGAGAACGCGGCGTGAGCGAGTATGGGCAGACCGTCGAGGTGCGCCTGTTGGAAATGCCGGTCGACCTTTGGCGCCGGGCCTCGGCCCACTACGAGGCGATCCAGCGGGAGTTCGACATCGTCAAGGCAGATCTGCCGAGAGGGTCGGTGCCCCACCAGCTCTCCGAGCTCCTGGAAGAACTCGACCTCAGGTTTGCCGGAGTCGGTGATCCGAACCGTCAAGAGCTTTTTGCAGCGGCGGAGCGCGGCGAGAGCCAGATCGATCTCGTTTACCGGGTCCCGTCCGAAATGCTGGCCGCGATCCGGCGACTGGACGAGATGCTCGACGCAGTTGACGATTTTTGCCGGGCAGGCGAGAGACTCCTGACACTGGCGACTCCCCCCGACCTGGTCGCGTTTCGGAAGTGGTCCCTCGGCGAGTTCACGCGCCAGCTCGAAAACG
Organism: Acidimicrobiia bacterium; assembly: GCA_035253825.1. GTDB lineage: Bacteria > Actinomycetota > Acidimicrobiia > Spongiisociales > ZC4RG35 > JACCTH01. The sequence goes on along the minus strand of DATFBM010000027.1, from coordinate 13,522 downwards.
GGCAAAGCCCATTGGCTTGGAGCGACTTCCGTTTGGAACCGGCGTCCGCACGCCCGAACGAAACGCCGACCGTGCCCGGAGAAGGAGAGGAGCTGATCCAATTCGAAGGCGATCTGGACCTGGCTTCCTCCGGTGCCTTACGAAACAGGATCCTGGGAGCGCGTGGTGGCCACACGTCACAGGTGACTCTTGATCTCAGCCGCGTTGAGATGGTGGATTCGGTTGGAATCAGCTTGCTAATTACGGCTCATGCCCGCCTCAGCGAGGATGGCATACGGATGCGACTCATCCTCCCGATGAGCCTGCGTCGTCTCTTCGAGATCAGCGGCATCATCGAAGTACTCAATCCGGAATTCGTGGAGGATCCAAAAGAACCGGCCCTCGCTGAAGGACACTGAGCTTCCCGCGTCAGGGCCAGACTGAGAGCGTGATCGCCGCTAATAGGGGCGAGCCAGTTGATCTCTCCCAAGGTGGCGAAGCTCATGCGAAGACGATAAGCCGCCAGACCAACTCCTGCTCGTGCCAATGGAGAGTTTCAGCCATCACGACGCGATACTCAACGAATTCGGACACGAGGAGTATTGATGGAGCACACCCCTGGAAGTCGGATCGAGTGGAGCCTCGGATCGAAGGAGACCTTCACGGGGACGGTTTGGTCGTCTCCCATGTCCCGCGAGCCCGATCGTCCGGTGACGGTCATCGGAGTGTTGTTCGAGCCAGGTGCGCGCACTTTCTGGCATGCGCATCCAGGCGGTCAGGTGCTCTACGTCGCCACCGGTGTCGGGCGGGTTGGTAACGCCGATGGTCAGATCAGGGACATCGCCGCGGGAGACGTGATCTATACGCCGGCGGGCGAAAGTCATTGGCACGGCGCCAGCCCGACCTCGCCCATGATGCATCTCTCGATAACCAGTGGAGGGGCAACGGTGTGGGACAAGCGAGAGGTCTCCAACGAAGAATATTCCAGGGAGGCTCGATGAGAGGAGGCTCCCTTCTATCTAGAGGAGGGGCAGAAGTTCGTTGAAGAGGGCGCGCACTCGGCCAGCGGCTGCGTTTGCGACCTCGATGACCTCGTCCGCACTCAGCCGGCCAACTGACAATCCGGCCGCCCGATTCGTGCACAATGACAGTCCCAACACTTCTGCGCCCATTTGTCGGGCCGCGGTTGCTTCGGGAACGGTTGACATCCCAACCAATCCGGCGCCGAGCATCTTGGCCATGCGAACCTCGGCGGGGGTTTCAAACATGGGACCGTGCCACCAGAAATAGATCGCCTCTTTCAACTCCTGGCCTACGGCTACCGCGGCGGCGTGGGCCTTGCCCCGAAGTTCGGGCGTGTAGACGTCGGTCATATCCGGAAAGCGTGGTCCGAGGCGCTCATCGTGCACACCGAGCAACGGGCTGATACCGCTCATATTGAGATGATCGGTGATTAGGACCAGGTCGCCGGGAAAGATGTCGTCGCCACAGCCGCCGGCGGCGTTGGTTAAGACCACTTGTCGAGCGCCGGCGAGGATGGCCGCCCTTACCGGGAATGTCACTGCTTCCATGCCCAACCCCTCGTAGGCGTGAAGGCGACCGGCCAAGAGCAAAACGTGGTTGTTGCCGAATTGAGCCGAGTAAGCGTTACCGCCATGTCCCACTGCTTGTGGGATGGGAAAGCCGAGTTCGGCATATGGCATAGCCTCGCTTCTTTCCAGCGTTTGCCCGTAGTCGCCCAGACCCGAGCCGAGAACCACTACCACGTCGTGGGCTTCCAAGCCAGTTCGGCGGCGAATGCCGGCAGCGGCTTCTTGGAGCCTGGTGTAGAGCTCAGCCACGCTCGATTAGCGAAGGCTGAAGGGGGGATAACGGTCGGTGATGAGGAGAAAGGCATAGGCGCTCACCCGCAGGCTCCACCTACCGACTCCCACGATGAAGTCAAAGATGGATCTCGGATAGCGGCCTGTGAAGAGGATGGCGAACCAGGCGATAACGACGGCCAGTAGGGCCACGACCACCAGCGCGATGACAATGATGTAGTGGGGGATGGCCAGAATCCACTTCACCAGGGGCATCCACCGGTTGAGGTCACGTTCGACATTTGGGTAGTCGAGCTCAAGATGGACCGCTTGCTCTTCTGTTGTCGACGGATACCTGTCGGTAAGCAATGCGAGGTAAGCACCCACGCGCGTCGAGAAGCGATTCAACTCCAGGGCAAAGTCGAACCACCAGCGCGGGTACTTCAAGCGAAAGAGGATCATCAACAGCGTGGCCAGGAACAATCCCCCTGTGATTCCGCCGCCGCTCCTGGTCACCTGGCGCCCGGCTTCGTCGGTTATCACCTCGCTGCCGTTGGCCGTCAGCAGGCTCAGCACGATCAGAATGGGGATGACCCAGATCAGGCGGAAGGCTGTGGTGAGGCGGTCCAGACGCTCTGGATAATCAATCGTCAGACGGGCCGGATACTCCCCCATCCCGCTCTCTATCACCATGTTCGTCTCCTCACTTACGATGTAGAACCTGATGCGTAACGTAATACAGGGTTCGCTGTTCTCGGCGGCCGCCGAAGCCGGCGAATTCGATCGATCGTTCTCCGGCATGGAGCGCACGGAGTTGGGGCAGGGTGCCTGGCTCGATCGCCAACCCGGTTGGGCATATGCGCCGGATGAGCTATTTGTCAAAGTGCTGGAGGAGCTCGACTGGCGCGAGGGTGTCGAAAGAATAAGAGGTGTCGAAGTCCCCCGCCCCCGTCTGGTGGCCTCGTTCAGTGGCACAGAAACCCCGACGGGACTAGAGGTGATCGGGGAGATGTCCGTGGTCCTGAGCGAGCGTTATGACCTCGCGCTCGACCGGATCACCTGCAACCTCTATCGAGACGGAAGGGACAGCGTCGCCTGGCACGGTGATCGCATCGCTCGCAACCGCCCAGAAGCCACTGTGGCCATTTTGTCTCTCGGGGCTCCGCGAACTTTCCGCATCCGGCCCAAGGGAGGCGGTCCCAGTATCGGCTGGCCGGCGGGGCACGGGGATCTCATCGTGATGGGCGGCTCCTGTCAGCGCACCCACGACCACAGCATTCCAAAGGTCGCCAAGGCGGGGCAGCGTATTGCGGTCATGTTCCGCCATCGCTACGACTGAACTCACCGTGATCGGGCCAAGTTTGTCTGCAAGTGAACCTGGGTATCTCGCCGGTGTATCCAGGAGCTCGATGGAAAAAGGAATAGGCCAATCCCGTCCCGAGATCGATCCCGCGCAACGCGGGACTAGGCAACCGACCGGAGAGTGGCTTCACGATCATCTCCTCAGCGTGATCTTGTTAGGCCTCTTTTTCTTGTCGTTGATCGGCCAGTTCTATTTTCAGTATCGGCACGAAGTCGATCAGGCGATGGTTCATGGCGAGCCTCGACCGCTCCTGGGCTCGGCCCAATTCCTGGACTCCTTCTTTGCCAGCGTCTTTGAAAACTGGCAAAGCGAGTTCCTCCAGGTATTCGCGTTCGTTTTGCTCACCGCCTACTTCATCCATCGAGGGTCGCACGAAAGCCCGGACGGAAGCGATGAGATGGCCGCCGACATCAAAGCCATCAAGGAAAAGCTCGGGGCGTAGCTGACTCGGTTCAGGAGGCGTCGGCGTCATCAGGCTGTACGCGACTTTCGACGAGATGCTTGGACGTTGGTCGACGCCTATCCGATGAATGTCGGCGATGGATCAACCAATTCTGTCTCCTATGACCTGGCCGCCCAGGCGGGGATCTTGCTCCTGATGGGCATCGACAAACGTGAAGAGCGCGCCATCCGGACTTTGCCCGCCAAGTTCATCGCTTGGCGGCCTCCCAGCAGGTAACACCGCTGGGACCCACCGTTGCCGCATGCTCGGTATGGGGCGGCAAGTCCAGGCGATCCCCGGCTCGAATCTCTCGATCCTCTCCCCCAAGGTGAAAGGTGATCGAACCGGCTACGCATATCAAAACCTTGTGGTAGTCGTGCTGGTGCCAGCCGTACTCATCGCCCGCCCGGTTCGACCACACCTGAGGCACCAGGCCCTCGGCGGCAAAAACGTCCGCTGCTTCCTCGTCGATCATCTGGTGAGCGAGACTACGCGGGCTGCCGCAGCTACCTTCGCTCGAAGTGAAGGTATTCGACGCCGGACTGGAAGCGCATGGGTTCATCGCCGTCGGCCAATTCGCCACTGGCGTCTTTGCCTTCGGACAAATCGCAACCGGAGTGGTGGCAGTCGGCCAGCTCGCTCGGGGGTTGATCACCTTCGGTCAGATTTCGATAGGTGTACTCGCCGTGGGTCAACTCGCGATCGGTCTTGCCTACAGCGCCGGCATGGTCAGCATCGGATCGATCACCGGGGGCCTGATGGCGGTGCCAGCCTTCGCTCGCTGGCCTTTGCGAGCCGCACTCGGGGATCGCGCTGAGTTCGACGTCGTTCCCCGCCATCCCGGGCGCATCCTCCTCTTCGCTGCTTTGGCCCTATTGGTTCTATTGATTGCTTTGGCACCAATGAGAGATCTGTTCAACCCCGCAGGTACCCCGGCGCGGCGTTAGCTCCCAGGGCTTGGTGGCGAAGCATGGTCGTGAGTTGCCTCTGCAGGATGCGACTCGACCGTCTCGTGGGTGTGTGTGTGGGGAGCAAACAAGGCCGGCACCGTGACAAAGACGGCTAAGCCCACCGCCGCCATTTTCATCCTGCTGACCATCGATGATGAGATGCCAACCGGATAGTCCCGACGCTGGATGGTCAACCCGAGGAAGGCGGCGCCCACCACGACAACCGAGAAGATGTTGGCGGCGAGGTCGGCCACACCCACTGCCGCCGGCTCGCGGGCCCCATCGACAAACGGAACGCCGATCGTGCGCGAAGCGATCCAGAGCGTTGCGATGCCGGCGTGCAACAGGCCTCCTAGGGCCAGAGTTCCGTGGGAGGGCCGGGTGAGAATTCGCCAGGCAAAGACCCATTGCATCGCTCCCATGAGTCCAAAGCCGGCAGCAACCACTTCGAATTCAGCGTGATCGCCAATGACATTGAAATGGATCAGCCCACCCGCAAAAGCGGAGAGAGCGACGACGAAGGAGAGTAGGTGGGCGAACTCGATCTCTTTCGTAGGAATGGTGGTCATAGTCATTAGGGGTTTCCTTGTCTTCTCTAGACCGCAGTGGTGCCCGGTCGCCGGGGTGGCGACCGGGCACCGGGTAGGGCTTAGAACCGGTCGGGGAACTGGGCGATGATTCCGTCAGCGAGGGTGTCGGCCATCTCCAGGATGTGGGTGACGATGTGGTCGTACTCGGCCACGCTCTGGGCGTAATCGCCGGTCAACTGGGTGGTGGCCTCGGCCAGGGTCTGGTCGAGGTGGCCGTGCATCATCTCCTGGAGCGTTTCCTCGGGCCAGGCCGGGTTGGCTCCCGCCAAGAAGGCGGAGATGTCATCGGCGTTGGCATACCAGGCGGTGCTGGTCTCGCTTACCGCCTCCTGATCGCCGGCCTTCGCGGCAGACACCAGGTCAGCGGCGATGAGGATGTGATCGCGCAGCAGGGCGGTCAGGCCCTCACCGGCCTCTTCCCCATAGAAGGAGGCGACGGCGTCGCCGATGTTGCTCTGGTTCTGCAACAGGCGGCCGGCAGTGGCCTCGGTGTCAGGGAGGCCCGCCACTGCGCTGACGATGAAGAGCCGGGTCCAGGCGACATGGTCGGTCCATAGGTCCCGCATTCCCTGTTGGAAGGAGACCGGATCGACCAGCGGAACCGCGGTCGTGCTCGGTGCCGAGCTCGACGGTTCCGGCTGCGTTGAGGCGGTCGTGGTTGATGGCTCTGGGGCTATGGCGCTGGTGCTATCGACCGTGCCTACTGCCGGCGCACAGGCAATCAGGATCAGGGTCAGGCCCAGAATCGCCAGGGGACGGTGACGTAGCATGGTGGCTCCTTTCGGATCTCGAGCCTGCGACGCAGGCTCTATAACTAGATCCGTTCGACTTTAGACCACCAGCCCCGATTTAGCAAAACGAATTTATTTTTAGAGAGCAGACCGGGCGACCAATCCGTCTGTTGGGCCAGGACCGCCAAGGTGCCAACGACTCCAACCCTGGGTCGCGGTTAGCCGGTTTTTGGGCGAAGGCGGACGCAGCAGTAGCCCTCTTCCGGGGCCAGCACCGCCTCGACATCGGAACCCGAGCCCTCGATCAGGCCTTCCACCAGAGCCAGGTTGAGACCGCAAGTGGCGTTCCGGTCCTGCTCGCGGAGCACGTGAAATGGACAGTTGCGAAAACGGATTTCGCCATTCTCCTCGGCCGGCTCGTAGCCAGTTGCACTCAGAGCGGAATCGAGCCCGTTCTCGCCGATCTCCACCCCTGCCCGATGGGCCGCGGCGGCGAGGGCGCCCTCCTCGAACCCCCGATCACGAGCCACTTCAAGCAGGATGCGAGCAGCAAGCTCATAACGTCGAGGCGGGATCGAAACGTCATAGGTCTCGTTCGAGCGCCTATAGAGCTTGGACGGCCTCCCCGCTCCCGGCCCAGCCCGGCCGCCGAGGCGGCGAAACTCCACCTCGAGCAGCCCGTCGTCGGCCATCCGGTCTAGGTGGTAGGCGGCCACCTGCCGGGAGACATCCAACGCTTCGGCAGCCTCATCGCGACTCACCGGCTCCGAAGCGGCGATAACGAATTCGTACAAAGCCCGACGCAGCGGCTCTCCCAGGGTTGCCACCACATCGAGGTCATCGACCCGGTCCACATGCAATCCCTTCTAAAAAGTGTACTTCTTGATATTACAAGTCCACCTCTTCTATGTCGAACCTCGACCAATTTTAGAAAGGTGACGGCTCCGGGGCTCAGCGCCCCTTCCAGACGCCGACGGCTTCGAACCGAAGGGGCACATCGACCAGAATCAGCTCGCTCGGGTCCTCGGCGAAGAACATGATCTCCTCGGGCCCCGTCACCTTGGCGGCATCACCGGTACCCAATGTCCGACCGTTAAGCAATCCTCGACCATCGATCAGATATAGGTAGAGACCGCGATTGCTCTCGATCCGCTTGGTCACCTCTGCCCGTGGGCCGAGCGAGGAGACGTATACAAAGGCGTCCTGGTGGACCCTGGCTGCCAGCCCGCCTTGGGGTGAGACCAGGGTGAGCAGTCGGTCGGTCCGCTCGTCCTTGGTGAAGACCTTTTGCTCCACCCCCGGAGTGAGGTCAGGAGTGTCGGGGAGGATCCAAATCTGAATGAACCGCATCGGCTCGTCGGCAGATGCGTTCCTTTCTGAGTGAAGTGCACCTGAGCCAAGCGACATCACCTGGACCGACCCGGCCGGGAGCGGACCGAAGGGGCCACCCACGTTGTCTTCGTGGCCGAACAGTCCCTCGACAACGTAGGTGATCCCCTCGACGTCACGGTGTGGGTGGAGAGGCCAGACAGCACCGGGTATCAACCGGTCGTCGTTGAAGACTCGCATTGCCCCGAAGCCATCGTTGTCGGGATCCCGATAATGGTCGAAGGAGAAATGCCATCGGGCGGCGAACCATCCGCCCTCGACTCGATAAATGCTGGCATCGGGCCTGATCTCGATCATGCCGAGATCCAGGGTCCGTCGGTCCAGCCTTCGAGGTCATACTCGGCCATGCAGGCCGCCACTAGGGCCTTCATCTCGTCCAGACGACCCCGTCCGCGGGCAAATTGGAGAACGTTGAGGCGAACCAGCTCGGGACTGCCACCGTAGTTGCGCTCGTAGAGCGTGTGGCGGGAGCCGAACTCGCTCCCTACCGCGTCCCAGAGAAGTTTGAAGAGCTTGATGCGATCGTGAGCGGAGCTGGTGGATCCGCGGTAATAACGGTCGATCAAGGGCCGAAGCTCCTCGCTCGCCATATCGCGATAGCTCGAGGGCATCACGAGCGGGCTTCCTCCCAGCAACTCCCCCGCTGCCTCTTCCACCTTCGGCCAGGCCATGGCCCCGAAGAGGCGGATCAGGACGGCGTAGTCGAGTTTGGGAATCATCATCCCTCCCGGTCCCTCCTCGGGGTCGAGGGCGAGGGCTGAGGTGAGCGCCCACATCAGAGATCCCCAGCCCATCAATTCCCCGAGTTGGGCCTGGGTGCCGCGAAACCCGTCAGTGCCGTTGGCCTCCAAGGCCGAGGCGATCACCCCGCACATGAAGTCGAGCTTGACCGCCAGCCTGGTGCCGGACTGAAGTGTGTAGCGGTTCATGAAGCCGGAGGCGGCGTAGAAACCGGTTGCCTTCTCCACATCTCGATAGACGAGGACGTTCTCCCAGGGAATGAAGGCGTCGTCAAAGATGACCATGGCGTCGTTCTCGTCGAAACGACTGGAGAGCGGATTGTCCCAGGGCGATTCAGCCGCAGCTTCGAACGAGCGGCGTGAAATGAGCTTCATCCCCGGAGTGTCCATCGGGGCGATGAACACCAGCGCATAATCCTCGGCCTTTCCTTGCTGCAAAGTGGTGGCGGTGTTTTGGGCCACGAAAGTGGCATGCGTGAGAGCCGAGGCGGTGCCCAGCATCTTCGCTCCCCGCACCACGATTCCATTATCCCGTTCGGAGACGGCGTGAAGGAATACGTCTTCGACCTCATGAACCTCCCGGTTTCGGTCGATCGGGGGGTTGATCAGGATGTGGTTGAGGAAGAGCGCCTGCTCGGCATAGCGGTGGTACCAGGTCTCGGCACTCGAGGTGAAGGGGCTGTAGAAGTCCGGGGCCGCCCCCAAGGTCGCCATGAAAGACGCCTTGTAATCAGGGGTGCGCCCCATGAAGCCATATGAGAGCCGGGCCCACGCTGCGATCGCCTCCCGCGCTTCCATCAATTCCGTGGCGGAGTAGCTCGGCATGAAGAACTTGTGGGTGATGATTCCGTGGCGATCCTCGCCAAGCAGCCCCTGGGCAGGATCGTGCAGGGCGTCGTAGAGTCGGGCGACCGATCGGGCCGAGTTCCGGAATGCCCGATGCGCGGTCACGTCCTTCACCAGCTCACCATCGAGATAGACCGATCGCCCGTCGCGGAGACTCTCGAGATACTCGTCCCCGGTGAGAACCTGGACCGGTCTGCTCGCCGCCATCGGTGTCCTTTCTCGCTCGGGGAGCTGCTGGGGCCGCCGGTCAGTTTGTCACGAGCGCGGATGTTGCGCACAGGGCTTCGGTATTGGTCGCTGGGGGCGAGCGCGGCTGCCAGGATCGCGTCCCTGTGATCACTGTCGAGGGTCTCGTCAAGCACTTCCGGGTCCACCGGCGAGAAACTGGGATGCGTGCTGGTTTGCGCGGCCTTATCCGTCGCGAGTACGTCCTGGTGCGGGCGGTGGACGGGATCTCCTTTCGGGTGGCCGCTGGAGAGGTGGTCGGGTTTCTCGGACCCAACGGTGCTGGGAAGACGACGACCCTGAAATGTCTCGCCGGTCTCCTCTACCCCGACGCGGGTCAACTGGACGTCGCCGGGTTTCGACCTTTTGAACGGGACCAGAGTTTCCTGGGAACCATCACCTTTGTCATGGGCCAGAGAAATCAGCTCTATTGGGACCTACCGGCAATGGAGACCTTTCACGCCAACCGGGAGATCTACCGAATACCCAGAAAGGACTTCGAGGAGACCCTCGATGTTGTCGTCGGTTTGCTCGAGATTGGCCCCTACCTCGACCGGCCAGTGCGCAATCTCAGCCTCGGAGAACGCATGCGCTGTGAGTTGGCCGCCGGCCTTCTCCACCGACCTCGAGTCCTGTTTCTGGATGAACCGACGTTGGGGCTTGATGTCAGTGCCCAAGCCGCGGTGCGGCGCTTCATCAGCCACTACAGCCGGGACTACGGCGCCACGGTGCTTCTGACCAGCCACTACATGGCCGATATCACAGCTCTCGCCTCGCGAGTTTTGGTGATCGACCTCGGTGTCCTGCGCTACGACGGAGACCTCACGACGTTGCTCGCCCAGCGAGCGCCCTTCCGACAGATCACAGTGACCCTGGCCAACGAGGTCGACGAACCCGCCCTGGCCCGATTCGGCAAAGTGGTGAATCGGTCAAAATTGTCGGCCGTGATCGAGGTGCCACGGGATTCCATATCGACGGTCGCCTCCCAAATGCTGACTGCTCTCCCGGTATCAGATGTCTCGATTGCCGACCCGCCAATCGAAGAGGTCGTCGACAGACTGTTCACCGAACGTGACGACTAGGTCCTTCCTGGCCCTCGTCAGGGCCGAAACGGCAGTTGCCGTCGAGTACCGCGCCCGGATCCTCATCTGGGTGTTGTCGAGCGTTTTTCCGCTCCTGATGCTGGCCGTCTGGCTTTCGGTGGAGCAAACCTCCGGCGACCGCCTCCCCTGGAGCCGTGAGGAGCTCATTGGCTACTACTTCGCGGCGGCGGTGATCGCTCAACTGACATCGAGCTTTCTCACCTGGGCGTGGGACGAGGACATGCGCTCGGGCGCTCTTTCCTTTCGGCTTCTCCGGCCGATGCACCCATTCTTCCAATACCTGGCTCGGGAGGTCGGCTTCCGGCTGGTGATGGCGGGTTTCCTTGTCCCCGCGATTGTCGCCGTCAGCCTTGCCTGGGATGACCTCAGCTATTCAGCGACCCCCGCCCGCCTCCTACTGGTCGTCGTCGCGGTCTTGAGCGGCTTCTTACTCAATGTCCTCATCTCGATGACTTTCGCCACGGCGGCCTTTTGGTCGACCCAGATGGCCAACCTCTATTCGCTCTGGTGGGGGGCGGGGGCATTTCTCTCTGGCTGGATCGCACCGACCGAGCTTCTCCCCGCCCCGGTGCGGGTTGCCTCCTATCTACTCCCTTTTCGGTCTTCAATGGGGCTACCGCTCGACATCCTGGTAGGTCGCTCGACTCCCGCCCAGTCATCCGCCGGTCTCCTGGTCACGGCGATCTGGTTTCTGATTTTTGTCCTGGCTTTTTCCCGCTTGTGGCGAGCGGGTCTCCGTCATTACCAGGCGGTAAGCGGATGAAACGCTATCTGCGTCTCTTACGGATTTTCTGGTCGGCCACCGTTCAAGCCGAGTTGGAGTATCGGCTCAATTTCGTCTCCAATGCCTTGCTCAGCCTGTTCTGGTTGGTGTGGGCGGCGCTAGGAGTGGGGGTTTACTTTCGCTTCGGGGATACCGTCAACGGTTGGACCTATCCAGAGCTCTTGGTGGTCATGGGTTGGTTCTTCGCAGTCAATGGCTTGAGACAGGCGCTGATCCAGCCGAACCTGGGCCGGATGACGGAGTACGTCCGCATGGGCACGCTCGACTTCGTCCTCACCAAGCCGGTCAACAGCCAGTTCATGGTGAGCTTTCGCCACCTGGGCATTTACAACCTCCTAGATCCCTTGCTCGGGATCGGCCTGATGGTGGCGGCGTTGATCTGGCGGGGTGAAACGATCTCTGTTCTCGACTTGGCCGCGTGGGTGGTCCTCGGGGCCGGCGCTCTCTCAGTGGTGTATGCGTTGGCCGTGGCTATCCAAAGCCTGGCGCTGTGGGCCATCGGCGGCGAAGCACTCGACGATTTTCTGCAGGGTGTGGTGGAGGCGGGGCGCTTTCCCGTGCAGATGTATCGGGGGTTCGTTCGGGCGCTGCTCACCTTTGGCCTGCCGGTGGCGGTGATGACCACCTTCCCGGTAGAGGCATTGCTGGGGCGGACCACTCTGAGGTTGGTACTGGTGGTTGTCCTAGTCGCCGCCGCTGCCTTGCTGGGGGCCTCACTGGTTTGGCGGCTCTCGCTTCGCCACTACCGCGGCGCCAGCGCCTAACGACGCCGCGACTCAGCCACCTGCCCGCAACCAGGGCGGTGGTGGGGCGGCGACCCGGGCCAACGTCGAGGGGACCGGTCCAAAGCGCTCCTCGTTGTGGTTCTGCCAGTCCCGCCACGCCTCGGTGATTTCGTCCTCCGTCCGGCCGACGAAGTTCCACCACATCTTCAACTCCACGCCAAGGGGCAAGCCTCCCAAAACCAGCACCCGACCGGGACCGGTCCGAGTTTCAAGCCGGAAAGACTCATAGCCAGAGGGCAGCACCGCCAAAGAGCCCGGCTCGACAACGGCGTCGTCGACTTTGATCGGTCGGTCGATCGGCACCACCGCGTATTCGAATTGTCGATTGGCCTCGACCTCGAGCGGGCCACGAAGCTTGAAATCGATGCCGACGGTGGGGTGTTCGGATCGGGTGGGGGCGAGCGTTCCACCGAGCTCGCCGATCAACACCCGCCCCACGCCATTGTCCAGCTCAACCTCGGGCAGGTGGTCATGGTGCTGGAAGCCAGAAGCTCCGTTGCGGGTCGCCTCCGGCTGCGCCAGCCACATCTGTGCCCCCATGATCCCGCCGGTTTCCTCGCTGGCGCTGGGCTCAATCCCTTCTTCGGCGTGGGCGATCCCTCGTCCCGATGTCATGAGGTTCAGCTCCCCGGGGCGAATCGGCTGTTGATTGTTGAGCGAATCGGTGTGGAGAACGGTTCCGGCAAAAAGCCACGTCACGGTGGATAGTCCAATGTGTGGGTGGGGACCGACTTCCAGAGGTGGAGGTGCCTCGAGATTGTCGGGCGTCATCAAGTCGACAAAGCACCAGGGCCCGATGCTACGGCGCCCCTTGGTGGGCAGCACCCGCAGGATGCCCATATCCCCCAGCTGCGTGCGCCGACCTTCCTTTACCTCGATGGTGCTAATGCCCAGGCCCTCGTTCGGAGGTCGGGTCGTGGCTTCAACCGGACCACTCATCCTCTGCCCGCCCACCTGAGTACCCGCATGGCCCGCAGCGTGTTCCAGCGGCTGGGCTGGCCGTCGCCCTCGTCCATTTCGAAGTGGACGCGACCGGGATGGGTGTTCTCGAGCAGCCAGCGTCCGTCCGGCTGGCGCTTGCTCTCGACGAGCTCTATCGCCTCGGCTGATCTCTCATCGGCTTCGAGGCTCGCACTGCGCATGTAGTCGAGCCCCCGGAGAACGTCGTAGTGCCAACGGGGCGGATATGAGAATTGCAGCCAAGCCGGGGAGATGATTTCGCCGGTGGAGATGCGTCGCATTAGGCGTCGCTCGAGAAGATATTCCTCACCGGCCCGACGAACCTCGGTCACCTTCGACGAGCCGCCGTTCGCATTCTCATACTCGAGCAGGCCTTCGAGAACCGAGATGGTGGTGTCAAACGATCCCCGGGTCGAGCCCCTCTCTGCTTCACAGTTCCACCCCCCGTCCCCGAGCTGCTCACCGAGCAGCCTTTCCACGATCCCGTCGACCTTCTCGCCGAAGTAGGCCCCGATCGCCACCGCCATCCCGTTGATGCAGGGCTCGACTTCTCCGTCGAAGTAGTCCTGTCCGCCCTCTTCCCACTTGCTGTTGTCGCGAACGAGACCCACCGCTCTACGAGCCTCGGCGCTGGCGGGGTCGAGGCCCATGTCGCGCAACAGCAAAAGGGTAAAGGTTGTCGAGATCCAACGGGGCGAGTAGGTGCCGAGAGCGTTCCGCATCCAATCCAGGGCCTTCCGGTAGCTTTCGATCCCCTCCTCGGACGCGGGCCGACCCTCTTCCCAGGCTGCCAGGTGAGCGGGATCCACTCCGAGGAATTCGGCCATGCCCCC